>NZ_JBEQCT010000002.1:0-762887 GCF_046054155.1 Celerinatantimonas yamalensis
TCTGCGGCTAAGTTCACCGCACCAATGCGTTTGATTTGACGCGCTAACGCATCTAATTCAGCGGCATAATCGATCGTCATGTCAATCTCATCCAGTGCTTGTGGGCTTAATGTCACTCCGGCCTCAGCTAATTGTTCAAGCAGGACACGTCGACGCGTTAATAGCTCCTGACTGGCTAACTGTTGTTGCTGAAATAATTGCTGTTGCTGCTCTTTTTGGCTTTGCAGCGTTTTGTGATCTAAACTCAATTGCGTCAATTGCTGTTGGTACTGCTGGCGTTTCCCCTCTAACTGCTCATGTTGAACTTGTTGCTCTAATTGCAATTGGCGCAGTGTTTCAGCTTGCTGAAGCAATTGCTCTAAATCAACGCCTTGCTGAGCAGATTCAGCAAGCTCAGCGAGTTCAGCTTGTAACTGCTTCAACTGTTCGCTTCTATCCTTGACCCATTCGCTGATTTGGCTGAGCTTTGCGTGTTGCTGTTGCAGCTTCAGTTGGAGCTGATGCTGATTACGCTCTATCTGTTGACTCTGAGCATTGAGCTGTTGGTGATGCTGCGTGCATTGCTGCGCGATTTGCTCGACGTTCAAATACTGTTGCTGTTGCTGTTCAAATTGCCACTGCAATTCTTCGAGCTGTTCAGCCAACATATCAACCTGCGCTTGCGACTCTTGCAATTCATCTTGTGCTTGTTGATATTGCGCGTGCAGCACTTCTTGTTGGGTTTGTTGATGAGCATGGCGCTGCTGCGCTAAAGCTACCTGCTGCGTTAGTTGCGCCTGCTGCGCACGGCCTGTTTGCAGCGCTTGTTGAGCGATTTCAAGCTCTGCTTCAATTTGTTGTAACTGTTCTTTGGCAACTGTAAGGGTTTGTTCAGCCTGTTGCTGGCTGGGCTCGAGGGTCTGCAATTGCTTGTCGAGTTGTTCTAAATGCGTTTGCTGAGCCAAAATCGACTGATGGTCATCGGCACCCAATACGTTTTGCCAATCACGCCCAAACCATTCACCTTGCGCGGTAATCAGCGATTGATGGGGAGCTAACTGATCTCGCTCTTGCAGCGCTTGCTGTTTGCTAGACACACAGCGAACCCCACGAAGCAGTATTATTGGCGCGCCTTGCACATGATGGACAAGTGCATTTTGAGGTTCATTATCAGGCACGCTTACATCAGCCCAAATCGCCAGATCCGCTTGCTCACGCTTTCGTTGATCAGTTTCAGCGAATAACCAAGGGCCTAATACTTTTTCAACTGCCAACTCCCACCCAGGCGTTATCGATAATCGCTCTCTAAGCGGATGGGATGCGACATATTGCTGTTTGGCTAGCGAATCGAGTAGTTGCTGCAATGACTGTCGCTCGGTACGTTGCTTAAACAGCTGTTGATTGAGCTTTAGTAAGTGTTCACTTTTTTGTTCAACCTCTGTTTGACAATTCTTCTGACACGCACTGAGCTGCAAAACGGTTGTATGTTGTTGCTGAACTTGTCGCTCAGCTTGTTGTAGTTGCGAGTCAAGCTCACCTAACTCATCTTCAAACAAGTTAGCGTGCTCATTGCATTGCACTGAGAGCTTTTGTAATTGCTGTTGTAATCGCTGCTGCAAGTGCTGGGCACCACGCTGTTGTTCTTGACGTGTTGCTAACTGCTGGCGCAGCTGTTGACTTTGATGATCGGCTTCACTTTTACGGGCGCTAGCTTGTTGCTGCGCGTCATCAGCCTGTTGCAAGGTGTCATTGAGTTCATCCAATTGCTGCTCACCAATGGCAAACTCTTGCTCTAGGGTGTCGATGTGCGCGGTTAGTTGCGGGACTTGCTGTTGGCGAGTGGCAAGTTCTTGTTGCAACTGTTCAATACGCTGTTGGTAACTCTGTTCTCGAGTTATACGCTGTTTTTGGTTGGCTTGTTGAAAGAGCAATTGCTCTTCACAGCGCGCGAGTTGAGCGGCACTTTGAGCTTGCTCTTGGCGAAAGCTATCCAGTTGCTCGATAAGTTCACGCTGCTCTTCACTGACCAATAAATGCTGATTATCAAGTTCGGTCAGCTTAGCATCCAACATAGCCAGTTGCTGGTTTTGTGTAGACTCTTCGCTATTTTTTTGATCAAGAGCTTGGTCCAAACGACGCAGCTGAGCTAATGATTGCTGCTGTTGTAATTGGCGCAGACGATCACGTAACTGACGATAGCGCATAGCCGCTTGTGCTTGCACACGAAGCTTGTCCACTTGCGCGGTTAATTCACTCTCGATATCATTCAATCGCAGCAGATTTTCTTCAGTATGACGAATGCGATTTTCGGTTTCTCGGCGGCGCTCTTTATAACGAGAAACACCAGCGGCTTCATCAATAAAGACTCTTAAATCCTGAGGTTTGGATTCAATTAATCGGCTGATCATGCCCTGCTCAATAATCGCGTAACTGCGCGGGCCAAGACCGGTGCCTAAAAACAGATCCGTAATATCTTTTTTACGACAGCGAGTACCGTTCAAAAAATACAGATTTTGGCCATCACGCGTCACCTCACGGCGCACCGCCACTTCATTGTACGCACCATATTCTCCACCTAATCGACCACTTTCATTATCAAACGCTAATTCAACAGAGGCTTTCGATGCAGCCGCTCTGCGGGTTGAACCATTAAAAATAACATCAGTCATGGCATCGCCGCGCAAGTTACGCGCCGAGCTTTCGCCGAGAACCCAACGCACAGCATCAATGACATTTGACTTCCCGCAGCCATTTGGCCCGACGACCCCAGTCAACTGCCGAGGAAACGGAATTTTCGTTGGTTCAGCAAACGATTTAAAACCCGCTAAGCGAATTGACTTTAAACGCATAACACCCTAATACATGTATATTCATTCGAGCGACTTTACCAGAGCCATCCAAGGTTTGTAATATGATAGTCCATTTTACTTAACGGAACTGCCCACAATGCAGGATTTATCCCGGACTCATCTCTCGGGTGCCCACTATTTCGTCCAAGGCTGGCGATTGGTGAGCCGACCTGGACTGCGACTTTTTGTCATCATTCCTCTATTAGTGAATACACTACTATTCGCAGGAGCATTTTACTGGCTATTTGATCGACTACAATACTGGATCGAACAAATTACCTTAGCACTCCCAACTAGTTTACATTGGCTGGATTGGTTGATTTGGCCGCTTGCAGTCATTGCAATTATCTTTGTATTTTCGTTTATTTTTGCCAGTGTCGGCAACTGGTTGGCCGCACCGTTTAATGGCATTTTAGCTGAACGAACTGAACTATTGCTAACAGGCCAGCCACTTCCAGAGGCTAAACTCAGTGAGCTGCTCACTGACATTCCTCGCACCTTGCTTCGAGAATGGCAAAAATTTTGTTACTGGCTACCACGTTCCCTCGTTTTAGTCTGCGCTTTTTTTATCCCCGGATTAGGTCAAACAGTTATTCCTGTGCTTTGGTTTGTGTTTAGTGCATGGATGATGGCTATTCAATATATTGATTATCCTTTTGATAACCATAAAATCGCCTTTCGACCGATGCGTGCACAGCTATCACGTAATCGCCTAGGGAACTGGCTGTTTGGTGCATTGGTCACGGTGGCAACGTGGATCCCACTGGTAAACTGGGTCGTTATGCCCGCTGCAATTTGCGGAGCAACAGCCCTGTGGGTGGACTATTATCGCGATGAAGAACAATCGCCACTTCGACGCGTTCCATGGCTTGAGCACTAGCTCAGCCCGTTATTATCTCTTTATTACATATGATTATAACTAAAGCTTCCTTCATTTATTAATTGAAGGCTTTATCCTAGGTAGTTATGTAAAGCATCATGAAAGGGTATGTCCAATGAGCAAAATTTATGAAGATAATACGCTAACCATCGGCCACACACCGTTGGTTCGATTGAATCGCGTCACTAAAGGCAATGTCTTAGCCAAGATCGAATCACGCAACCCAAGTTTTAGTGTCAAATGTCGTATTGGCGCTAACATGGTTTGGGATGCCGAGAAAAAAGGGCTATTGGGTCCGGGCAAAGAACTGGTTGAACCAACCAGTGGCAACACTGGGATTGCATTGGCCTTTGTCGCAGCCTCTCGTGGCTATCCAATCACTTTAACGATGCCAGCAAGTATGAGTCTTGAGCGACGTAAACTACTCAAAGCGCTTGGTGCAAATCTAGTGCTCACTGAAGGTCCTAAAGGGATGAAAGGGGCCATAGCCAAGGCTCAAGAGATTGTCGATAGTGACAGTAAATATATTATGCTCGGCCAATTTGATAATCCAGCTAACCCACAAATCCATGAACAAACAACTGGCCCTGAGATTTGGGATGACACAGATGGCGAAGTTGATGTGTTTATCGCTGGCGTCGGCACTGGGGGTACTTTGACAGGAACCTCGCGTTATATCAAAAAAACCCAGGGTAAAGCGATTCTCAGCGTTGCCGTTGAACCGACTACATCCCCGGTGATTACCCAAGCAAAAGCAGGTGAAGAACTCAAGCCTGGTCCACACAAAATCCAAGGTATTGGACCTGGTTTTATACCCGCGAACTTGGACTTAGACTTAGTTGACCGAGTCGAGCAGGTGAGTGACGAAGAAGCTTTTGCGATGGCACACCGACTCATGGAGGAGGAAGGGATCTTAGCCGGTATCTCATCTGGCGCAGCTGTTGTGGCAGCCGCACGCATCGCCGAAGAACCAGAATATGCTGACAAAACAATTGTGGTCATTTTACCCAGTGCAGCCGAGCGTTATTTAAGTAGCCCATTGTTTGCTAATATGTTTACTGAAGAAGAAAATCTGCAGTAATTTTATGCCAAATGATCAAAAGCCAATCCATCAAAGGGTTGGCTTTTTTGATCGAGCTCTCAATATTGTCATTTAATCTTTTAATTTTGCCACGTGAACATGGCGCAAAATGCCCGTTCCCATTCACTTAGCTTTATCACTCAAACTGTTTGTGATCACATTCAATAACCACTATACTTTTCGCCCAGCGGCAGGCACTACCTGCATTGTCAACAGCAGATAGGCTCGTCTACACAGACAATATGATGGGCTTCATCATTGTTGAGCAAAACAAAAAATTTGTTAAAAAATAACGTTTGCAGTGATTCAACATCGCTCATCGATTGCTTATATTTTGATGTAGATTAAGCACTACTAGGCTAAATATCGTTATTTTACTACATACTTTCTTACAGTTATGAGTTTGTCATGCTCAAATTGTTTGATAATAACATCAATATAGCCGATAACTAAAATAGAGGTACACCTATGTTTGAGAAAAACGTTGTTATTACCGCAGAAAATGGACTACACACCCGCCCTGCAGCCCAGTTTGTTAAAGAAGCAAAATCGTTTAGTAGCGATGTTTCTGTTATCAGTGGTGGCAAATCTGCCAGCGCGAAAAGCTTGTTTAAATTGCAAACTCTCGGGTTGACCAAGGGGACTGAAATTACGATTCGTGCCGAAGGTTCTGATGAAAAAGATGCAGTAGCAAAATTAGTTGCATTGATGGATGAATTAGAATAGTTCCTCCCATCTTTTTATCGTTCAGTTTATAAAGGTTTAGGTTATGATATCAGGAATTCCAGCTTCACCAGGCATTGCTTTCGGAAAGGCACTTTTGCTGAGTGAAGATGAAGTAGTTATTAATCAACACCCCATTAAGTCCAGTGAAGTCAAAGCTGAAATTAAGCGCTTCTTGGATGCCAGAGATAAAACAGCAGCCCAGCTAGAAGAGATCAAGACCATGGCTGGTGCAACCTTCGGTGCAGAAAAAGAGGCCATTTTCGAGGGACATATTATGTTACTTGAAGATGAGGAACTGGAAGAAGATATCAAAACCTTCATCCAAGATGAACTTGCATCAGCGGATCGCGCAATCAATGCAGTGATTGAACAAAATGCTCAAATGCTCGCCAACTTGGATGACCCTTATTTGCGTGAACGAGCAACAGATTTTCGCGATATTGGGTCACGTCTGGTTAAAAATGCGCTGGGAATCGATATTGTCTCTTTGAGTTCTATCAAAGAGGAAGTGATCTTAGTGGCTGGGGATTTAACCCCATCAGAAACCGCTCAAATCAATCTGAATAAAGTATTAGGGTTTGTAACCGAGCTCGGTGGCCGAACTTCCCATACATCAATTATGGCTCGTTCGTTAGAACTTCCTGCAATTGTAGGTACCAATGATATTACCAATAAAGTTAAAAATGGAGATATTCTGGTATTAGATGCGGTTAATAATGAAATACTGATTAACCCTAGCAACGAGCAGTTAGAATCTTATAAAAAACGCCAAATCGAATTTCTAGCCGAGAAAGAAGAGCTCGCTAAACTTAAAGATCTACCCGCAATTACATTGGATGGTCATCGAGTTGAAGCCTGTTCTAACATTGGCAGCCTTAAAGACGTCAAAGGTGCAGAGCGTAACGGAGCTGAAGGTATTGGCTTGTACCGCACTGAATTTTTGTTTATGGATCGTGATAGTCTGCCAACTGAAGACGAACAGTTCAAAGCTTATAAAGCAGTTGCTGAGAGCATGCCAAACCACCCGATCATTATCCGTACTATGGATATTGGTGGGGACAAAGATCTGCCTTATCTCAACTTGCCAAAAGAGATGAACCCATTTCTTGGCTGGCGCGCAGTACGAATCTTCTTTGATCGTCCTGAAATTATGCACACTCAGTTACGAGCACTACTTCGAGCTTCTGCATTTGGTAAAATTCGGATCATGTTCCCAATGATCATCTCTGTCGAAGAGATCCGTTTTTTAAAAGCCGAACTCAACAAACTGAAAGTACAACTGCGTGACGAAGGTAAATCGTTTGACGATACCATTGAAGTCGGTATCATGGTCGAAACGCCAGCCGCAGCGGTCATTGCACACCACCTGATTAAAGAGGTTGATTTCTTTAGTATAGGTACCAATGATCTAACTCAGTACACATTAGCAGTTGATCGTGGTAATGAACTGATTTCGAAAATGTATAATCCATTATCACCGTCTGTACTCAACCTGATCAAACAGGTCATCGATGCATCACACGCTGCTGGCAAGTGGACTGGCATGTGCGGTGAATTAGCTGGTGATGAGCGGGCGACTATTCTGTTACTAGGTATGGGCCTTGACGAATTTTCAATGAGTGCGATCTCTATTCCACTGATTAAAAAATTAGTCCGTAATACCAATTACGAAGACGCAAAACAGTTAGCCGAGCAGGCTCTTGCTGCCGCAACAGCAGATGAAGTAGCAGACCTGATGGATGAATTTATTAAACAAAAAGCGGTTTGCTAGTTGCCATTGATAAAATCGCATTGACTTGAGGAGCTTAAACATGGGGCTGTTCGATAAGCTGAAAAAATTAGTTTCAGAAGAGAATACCAACGAATCAGGATATGAAATCATTGCACCATTATCTGGAGAGATAGTGCCAATCGAAGATGTTCCTGATGTGGTTTTTGCTGAGAAAATTGTAGGTGACGGGATTGCAATTAAACCATCAGGGAACAAAATTGTTGCGCCTTGTGATGGAACGATTGGTAAAATTTTCGAAACCAACCATGCATTTTCATTAGAATCTGACAATGGTATTGAGCTGTTTGTGCACTTTGGTGTAGATACAGTTGAGCTCAAAGGCGAAGGATTTACACGTATTGCGCAAGAGGGCCAGAAAGTCAAACAAGGTGATACTATCATCGAATTCGACTTAGCTTTGCTCGAAGAGAAAGCAAAATCTGTACTGACACCTGTTGTTATCTCAAACATGGATGAAGTTAAAAGCCTTCAAAAAATGTCAGGCACAGTCACTGTTGCTGAAACTGTTGTGTTGCGTGTGACTAAATAATCAAAGAGTTCACCGATAGAACATATCAAGAGATACGATACAAATAATTTTAGTATCTCTTGATTCGTGGCATAAAAAAATCCAGTGCTTTTGTCACTGGATTTTTTATGTCTGCATAACGCCCACATTGGCGTTGCAAGACCCGTAAGCGATACGTATGGGTATCTTACCTTCAAATACATAGAACGCCTGCTGAGACCCTTTAGGACGATTTAACGAGCTAGCGCAAGCGTGCGATTTGCTTAGAACATGTTGCCGTTTCTCGATTAGATTTATTCGTTCTGACAACGTGCTGCCCGTGAAATGAAAACGATGTTGAGTGACTCCCAAGTGACGAACAAGTAGCAGGCAAAAAGAGTAAAAATAGATCCTTGTCAGAGAATCTTCAGGCTGTGTTTAGCCTGCATTCGATCTACCGTGATCACTCATTTGTTAACAGAAACGATCATACCGCCCCCGCCTTGCATCAAAATCCATCAATTGGCTGAAAAATCCTCTACATCAACACAGCCTAAAACACGGCCCAATTGACCATTGCAGCAGCTAACCACATCACGACCATATAACGAAAATTCAAACGCAACACGCTACGACTCGTCGTCTGATAACGACTGATCATCGCAAGTCCCACGCCAGATAGCGGGCTTGATGCTGTTCCTGTCCCCCACACCGATAAGAATAAAAACGCTAATTGATCGGGATTAGCACCTAGCGGCACAAGCAAAGGACTGATCAGTGACACACTCACAACTGGATGCACGCCAACCAACGACACTAAAATCATTCCGCCACTCACAATTAAAAACATCAGGGGAGTGAAAGCATTCGCGTCAAATTGTACCAAGCTGGGATAGACATGCAGAATAACCGCAACACCGCTGGAGAATACACCTGCAGCTAAAAAGAGAGCAAACTGACTGGCAACGTTAGATAAACGTCCTTGGATGTAGTCAGATAACACGCTTACACGCGACTGACCTCGCATAAACACAACCGCCCCTAAAGGCGCTATCAGCGTAATAAGAGTCAAAATATGCACTTGTTGGTAGAGATGATGCAACGCCAAGACTGCAATGGCTAGAATCACCGGCATCACTAAACTATCAGCACGTAGCGGATACCCTTTGAACTGCTCAATCTTATGACGACTCACCTCCCAATAGGTCATTAATATCATCGGAACAACCAACAAGAGCCCTGGAATCACTGTGTGCGACCACTGCGCGCCAGGGGCATATGTCATAGCAACCCCAGCGGCAACAAAAAAGGGCGACCAATACGCACCGGCACAAAATCCGCGCATCATCACTTGTACTTGTCGATCATCAAGCTTGCCATCGCGTGCAAGCCTATCGCCAACCACAAAGATAATCGATAGATTAATAATCGACCCCAGCAGATGGCACGATAATAAAGTCGACCAAAATCCCTGCTTCCCCATCGGCTGTGATTGATCTTGCTCGGTGGGGTTTGTTAATGACAAAAACGACACGGCGACAAACATGGCCAACAGTGGCAGATTACGTGTTACAGCTTGAAAAATCGCCAAAGAAGCCCCATGCATCGCCCCCCAAATGAGCATCAATAAGCCACTGCCCAAAAGTAGTCCAGATTGCTGATGCGATGACTTAGACAAAGTCGGCCAACACATAATGACCGCACTCCAAGCACATAGCGCTGATAACAATGCAGCACTGGGGAAAAATGAATGGCAAAGATAAAACACCGCGGTGGACAGAATCAGCCAACCGGCTAGCGAGGTTTGAAATAGTGAACGTGTATGCAACATAAATTTTTATTTAACCCGCCGAGGAAAGCCCGCAGACTCGTGTTCTAGCCATCATGAAAAATAACCGTTCTCACAACAACCATTCGCCTAGTATGAAAGAATTCATAATCGCTAATTATTCTTAAGCTTTCAATGACTTTTCGATCAACAAAAGTTCGAATAGGCATCATTTAAAAAGCTAATTTGACAACTATGCCAGTCCCGCGACTTTCGGTTTTAATAATAAACTCAAAAAATAGTAGATATTTTATGAAATTTGTCAGATTAGGCCGCTTAAAATTGACTTTATGCGCTAGAGCTATCATCATCTTAAGAGGCGCTGTTCACGAGGAAACATGCACGAGGGTTATTATCTATCGATTGTGACTCATTGCTTATCACCGGTGAGGTCAAAGCAATCGTGATGAAAATCATGAATAACCTGAAGTAGGCCTATTCATATTTAATGGTACATTAAGCTTTTTGATAAAGGATAAAAAACAATGAAAAAGACTATATTAATCGCCATCGCACTGGCAGCTCCTCTATTATTAGCAGGTTGTTCAAATACATCTCAAATCAAAGCAATGAACAGCAAACTTGACTCACTGTCCGATCAAGTATCAGCACTGCAAGCTGAACAGAGTACTCTGTCAAGCGATGTAAATGCAGCAAAAACCGCAGCCCAAGAAGCAAAATCAGAAGCTGCTCGTGCCAACCAACGTATCGATCATATTGCTAAATCATATACTAAATAGTTCGGCAATTCAGCGTGTTAGCCATCGGCTAACACGCCCATTTTTTAATCATTCACTGCACGACCAACTAGCTCAGGATACCCTGAACGCTGCGTAAGAACTTTCACTAGCTGTTGTTGATCAATACCTTTCTTAGTAAGAAATTTTAAAATTTTCGGGTCAGTGGGAATGCTCACTGCTTGGGTTTGATCGGCTTTTGCCTGACTTAATGGCCGAGTCACCTCAAGATATAATTGGCCGTTTGGCTCACGACTATATTGTACTGGTTGATTGATGATCCGCACCATCATACCGACATGAGCTTGTGAAAAAAGATATTGAATATTACGAGGAAACAATCGAATACATCCTGAGCTAACTCGCAGCCCTACCCCAAAGCTTTTATTAGTACCATGAATAAGATACTCACCATTACCATAGCCTAAACGCATCGCATAATCGCCCAGCGGGTTATTGGCTCCTGCTGGCACCACTTGAGGAAGAATAACTCCTTTCATTGCATATTCTTGACGAATATGTTCGGTTGGCGTCCAAGTTGGATTGGGAATCTTTTGCGCAATATGTGTCGTTGTGACTGGTGTATTCCACCCAATGCGACCAATGCCAATTGGAAAAACATCGACTTGATGAAACTTAGGCCGAAAATAAAATAGTTGGAGCTGAGCAATATTAACAACAATGCCTTGCTGCTTGCCTTCAGGTAATAATGTCTGCAATGGGATCAATAACTTTTTCCCCACCTTAGGTAAAAAAGGGTCAACACCAGGATTTGCAGCCATTAACGCCAAAAAGCCAATATCATAATGGTTGGCAATAGACGCAATCGTGTCACCCTGATGAACCACATACTGGGTATTTGTACCAATTAAACGACTATTGTCTATCGGTAGTGTATAGGTTCGAGCAAACAGACAACTACTCCAAAGGGAAATCAAAATCAAACAAACTCGCAACAGCATATAGACACTCTCTTTATCGGGACCGAGTAATAGCGTTTTATCATATAGAATTAATGGTTTTTTCGCCACGCTAATTGCGCTAACAGCGGTGTAATAGATACCATATTCAGAGCAAAAAAAACCCGTCATAAAGACGGGCTTTTCAATTCGATACGCAATCAATTAGTCATTACTATTTTCTTCATCTTGATTGTCTTGCGGAGCAGTTGCTTCTTGCACAGGCTCAGGTTTTGGTGAAGCTTCTTTCATGCTTAAACGAACCCGCCCTTGACGGTCGACTTCCAGCACTTTCACTTTGACTTCATCGCCTACATTGAGGTAATCAGCTACTTTATTAACACGCTCATGAGCAATCTGGGAAATATGCACTAAACCATCTTTACCCGGTAAAATTTGCACAAAGGCGCCAAAGTCAGCTAAGCGAACCACTTTACCTTGATACAACTGGCCCACTTCCACTTCAGCTGTTAACTGCTCAATACGAGCAATAGCAGCTTTGGCTTGATCGTTATCAGTTGCTGCAATTTTGACTGTACCATCATCGCTAATTTCGATAGTTGTGCCTGTTTCTTCAGTCAACGCACGGATGGTTGCACCACCCTTACCGATGACATCTTTAATTTTCTCAGGGCTAATTTTAAGCGTATGAATGCGTGGTGCAAACTCAGATATATCATCGCGAGCACCGCTAATCGCTTCATCCATCACACTTAAGATGTGCATCCGCGCACCTTTGGCTTGGCTTAGCGCAACCTGCATGATCTCTTTAGTGATACCTTCGATTTTGATATCCATCTGTAAGGCAGTTACGCCATCAGTTGTCCCAGCGACTTTAAAGTCCATATCGCCAAGATGATCCTCATCACCAAGAATATCAGACAGAACCACAAAGCGATCGTCTTCTTTCACAAGCCCCATGGCAATACCTGCCACTGATCCTTTAATAGGTACACCAGCATCCATCAATGCTAACGATGAACCACATACAGATGCCATTGAACTAGATCCATTAGATTCTGTAATCTCGGAAACGACACGGACTGTGTATGGGAATTCATCAGCACTTGGCATTACTGCCGCAACACCACGCTTCGCTAACCGGCCATGACCAATTTCGCGGCGTTTTGGTGATCCCATCATGCCTGTTTCACCAACACAATATGGAGGGAAGTTATAGTGCAACAAGAAGTGATCAGTACGTGTTCCTGTGAGCTCGTCGATCATCTGTGCATCGCGCTGAGTTCCCAACGTACAAGTGACTAATGCTTGCGTTTCACCACGAGTAAATATGGCACTACCATGTGTGCGAGGCAGTACACCTGTTGCCACATTCAATGCACGAACCATATCAGCTTCACGACCATCGATACGTGGTTCACCAGCTAAAATACGGTTACGTACTACAGCTTTTTCAACTTTAGCCAGCTCATCGCCAATCTCCATTGCATCCAGTGTTTCATCTTCACTGGTCAGCTGCTCAATCACTGCTTTTTTAATTTCGCCAACCGCTTCGTAGCGGGCAGCTTTTTCAGTGATGCGATACGCTTCACCTAACTTTTCTTCAGAAAGAACTTTAACTTTATCAGCCAAAGAAACATTTTTCTCTGGTGAATGCCAATCCCAAGCTGGTTTCGCAGCTTCGCTAGCCAGTTCATTGATAGCCTGAACAACTACTTGCAACTGCTCATGGCCGTACATAACGGCACCCAACATGACATCTTCTGGCAATTCTTGTGCTTCAGATTCAACCATCAAGACTGCATTTTTGGTCCCAGCAACTACCAAATCTAACTGACTTTCAGTCAGCTCTTCGACAGTTGGGTTAAGAATATAGTTGCCATTGATAAACCCAACACGCGCAGCACCAATTGGGCCATGGAATGGGATACCCGATAAGGCTAATGCAGCTGATGCACCAATTAAGGCTGGAATATCAGGTTGAACAAGTGGATTAACCGACATAACGGTTGCAACAACTTGAACTTCGTTGACAAATCCTTCTGGGAATAATGGTCGAATCGGACGGTCAATTAAACGCGCAATCAGAGTTTCGCCTTCCGATGGGCGACCTTCACGTTTAAAGAAACCGCCTGGAATACGACCTGCTGCGTAGGTCCGTTCTTGATAATTAACTGTCAGGGGGAAGAAGTCTTGTCCAGGCTTCGGTTCCTTTTTGCCAACGACAGTAACAAAAACCGCTGTGTCGTCAACGGTAACCATGACCGCGGCATCTGCCTGGCGAGCGATTGCGCCCGTTTCCAGAGTGACAGTATGCTGGCCATATTGAAATTTTTTAACAATAGGATTCACGTGAATTTCCTTCGTTTGCGCTTTAATCTTTCTCTCATTTCGCGGCTAGTATAATGCATCTATTGGATAAAAGATAATCTTAACCACGATTGCCGTTTCCATATATTGTATCAACACCATCTGCTGCATTGATAGCATTACAGTGGTTGTCACGATAAATGCCACATAGCACATTTTCTAACCATAACGATATAAATAAAAACATTAAATTAGAAAATTCTTATATAATGAAGACTGAATAGTACTGATACATCACAACAGGACAAGAAGATGATACAAGCAAATGTCGGTGGTTGGGATAAATACTTGCGGATTGTAATCGGTGTCGTATTGATAGGCTTAATGGCGCTCGGCTATATTGGTCTATGGGGTTGGATTGGCGTCGTACCTATCCTCAGTGCAGCCTTTAACTACTGCCCATTGTACCAGTTAATTGGGTTTTCAACCCATCACTGAAATACAGATCAAAATAATTCATTAAAAAAGAGGAGCTCATAGCTCCTCTTTTTAATCCGAAAGGGGCGCAAATTAACGGCGCAGACCCAAACGCTCAATCAAAGTTTGATAGCGCGTATCATCTTTACCTTTCAGGTAGTCCAGCAAATTACGACGCTGACTTACCATACGCAACAAACCACGACGGCTGTGGTGATCGTGAATATGAGTTTTAAAATGACCTTGCAGATGATCAATCTGTGCAGATAATAACGCAACCTGAACTTCTGGAGAACCGGTATCGCCTTCACCACGTGCAAAATCAGCAACGATTTTTGCTTTTTCTTCAGTACTTAGTGACATGGACTAACTCCTAATTAAGTGAATCGATGTCAACGCCAATCACTAATTCAGCGCTAACAGGACGCAGTATTCTAGTCGCTTTGTACGCTTAGATCAAGACTCGAAGACAACCAATCGCTTAGGCGTCACAAGACCATCATCATTAACCTCACCAATCCCGATAAAACAATGACTGGGTCCCATATACATTCGCAACGGTTGCCCAATCGGAGCACTTGGCACCATCACTGCTTGACCATGTAACAGATAATCGCCCATGACCTCATCAACTTCAACTTGCGCTAAACGTGACACGGCACTATCCATTGGCAATAGTAATTGATCAAGCAACTGTTCGGGGACAATATCTTGTTGTTGCGCTTGCTCAAACTGTGAATTTAAATCTTCCAGACTAATCACTTGTTCTGCTGGATAATCCGCCACATGAGAGCGATGCAGCGCCGCCACATGCGCCCCGCAACCTAATAGTTCACCTAAATCATCCACGATAGTGCGAATATAGGTACCTTTGCTACAGTGGATATCCAAACGCAGCTCATCACCTTTAAAATATAGCTTTTCGATACTGTAGACGGTTATCGGCCGTGACTCACGCGGGATCTCAATACCTTCTCGAGCGTACCAATACAGTGGTTTACCTTGATATTTTAGAGCCGAATAGATAGATGGGATCTGCTCGATATCTCCCATAAATGTCGGTAAAGCTGCTTGGATATGCGCTTCAGTCACATCAACAGGGCGCGTCATTACCACGTCACCGTCAGCATCGGATGTATTGGTACGAATACCAAGTTTTGCAGTGACTTGATAGCGCTTATCCGAATCCAATAAGTACTGGGAAAACTTAGTCGCTTCGCCTAAGCAGATCGGTAACATCCCTGTGGCCAAAGGGTCTAACGCACCAGTATGACCCGCCTTTTGAGCAAAAAAAATCCGTTTGACTTTTTGCAGCGCAAAATTAGATGTCATACCTGATGATTTATCCAGTAACAGAATACCATTAACTTTACGTCCACGGGTCCTGCGTGCCATTAATTATCCTCGTCACTCGAATTATGCTGCTGCTTCTTACGACGATCATCACTCACCGCTTGAGTAGCTAGATTAGACATTCGCATCCCTTCAACGAGTGATTTATCATAAGCAAAACGCAATTCAGGAACCGCACGTAAACGCATCGCTTTGCCCAATAGTAAACGGATATAAGGTTTGGCTTCCTCAAGAGCCACAAGCCCTTGTTGAATACCTTCTTCACTATCATCTAAGAATGTTACAAACACTTTGGCATACGCCAAATCACGGGTTACATCCACCGATGATACAGTGACCAGCCCTAATCGAGCATCTTTTATTTCCCGTTGCAAAATCATTGCAACTTCTTTTTGTACTTGCTGAGCCACCCGCTGTGGCCGGCTAAATTCTCTTGCCATGGTCTTCACCTCAGACATAAATGGGGGCATTAAAGCCCCCATTTTTTTGCTCAATCGTCCAGTGTAGATTATAAACTACGTTGAACTTCAACAGTCTCAAAGACTTCGATCTGGTCGCCAACACGGACATCGTTGTAATTTTTCACCCCGATCCCACATTCCATGCCATTACGAACATCATTGACATCGTCTTTATATCGACGTAATGATTCCAGCTCACCTTCGTAAATCACCACGTTTTCACGAAGCACACGAATTGGGCTATTTCGTTTCACAACACCTTCAGTCACCATACAACCGGCAATTGCACCAATTTTAGGTGATTTGAACACATCGCGAACTTCAGCCAATCCGATGATTTGTTGACGAAATTCAGGTGATAACAGCCCTGTCATGGCTTTTTTCACTTCGTCGATGAGATCATAAATCACACTATAATAATGCAGATCAACGTGCTCGCTTTCAATCACTTTACGTGCAGCCGCATCAGCTCGCACATTAAAACCAAAGACTAAACCATCAGATGCAGCCGCTAATGTTGCATCTGTTTCAGTGATCCCACCGACGCCACGGCCAATGATATTCACTTTCACTTCATCAGTAGACAAGCCAGTCAATGAATCAGCAATCGCTTCAAGAGAGCCCTGAACATCCGCTTTAAGTACGATGTTCAGCTCTTGAACCTCGCCTTCAGTCATATTCGCGAACATATTTTCCAATTTCGCTTTTTGCTGACGAGCCAACTTCACTTCGCGGAATTTGCCTTGACGATACAGCGCAACTTCGCGAGCTTTTTTCTCATCGCGAACAACTGTTGCTTCATCACCTGCTGATGGCACACCAGAAAGGCCTAAGATCTCAACTGGAATAGATGGCCCAGCTGTTTCAATATCATTACCATGCTCATCTTTCATGGCCCGAATGCGACCATATTCAAGACCACATAAGATGATGTCGCCTCTATTAAGTTCGCCTTGTTGAACCAAAATAGACGCCACTGGACCACGACCTTTATCTAAGCGTGATTCGATCACGACTCCAGATGCAGGACCTGTTGAAATCGATTGCAATTCCAGCAAATCAGCTTGCAATAGCAATGATTCAAGCAATCCATCGATCCCTTCACCAGTTTTCGCAGAAACATGCACAAATTGGGTATCACCGCCCCACTCTTCAGGAATGACATCTTGCTGAGCCAATTCATTTTTAACACGATCGAGATCCGCTTCTGGTTTATCAATTTTGTTAACCGCAACAACAATTGGCACACCAGCAGCACGAGCGTGTTGAATAGCTTCAACAGTTTGTGGCATCACACCATCATCTGCAGCAACAACCAGAACGACGATATCTGTCGCTTGCGCACCGCGAGCTCGCATAGCTGTAAACGCAGCATGTCCGGGAGTATCAAGGAAGGTTACCAGTTGGCCACCGTCAGTCTTAACTCGATAAGCACCGATATGTTGGGTAATCCCACCGGCTTCACCCGCTGCGACTTTGGCACGGCGAATATAATCAAGTAAAGAGGTTTTACCATGGTCAACGTGGCCCATAATGGTCACAACAGGGGCACGTGCAGTCAGTACACCATCACCAGCAGAGGCTTCTTGAAGCACTTCAACTT
Organism: Celerinatantimonas yamalensis; assembly: GCF_046054155.1. Classification (NCBI taxonomy): domain Bacteria; kingdom Pseudomonadati; phylum Pseudomonadota; class Gammaproteobacteria; family Celerinatantimonadaceae; genus Celerinatantimonas; species Celerinatantimonas yamalensis. Next base: position 17,484 of record NZ_JBEQCT010000002.1, read on the forward strand.
CTAAGGCATTTTCTTTGACTAAGACCACTTTATGGCCCATTTCTTCGGCAACTAATTGTGCAGTTTCTTGATCAATCACCTGATTAATGGTCACCATAGCGCCCATTTTCATCATGGTTTTGATCACTTCAGTTGCTTTAACAGCCATTTTATTGGCTAACTCTGCAACAGTGACCGTTTCGCTGATACGCACATCACGTTCAACTGGTTGGGCCGGCTTATTAAAGCCATGTTGCATTGTGGTTGGTGCCACAACTTGGCGACTACGGCGTTTGCCGCCTTTGCGGTTACGCTGATTACGGCCACCATTATTACCATTTACAGGGGCACCGCCTTTGTTGTCTTCTTTAACTGGCGTTGCCGCTTTTTTCTTCTTACGTCGAGGCCGTTTTTCATCTTTCAGAGCCTCTTCATCTTCCGCTTCACGTGCATAAGTTGAGGTTGTGAAATGATAATCTGCACTTTCCTCAGCTTGTTTACGTTTTTTCTCTTCTTCTTCCCAACGTTTAGTGTTCTCTTCAGCTAAACGCTTGGCTTCTTCGGCTTTGCGTTTGGCTTCCTCTTCAGCTTTAGCGAGTGCAGCTTGTTCTTGTTCAGCTTTTAGTCGCTCTTGCTCTTCACGTTTTGCTTTCTCTGCTGCTGCCACTTCTGGATCAGCCTCCGCCTGTGCTTTATCGGCTTTTGCCTGTGCGTCTTTACGCGCCTTTTCAGCCTTCGCTTTAGCTGCTTGAGCTTCTTGACGCGCTTTTTCTTCTACTTCCCGTTTCACTTTGGCTTCAGCTTCCAAGCGAGTTTGCTCTTCTTTAGCTTTCGCTTCGGTTTCTAAACGTGCTTGTTCTTCAGCTTCCGCTTTTGCTTGCTCGTCAACAGCACTACGTTTTACATAGGTGCGTTTTTTGTGAACTTCCACTTGGACGTTACGAGCCTTACCGCCAGAACTTGGGATACTCAGAGTACTTTTAGTTTTACGTTTTAAGGTCATCCGGCTTGGTTGACTCTCTTCCCCATGTTTTTGCTTGAGGTGTTCAAGTAGCTTCGATTTTTCATCTTCAGCCACCATCTCATCAGCCGCCTGTTTTTTAATGCCGGCATCGGCAAATTGTTTAATCAAGCGGTCAACGGTTGTACCCACGTCGTCTGCGAGTTGTTTTACTGAAACTGCTGTCATATGGCGAAATTCCTCCGTCGACGTTATTATTCTTCATCGCCAAACCAACAAATTTGTCGGGCGGCCATAATCAATTCACCTGCTTGAGTTTCACTTAGCTCTTCAATGTCTGCGATCTCATCAACCCCTTGCTCAGCAAGATGTTCTAACGTTGTCACACCACGTAAAGCTAATTCATAAGCCAACTCACGAGACATTCCGTCCAATGCAAGCAGATCTTCACTTGGCTTATTATTCCCTAATGATTCTTCTTTGGCTAATGCTTCAGTCACTAATACCGCTTTAGCGCGATCACGCAGCGCGTTGACCATGTCTTCATCCATCCCTTCGATGGCAAGAAGCTCATTGACTGGTACATAAGCCACTTCTTCAAGCGTACTGAACCCTTCATCAACCAATACAGCTGCGAAATCTTCATCAACGTCTAAACGATTCTGAAATAACTCAACTGATTTTTGTGCTTCCGCTTGATGCTTGGTGTGCATATCTTCAACGGTCATCACGTTCAGTTCCCAGCCAGTCAACTGCGCAGCTAAACGGATGTTTTGACCATTTCGACCAATGGCTTGAGCCAAGCTATCCGGTTCAACTGCGATATCCATTGAATGATTATCTTCATCCATAATAATGGACGCAACTTCAGCTGGTGCCATTGAGTTGATCACATATTGCGCAGGATTATCATCCCAAAGGACAATATCAACCCGTTCATTGGCCAGTTCACTTGAAACAGCTTGAACGCGAGCACCACGCATCCCGACACAAGCACCAACAGGATCAATCCGTTTATCATTCGATTTCACGGCAATTTTAGCACGAGCACCAGGATCACGAGCAGCGCCTTTGAGTTCAATCATCTCTTCGGCTATCTCTGGCACTTCAATACGGAATAGTTCGATCAGCATCTCCGGCTTTGTCCGGCTTAAAAACAGCTGAGCACCGCGCGCTTCTGGTTTAACTTCATAGAGTAGGGCTCGGATTCGATCACCAGGGCGAAAAGCTTCGCGTGGAAGTAAATCTTCACGGTGTAAAACGCCTTCAGCATTGTTCCCTAAATCGACAACAACGTTCTCACGACTGACTTTTTTAACCACGCCAGTATGCAATTCACCCACTTGGTCGATGAACTGTTCAACGATCTGGGCACGCTCAGCTTCGCGAACTTTCTGCACAATAACTTGTTTAGCCGTTTGGGTAGTAATGCGATCAAATGTTACTGATTCAATCGAATCTTCGACATAACCACCGATATTTAGCTCAGGTTCGTCGACGCGAGCGGCATCCAGTGTAATTTCTCGATACGGGGCTTCAATTGCAGCTTCATTAGCAACGACTTGCCAGCGGCGAAATGTTTCAAAATCACCGCTTTTACGATCAATTTTAACGCGAACGTCAACGTCGCCTTCGTATTTCTTTTTAGTGGCGGTTGCAAGGGCTATTTCTAACGCTTCAAAGATTTTTTCCCGAGGGACTGCTTTTTCGTTGGAAACAGCATCAACAACCAATAAGACTTCTTTATTCATTCCCGAGCCTCTTTAATCAAACTGAGGGATTACATGCGCTTTTTGGACATTACTTAGCGCAATTCGTTGCTGCTTATTTTCTACATCTAGAGTGATTATTTCACCCTCAACAGCTAATAATTTCCCTTTCCATTTACGCCGGTTCTCGACAGGCATCCGCAATTGCACAAAGATATCATCACCGACCACATCTTGATAATGCACTGCTTTAAATAAGGGCCTTTCCAATCCTGGCGATGAAACCTCCAGGTTATACTCGGTGCTGATTGGATCCTCGACATCAAGGATCGCGCTCACCTGATGACTGACAGCTGCACAGTCGTCTACTGTAATGCCCTGCTCATGGTCGATATATAAGCGCAGTATGGAATGTTTACCTGCGTTAACAAACTCAACCCCTATTAATTCATAACCTAACGCATCTACAGCAGGCTCAAGCATTTCGGTTAAGCGTTGCTCAATCGTTGCCAAATTCCCCTCCAGAAAAGAAAAAAGGGCCAAAAAGCCCAGAGATAAGACACAAAAGCGCGTCAAGAAGATAACAAAAAGCCCCGAAAAAATACGGGGCTTAGAGTAACAACGAACTCTTTGTGCCTCCCGAGCTTACCTCGAGATTGGTTGCGGGGGCCGGATTTGAACCAACGACCTTCGGGTTATGAGCCCGACGAGCTACCAGACTGCTCCACCCCGCGTCCGAAACTGGCCGAATTATACCATTCTACCAGCCATATTAAAAGAGTTGTCTATATTTGGTGCCGAGAGCGGGACTTGAACCCGCACGCCCAATTGGGCACTACCCCCTCAAGATAGCGTGTCTACCAATTCCACCACCTCGGCTAGAGAATTACTCTGGTACTTGTTCAGCTGGCGAAGTTTTCTCTTTTTTCGAAGAGGTTGCCGCTGGTGCTTTGGTCGATGCAGCTTGAGTAACTTTTTGAGTGCTCACAGGTGTTTTACCTAGATCCTGCCACTCATTGCTACCCATTGTACTTTTTGTCGACAAATGCCCTAAAGCCAGACTAATTACAAAAAATAATGTTGCTAATACTGCGGTGCTACGAGTTAAGAAGTTTCCAGACCCTGACGAACCAAATACAGTATTTGATGCTCCGGAACCGAATGAGGCTCCCATGTCGGCGCCTTTACCCTGCTGAATCAACACTAAACCAATAAGGCCTAATGAGACAAGCAGATATACACCTAATAAAATGTTGTACATTGCTTATACCTTTTTATTGGACTTGCAAGCATCTGCAAGGCACTAACCAGCTATCCATATTGCTGATTACCGAAGCGGGCTGAATATTAACGAACCCAACGCACCTTGACAAGTAAATGTTGCAGAAAAATCTCAATCACACGTTCGTTCGATGAAATTATGTGCAACTTAGCCACAATTATGCGCAACAACCCCAGCAATAGCCTCGGCTAATCGAATAACTTGGCGTTGATCTTGCCCTTCAACCATCACCCGCAGCAGTGGTTCTGTACCTGATTTACGCAAAAGTACCCGCCCCGTTTCGCCCAGTTCACGCTCAGCTTTCGATACGGCGGCTAAAACATCAATACTCTCGAGCGGATTTTGCTCGCCTTTAAAGCGCACATTCACTAGCAGCTGTGGATAAAGACGCAGCGTTCCTAACTGCTCACGCAATGTGTGGTTGTCATGGCGCATCGCGGCTAATACTTGCAATGCGGCCACAATTCCATCACCCGTTGTTGTATGATTTAAGCAGATAATGTGACCTGAGTTCTCACCGCCGAGCATCCAGTTGTATTCCCCTAGACGCTCCATCACATAACGGTCCCCTACTTTGGCGCGAACAAATGGAATGTCTAATTGACCAAGCGCTTGCTCCATCGCCAAATTGGTCATTTGGGTGCCAACTACCCCGCCTTGAAGTAACCCTAAGCGCTGGTAATATTCGGCAATAATATAGATCAATTCATCGCCATCGACCTGTATACCCTGATGATCTACCATCATGACGCGATCCCCATCACCATCAAAAGCAATCCCTAAATCAGCTTGATGAACAAGAACCTGCTCACTTAATGCCCGCGTATCGGTGGCTCCACAGTTCGCATTAATATTCAAGCCATCGGGTTGCACGGCATAGGGAATCACTTGTGCACCTAATTCTGTAAATACGGAAGGGGCAATGTGGTAAGTAGCGCCATTGGCACAGTCGACCACAATTTTAAGCCCTTTAAGATTCATCACATTCGAAAAAGTGCTTTTACAAAACTCAATATAACGACCGGCTGCATCGACAATACGTGATGCTTTACCCAATTCAGCTGATTCGACACAGCTCACTGGTTTGGCTAGCTGTGCTTCAATGGCATGTTCAACATCATCGGGTAATTTAGTCCCTTGTGCAGAAAAAAACTTAATCCCATTATCATAATAAGGATTATGTGAAGCACTAATCACAATACCTGCGTCAGCATTAAAAGTACGCGTGAGATATGCGACCGCAGGCGTTGGCATCGGGCCCATAAAACTAGCATTTACCCCAGCAGCGGCAAGCCCAGCCTCGATGGCTGACTCTAACATGTAGCCGGAGATACGCGTATCTTTACCAATCAATACTCTACGTCGCCCTTGTTGACTTAATACCTGTCCTGCAGCCCAGCCAAGCTTAAGGGCAAAATCTGGCGTGATTGGAAATTCACCTACTTTGCCTCGAACGCCATCAGTTCCAAAATATTTTCTGCTCATTGTCTTAATTCAAATCCATACATTGATAAGCTACTTTTAATACATCTGCTGTTTCTCGAACATCATGAACGCGCAAAATAGCAGCACCTTTGCTCGCCGCAATACAGGCGCCAGCCAGACTTGCAGCGAGTCGTTCATCGACTCGGCGATCGAGCAACTGCCCAAACATACTTTTACGTGAAACGCCCACCAACAGCGGGTAACCTAGCTGATGAAAATTTTCAAGATGGCGCAACATTGCAAAATTATGCTCAACTGTTTTACCAAAGCCAAAACCCGGATCCAGAATGATATGTTCTGGGTTCATACCATTTGCGATCACCGCATTGCAGCGCTTTTCTAAGTAGTCTACCACCTCTGTAACAATATCATGATATTTTGGCGAATTTTGCATTGTTTCTGGGCGACCCTGCATATGCATCAGACAAACGGACACATTCGCTTGAATAGCCACATCAACAGCACCGGGCTCAAGCAGCGCATTAATATCATTAATCAGATCTGCGCCCGCCAAACAAGCTTGGCGCATCACTTCACTGTGACGCGAATCAATTGATACCAAGCAGCCTAGCTCTTGTTTGATCGCGTTGATTGCACCAATTGTGCGTTGCAGTTCTTGATCAATCGACACTTCTGCGGCACCCGGGCGAGTAGACTCCCCACCAATATCGATAATATCAGCGCCATCAAGCAACATTTGCCGCGCGTGGGCCACGGCGCGGTCTTGTGCTAAATACTGGCCACCGTCAGAAAACGAATCGGGTGTACAGTTCAAGATCCCCATCACCACTGGTCGCTCAAATGTCTGATTAGCAATCGTTAAATTCATTGATTAATTTCTCCAACAAAAAAGCCCTGTATAAGACAGGGCTTTCATAGCTGTTCAATATAAAACTATTGAACTAGATTTTCATCTGGTTTGTTATCGCCTACTGAAGGCTTGGCTGGTTCACTGTCATCTGACTGAACATCAGGTTTGGCACTTGGCGGCGGCTGATCGTTACCACTTTTATCTTCCCAATCAGCGGGTGGACGAGGTGTTTTATGCTCCATCAAATCATCTAACTGATGTGCATCGATCGTTTCATATTTCATCAGTGCATCTTTCATTGCATGCAATATATCAATATTACTTTCGAGCAATTTTTTCGAACGATTGTAATTACGATCAATAACCAGACGGATCTCTTCATCAATTGCACGAGCCGTCTCATCTGACATATGTTTCGATTTTGCGGCGCTGCGCCCTAAGAAGACTTCACCTTCTTCTTCAGCATATAACAATGGCCCCATTTTTTCTGAAAGACCCCATTGGGTGACCATCTTACGAGCAATCTCAGTGGCGCGTTCAATATCATTGCTTGCCCCCGTTGATACGCTCTCAACCCCATAAATAATCTCTTCGGCTAACCGGCCACCATACAAACTGGAGATCATGCTCTCTAAATGACGCTTACTATGACTGACGCGATCTCGCTCTGGCAAATACATCGTCACACCCAAAGCACGACCACGAGGAATAATACTCACCTTATAAACAGGATCATGGTCTGGCACTAAACGACCAATAATCGCATGTCCAGCTTCATGGTAGGCGGTCATCTCTTTAGACTCTTCAGTCATCACCATGGATCTGCGCTCAGCACCCATCATGATTTTGTCTTTCGCCTTTTCAAACTCATCCATTGCAACCGCGCGTTTATTCCCGCGAGCAGCAAACAGAGCGGCTTCATTGACTAAGTTCGCTAAATCAGCACCAGAGAAGCCCGGTGTTCCGCGAGCAATCACACTAGCATCAACACCATCACCTAACGGTACTTTACGCATATGCACTTTAAGGATCTGCTCACGGCCTCGTACATCTGGCAGACCAACAGTTACTTGACGGTCAAAACGGCCGGGACGTAACAATGCAGGGTCTAATACGTCAGGTCGGTTGGTTGCCGCAATCACGATGATCCCTTCATTCCCCTCAAAACCATCCATCTCAACGAGCATCTGGTTCAGAGTTTGTTCACGCTCATCATGACCCCCCCCTAAACCGGCACCACGTTGGCGACCAACGGCATCGATTTCATCAATAAAGATGATACACGGCGCTGATTTTTTCGCCTGTTCAAACATATCACGAACACGCGATGCCCCTACCCCAACAAACATTTCGACAAAGTCAGAACCAGAGATGCTAAAGAACGGTACTTTAGCCTCACCTGCAATCGCTTTGGCCAATAATGTTTTACCGGTACCAGGAGGCCCCACCAGTAAGACCCCCGTTGGAATTCGCCCGCCTAATTTTTGAAAGCGAGTTGGATCGCGCAAATAATCGACTAATTCAGCAACTTCTTCTTTTGCTTCATCACAACCTGCAACATCAGCAAAAGTAGTTTTAATCTGGTCTTCACCCATCAATCGCGCTTTGCTCTTACCAAACGACATCGCACCTTTGCCACCGCCGCCTTGCATTTGACGCATGAAGAAAATCCAGACCCCAATCAACAAAATCATTGGGAACCAAGAAATGAAAATAGATGTCAGTACGCTAGGCTCTTTAGGCGCTTGACCAATCACTTTTACGTTATGATTCAGGAGATCGTTTAGGATATCCCGATCCGGCATCGGCATAATCGTTGTAAATTGCTCACCAGTTCGTTTCACCCCTTGAATCTTTTGACCGTTAATCCGAACTTGCCGGATTTGATCTTGGGATACATTTTTGACGAACGTCGAGTAGTCCTCTTGTTGCGCGCTGGAGGTATCCGGGCTGAAACTTTGGAAAACTGACATCAGCACAACGGCTATGACCAGCCACAAAATCAGATTTTTCGCCATGTCACTCAAGACTAAGACCTCTGTAGGTAGGTAATGAATAAAACTACATCTGTTAATAACAATGTAGCCTACTATAGTTTGAATCCGCTAGCCATACTATCGGCTTTATGAAAAGACGTTTCCATCACTATTTAATCGCCTGATGGCCACTTTCACCATTATGGCACGGTAAATGACAATGATATCATGTTTAAATCGGTGAGTCTGGTAAGCCAAACTCATCGCCACGCATGGATCATGCAGGCTATAATTTAAACCCATTGGCAACAATATAAACTTCCCTTGAACGGGCCCGAGATGAATCCGGTTTACGTGTCTTAACACTGCTAAATAGTGCTCGAACATCACTCAGATACGCTTCAAATCCCTCGCCTTGGAATACTTTCACCACAAAGCTACCTTTAAGTGCCAATACATCACGACACATATCCAAGGCTAATTCGACTAAATACATTGAGCGCGCTTGATCCACACCTAAATTACCACTCATATTAGGCGCCATATCTGACATGATCAGATCAACTTTTTGCTCGCCCACTCGAGCTAAGATCGCGTTGAGCACTTGCTCATCGCGAAAATCACCTTGCAAAAAGTCAACACCGGCAATGGGGTCCATCGGCAATAAATCGCAGGCTATCACTCGGCCGGTCCCATCCAACTGCCCTGCGGCATATTGAGACCAGCCGCCTGGAGCTGCACCTAAATCAACAACGGTCATACCAGAGCTAATTAACTTATCCCGCTGTTGGATCTCTTCTATCTTAAACACTGCCCGCGAACGCAGCCCTTGTTTTTTCGCTTGTTGCACATAATGATCATCATGATGTTCACTGAGCCAGCGTGAAGAACTTGCAGAATGTTTTTTCTTTGCCATATTTTAACAGTACCAAAAACTTCCAGCGAGAAGACCAAACGAGCGCCATCTCAAACAAATATCGGTGTAGAATAACGTCTACTGATAGTGTAGCTCAAGCTTTGTATCGACTTTTCCAGTTGGATGTCTGTATAGATGGCGGTAAAATGCAATTTTTCAACCCTTACAAGTGAAAAGATGCCATTAACTAATAAGCAAAAACAGTATTTAAAAGGTCTAGCCCATACACTCAAGCCCGTCGTATTACTAGGCAGCAACGGCTTAACGGAAGGTGTGATCGCCGAAATCGACAGTGCACTCGGTCATCACGAGCTGATCAAAGTCAAAGTTCCAAGTGAGGATCGTGATCTTAAAACCCAGATTATCGAAACCATTGCAGTGAATTGCCAAGCGATCCTTGTGCAAAAAATAGGAAATATCGCAGTTTATTATCGTCCAAGCGAAGAGCCTAAAATCGAGCTGCCTCGCAACTAATGTGCCGCAAGGTGGCGGCAGTCCATTGACTGCCGCTTCTGGACAACGTTTACTCGAGCGATTGCGTCTTACGGATATGGGCATAATTGAGTAATGCGACAAAAACGCTGCCGCCGATCAGATTTCCGACCACGGCGACTCCAATAAAGCGCGCAACTTCACTCAGATGTAGCGAATGCCCAATTAAATATGCGGTAAAAATTTCCACAGAACCAGCAATCGAATGATGCAATCCACCAATACCAATAACAAATGTAACGATGTAGATCACCACGATTTGGCTAAGCATCGGTGCGGTAGACATAATTAACCATGCCCCTAGTGCCATGAGCCATCCAGCCAAAATAGCACTGACTAATAACGCACGGCTTTGATAAGCGACCAAATGGTGGCCGATTGCTAAATAACCATCTCGAGCATGGATAACCGGCTCAGCTGCATCTAAAAGACATGCAATTAACAGTGCCCCAGCGAGGTTTCCCAGTAAAACAATTGCCCAGAGTCTAATGAGACGAGCAATGGAGCTACGCTGATCTAAAACAGGATAGACCGCTGTCGCGGTATGTTCGGTAAATAGCTGCGTACCACTCATAATGCACATCACAAACCCAAGCGGGTAAACAAATGCAGTAATCAAACGCGCTGATATGGACCAATGCAAACTGTCAACTTGGTCTTGCACAATAGCGACCGACATCGCGGTAAAACCGAGAATTAAACCTGCAGCCATCGCTGACAAAAACAACGATAAAGATTGCCGACCCAGCTGCTCGAGCCCTTCATTAATGGCACTTTCAAGAATGTCATCGGGATGACGACGAGATTGGTCAGTGCGTTTAATAATCACTGGGACATAATCACGGTCTTCAACCAGTCGTTCGCGTTCACGCCCCGTATGGGTACGCCCTGCATCATCGCCAGACGTTGGCTGAAGGATCGGGTCATTTTGCTTTGAGGTATGATTCAAACACATCTCCTTAGGTTAACCAGTCCGTGCCAAATATCTATACCACTATCGCGCGCATCATGAAACATTGCCGACGCCCCGCCAGAGCAAAGAAACAGGCTAATGGATCAACATTGCTCAACGGTGAGCGCAATAGCATCTTCGCCCTCACAATATCAATATTAAATTGCAGTAGCGAATATACGAATCTCTGAATAAGCATAACCTCAGCGTTTCAATAGCGCCAATTTGATCATGAGGTTGCATTGGCATTTTGAAATGAGATTGGGCCGATTTTCGCTCGTTTTACTCGCAAAATGAGAAACGATGCTGAGTGAGCCTAAATGAGTAGAGCAATGATGACTAAAAGAGTAAGGGCAAAATCTGCGCAAAGACCCTTCGAGCAATATTTAGGGGCATATCGACTGCATTCTCATCCGTTTATGCCGAATAAAGATAAACACGAGCGTTTATTTACATACCAGCCCATCGACTCACAATACAGACGGCCCTGAACCATCAACACTAGATATAAAAAAACGCCATCAAAATGGCGTTAAGTTAAAAGGGCAAAAAAAACGGCCAAATGGCCGTTTTTATAGACTAAGCAATATACTGCACATCTGTAATTTCATATTCTACAACACCACCAGGTGTTTTAACTTCGACCACGTCATCGAGATTTTTACCAACTAAGCCTCGAGCAATCGGCGAATTCACTGAAATCAAATTTTCTTTAATGTTCGCTTCATCATCGCCGACAATACGATAAGTCACTTGCTGCTCATTATCTAGATTCAATAAGGACACTGTTGAGCCAAAAATGACTTTACCATTATTCGGGATCTTACTGATATCGATCACTTGTACATTCGATAACTTACTTTCGATCTCCTGAATACGCCCTTCACAAAAACCTTGCTGCTCACGCGCAGCATGATATTCAGCATTTTCTTTTAAGTCGCCGTGTGCACGAGCTTCAGCAATTGCCGCAATAATTTCGGGGCGACGAACGGATTTTAAGAAATCCAACTCTTCACGTAATTTCTGTGCACCTTGCACAGTCATTGGGATCTGATTCATGTTATGCCCTTTCTTATAAATACAAAAATCTGGAAGATGTTGCCATCTTCCAGATCAAATCTTATCAACTTGATAATTTAGTTTACCGTGAATCCGCGAGAGGGTGAAGCCCCCCCGAGGACGTGCATCGTTTTATGGTTTAATACGTTGATGCAATTCTTGAATCGATGTCACCTTAGAACGATTATCAGCATTATGAGCCAAGCACGTTGCAAATGCACCATTGAGGGTCGTCGAATAATTCACTTTTTCTTGCAAAGCTGCACGGCGCAACTGTTTCGAATCCAAGATCGCTTGGCGTCCTTCGGTGGTGTTCACCACGTAAGTATATTCGCCATTTTTAATTCGATCATGGATATGCGGCCGCCCTTCATGCACTTTGTTGACTAATCGCGGATAAATACCCGCTTCGCCAAGTGCAACTGCGGTACCGTGTGTTGCATCAAGCTCATAACCCAACGCTTGCAGTTTACGCGCTAACTCAACTACACGTCTTTTATCGGAATTACGCACCGATAATAATACCCGTCCGACAGTTTGGTTATCATTGCCAATACCAAGCTCAGCTTTTGCATAAGCTTCAGCAAAACTTTCACCAATCCCCATAGCTTCACCGGTTGAACGCATTTCTGGACCTAAAATTGGATCAACACCAGGGAATTTATTAAATGGGAGTACCACTTCTTTCACGGAGAAATAAGGTGGGATCACCTCTTGCGTAAAGCCTTGCGCACTCAGACTCTGTCCCACCATTACCCGAGCAGCAATTTTGGCAAGCGGCACGCCCGTTGCTTTGGAAACAAATGGGACGGTTCGCGCAGCCCGTGGATTCACTTCAATCAGATAGATATCCAACCCTTTCACGGCAAACTGAACATTCATCAACCCCACTACACCGAGTTCTAATGCCAAAGCTCTAACCTGCTCGCGCATTTGATCTTGAATCGAATGACTCAGTGTATAAGGCGGTAATGAACAGGCCGAATCACCCGAGTGGACACCCGCTTGTTCGATGTGTTCCATAATCCCGCCAATCACCACGAGTTCACCATCACACACCGCATCAACATCAACTTCGATAGCATCATCAAGGAAATGATCCAACAACACAGGCGACTCATTGGAGACACTAACCGCTTCATTAAAGTAACGACGTAAATCAGGCTCGTCATACACGATTTCCATAGCCCGACCACCTAACACGTAGGAAGGACGGACCACCAGCGGATAGCCAATGACTTGCGCTTTAGAAACAGCATCCGTTAACGCAGTGACCGTTGCATTTTCAGGTTGTTTTAAACCTAAACGATCTACGGCTTGCTGGAAGCGTTCACGATCTTCTGCGCGATCAATCGCATCAGGTGATGTACCAATAATTGGCACCCCAGCCGCCTCCAAGTCACGGGCTAGTTTTAGTGGTGTTTGTCCACCATATTGAACAATCACGCCAACAGGTTGTTCAACGCGCACGATTTCCAGTACATCTTCAAGGGTAATCGGTTCAAAGTACAACCGATCAGATGTATCATAATCGGTTGAAACCGTCTCTGGGTTACAATTCACCATAATGGTTTCATAACCATCCTCGCGCATTGCCAGCGCAGCGTGGACGCAGCAATAATCGAACTCAATCCCTTGACCAATACGGTTAGGCCCACCACCAATAATCATAATTTTTTTACGATCAGATGGATTAGCTTCGCATTCATCATCATAACTTGAATACAGATAGGCCGTATTGGTTGAAAATTCCGCCGCACAAGTATCAACCCGTTTATAAACAGGCAAGATCTCAAAGCGCTGCCGCAATTTACGAATTTCACCCTCACCCACGCCAGTTATAGCGGCCAAACGAGCATCACTGAAACCTTTACGTTTAAGCCGACGCAATGCTGACTCAGTGAGTCCGGTAAAACCATCTTTAGCGGCCGTAGCTTCATCAAGGATCAGATCTTCAATTTGTACTAAGAACCAGCGATCAATTTTAGTCAGTTGGAAAATCTCATCGACACTCATCCCGGCACGGAACGCATCACCGATATACCAAATACGCTCAGCACCAACGTCTGTCAGCTGATGGCGAATAATGCTCATCGCGTCAGGGGCGCTTAAATCGACTTTCGGGTCCAACCCAGCTGCACCGACTTCTAATCCACGCAGCGCTTTGTGCAGCGATTCCTGTTGGTTACGACCAATGGCCATCACTTCTCCAACTGATTTCATCTGCGTCGTTAGACGGTCATTACAACCGGCAAATTTTTCAAAGTTAAAGCGGGGGATTTTGGTAACAACATAGTCAATGGCTGGCTCAAACGATGCGGGTGTACGCCCTCCCGTAATGTCGTTTTGTAACTCATCTAAGGTGTAGCCGACCGCTAATTTAGCCGCAATTTTAGCAATCGGGAAGCCGGTCGCTTTTGAGGCGAGCGCTGATGAGCGAGAGACCCGTGGGTTCATCTCAATGATCACCATCCGACCATCATCAGGATTAATCCCGAATTGAACGTTTGAACCACCCGTTTCTACGCCAATTTCGCGCAATACTGCCAGTGAGGCATTACGCATTAATTGATATTCTTTGTCCGATAAGGTTTGCGCGGGAGCCACCGTGATGGAATCCCCAGTATGCACACCCATGGGATCAAAGTTTTCAATGGAACAGACAATAATGCAGTTATCCGCTTTATCGCGAATAACTTCCATCTCGTACTCTTTCCAGCCGATTAGGCTTTCATCAATCAGTAACTCACTGGTGGGTGATAGATCCAGCCCACCGGCACAGATCTCTTCAAATTCATCTTTATTATACGCGATCCCACCGCCGCTTCCGCCCATGGTAAATGAAGGACGAATAATACAGGGGAAGCCCACCTCAGCAAGCACCTGGTTTGCTTCGTCCATATTATGAGCCATCCCAGAGCGTGGGCATTCAAGGCCAATGGCACGCATCGCTTTATCAAAGCGAGAGCGATCTTCTGCTTTATCAATCGCATCAGCCGTCGCGCCAATCATCTCAACCCCATATTTGGCTAAGACACCATGGCGCTCTAAATCCAGTGCACAGTTAAGTGCGGTTTGCCCACCCATGGTAGGTAGCACGGCATCGGGCTGTTCTTTTTCTATAATACGCTCAACCACTTCCCAATGAATCGGCTCGATATAAGTGGCATCAGCCATATCCGGATCGGTCATGATCGTGGCAGGGTTAGAGTTCACCAAGACAACTCGAAACCCTTCCTCGCGCAGTGCTTTACACGCTTGCGCACCGGAGTAGTCAAATTCACAGGCTTGACCAATCACAATCGGGCCAGCGCCTAAAATAAGAATCGTTTTTAAATCATTACGTTTTGGCATGTCTAGTGTAATCCTCGCTTAAGCTGAGTGAGTCAGACGAGACTTATCAATCAACTCGATAAAATGGTCAAATAGGGGCGCGGCATCATGTGGACCAGGACTTGCTTCAGGGTGCCCCTGAAAACTAAAGGCTGGTTTATCGGTCCGGTGTATCCCTTGTAATGTCCCATCAAAGAGCGAAACATGAGTAATTTTAAGATTTTTCGGCAAGGTTGCTTCATCGACGGCAAACCCATGGTTTTGCGCAGTAATCATCACTCGATTAGCGATCAGATCTTTCACTGGGTGGTTGCCCCCATGATGACCAAATTTCATTTTCATCGTCTTTGCGCCACTAGCTAGCGCGAGCAATTGATGACCGAGACAGATGCCAAATACCGGTATAGATTTTTCTAAAAAGACTTTAATCGCAGCAATGGCATAATCACATGGCTCAGGGTCACCCGGACCGTTAGACAGAAAGATCCCATCAGGATTAAGTTTGAGCACTTCTTCAGCGCTAGTTTGCGCTGGAACGACCGTCAATTTACAGCCGCGATCAACCAGTAAGCGTAAAATGTTGCGTTTTACCCCAAAATCGTAGGCCACAACATGGTATTGATAGCTATCTGGCTGAGCAAACCCCTGCCCTAAATGCCAACTGCCTTCTTGCCAAGTGTAAGATTGTGCAGTCGTGACTTCTTTGGCTAAATCTAACCCTTTAAGCCCACCAAACTCGAGCGCTTTCGCTAACCCTTGTTCACTGGAAATATGATCATCTGCAATAATGCAGCCACGCTGCGCCCCTTTTTCCCGAAGGATACGAGTGAGTTTGCGGGTATCAATATCAGCAATGGCAACGACTTGTTTTTCTTTTAAATAATCGCTTAAAGATTGGGTTGAGCGGAAGTTACTAGCTAACAGGGGGAGATCACGGATAACGAGGCCACTAGCGGCAATTTGGGATGATTCTTCGTCTTCAGGGGTTGTTCCGTAATTTCCTATATGTGGGTAAGTAAGAGTAACAATTTGGCGGGAATATGAAGGGTCTGTAAGTATTTCCTGATATCCGGTCATCGATGTATTAAAAACGACTTCCCCAATGGCATAACCACCAGCACCAATAGCGGTTCCGTGAAATACAGTTCCGTCTTCTAAAACCAGCATTGCTGACTTGCTCAAGGCAACCTCCTAAATAGAGCGTCGACACGTATACATGAGCGTAATGCTCAAGCTATGAAATTCTATAAAAATCTGTGAAAATTTGGCAAATTGCGCGGACTATACATGAATAATACTCAAAAATCCATAGCTTATTCCTACCTTATTAGCTATTCATCCATCGCCCTAATAATACGAATTCTGCAAGTCAGTGTACCACAACACACTTGAATTTAAATTCAATATATTAATATAAATAATCAATTCATTAAGAAGCATTCTAGGGCTCTGATATCCATTTAAACAGAGCAAACAACCGCATAAAAAGCATCAACACGACAAAATCTATCTAAAAAAGCAAGTACGACTTCGAAAAAGTAGTGCAATCATAGAGTAAAATCATATTTTCATCTCTATCAATATGCTAAATTCCCCACGCCCGAAATTATATTGATAAAAAAGATAAACGTACGATCGACAAAAGATCCGCGGGTCATTGCAACGTCGTCATTTACACCATCAAAGATGGTCATTGCAGTGATCATCAGAAGCACTCATCGGCTCAACGATGAGCAAACCGGTCACGATCGTGGGATATTTAATGGATGATCTCATCTGTTATATCGGTTTATCTAAATTTGCCAAAGAGCACCGTTCCTTAAGAACCAAAGGGATAGCGATCATCAGTGATATATACGTTGGGTCAATCTAGTGGAAAATTGAAACACACATTTTCTATTTTAAACACAACACAAACGAGGTAAGGGAAGTGTCTAAAATCAACTCTTTGATGGGCAACATCGGCTTTCAAGTCGTCATTGCTATGATTGTCGGAACGACTGTTGGCGCTCTCATGGGCAATCAAGCAGCTATATTTGCACCATTAGGAACTATCTTCATTAACCTAATTAAGATGCTTGTCATTCCATTAGTTGCCGTTGCGCTGATTTCTGGTGCAGCGGGTTTAGGTCATAGCTCAAATGCAGGTAAAGTCGGTCTAACAACCCTTGCCTATTTTGCTTTAACATCCGCAGCTGCGGTCGCTCTTGCTCTGGTGATGGGAGTCATTTTCAAACCAGGTTTAGGCATTGACGTCTCTGGTGTCCAAGGCATGTTTTCCACTGAATATGCAGCGCAAGGCAATTTGCCGACCTTCTGGCAAACCATCACAGGCATGATCCCAACCAATGTCTTCAAATCTCTCAACAACGCCAATATTCTGCAAATTCTAGTGTTCTGCCTATTTTTCGGCGTAGCACTCGCAAAGCAACCTAAAGAGCGTCGTGAACCAATCACAAACGGGGTCAATACAATTGTTGATTGTTTCGTGTGGATGATAAATAAAGTGATGATTATCGCTCCGCTTGGTGTATTTGGTCTCATGGCAGAAGCTGTAGGCACCTTCGGGTTTAGCGCGTTAACCGTGGTGCTAAAACTCTTCGTGGTCTATGTTTTGGCAATCCTCATTTTTGGTTTTATTGCTTACCCGCTGATGATTCAATTGTTCACTAAAACATCAGCAAAAAAATTCATCTTAGCGATGAAAAAACCGCAAGCAGTCGCGCTGTCTACTGCATCATCGATGGCAACGTTGCCTGTCAATATGGACACCGTTGAAAATGAACTTGGGGTGAAAAACTCGACAGTTGCATTCGTGCTACCACTGGGGGCAACAATCAACATGTCAGGCAATGCAATTTACTATGGTTTAGTTGCCATTTTCTTTGCCCAATTGTTTCACATTGATCTTTCTATGGGCGCTTATATCGCAATCATCCTGACATCAACACTCGGCGCGGTAGGTCAAGCCGGCGTTCCTGGTCCATCGTTTCTGGTAGTAGCGGTTTTATTAGCCGCGGGCATTCCAATCGAAGGTCTCCCGCTGTTATTTGCTCTCGACCGCATCTTCGACATGATCCGCACCGCACTTAATATCACTGGCGATGCGGCCTGTGCTCTGATTGTTGATGCGTTAGTTGAACAAGAAGTACAAGTCGAGCTGCAAAACCAAGAATCTTAGCCAGCTCATCTCTTTTAGCAAAAAGTCGCTCAATTGAGCGGCTTTATCAAGCGCGATTCAAGGCGCAATAGTTTACATCGTGCAGTCAGGTTCATCAGATAGCTGAGTTCATTGAACGTAGATATTCGCATATCAAGCCAAATTGCAATATAGTAACCACAGTGTTTAATTCCAGTTAAATAAAATTACTTTCTCACAAACAGGATAATCTCATTTATATAGTCATTTTAGGAGTAAATCATATTACTTCACAGCTCAAATCTTATCTATTTATCAATACAACCTTGCATCAACTTAGCTAATTATTAACAATGACCTCGATAAAACATCCAAGCTAGATAGGCTAATGGCCTACACATGCCCTATTTTATAAAATTTTATATTATTCAAATAATATATTGACAATATATAATCTAATTTGCTTAATAAAACAGCATAATAAAAATACATATCAACACAACATATGAGCCTCAACCGCTCAATAACATGGAAAGTATTGCTTATGAAACAAATGAAGCTCCTGCCACTAGCGCTGCTAGTGGCGTCATGCTGCGTTTTCGCGCAGCAGCCCAAGGTGTTAAAATTTGCCGGCGATAGTTCGCCGCGAAATCTTGACCCCATTCAATCGGGTACGCTTTATGCCACTGAGGTTGTCTCCGCAATTTACGACACGCTCTATCAATATAAATACCTGCAACGCCCTTACCAATTAGAGCCCGATCTTGCTGCAGCAATGCCACAAATATCTAAAGATGGACTCACTTACACATTCACCATCAAAAAAGGCGTCCATTTTGCCAACGACCCAGCCTTTGCTAATGGCAAAGGGCGTGAAGTCACCGCACAAGATTTTGTCTATTCAATAGAACGCAATTTTGATCCCAAAAATCGCTCGCAAGGCACATGGCTGTGGTCAGGTAAAATTGTAGGATTGGACCAATGGGCTAAAGATGGCGCTGACTATAATAAACCGGTCACTGGCCTCAAAGCACTCAATCGCTATACCATTCAAATCAAGTTAACGCAGCCTTACCCACAGTTAATGTATTCACTAGCAATGCCCTTCTCATCAGTTGTTCCTAAAGAAGCTGTGGATAAATACGGTAAAGAATTTGCCATTCATCCGGTTGGTAGTGGGCCATTTGAATTAGTCTCAACTAACACAACGAAAACGGTGTTGGTTCGTAATCCTAACTATCGTCATGAAGTCTTCCACCTCAAACAAGAAGGATACAACCCTAAAACACAAGCTCAATCAGGCGTCGCTGAATTGGATGGTAAAACGCTCCCTATCGTTGATCGCGTTGAAATCAGTTGGATCCCAGAGATTTCAGCGGCATGGAACTCATTTACCAAAGGTAATGAAGTGGTCAACGCCGGGGTATCTAACCAATATATGGATCAAGTCTTAGCCTCACGCGATCCGGTTAAACTCAAACCCGCCTTTGCTAAAAAGTATCATTATCGAGTTAAACGCGAAGAGGGCTTTGTCTATAACACCTTTAACTTTAACGACCCAAATTTAGGCTACTCGAAAGACCCTAAAGTCAACGCGCAAAATAAAGCGCTGCGCTGTGCCATCATCAAATCATTTAACTGGCCGCAGCGAATTAATCGCTTCTATATGGGAATGGGTCACGCTTATCCTGGCTTTATCGTCCCAGGAACCAATGGCTATGATCCCAAGCTCAGCAAAGCATCAGTGACACAAGATATTGCGGGTGCTAAAAAACTGCTTAAGCAATATGGTTGGAATAAACATAATCTACCCATGATCATCTATCCATCCACGGCCACTGTGGAAGATCGACAATTCTATGAACAATTTCGGGGAAACCTGTTAGAAATAGGTTATCCGAAAAACAAAATTAAGATGAAAACCTATGCCACCTTTGGGGATTTCAATCGAGATTTGACCAATAGTAAGACCATGATGGCACCCATGGGATGGAGCCTAGACTACCCCGATGCGCAAGATACACTGCAGCTCTTTTATGGCCCATTCCACTCACCAGGTGCTAACGCGGCGAACTACAACAACCCCAAATACAATGCGTTGTATGAAAAGTCGGCGAGCATGCAACCCAGCCCTGAACGTACTGCGATTTACAAAGAGATGAACAAAATCTTAATCAATGATTGCGTCGGTATTGGCTCATTCTCTCGGACAGGGATTGCACTGTGGCATAAAAATGTTGTGATGTGGCCGAATGCATTTGCCGGTAATATTTTCAAATATATCGATATAAAATAATCAGTTAAAGCATCAATCATCAAAAATAGGGCACGTCACATTGTGTTCTATTTTTTTCCATGGTTATAATCAACCGATGGTTGAAAAAAGTACCTCTTCATGGCTGCGTTTACGCAGCCATGAATCGTTGTGCAGTACATCGCCTACAGCGATGTATGTATTTTGCTGAGAGAAGGTGGTATATATAACACTTCACGGCTAAATTGGCATAAATAACTATTTAAATATTTATAAGCTATATTTAATTTTTAGAAATAAAACATTGACAACATAAAGTCTAATTTGCTTAATATCGTAAACAAACAGATTGCATTATTTGCATAGACAACATCAATGAGCCCTGAGAGCTCACAGAACAAGGACAGTGGATTTATGAAACTTCTTAAGTTACTCCCTCTCGCAGCGCTGGTGGCATCCTCCTGCGCGTTGGCGAATACGCCAAAGGTATTAAAAATATTGGGGGATAGCGCACCGCGAACGCTTGATCCAGTCCAATCGGGGACTATGTATGCCAACGAAATTGTGACCGCCGTTTATGACACGCTTTACCAATACAAATATCTGAAAACCCCATTCCAGCTTGAGCCCGATCTCGCGACAGGTATGCCAACCGTATCGAAAGATGGTTTAACCTATACCATTAAAATAAAAAAAGGGGTCCATTTTATCAACGATCCCGCCTTTGCTGATGGGAAAGGTCGTGAAGTCACTGCCCAAGATTTTGTGTACTCATTAGAACGTAACTTTGATCCTAAAAACCGCTCACAAGGAAGCTGGCTGTGGGCTGGAAAAATTGTAGGGCTCGATCAATGGGGTAAGGATGGTGCCGACTACAGTAAACCAATTGCAGGCCTAAAAGCGCTTGATCGCTATACCATCCAAATTAAGTTGATTAAGCCTTATCCGCAGTTGATGTACACCCTTGCAATGGGTTTTTCAGCCGTGGTACCGAAAGAAGCGGTCAAGAAATATGGGCGTGAATTTGCCATTCATCCAGTGGGCAGTGGCCCTTTTGAAATGGTTTCAACCAACACCACTAAAACAGTATTAGTGCGTAATCCAAATTATCGCCACGAAGTGTTTAATCTGAAACAAGAAGGCTATGACCCTAAAATTGAAGGGAAAGCAGGTCTTGCAGAGCTTGAAGGGAAAACACTGCCAATTGTCGACCGTGTAGAAGTTAACTGGATCCAAGAATCTTCTGCGGCTTGGAACTCCTTTACCAAAGGTAATGAAGTCGTCAACGCAAGTTTACAAAACGATCAAATCGATCAGGTGTTAGCGTCTAAATCACCCGTTACACTTAAACCTGCCTATGCGAAAAAATATAACTATCGTGTTACCACCGAAGCCGGTCTAGTCTACAACCTGTTCAACTTTGATAACGATTATTTTGGCCACTCGAAAAACCCTAAAACTGACGCACAAAATAAAGCACTGCGCTGCGCCATCATCAAATCATTCAACTGGCCACAACGGATCAGTCGCTTCTACCTAGGGCTTGGCCACGCATATCCTGGCTTTATTGTCCCTGGTACTGATGGTTTTGATCCAAAAATGGATAAAAGCTCTGTTACACAAGATATTGCCGGTGCGAAAAAACTCCTCAAAGAATATGGTTGGAATAAACATTCCTTACCTGTGCTGACTTATCCTGCCATGGCATCAGTGAAAGATCGGCAATTTTATGAACAGTTCCGAGGCAACTTGATTAAAATTGGTTACCCGAAAAATAAAATTAAGTTAAAAACGTATGCAACCTTCGGTGATTTCAACCGCGATGTGAAAAACAGCAAAACCATGCTGGTTCCGATGGGATGGGGTTTAGACTACCCAGATGCACAAAATACGTTGCAACTGTTTTATGGTCCGAACCGTTCACCAGGTGCAAACAGTGCCAACTATAACAATCCAAAATACAATGCGTTATATGAAAAAGCAGCTGACATGCAGCCAAGTCCAGAGCGCACCGCCATTTACAAACAACTTAACAATATACTTGTGAATGACTGTGTCGGTATCGGCTCGTTCTCACGCACGCATATCTATTTATGGCATAAGAATGTCATTATGTGGCCTCAGACTGATTTCTTAGGCAACTACTTTAAATATGTCGATGTAAAGAAATAGGTCCCTCATGGATTCATTGAAATATTCTCTGCGGAAGCTGTTGTACGGCTTCCCCCTTTTATTCGGGGTTACGTTAATTAGTTTTGTACTGATGGTCTATTTTGGCCCCGACAAAACTTATGATTTATTAGGTCGTAATCCAACGGCTGCACAAATTGCAGCCATTCACCATCAGCTTGGATACGACCAACCCTTTTGGGAACGTTATATTCACTACCTGCATCAGATGATTACCTTTAATTTTGGTTATTCTGATTCAAGTGGTGAAAAAGTAACAGCCATGTTGTCACGGACTATCCCAATTTCCGTTGAACTGATTATGCCTGGCTTTATTTTAGGCAATGTAGTGAGTTTGGCACTTGGGTTATTGGCGGCGAATAACCGTGGTAAGTGGCTTGATAAGTTAGTGATGTCCTCATCGGTGGTGGGGATGAGTATCTCGTATATCATCATCATCATCGCGATGCAGTTAATTTTCTGCTCGAGTTATGGATTAAACTGGTTTCCAGTGTATGGCTGGGAAGTTCACTCCCTGCCTAGTTATCTCTATTATGTGACAGTACCAACACTGTGTTCAGTATTCGTCTCAGTGGGCTATAGCACCCGTTTTTATCGCGCTATTTTAGTCGAAGAGATGTCTAAGGATCATGTGCGTACAGCGCGCGCCTTTGGTCACTCACCACTGCGTATATTAATCAAACACGTCTTAAAAAATGCACTCATTCCAATTATTACGACCATTGTATTTTCAATCCCGTTTATGTTAGTTGGTGGTGCATTGTTATTAGAAACTTTCTTTGGTATTCCTGGTGTTGGGCTTATAAGTTACAACGCGATCACCACAGGTGACTTACCCGTTGTCAAAGCGATACTTACCTTAACCACCTTGCTCTTTATTGTCGTGGTTAGTATTGCAGATGTGCTCTATAAGCTTGTTGACCCACGTATCTCGCTAAAATAGGACGTTGTTATGACTGATATTGTAAATATGCCAGAGCAACAGCCAAAGCTTAAACGCGAGTCGCTGTGGAGTAAGGCATTTAAAAAATTTTCCCATGACCGCATCGGATTGATTAGCCTATTCGTGGTGTTAATCTATATGGGAATCGCGATTGCTGTTTGGCTCGGATGGCTTGGCAATGGTTGGGATCAAATGATCACCAACGGCTACCAAGGCCCGAGTGCGGCCCACTGGTTTGGAACCAACATCAATGGCCAAGATATCTTTGCACGGGCGATGTACAGTACTAAAACAGCCTTTTCGGTAGGGATTATTGTTGCCTGTAGCGCAACGTTCATTGGGGCAATTACCGGCGCTTTAATGGGCTATTTCAATAGCACAGTTATTGACGAGTTCATTATGTGGATCATGAACTGTCTCGATTGTATTCCTTTCTATCTGCTCGTTGCCGCGATTGCTTTTGCACTTCCCGACAACACGTACTCGATGCATATTGCGATGACCGCCACCTTCTGGACAGGCACTGCAAGGGTGGTTCGTGGTGAGATGATTAAACTCAAAAATATGGAGTTTACAGAAGCAGCACGAGCTTTAGGGGTACCCACCTATAAAATTATCTTCAAACATCTACTGCCAAATACTTCTCATATTATCTTAGTCAATATGTCGTTATTGTTTATCTCGGCCATTAAAGCTGAAGTTATTTTGAGTTTCTTAGGCATTGGGGTGAAAAATGGTATCAGTTGGGGGTTAATGCTCGCTGCCGCAGGTGGTGAAGTAACCGGTGGGCATTTTTGTAACTTCTTTGCAGCATCAGGGATGTTATTCGTATTAGTATTGGCCTTCAATATGTTCTCCGACTCTCTTCAAGATGCACTGGATCCAAGGACTGTTTAATCATGACGACTCATCCATCTTCAACGCCGCTGCTCAAAGTGGACAATTTAGCCGTTGATTTTTCAACTGACAAAGGCGTTGCTCGAGCTATCAATGGGATTAGCTTTGAAGTCATGCCGGGTGAAACACTGGCCATCGTTGGTGAATCGGGGTGTGGCAAATCAGTAAGTTCACTGGCGGTCATGGGGTTAATTCCCTCACCACCAGGTCGCATCGCCGAAGGCAGCATTAAGTTTCAAGGTAAAGAACTGGTCGGATTAAGCCATAAAGCGTATCGACAAATTCGTGGCAATGAGATCTCCATGATCTTTCAAGAGCCGATGACTGCGCTCAATCCCGTGCTTAAAGTCAGCACCCAGATGATTGACGTCATCCGAAACCATACTCAATGTTCAAAACGAGAAGCACTAAACAAAGCCATTGAAATGCTCGAAATTGTCGGCATTCCATCGCCAGAAAAGCGTGTTCATGTTTATCCCCATGAGCTTTCAGGGGGGATGCGTCAACGGGTGATGATCGCGATGGCCCTCTCATGTGGCCCCAAACTGCTGCTCGCTGATGAGCCCACTACGGCGTTGGATGTCACCATTCAAGCGCAAGTGATGCGGGAGTTAGTTCGTCTCAAAAAAGAGCTCGAAATGGCAGTTGTGCTCGTCACCCATGATTTAGGTGTGGTGGCAGAATCATGCCAACGTGTCGTGGTGATGTACTGTGGTGAAATTATTGAGCAAGGACGCGTCGATGAGATATTTTCCAACCCACAACACCCCTATACGCAAGGACTGTTAGCGTCTATTCCAGTGGTTCGTGATAAAAAAATTGCACGCTTACCAACCATTGAGGGTGTCGTACCTGATCTATTTAGCTTGCCAAAAGGGTGTCGATTCTCAACCCGCTGTCCCAAAGCCACATCCAAATGCCATGAAAGTGCTCCAAGGTTAAAAGAAGTATCAGACGATGGTGTACCATCAACGGCTCCGCTTGGCCACCAAGCGGCCTGCTTCTATGCTGAGGAGGTTAACGCATGACACAGCAGAAAAGTTCAACCTCATCCGAAATGGTCCGCGATGAGGTAATTTTAGAGGTTAATCACCTCACTAAAAACTTTATCATTGGCAATAGTTTTCTCAAACGTAATCGCGCCGTCTGTAAAGCGGTCAATAATGTCAGCTTTAAAATCCGAAAAGGTCAAACGCTGGGGATTGTTGGCGAATCAGGCTGTGGCAAGTCAACCTTAGGACGTTGTATTTTACGCCTTATTGAACCGAGTGAAGGTGAAATCATCATTGATGGCAAAAATATTGTCGAGATGAACGATGCGGAGCTTAAGGCCATGCGCAAAGATATGCAGATTATCTTCCAAGATCCATTTGCATCACTCAGTCCGCGCATGACCATTCACGATATTTTGCGTGAGCCGCTCGATACACATAAGGTCGGTACAGTCGCTGAACGTGAGCAAAAGATTGCCAGCGTGATGAAGATTGTGGGCCTTCGCCCTGAAGCGCTCAATCGTTATCCCCATGAATTCTCGGGTGGACAGCGTCAACGCATTGGGATTGCGCGCGCTTTGGTACTTGAACCGAAACTAATTATCGCAGATGAGCCCGTGTCAGCCTTGGATGTTTCAGTACAAGCGCAAGTACTTAACTTAATTGCTGACTTGCAAGAAACTCGCGGCATCTCATTTGTGTTTATTGCCCATGACTTGGCCGTGGTTCAGCATATTTGTGATGATGTGGCGGTGATGTATTTAGGACAAGTGGTCGAACAGGCGCCTGCCGAAGAGCTGTACCGTAATCCGCAACATCCCTACACGCAATCATTGCTTTCAGCCATTCCAGTACCTGATCCGACGCACCATTCAGAGACAATCATTTTAGAGGGAGACGTGCCCTCACCGCTCAATCCACCAAGCGGCTGTACGTTTCGCACTCGTTGTCGTTATGCAACGGAGCACTGCGCGCAGGTTAAACCTCAATTGCAGCAAACGATTACATCACCCGATCAAGAACATTTTGTCTCTTGCCATCTAGTGAGCTAGCCAGCAATTGTCGCACTTATTAAAAAAGGATAGTCAGTATTCACTGTCTATCCTTTTTATCACATTTATTGTATAGACTTAGACACGTAGTTTATCAATTCCCAACACATCACCCATGCCATACAAGCCATTTTTCTGGCCACTGAGCCATACGGCCGCTCGCACAGCCCCTTTGGCAAAGGTCATTCGGCTTGATGCTTTATGGGTAATCTCGATGCGCTCACCCACATCAGCGAACATCGCAGTGTGTTCACCCACAATATCACCAGCTCGAATCGTGGAAAAACCAATGGCTTGACGATCACGCTCCCCGGTATGCCCTTCTCGGCCATAGACCGCGACATCTTTTAAATTTACACCAAGTGTTTGAGCAATGGCATCCCCCATCGCCAGCGCTGTCCCAGAGGGCGCATCAACTTTATGCCGATGATGGGCTTCGATAATCTCAATATCGGTATAATCGCCCATGACTTTGGCCGTCATTTTCAACAGCTCCAGCAAGACGTTGACGCCAACACTCATGTTAGGCGCCATCATAATCGCCATCGACTCACTAGCGCGTTGAATTTGCTCTTTTTGCCGCTCACTAAACCCTGTGGTACCAATCACCATTTTCTTGCCGGTTGCCAACGCCCACTGCAAGTTTTGCATAGTAACGTCAGGACGCGTGAAATCAATAATCACATCCGTACTGTCTTGCACGGCATCAAGGTTATCGACAATAGCAACGCCGTGTTTGCCAAGCCCTGCGAGATCCCCTCCATCTAACCCGACTGAATCTGCGCCTGGGCGCTCAATCAAGCCACCTAAGATGGTACTGTCATGGGCCAATACGGCTTCTTGTAATACTTTCCCCATACGGCCATTACACCCTACAATGGCGATACGCACCTGCGCCATAACGCTCTCCTCTGTTTTATCCATTCAAGCAATTTTTTAATTGAATAGTCACTGTGTATTGAACAGTTTTCTCACTCATTTTTATCAATATATATACGACTACCAGTCGACTCACTGCTGCCCAATCTTACCTTGTAAAGGCAGGCTGGCGTTGATCTAACGCCAGCGAAACCGCCAAGCACCTACAATTAGGCACACCGAGGTAAAAGCTATTACATAGACAAGTCCTAACCAATCGTGGCTAGTCATCGTACCATAGAGCATCTCTTGACGAGCACTGCGGATGATTTGCGTCAATGGCAACAGATCAGCCACCCATTTTAGCCAGTGCGGCGCCCCCTCTAAGGAGAACCACACTTGCGATAAAAACATCATCGGCCAAGAAATTAGATTCACTAAACCAGAGGTTAATTCCTCACTTTGGCTGCGACTCGCAATTAACAATCCGAGGCTGATCATTGAGGCGCCGCCGAGTGTAAAAATACCAAATAATAAGACTAAGTTGCCGCGCATCGTTAAATGCAGCAGCGTGGTTGCGGCCACAAACAACACAACGGTCACCACCATCATCAAAACCAACCTTGATAACACTTGGGCCAGCAAAAACTCAATAGGTTGAACCGGCGTCGCGCTCAAGCGCTTAAGTACCCCATTTTTGCGATATCGAACAATCGAGTATCCGACTCCCCATAGCCCGCTAAACATCACATTCATGCCCAGCACGCCAGGTAAAAACCAATCGATATAGCGGATCGGCCGAGATGCCAGCTGCGCACGGCTTAGAGGTTGATGCACCAAGCCTTGCAGTACCTTCTCAGCCATCATACTTTTTGGCGATTTCGGGTTGACCCAGTAGCGTTGATGGCTAGGGTCTACCAACAGATCTAATTGATGACGCGCCAAATGCAATTGTGCAGTTTTTGCATCACTGTAGTGATCAAAACTTAAATACGGCATCTGCCACAAATCTTGCCAAACGGGTGTCTCGACTTGTTTGCCTATCACACCAATTTGATACTGCACCTGTCCTCGACCAGAAAAGAATAAGGAAAAGCCAACTAATAGCGCTAATGGAAAGAGAATATTCCAAGCGAGCGAACTGCGATCACGTATCCCTTCTAAAGTGCGGGCATGAAATATCGCCCAAATTCGTTGCCACATACTAGCTCCTCAACCGCCGCCCTGTGAGGGTCAAAAATAGATCGTCCAGATTGGGTCGTTGCACTTGAATATCTGCTTGGGTTAATCCGACTGCTTTCAGTTGATCAATCTGCTTCTGCGCATCATTGGTTTTCCAGCGGCACCACCCATATTGATTCTCAAACTGTATTGCGAGCTTATCAAGCAAGTTGTGGTGTTCACTGCTGACACTCAGATATATTCCTGGCAGATGCTCATCTAATAGCGCTTTGGGGGTGTCACAGGCGATCATCTGACCATGGTCGATAATGCCTATCTCATCACACAGGTAATAGGCCTCATCCATATAGTGAGTGGTTAATAACACGGTTTTACCAGACGCTTTAATTTGTTCAACTAACTGCCAAAAGTTCATGCGCGCTTGAGGATCAAGCCCTGTGGTTGGTTCATCTAAAAATAATAGTTTTGGATCGTTAATCAGAGCAATGGCCAAAAGTAACCGTTGGCGCTGCCCGCCTGAAAGGTGGTGGGTATCTTGCTCACTGAACTCACTGAGTTGACAGCTTTGCATCAAAGTTTGAAGTGGCTGGGGGGATTGATACAACTGCGCGAACAGCTGCAACGTCTCTCGCACCGTAAGACGTTCTTGGAGCGCGGTATTTTGGAATTGGATCCCAATAGCTTGGCGAAACTGCCGATCACGTGGCTTGCCCTGAAATAAAATCTCACCGCTGTCGGGAGCCAAGACCCCTTCGAGCATCTCAATGGTAGTGGTTTTGCCCGCACCATTAGGGCCTAATAATCCAAAACAGCCACCGCTGCGCAGTGTAATATTCAAGCCATCGACGGCAACATTGTCGCCAAATCGTTTGGTCAATTGACGTACATCCAGAATTGTACTCATAACGCTCCCATATTCACCCACATGATATGAGAATATCAGATGTTCCCCCTCGATGGGCAAACACATTGGTGATCATTTACCCCTTAAAGGGTATTGATGTGTCGGGCTTAGGCGATGTTCGTTCTAATACGTTTTACTGGCGAAACGAGAAACGATGTATAGTTATTCGAAATCAGTGACAAGTGACAAAAAATAGAGTCTTATCAAAGGAACGCTTTGCCTAGCATTGAGCGGCAAAACTCCCCCTGAAAATCAATACAGCCTAAACCGAAAGCCGCCAAAAGGCGGCCTAAGCATGAGAATTACATTACACCTAATAATTCAACTTCAAATACCAGTGCTGAATAAGGTGCAATTGCAGCCCCTGCGCCTTGCGCACCATAAGCAAGCTCTTGAGGAATATATAATTTCCATTTATCGCCCACTTTCATATTTTGCAGCGCTTCAGTCCAACCTTTGATGACGCCATTGACTGGGAATTCAATCGGCTGACCACGCTTGACTGAGCTGTCAAAGACGGTGCCATCAACCAATGTCCCGTGATAGTGAACCTTCACTTTATCTGTTGCACTAGGGGTTGCGCCATCACCTGCGCTAATTACCTCATATTGCAAACCACTTTCAGTGACTTGCACGTCGGCGCGCTGAGCATTTTGCACGAGGAAAGTTTCACCCGCCGCTTTGTTCGATTTATGCTGCTCTGCTTGTTTGGTTTCGATGCGTGCGCTGATCTGCTCAAACGCTGCGGCAACTAATGATTCATCAACTGCAGGCGCAGCGCTTGTCATCACATCACGGATACCGTTTAACATGGCTTCAATTTCAAGCCCTTCAAATGCGGCTTGTTTAATCTGTTCACCGATCTGCATACCGTAGCCGTAGCTGGCCTGCGCTTCAACGCTGCTATATTGTTCGCTCATAGGTTATCCCTTGCGTAAGTTACAAAGTCTGCCAGCGTAACAAAAATAGCTATCGATTTCGCCTCTTTTTCATCGAGATGCCCTCAGTTAGGGGCTCTTGACTATCCTTTTGGTTTAAAATTAAACATATTTAGTAGCGAGTGAGCATAATGATCGGCGGTGTGTGTGCCCAAGTATCCAAGCTGCCAATTCTGCTCGATAAAGCGCAGCACCGAACTTTGGTCCAGCATCTGGTGAGCCACATAGTTATGTCGCGCCCAAGGTGAGATAAGTAAGAAAGGTAATCGAGGGCCATAACCGCCGCCACTCATCCCTTGCGGTGCATTCGGAGGAGTCACGTGATCATACCAGCCATTGGCATTGCTCCACACCAACATCACAGCGCTTGACTGCCACTGTTTGCTCTGTTTCAGATGCGCCATTAAGTGACGTAAAAAGCGCTGCTCATCCAGCGGTGACGATGCCCCCACATGACCATTTTGCGCATGATTTGGAAAAACAAAGCTCACT
The DNA here is from genome assembly GCF_046054155.1 of Celerinatantimonas yamalensis. Lineage (NCBI taxonomy): Bacteria > Pseudomonadati > Pseudomonadota > Gammaproteobacteria > Celerinatantimonadaceae > Celerinatantimonas > Celerinatantimonas yamalensis. The sequence goes on from NZ_JBEQCT010000002.1 coordinate 48,280, forward strand.
GCAGGTAAATGTTGCTGACGCAGCGCTATCCACAACCAGTGCAGATCATATTGATGATTCGCCCGATCGCTACGACCTATCAGTTTGGCACTAATGGGCGCAAGATGATGGGCATTCGCAGTGCGTTGAAAATACTGGAATGGATCGTCATTAGGCTGATAGGCAGCCACTAAAGACCCAGACTGATTTAACACTCGCTGTTTGAATTCCCCTTTGCTATTTGGCGAAAAACCACCGACAAAAGCACCCCAGCGAAGGTGTCGCTGATTAAGAAGATCACCAATATTACGCCCTTCAAAATGCACTTTGAAACGGCCATGGCTGGCATCATCATATAGCGGTGGGTTATTGCCAAGCAGTTGATCGGTGTAACTCACGCCGGGTAAGACTTTAGGCTCAACCCCTTGCGTTGTCGCAGCAATCAAATTAATTTGCCCAGTGGTCGCAGTCGAATAATTTGTAGCAAATAGATGATCGGCCATCGCGTAATGCTGCGCATATCCCCACAGAGCCTGCAAAGTGTTGCCATCATAATAACCCATCACTGACTGCGGAAAACAACCATCATCATTAATCGCGGTGGGCCCTTGATCTTCTTGCCAGATAAACATGTTATTTTGACCCGCGTTATAGGCTCGCTTTTGGGCGATGACGCCATAACCTAAATCACATGTCGGCTCACCTGGAGCCATACGATAAGGGTTGCTCAAATTGGGATTATGCTTTAATAGCTTAGGGGTAAAACCAGCCACTTTAGCGGTATTAGCTATTGCCTTAAAAGGCGGCTCATCCATATTATTTTGGGCATGAGGATAGATGCCAAAATAGCGATCAAAACTTTCATCTTGCAGAACGACCACGACCAGATGGTGAATAGGTGTCATGGTTTTCACACTCGGCAAGGTACTGGCATGCGCCCATGAAATGGCGCTCACTATCAGTGCACATGACCACCTTGAAACGCTTTTAATAGCCGCCATGTTTGCCTGTCCCTAAAAAATCAAATTGATAATGACGCGTAAATGGCTTCCACCATGGATAAACGCCAGGGCCAGCCTGTCGGATTAAAAATAATCCGTTCTTACTCGGCGGCGCATAGTAGTTAGTGACCAAATAATGTCCAGGTCCATCTAATTTAATGTTACACCCATAATGGGGGCCACCTTGAGCGACCATCGGCAGATAATCAGCTGCGTAACGCCACTGACTCCCCGCTTTGGTGACTACAAAATGGATCTGTAACCCAGGTATCCATGCTGTTGCGGGAAATCCTTGCGGATTACCTGGCAGTGCATGGACATCGGTTTCCAAATGGATATCAGCGTGTTTTGGAGAACCTTTGAGCATCGGCGACATAATAATCCCTTGGATATAGCTGGCACCAATTTTCATGCCGTCAATCCCCACATCGGGGCCAAACACCACATCCATCGCAAAAACATGAGCGCTCAAAGCGAGCAGCATTACCATCCAACTGATACGTTTCATGGCTGCTCTCCTTGTTGTAGCTGTATCTGACTCAGCTGCCCTTGGTTATTGACATAAAAGCGATAATGCTGTGTAAATGCATGCCACCAAGGCGCAACACCCGTGGCTTTATCAATATGCCGATAAAAGCCATTGACGACAGGCGGTTGGTAATAAATAGAGAGCTGATAGTTACCCGCACCATGAAAATAGATATCTCTTCCATATTCTGGGCCATCAGAGGTTAATCGCATGGCTAACACCGCCTGTTGATGCCAATGGCTTTTCTCTTGCGTGAGCGTATAGCTCAGTTGACAAAAGGGAATAAAGTCGTTGGTAATAAAACCATTGGGGTTATAGGCCTGCGCGATCAAATGGCTCCATAACACCACATGACTGCGCTCACGGCGCACGCCCACTGAGATATGCATCCCATCTTGATCGAGGGTATTAAAGAGCGTCTCAGTACCAATAGATTCGGCGTGAATAGCGCAGCTGATATTCATCAATCCCACGAGTAGACCTAGACAATAAATGCGCATTGAATTAAACCTGTTCTCAAATAGATAGTGCCGGAAAAATGCTCCAGCCAGTGGCTAACACAAGACAAAGACAACCGCTTAATAAAACACTAAATGCCGCGATAGCACGAAGTGGACTCAAATTCTGTTGACGCAGCCAACGCTGTCCATGCAGTAGATTAAAGGCCAATGCAGCACCAACCAACACTAATAATAATGGCCTCTCGCCCCCACCAAGCTCACTTTTAAGCGAAGCAAACAAAGTGCTACCAAGGCCTAACAAGATGCATAACATCGCCATTGGTGCAAACTGATAACCAAATTCGCTTATACGCTGACTCATCAATAAATGCCGATGCCCCAAAAGCCTCGCACCAGCCATCGCCCCAAGCGCCAGCAAACCGGCTAAAATCAAAGCGCAAAGCAACATAAAAATGCCAATCGAAATCATATCAAGCCATAAATAGTGCTGATTTAAAGCGCTACTTTGCTCCATCAACCAGTTTGGTCCAGGTTGCAACCATGTGTACCATTGGTGTGATAACGCAAAGTGCCCCAGCCACTGCCGTAAGCTGACATAAATGGGTGAGCTACTCCAAACAAAACCGGCGACCGCAAGCCCAGGGGCTAACCAGATAAACCAAAGCTCAGAAAAACAAGGCGCGTGCTGCTCAATATGCTGAATTTCATCGCCGATGGGGCGCACTTCGATGGCCATGCCGCCACGTTTTTGTGGTGTCACGCAGCGCATACATTTGATGCAATGCCGAGAGCTTTGCTTAGTGCGAAGCTCAATCCCTGTCGGACATAATCCGTCAATACGATAGCCTTCGGTATCACCGTGCGGCTGTTTGGCCATTACGTTCAACTTACCTAACCGCGAAAATACTCCCAACACTGAGCCAATAGGGCATAAATGTCGACACCAGACCCGTCGCCCTTGACTATTATGGGAGCCAAACAGCAATCCGCAGCCGATGGCCAACACAAAAATAATTGCAAATAGAATGGCGGCCGAATGCAGGTCGTCACGCACATCTAAGGTTTGCGCCCAGATGGTCACCCAAACAAAACTTAACGCGGTGGTTGCGGGGTGTTTAACCCATTGCGGTAGACGCACTCGCATCCCAATGTGGCTGGCCCATTCACTCATTGCTCCTAGTGGACACAAGACACCACACCAAAGCCTTCCAACCAATAACACCGATAATAAGGTTCCCGGATACCACAGGGCCCACAGCACCCATTCACTGAACAGCTGCGCATTATTCCAAGGCGTTTGCCAAATGTACTTAGGGGCTTGGAAAAATAGCGGGATCACAAGCAGCGCAGCTAAAGCGACTAACATCAATAGTTGCCAATAAAGACTATAGTGAGCAAATTGTCGCAGGCGCAAACTTAACGATTTTTCAGAGGCGTAGGTCATAGTTAATCTTCATAAAAAAACCGATGCGCCAAACGACGCACCGGTTCATAGCTCAGCAAATTAAGACGCTGATTCGCCAGTAGTCGGATTCAAGATAAGTGCTTTGGTTTTGCCACCCTCTTTAAAATCAAACATATGGGTCAACGTACCAGCATGCGCATCCATTGAATTTTGCATGCGCCCTAACTGCCAGTTATTTTCGATAAAGCGAGCAATCGAACTTTGATCAGTCAAGGTGTGGTCAATGAAGTTAGGTTTCGCATAGGGCGAGATAACCAGTAACGGTAAGCGTGGCCCAAAACCATGGCGACCAGAGCGGTTGGCAAATTGGTTTTTCGGTGGCATCACGTGATCATAGTAACCATCGGAGTCATCATAAGCGATGACAATGGCCATGTTTTTCCACTGTGGCAGTTTTTCTAAACGATTGATGGTACGCACTAAGAAATGCTGCTCATCTAATGGATTCGAGTAGCCTGCATGACCATCTTCAATGCCTTTTGCTTTTAAGAAACTAACCGCAGGTAGATGACCTTGTTCAGCCGCACTCCAGAATGTTTTCAAACTATACTGATGGTTCGCCCGATCGCTATGCCCCACGTTGGCGAGACTACTTGGCGCTAAATGATGAGGGTTAGCCGTTGATTTAAAATACTGGAACGGTTCATGATGCGGAATATAGTCGTTCGCTTGTCCACCAAATACATTGGTACTTTTGGCGCTACAGCGCGCGATGCCATTGTGGTAGCTGGTTGGATCAAAACCACCTTCGAACCAGCCCCAAGTCACCTGTTTAGCATTGAGCAAAGTGCCAATATTATCGCCTTTGACATAGACCAAACCACTGAGTACAGACGTTGCAAGCTCAGCGCCTTTGGCTTTTTCAACATCCTTATAGGAACAGTCATCAAAGCGTGGATCCACATCGCTGACTAAGTTGCCCTGCTTCACCCCAGGAGTGTTGCTTGGATACGTGGTGCTAGTGCGCCCCGCTACTAAATTCAGTGCGCCAGGCGTAGATGGCCCAAAAATAGTGCCATACGAGTTATCGCTCATGGCAAAGTGCTGCGCATAATTCCACAGTGCTGTCACTGTATTCCCATCATAATAGCCCATCACTTGGCGCTGACAGACCTTAGAATGTTTGTTGCCTGTGGCGCTAACAAACTGATTGACTAACCCACCATTGTACGCATCTTGCTCCGCTTCATAGCCATGGTCTTGGTCACAAGGTTCTTGATTGCGCACCATGCGAAAAGGGTTATAACGGTTAGGATTGTGCTCAAGTAGCTCCGTGGTCAAACCATTAACTGCTGGTGTATCCGCTTTAGCGTGAAAAGCAGGTTCACCTGCAGGATTAGTCGCATGGGGATAGGTACCAAAATAATGATCAAATGAGATATTTTCATCAAATATCACCACCACATGTTTGATCGGCGTCGTCGTCGGTTGAGCTTGATTCATCGCAGTTTGCGGCGAATGACTCGCGCATCCTTGCAAAAGCGCACCAACGGCTAAGCCGGCGCAAGACAACTTAAAGAGTTTCATACAATATTCATCCATTTATCAGTATCGGGAAAAATGATCTGGCACAAACCTAATACGTTTGGATGAACTCTTTGTGACAGCGCTTAGTAACCCCTCTGCTATTTACATTAATTTACAAATTTGCAGCATATATAAAACAAAGCAATCATCGTCGACAGCGCTAAGCTCAAAATCGAATCCAAATGGGGAAATAATATCGTGGTATGACGGCAAAGCCGTAGAAGCGCGTATGACACAGCTTATATAGATAAAACATTCGGTTAGGTGATATCTCAGCCATTAAAAATCCGGTACATGTTAATGTACCGGATTAGATACAGCGATGAAACAAAGCTACTTGGTTAAATCATCAAAGAATTTCTTCACGCCATCTAAAAAACCCTCAGAACGAGGTTTATGCTTTTTACTGGACTTACTCGATTGACCACCTAATGACTCTTCTAATTGCCGCAACAAGTTACGTTGTTCTTCATTAAGGCTCACTGGTGTTTCAATCACAACTTTACAGATCAAATCGCCGACGACGCTTGAGCGGACTGATTTCACCCCTTTTCCACGAATGCGCAGCATCCGCCCAGTTTGGGTTTCAGCAGGAACTTTAAGTTTCACTCGCCCATCAATAGTGGGGACTTCAATCTCACCGCCTAGTGCAGCTTGAGTGAAGCTAATCGGCACCTCACAATATAAATTGTTCTCATCGCGAGTAAATATAGGGTGTTCTTTAACATTCACCTGTACATACAGATCGCCGGCTGGTGCGCCTTTCTCGCCAGCTTCACCTTCGCCGGATAAGCGAATGCGATCACCTGTATCAACCCCTGCGGGTATTTTAACTGAGAGCGTTTTACTGCGCTCATAGCGGCCTTCGCCATGACATTTAGGGCATGGATCGCTAATGATCTCACCTTTGCCATGACAGGTCGGACAGGCTTGCTGAACAGCAAAGAACCCTTGACGCATCTGCACTTGACCATGACCATGACAAGTTGGACAAGTTTTCGGTTTGCTACCAGATTTAGCACCCGTTCCTTTACATTGTTCACAGTGAACCAAAGTGGGTATCTGGATCTCTTTAGAAACGCCACGAACCGCTTCTTCTAAGCTCAGTTCCATGTTGTAACGTAAATCGGCACCACGCTGTGGCCCTCGACTACCACCTCGGCGTCCACCACCGAAGATATCGCCAAAGACATCACCAAAGATATCACCAAAATCAGCACCGCCACCAAACCCGCCTGCTCCAGCACGATTAGGATCAACGCCATCATGGCCAAATTGGTCATAGGCGGCTCTCTTTTGCGAATCGTTTAGTACTTCATAGGCTTCACTTACTTCTTTAAATTTATCTTCAAGCGCTTTATCACCCTTCGTCCGGTCCGGGTGATACTTCATCGCCATCCGCTTATAGGCCTTTTTGATGTCCCGCTCGCCGGCATCTTTACTGAGGCCTAGCACTTCATAGTAATCTCGTTTTGACATAGTGGTTTCAGTGTTTTTAAACGAAAACGGGCGCTGTAGAACTACAACGCCCGTTAAAATTAATTAAGTAAGAAACGATCAGGCGATATTATTTCTTATCGTCGTTTACTTCCTCAAACTCAGCATCAACGACATCATCGCCACTGGCAGATTTCTGTTGTTGCGCTTGTTCACCTGCTCCGCCTTGCGCTGCCTGAGCTTTCTGCTGAGCAATCTCCATCAACTTAGAAGAGGCTTCAACAACCACCTGAACTTTCGCTTCGATTTCAGCTTTGTCTTCACCGCGAGCCGCACTTTCCAATTCACTCACTGCCGTTTCGATTTTGCTTTTCTCATCACTTGGCAGTGCATCACCCGCTTCTTCAATCTGCTTGCGAGTACCATGTACTAATGCATCAGCTTGGTTACGTGTACTGACCAGTTCCTCGAATTTTTTATCATCGTCGGCATGGGCTTCGGCATCGGAAACCATTTTGCTGACTTCGTCATCTGACAAGCCAGATGAAGCATGAATGGTAATCTTCTGCTCTTTGCCAGTATCTTTATCTTTTGCTGATACATGCAAAATACCATCCGCATCCACATCGAAAGTCACTTCGATTTGTGGCGCACCACGTTGAGCTGGACGAATACCTTCTAAGTTGAACTGTCCCAGTGATTTGTTATCACCAGCACGTTTACGTTCACCCTGTAGGACATGGACTGTCACCGCTGATTGGTTATCATCAGCAGTTGAGAAGACCTGTGACTGTTTAGTTGGAATAGTGGTGTTTTTATCGATAACTTTTGTCATCACACCACCCATTGTTTCAATTCCCAATGACAGCGGAGTAACATCCAACAACAATACGTCAGTTTTATCACCAGAAAGTACGCCACCTTGAATCGCTGCGCCCATCGCTACTGCTTCATCTGGGTTAACATCTTTGCGAGGTGCTTGACCAAAGAACTCTGTAACGACTTTTTGAACCATTGGCATACGGGTTTGACCGCCGACCAAAATCACTTCATTCACTTCAGAAACCGACAAGTCAGCATCTTGTAGCGCAATACGCATTGGTTCTAATGATTTTTGAACCAGATCTTCAACTAGTGATTCAAGTTTAGCGCGAGTCACCTTGATGTTTAAGTGTTTTGGACCTGAACCATCAGCGGTGATGTACGGTAAGTTCACATCAGTTTGCTGCGCTGAAGACAACTCAATTTTAGCTTTTTCAGCAGCTTCTTTTAGACGCTGCATGGCCAGTGGGTCATTACGCAGATCCACACCTTGCTCTTTATTGAACTGATCAACTAAATAGTTGATTAAACGGTTATCAAAGTCTTCACCACCTAGATGTGTATCACCATTAGTTGCTAATACTTCGAAGGTTTTTTCACCGTCGACTTCGTCGATTTCGATAATAGAGATATCGAATGTACCACCACCTAAGTCGTATACCGCAACAGTAGTATCGCCTTTCACGTGATCAACGCCATAGGCAAATGCCGCAGCAGTTGGCTCGTTGATAATACGTTTAACGTCTAAACCAGCGATTTTACCCGCATCTTTAGTTGCTTGACGCTGTGAATCATTGAAGTAAGCAGGCACTGTAATGACCGCTTCAGTCACTTCTTCACCCAGATAATCTTCTGCTGTTTTTTTCATTTTTTTCAGCACTTCAGCTGAAATTTGTGGGGGTGCTTTTTTCACATCACGAACAGAAACCCACGCATCACCATTGTCAGCTTTTACGATATCAAAAGGCATAATTTTAATATCGCGCTGAACTTCATCATCACCAAAGCGACGACCGATCAAACGTTTAATAGCATATAACGTATTCTTAGGGTTCGTGATCGCTTGACGTTTCGCTGGCTGACCAACTAATGTTTCACCGTCTTCAGTAAATGCGATGATAGAGGGTGTTGTCCGATCCCCTTCAGCATTTTCAATCACTTTAGGACGGTCGCCATCAAGGATAGCAACACATGAGTTGGTAGTTCCCAGATCGATACCAATAATTTTACCCATATTGATGTCTCCAATTCCAAATTCAGTACTCATTGACTTTGAATCTAAGATGGGGCTCGGATTTTCCTTTTCAAGGGATAATTTGAAAAAATTTTAATTAAAGTATTTTTTCCACAAGCACTGCCTCAACTCATTGATCAGTTAACTCGTTGCTTCTTAGCACTTGTTTGTTAATGACACAAAGGATCCGCCCTAGAGACCCGCCAAATAGATGAGCACCACCAACGGCACATCAAAGTGAAGAGATGTCAGACCAACGATGAATAAGCAACAAGGTAGTTCAGCGCCATTGACGCATAAACAACGCGCAAAGCGGCATCACTTAGAAAAACGTAAAAGAGGGGGGTTATCTTAGCCCATGCTAGGAAAACCACGTGGTATATCCTAGTCGAAAAACCGAGGCCACATTATACTTGAACACACAATTAATCAATACTTCGTACGGCCATGGCGACCCAACAAAATAACCAAGTCTCTTGGCTGATCAGCGATAAACGTCAGCACAAGAGACTTGTATTTGCGATTACTTGGCTGCTTTAAGCTCAGTAAGTAACTGTGCTGAAACTTTGCCAGTCATACGATGATGATGGTCTTTTTGGAATTTACGAATCGCTGCACGTGTTTTTTTACCAGCAAACCCATCGGCTTTGCCCACATGATAGCCTTTATGGTTTAATTCCATTTGGATCTCAGCCACCAATTTGTGCTGCGCAACACTGCGAGAATGCGCCGCTTTCATTGGTTTTTTTGTCATAGCTTTTTTAGCCATAGGTTTTTCAGCTTTTGGTACAACAACCGCAGCAGCTGGCTGAGTTTCGGCTGGTTTAGCAGGTACTGTATTATCGGCTAGTGCCAAAGGGCTTGCCATTAATCCAAACAAAGCTGCAATTAACGTTTTTTTCATTACTTTCTTCCTTTTAAATAAACTTCGCCGCCAACACTGCTCTATAAGGGCTTGGGGAAGCAGTAGGGCGTGACATATACAACTCTGAATTAGTGGGTTAATTATTTTTCTCTACCATTTAGGCACATTTCGTCAACGATGGTCCCAAACCCTCAAGATCCTGTTAACTCACCAGCATCGGATAATCGTTATCGCTTGCGTGCGCATCATGGGGCCAACTTAGAAAAATCGCAATACAATATTGAGCTAATAAAAAACGAGCATATATCAACTTGTTTATTCTATTTTTTGTTATATATAAGAATAAGTTAACCTATATATAGGAAAACCCATATCAGTCATAGTTATACCCTATTCAGCTATTACATCACAGCCCAAAATCAGCTCATAAAAAAAGCCAGAATAACTGGCTTTTATCTAAATAAATGCACTTTATGCGCATTTCATCCTATTTATATTTCTAGCAATTTTATAAGTAAAAATCGCTCTTTTAGCGCAATTTAATTTGGCTTTCAGAAGACTTTTCATTCACTGTGACATTTAAGTCGCGTAATAGACCATCTTTAAGTGAATAGACACAACCATGCACTGACAATTTTTGCCCTTTGTTCCAAGCATCTCGAACAATTGTGGTCTGACACACATTGGCAACCTGTTCAATCACATTAAGCTCACAGAGTTTGTCGTAACGTTCTTGCATATCAGTAATTGCATCCAGTTCACCTCGATGTAGTCGATAGACATCTCGAATATGCCGCAGCCAGTTCTCAATTAACCCTAATTCACTCCCATCAACAGCCGCTTTTACCCCGCCACACCCATAATGTCCAGTGACCAAAATATGTTTTACTTTGAGCACTTCTACAGCAAATTGGATAACAGACAAGCAGTTTAAATCAGTGTGCACGACCACATTGGCGATATTGCGATGGACAAACACCTCACCAGGCATCAACCCCATAATTTGGTTCGCCGGGACGCGGCTATCAGAACAACCTATCCACAAATATTCAGGATTATGTTGGCCAACCAACTGCTCAAAGAAATCTGGCTGCTCATTTTTAATTGCTGTCGCCCACTGCTCATTGTTATCAAAAATTCGTGCTAATTCGCTCATGTTCCATCTGCCATTTAAACGTCCCATCACTAAATCGCCACCCAGTAAACGATTCAACGCCCTTTGTACTTGTACCAAAATACGATGAAATGTAAAAAAATAACCTGCTAATATACAAAAAAGCATACGTCAAATTTAACAAGGACCAAACTTTTAATGAATGTAAAAATCACAATAAAGTGATTTTAGAACGCGTAAAAAAGCAAAAACAACATCAAAAATATTTCATACACCCACTTTTTAATCGATCATCCAGCCCGGTTAACGAAGCTCATGATATTTACTCATACTGGTTTTTCCTCTTGCTTCTAAAAAATCTAATAGCTTCGCTGCATGAGTACTCACTAAGCGTTCCATCGGGAAACCGACCTGTTTAATCACATCACAACATTCGGCAAATTGGCCCACAGAAAAAGAAACATGCGCGTCACTGCCAAGCGTTAACCAAGCGCCATGATCACGAGCCGCCTCGGCAATCGCCAAACAGTTTTTATGACTACCACGGCGTGAACCCAAAAATGAAGAGTTATTCAACTCAATGAGTACTTGATGCTGAGCCGCCGTTTTAACAAGCGCATCAATATCTATCGGATAATTCGGATTACCCGGATGACCAATCACATCCACTAACCCGCTTTTAATCGCCCCAATGAGTGCCCGCGTATGCGAGGCACTATCGCTGGGGGCTATCACCGCTTCATGCAAACTGGCAATCACCAAATCCAATTGTTCAACCAGTTGTTCAGGCACATCAATATTGCCATCCACATCACAAATGTTAGCCTCAACGCCGCGCAATACACCGACGTTGTCGATAATTCGCGGCACCACTTTTAAATTGCCAAAAAACCATATGTGGGGAGCTCCAGGCATACTGGGCGCGTGATCGGTCATGGCCATCAAGCGAATACCCGCACGACGCGCAGCGTTTACGTTCTCTTGTAAACTACTGTAAGCATGACCACTACTGATGGTATGAGTATGCGTGTCTGTTTGGATTTGCATAAATTATTTCCTAGTTAGGTGATTAAAGTACTATACGTATAAGCGAGGACAAGGAGATAGCAGCAGCGAAATAGCTATTCATCCTGATCGGGATGACCCAAAGACAGTTCGCCTTGTTGAGGGATTGAAGAATCCCATGGTTGGTGCTTTTGCTTCTCTTCGCGCAAAAAACGCAACTGACGATTATACGCAAGACGTATGACATTTCGTTGTTGGGAAGGGGTTAATTTTTGCCAATGAAAACGTTCATCACGGGTGCGAAAGCAGCCGCGACAGAGGCCTTTTTCATTGACCTGACAAATGCCAATGCATGGGCTTTGCAGGGGGAATAATTCGATCTGTTGCATGAGTTTTAAAGTAGCGCATTTTTTGGCCAATGAACATCATCTGTCGAAAAAAAAGCCGGAGTAACACCTCCAGCTTTGCTCAATGGCTTATAGCCCACTATTTACTGAATAGATCTTTATGGTTATGCGGGGCGCAGCGTTGATATTGCTCAGCGGCAATAGCTTTTTCACCTAATTCAACTGCCGCATGCCATGGCCAGCGCGGATCGTATAAAATGCCTCGCGCCAATGCGACGGCATCCGCTTGCCCTGTTTGCAGCACCTCTTCGGCTTGCTGCGGTTCAGTAATAAGCCCAACAGCAATGACTGGCATTTGCACCGCTTGTTTGATCGACTCGGCAAAATGCAATTGATAACCAGGGCCAACTTCAATCTGCTGATTTTCACTCAAGCCACCGCTTGAAACATGGATAAAACTACACCCTTGCTCATCTAACGCTTTTGCCAACGCAATACTCTGTTGCAAATCCCAGCCGCCTCTGACCCAATCTGTAGCTGAGATCCGAATACCAACAGGTTTACCTTGCGGAAAAACAGCGCGGACTTCAGTAAAAACTTCTAAGACCAAACGCATCCGATTTTCCAGCGAACCACCATATTGATCATCACGTAAATTCGACAAAGGAGACAAAAATTGATGCAATAAATAACCATGTGCGCCGTGCAATTCGATGGCATCGAGACCTATTTTTGCAGCACGCTGCGCTGCGCTCACAAAATGGCTCTTCAGCGCGACAATATCTTCTTCGGTCATTGCATGAGGCGGGTTTTCTGTTTGTTTGCAAGGTTCAGCCGATGGGGCAATGGTTTGCCAACCTAAATCTTGCTCTGGGGGGATCTGCTGCCCGCCGTTCCATGGCACATCGCAAGAGCCTTTACGTCCTGCATGGCCCAGTTGCACAGCAATTGGCATATTTGAGTAGCGCCGAATACTATCGACCACCCGCTGCATCGCCTGTTCTGTCAAATCATCCCATAACCCAACATCACCGTAACTAATTCGACCATGCGGTTCAACGGCCGTTGCTTCAATAATCAGTAACCCTGCACCTGACTGAGCAAGATTGCCTAGATGTTGTATGTGCCAGTCAGTCATCTTACCGTGCTCTGCTGAATACATACACATGGGAGCAATCACGATACGGTTCACAAGCTCTAATTCATCCAATTTTAATGGAGTAAATAATGTAGCCAAATGGATCTCCTCAATGATGTTGAATAACCATTCAACAATAGCAGATCCATTCTAGAACAGACAAGCGCTAATCACATCATTGAATCGTTAACTTGGTCGTGCCAAAAACACCATTATTTCGAGATAAAAAAAGCGGCCACTGGCCGCTTCAACAAAAATGTGAATACAACAGCAATTAACTTTTTGCTTTTGAAATCATCACCATCGCTGGGCGAATCAAGCGACTATTCAACTCATAGCCTTTTTGCATCACGGCCAATACAGTATTCGGCGCAACATCTTCGCTTTCTTGCATGCCCATCGCCTGATGCTTCGCCGGATCAAAGGCTTCACCGTCAGGGTTAACTTCGACAACCCCAAACTTAGCAACGGTATTAAGGAATGATCTAAGCGTTAAATCAACCCCTTCAAGCATCGGTTTGAGTTCTTCATTCTCGTGATCAGCAGCGCCAATAGCTCGCTCAAGGTTATCGATAACAGGCAGCAATTCACCCGCAAATTTCTCCAAAGCAAATTTATGGGCTTTGTCGATATCTTGCGCGCTGCGTCGACGAATATTTTCCACTTCAGCGTGAGCGCGGATAACGCCATCTTTTTGCTCTTGGATCTGTTCATTGGCCTTCGCTAACTGGGCCTCTAACTCTGCAATTTTTGCTTGATATTCAGCCTGCAGATCCTGTTTCTCTGCATCATCTGCAAGGATCACTTCAGGCTCAGGTGCAGCCTGCTCAGTGGCCGAGGTTTGCTCAACGCTGTCTATAGGGTCAACAGTTTGCTCAGTTTGGTGTTTTGGTTGCTCGCTACTCATGATGCGACACTCCGAAAAGTTAGCCTAAATAATTCTTGAGGGTTATTATGGGGATGATACCGAGGGTTTCAACCCATATTGGCATAATTCGCTGTTTAACTGGTGGATTACATCTCCCCTCAGGCTATAATTAACATTAATATAAGTAGATATATCATACAGCTGTATTCAGTGGGCGTCTTCTGCGTAGTCACAAAGCAACGCCCTTAAATATATCATGCACCCCTAGATATGAAGTTATTATGACAAAAATTTTTCAAACGATTGGCCTAATTGGCAAACCAAATCATGCTGGTGCCAACCAAACACTCAATCAATTGCATCAGTTTTTGCAAAATAAGGGATACCGCTTATTAGTTGAAGAGCGCGTAGCTAAGCAACTCCCCATCTGCAATAGCGAAGTTGCCAGCCGTAGTGAAATCGGCCAACAAGCTGACTTAGCGATAGTCGTCGGAGGAGACGGCAATATGCTGGGGGCCGCTCGGGAATTTAGCGGTCATGATGTGGCCGTCATTGGCGTCAATCGCGGTAACTTAGGTTTTTTAACCGACTTACATCCCGATGACTTTGAAGCTCCGCTTAACGCCGTACTTGATGGCGAATTTATTACCGAACATCGCTTTTTACTTGAAGCGGAGATCATTCGCGACGGACAAAGCCTTGGTACACACAAAGCAATGAATGAAGTGGTGTTACATCAAGGCAAAGTGGCTCATATGCTAGAGATGGACGTCTATGTTGATGACAATTTTATGCTAGGGTTACGCGCCGACGGCTTGATTATCGCCACGCCTACGGGCTCAACAGCCTACTCATTATCAGGCGGTGGGCCAATCTTAAGCCCCGATCTCGAAGCGATTGCTCTAGTCCCGATGTACCCACACACGCTCAGCACCCGCCCCACCGTCATCAATGGCAAATCACAAGTGCGAATTAAATTTGCCCCACATAATCGTTCTGATTGTTTAATTAGCTGTGACAGCTACCTGCCTATTAATGTTATTGCTGGCGATGAAGTGATTGTGCGTCAACATCCGCAGCGATTACGTCTAATTCATCCTACCGACTACCACTATTTTGACGTATTGCGTAAAAAGTTAGGCTGGGGAAGTCAGCTCTTTTAATCCATATCATAGGATCAAAGAGTAGGCATTATCGAAAGCGCGCCTACTCTTGACTCACCTTATAAATAATCATCTAATCGCGCGTATAACACTTGCTCCCACACAAAAACAACTGTATATATATACACATTACGTGTAGAAGGAGCAATGCATGTTAACTCAGCTGACTGTTCAAAATTTTGCGATTGTCCGTTTTTTAGAGCTGGATATCGCCTCTGGCATGACCACCATCACTGGCGAAACAGGTGCAGGGAAATCGATTGCAGTTGATGCACTCGGGCTGTGCCTTGGTGATCGCGCTGAAGCGGCAATGGTTCGCCCAAATGAGAAAAAGGCAGAAGTATCTGCCCGTTTTGATATACGCCATAATTTAAGCGCGCAACAGTGGCTGCAAGATAATCAACTCGACGATGAAGGCGAGTGTATTTTACGCCGGGTTGTTACCCATGAAGGGCGTTCAAAAGCCTATATTAACAGCACGCCAGTTCCGGTTAACCAGCTCAAGTTATTAGGAAGCCGATTGGTCAGTATCCATGGTCAACATGCTCATCATGAATTGCTTAAGCCCGCGCGCCAATTGGCGATTGTTGACGATTATGGTCACCACCAAAGTTTGATTGAACAAGTAGCAAGCACTTACCAGCACTGGCAAGAGTTACGTCATGAAAAAGAGCGCCGCCTGACTGAACAAGCCGCTCTGCAAGCGCGTCAGCAATTGCTAGAGTATCAAGTGGAAGAACTGGATCAGTTTAGCCTTCAGCCGGATGAATATCAGCAGTTAGATGCGCAACATAAACGGTTAGCTCATAGCGCCGAACTATTAGAAAGCTGCCAGCAACTATCATCCATGCTTTGCCAAGATGATGAAGTCAACGCCTTATCGATGTTGCAGCAAGGCTGTAAAAAAATAGCCGATCTACTCGACTATGAACCTAACTTACAAAGCGCCTATGATCTGTTGCAAGAAGCCGTGATTCAGGTCGAAGAAGTCGGCGATCAGCTCGGCCATGCCGCCGACCAGCTCGAGCTCGACCCCGAACAGTTCACTCAATTGGAAGAACGATTAAGCCAAGCATTAGATCTAGCACGCAAACATCAAGTGAATCCAGAACAGCTGCCAGAACATCATCAACAATTAGCACAAGAGCTACAACAGCTTGCAGAGGCAGATGAACAACTATTGGGCATGGATGAGCAAATTTCACAAAGCTGGCAAGACTATACCAGACAGGCCGCCAAACTAAGCCAAAGCCGGAACCGCCACGCCAAGCATCTGAGCCAATTACTGGAAAAATCAATCCGGCAACTAAGCATGCCCAAAGCGTGCTTTCAGATTCAGATCAATAGCGATGAGCATCACCCCAGCTTAAATGGATGGGATAAAGCTGAGCTGATGGTCAGCACCAACCCTGGCCAACCTTTGCAAGCCATGAGCAAAGTAGTTTCTGGCGGCGAACTCTCACGCATTGGACTTGCCATACAAGTGCTTGGCGCCGAACATATTAGCGTTCCTACCTTGATATTTGATGAAGTGGATGTGGGAATTAGTGGTCCAACTGCCGCAGTGGTCGGGCAAATGCTGCGCCAATTAGGTAAAACCAACCAAGTTTTATGTGTTACCCACCTACCGCAAGTTGCCGGTAATGGGCATCACCAATTGCGGGTCAGTAAAAAACAACAAAAACAGAGCACTGAAACCTTAATGGTCGCACTGAATGAACAAGAGCGAATTGAAGAGCTAGCGCGGTTATTAGCGGGCAATGAAATTACCGATACAGCCCTTGCGAATGCTCGAGAATTACTCTCGCATCAAGATTAACTCACGTAGTTATCGCTCAAAATCAATCACAAGCGAGAAACAAGGCTTCTTTTTTAGTCAGTCCTTGGTATGATGAGCAGCCTTAGTATGGACGTAAATAATGAAGATAATGCGCACGAGACTGATAATTTCGGCCCTATTGGCCACCTCTGTATTGTCCGGCTGCTCGCAACTTAACAAGCTGGTCTACAAAATTGACATCCCTCAAGGGAACTTCGTTGAGCAGAAAGATGTAAATCAACTGCATGTGGGGATGAGCCCTGCTCAGGTGAAATATCTGATGGGCACACCGATGCTAGTCGATGCTTTTACGCCTAATCAGTGGTACTACATCTACCGTTATCAAGTAGGGAACGGTAAATTGACCCAGAAAAAACTTATCGCTACATTTAAAAATAACAAACTACAAAGCATTCGTGGCGACTACCCAATTGGGCCTAGCTTTAATATCCCAGTCAATGCACCGGTTCAAGCGACAACCAGTTAGTACAAGCACAATGCATAAACCGACGCTATTCGCTGCGTCGCGGATTTGGCTTACCACCAGTCCCTTTATCGGCTTTACCCGCCGCTTTTGCTCGCTCAGCACGAAGCTTACGCAGCTCTTTGGGGTCGGCCAGCAATGGCCGATAAATTTCAATGCGATCGCCATCGTGTAAGGTGTCGCCGAGCTTTGCTGAACGACTAAAAATTCCCACCGTTAAGTGCTGCTCTTTCAACTCAGGATGATGTTGATAGATACCCGATAGCGCAATAGCTTGTTCAATGGTTGATTCAGCCTGAACGGCCAACGACAACAGTGTTTGCCGCTCAGGGAGTGCATACACAACCTCAATATTTAACTCACTCATGCCCCATACACCTGTTTTGCGCGAGTAGAAAAAGCCTGCACCATTGAACCAGCCAATTCTTTAAAAATGCGGCCAAAAGCCATGGAAACTAACCGGTTCGAAAATTCAAACTCTAACTCCAACATCACCTTGCAAGCGTGGCCATCCAGCTCAACAAAATGCCACACCCCTTTGAGGTTTTTAAATGGCCCCTTAACCAAGTTAATCTCAACTTTGTGATAAGGATGCATAATGTTGTGGGTGGTGAACTCCCCGCGAATACCTGCCTTAGCGACCTGCACCGTTGCCGTCATCTGATTATCTTGCAAACTTAATAACTCCCCGCCTACACACCCAGGCAAAAATTGCGGGTAAGACTCCACATCATTGACCAAATGATACATCTGTTCGGCACTAAAATTCACCAAAGCACTACGTTGGATCTGCGACATGAACACTCCTCTTTTAAAATCGCCGACAATTTTACCACCAACACGGATAAAGACGAAGAATATCAGTTTTCTTGTGCTTGAAGATGGGTATAATGGCACCCCTATGGCTAAGAAAAATTCAAATAAATCGGGTAGCGGTACCATCGCCCAAAACAAAAAAGCCCGTCACGAATATCATATTGAAGATAAATTCGAGGCAGGCCTAGAGTTACAGGGTTGGGAAGTAAAATCACTACGTTCCGGTAAAGTAAATATCAGCGAAAGCTATGTATTTATTCGCAACGGCGAAGCCTTCATATCGGGTGCGACCATTCAACCTTTGAATGCCGCCTCGACTCATGTGATTGCTGAACCAACGCGGGTACGTAAGCTATTGCTTAATAAACGTGAGCTCGACAAACTCATCGGTTCAACCGAACGTCAAGGCTACACCATTATCGCCTTAGCGATGTATTGGAAACGCTCGTGGGCTAAAATTGAAATCGGTTTAGCGAAGGGTAAAAAAGAGCACGATAAACGAACCGATATCAAAGAACGGGAGTGGCAACGCTCCAAAGCACGGGTGATGAAACATACCTTACGCTAATTGTTCAAATAAAAAGCGGTTAAACACAATGGCCTAGTATCATTGATACTGGCCGTGTTATACTGCTAAATCAACTCTGGGGCTGATTCAGGATTCGACAGGATCAATGAGCTCAGAGGAGCATGCCGAGGGGCGGTTGGCCTCGTTAAAAGCCGCAAAAAAATAGTCGCAAACGACGAAAACTACGCACTAGCAGCTTAATACCCTTCTAGTGCTCTTCTGCCCTAGCTTCCGCCTGTAAGACGGGGAGTTCAGAAGATCAAACAAAAACAGGATCGCGTGGATGCTCCCGCTTGAGAGCTGAACCGTTAAACTTAATTCAAGCTAGTGATAATGTGGCGCGTCGGCTGGCAGCATTATCGCGAATTTAAAGGTCGACTAAGCATGTAGTGCCTTTGTGTGAGAGGTTTCTGGACGGGGGTTCAAATCCCCCCAGCTCCACCACTTTGATAAAAAAGACGTCTTCGGACGTCTTTTTTATTGACTATAGCAACGTAAAATCAATAACTTAGCGTCCATACTCGTCCAATAACGTCTTTCAGCAGCCACAGTTTTATGTATTCCAGATTGTATTCCAAAACTTTTGAAGCAAAATTTGGAATACAACGAGTCGCCAGGATACTGTGACAGCCATGCCGAGAACCGTTATTCCTCTTACTCAAATTCAAATCAAAAACGCAAAACCTAAAGAGAAAGACTACAACCTTTCTGATGGACTCAGTCTTCAGTTACGAGTACGCAATAACGGTACGAAGCAATGGAATTTCCAATACAGTCATCCGTACACGAAGAAGCGCATCAATATTGGCTTAGGTACTATTGAGAAAGTCAGTTTAAAACTGGCTAGAGAAAAGAAAATATGGCCGCACTGGCTCCAGCAGAATTGCCAAAATGCAGGCCATCGCCAATGCCAGTATCAAGCGCACCACGCGCTGTTTAATTGAATGGCAGCTTCATACCATGACACGCCCTAGCGAAGCGTCTGGCGCGAAATGGGAAGAAATTGACTGGGATGCTAAGGTATGGACCATTCCACCAGAACGAATGAAAAAAAGAAGAGAACACCGAATTCCTCTAACAGAACAGATGTTAGCTTTACTCGAAGTCATGAAGCCAATCAGTGATCATCGTGAATACGTGTTCCCATCAGACCGAGATCCTAAAAAGCCTTGTAACAGTCAAACCGCTAACATGGCACTTAAACGTATGGGATTTGCCGGACGTTTAGTCAGTCACGGTTTACGCTCACTTGTCAGTACCACACTTAATGAACAAGGGTTTGAACGCGACCTGGTTGAAGCAGCATTAGCGCACGTTGATGATAACCAGGTACGCAGTGCCTATAATCGAACGGACTACTTAGAACGTCGCATGCCAATGATGTGCTGGTGGAGTGAGCACATAGAAGAAGCAGCCAAAGGCAGCCTCTCTGTTACGGGAACTAAACAGTTGAAAGTGATTTGACCTTCAAGCTAATCGAGCAAAGCTGTCGAATCTCAAGCTTACTCGTATATTTAATCAATACTACCTGAACCACCAAGATTGTTTAGGGCGAAGATGAAAGTCTGCATTAGCTGGTCAAAAGTAACCATAAAAGATTCCATCAAAAATAAAAAAATGGGCTACTCATCCTAGAAAGAGTAGCCCATATAGGTGACATTAATATCTAGCCGCTTACGACTTCCATCAATTTCGAGTAACTCGTTACAACATCATATTTGACGTTTTCACTCATGATTTCTGCATTAATTTTTTCAAAGAATCTCCTAGCACATTCAATCTTGCGATCTTCTATGCCACGCAATTCAAGCGAAGACATCGTTCCTTTAGTCTCAGCAATAAAGTAAATGTGTTTAACACTTCCTTCTTTGAAAGAAATAGCCCAATCAGGGTTGTAGTCGCCAACAGGCGTCGGTATCAGAAAACCACGGGGCAGTTTTGCATAAACCACGATTTCTTTGCTTGTATCAAGCTCCGTAACAAAGTCCCGCTCAATGCCTTGTGAATCAACGACAACATAATCATAAATATGCTTATTTACACCACTAACGGCTTTTGTCATATCTGTGATTTTTTGCTCAGCCGTGAATATATCAACATCATAAGATTCGTTCGTTGGATCATATGATAGCTTCTCGATAATCACTGATGCCTTTTGCTCTTTTATAAGGCGTGAAGCCTCAGTTAGAAAATGCTCAGGGTTCTGCTTAAATTGTGCAAATACAATAGGCTCTATACCCATCAGTATTTTAGCGACTGTTTTGCGAGTCAGCACACAATTTTCAGCCAACTTACCAACCAAGTCATAACGAACAGCAGAATGAATGCTCGATTGATGAGTTTCAGTCTCAGTGTTTTTCACCTTGAAACTTTGTCCAGCTTTTAGTTGTTCGTCGGTAATGCCATCCAATTGAACACCATCTTGAATGGTATACTGAAGAGGCGTGACCTTAAGTTCTTTGTTGAGTACCCGAATACAATTTTTAATCAACTCAGACGAATCAAAATCAACCTTATAAACCGCTTTTCGATTAATTTTGTGCCAAAGCTCCTGAAACTCTTTCTTCTCAAAATTAGCATTCAACGGATTGTTTTTAGGTTTACGATCATCACCAACACCAGGAAGTTGCGCTTCACTATAAACACCGTCAATCAGGGTCAATATTTGCTCTCGGTAAGGCTCTAACTCAGCAGGCATTGGCGCTAACTGTCCACTAGCCTTAGCCTGGTGGAATGATGGCGCGATTGAATCGTCAGCTTCATTGGTATAATCATTTTTAAGCAAATATTTATAAATTTGCTTAGCCATGACAGGTGTTACTTCTACAGGTCCATCAGCCGTTGTAATTGTCTTACCCGTAAAATAAGCTTCATCTGCTTTTCTAGGTCTCGCTGAGAGAGACTCGCTGATCTCTTTTTGCAGATTCGTAACAAAGTCTTTATAGCTTTCACTTGCAATCACCGACAAGACATTAATTTCATGCACAGTTGCCGGATGGTCTTGTCTGTCACCATGTTTATTGACGGCCAGACGTAAACCACGCCCAACTTCTTGACGACGAGAGATAGTGTTGTCGCTGTGTTTTAACATACACATGACAAATACGTTTGGATTATCCCAACCCTCGCGCAAGGCCGAGTGTGAAAAGATAAATCGAGTAGGCTCTTCAAACGAAAGTAACTTTTCCTTATCTTTTAGAATCAAGTCATAAGCATCTACATCATCTGATAGCCCGGCATCTTCACCACGAACTTTAAAGCCTGGGTTCTGAAGACGATTTGATTTCTTATCAATTGAGAAGTAACCATTATGCGTTCTAGAGCCTTCAATGGCCGATAGATAGGCTTTATAGGCATCAGTCTGCTCACTTGGTAAAAGGGACAACTCATCAAGATACTCCTGTACAAGCAAGGAGTACTCTTCTTCAAAGACGCGAGCATAATCACCTTTTTCATCGGCTTGAGAGTAGTCTCTATACTTTGCGACTTCGTCAATAAAAAATAGAGAGAGAACCTTTATACCTTGGCTAAAAAGTGTTTTTTCTTTTTCAAGGTGCGCTTTGATTGTCTCGCGTATCTGTATACGGCGAATGGTCTCTTCGGTCACGTCTCCCGTGGCATCGCCCGCGGTTAAAACATGGCCATTTTTGAATTCAACCGTATCGTTAATCGCGTTGACATCAGTAACCACAAAATCACGGTACTGATCCAGACCATTACTAAGATCAAAAAGATTATTGCCCTTAGTGACCTTCTTAGGTATACGCTTGATACCATTTTGTTGTTTAACCTCGATCTCAATGCGAGCCACTGGCATTTTTTTCGAGATCTCAATGGAGTCCAGATATAGATAGGCTGTCGTGCCAGCTAAGCCCTTTACTGAGATACCACGAACTGCAATTTTCTTAACCAACTTATTGTTATAAGCATCAAGCGCATCCAGGCGATGCACCTTATTATGTGTTGTTTTATGCGTGGCGGAGTATCGAAGTACCATCAGTGGTTTGAATTTGGCTAAGGCATCTAATGTCTTCTTGCCTTCCATCTTCTGCGGCTCATCCAAAATCAGGATTGGACGGTTTGCACTAATAACATCAATAGGACGCCTAGACTGAAAGTCATCCAACTCCTCATAAATACGTCGATTGTCTTTTCCAGACGCATTAAAGGCTTGAATATTGATGACCATCACATTGATACCACTGTCAGAAGAAAAACTCTCTAACTGATGCAATTGTTTTGAGTTATAGATAAAGAACCGTGCCTTTTTACCGTCGTAATTCTGGGCAAAATGCTCACCTGTGATTTGCAGCAACTTGTAAACACCTTCACGAATGGCGATGCTAGGCACAACTATAATATATTTGCTCCAGCCATAGCGCTTATTCATCTCAAAGATGGTTTTGATGTAGCAATATGTCTTACCAGTACCGGTTTCCATTTCAACATCGAGATTAATCTTAGAGCTAGCATTGCTGATTAACGCTTCTGAAACAGGAAGGTTCTGTCTACTTTGAACACCATGAATATTTTGCAATAACTGCGATTCAGTGACCGCGAGTTCAGCATTTTTAAAACCATCCTGGTCGCTCATATCCCAGCCAGCATTACCAAATTTATCTTTGGCAACACCAGGATCGATTCGGTAGGTTACGCCAGAGGTATTAGGCTGCCCCGCAAAGCAGTCAACAACCGACTCTACGGCAACAGTTTGATAAGGCTGGACTTTGAACTTTAACTTCATGATCCCTCCTTATATCGCTTTAACTTCAGTATGTGGCGACACTTGCTTGAAAATCTGCTCGGCATTAATTTTTACTGCATCAGACTCAAAGCCGTCATCACGGAACACTACGCGAAGTGGTTCTTTTGTGGCTAACTCTTTAATCAAAGCTTCATTTATGCGCAGATCAAAACATGCCACCAGTGCATCATCATCAACAAAGAATACTGATTTACCTTGAATCATTTCTTTTCTAATCGGCAAGGTTAAATCGACACCCCAATCCAGCAGTACTTGAAAGAGTAAATCTTCATCAGTGCGGTCTGATTTAATATTATCTACCAATAAGTCTAACGAACCCTGAGTAACTTGATCTGGAGAGTAGTAAACATCCGCCATGTTGGATGAATCTACTTTAAGCACCCTGAATCCTAGATCTAATTCTGGCTGATCTTTTAATTTTTCAATACAGATTCTAAGTCTCTGTTTTGATAGCTCTGCGACATTAGCCTGCAAACCATTTCGTTCACAAAATTCAATAGATTCCTTGTTATCTTTATTCTTAGTATTGAAGTTTTCCGGATATTGAACAAGTATAAATTTTCTTTTGCTATTATCGTCAATATTTGATTCCCAAACAGCTTGTGCTGTGCTGCCTGAGCCAGCAAAGAAGTCTAAAATGGTATCATCACCGCTAGTTACCATTTTAATGATTCTTTTCAATAGCTTTAATGGTTTTTTACCATTTTTAAATGATACACCTCCTTCACCATCTAAACCTGTAGTCTTTATATCATGCCAAAAGTCCCCAGGATGTAATGTAAGGTTGTCATCTGCAAAAAGCATTTGTAATCTAGGTTTCGACGAATCTTTTGAATATCTACCACGAACAAAATAAATCTTGCCCGTAGAAGAAGATACAAAGAAATTTTCTTGGTTACATGAATTTTTCTTTTCATTTGCAAGCTTCAAAACTGTTGAAGATGTCGCACATTGACAGATCCGCCAAGAATTTTCAAAAAGCCAGCTTTCCTTTTTTTCACTGGTCACATTTAACTCTTTGAGTTTTTCAGACACGGACTTGAGTTCGATCTTTTTTGCAATTTGATCTAAAGCTGGAATATCTGCTGCTGTTTCTCTTTCAGATTCTTCACTTATTTTTTTCCGGTCATCCTTAGTTAAACCTTCAAGATAAATGTTATATTCAGAATCCCATTTATCCTTTGGAATATTTTCCAAATTCAAACCTCGAATTTGATTTTTAGAACAAATAACAATGTACTCTTTTAGTTTAGCTATAGATCCTGTTTTGATGACGCTGCCCATTTTCAACCCACTGGACTCGCTCATTTTGACACAAATAACTTTTCGGTTTTCCCAGCCAAACAGCTCATCAACTATCGACAACAAGTTAGAAAGTTCATTATCGTCTATAGAAATAGCTATAATCCCATCATCTGACAGAAGATTTTTAGCTTTGATCAAACGAGGGTATATCATATTCAACCATTTCGTATGAAATTTACCATTTCCCTGTAGATTACTCGTTAATTTGTTACCCTCATCATCTATTTGCAAGTCATCTTTAAAAAATTCAGCTGAAGATAAAGAAAAATCATCGTTATATAATAAGTCTCCACCAGTGTTATAGGGCGGATCAATATAAATAAGTTTTATTTTCCCAAGATACATTTCTTCTATTAACTTTAGTGCTGTAAGGTTGTTCCCTTCGATAAAGAGGTTTTGTGTATTCTCGTAGCTTACACTCTCACTTGTATTTGGCCTCAAAGTCTTGGTAATAGGTGAATTGGCTTTTAACAGTGACTTCCTCTTACCGGGCCAGTTCAGCTGATAACGTTCTTGCGGGCCTTCTACGATTGAATTTGAGAGCTCTTGTTTAAGTTGGTCAAAGTCAATTGCTAGCTTTAGCTCTTTGTCAGCCCCTCTCGATTCCGTCACGCAGTTCGGAAATAACGCCTGAATTTTCTCTATGTTTTGCTGCGTCATATCGGGGCTGTGCATCTTTAATTTATCCATGTGTTCACCTTTTGCGTGATGCCTTACATAAAAAGCATGTGGCACTGTTTATCTGATTAAAATTGTTACTCTGTGTATTCTTTATGCGAGCAACTTTTCAAGCTCGCACTTTAAATTTTTTAGCTGCTGATTGAGTTCAACCTTTCGGTTAAACTGTTTATCAGCATGAACCTTCTTCCTATACTGCGAGATTTGCTTTTCCAATGCCTGAATTACCACCAAGCGTTCAATGGCCTCTTCAATACTCTCAGCGGTTCGTTTGGGTATGGGTAACAATCGAGTAAGAAGCTTTTGATACATCTCCTCCATATCGATTGCGGTAGGCAAACCCAAAACTTCTGAATTCACTGTTAATGCTTCACCGGAATTGAATATTTCTGAGCGTAAATAGTGGCTACAAACCCTTTTGGACTGATCATTTTCTGCCTTACGCTTATAGCAAGCGGCATAGTGGCCTTGTTCACCACTAGCCCCCCATACCTCAAATAAAATGGGAAAAGGGATGGCCAAATCAATCGCTTTTAGTACGCTATCGTCTATCGAGTCACCTTTAAGCTTCACACTGAAAACCTGTATTTCACTGACCTCACTGGTTTGAGGAATATTCAGCGTGTTGGGCGATAGCTTGTAAGCCCAAAGGATTTGGTCTATTTGCTCTACAAAAAGTGACTTCAACCCAGCGCTTGCCGCGCTGTGTTCATATATTTTGCTCTTCGGTACGACTCGACCGAATTTTGCATTGTCAGGAAATATCCAAGGTGAGTTCATAGACTAGACAACCTCATCCTGAGCACTGTTTTCTATCAGCTGCTTTTGCTGGATCACAATAAATGCTAGCAATTCAAAGTCATCAAGACCGGCAAATGTATTCACTAAAGCAGAGGTAGCGCCACCGCTGAACAAACTATCAATATCTTTTTCTTCTTTAACTTCAACCATACTTTTTATGGCATCAGTCAGAAGGTGAGAGTAACGCTGCATATCTCGACCATCTTGTGTTAGGCGATTAAATAATGCACAAATCTCACTGAGTGGCTCTGTTTGCCCTTTACAGCTACTCCGGATTAAATCTAATAGCCTCTTTACCTCAAAATGATTAGCGACGATGTCCCCCTCATTCGATACATAGACAAGGTAATAAGGGTGGAGTCTGTTTTGCAAATCTCTATCGATACTGTTATTAACGTTTTTCAGCGCAAACACCACGCCAGGCAATAACCCTAGTTCTGGCTTAGCTTCAACCACCGCATGCATGCCGCTTGGTGCATTTCTTGGTTCACCGTAGAATTTCATTAAATTAAGCAGGTCCATTCGAAATTCGTTTAGACCTAGATCGGTGATAGAAACCCCCGTTTTTAAATCTTCAAGCTCAATGACTTCTTCTTGTAGTTTCTTTAACTGCTCTTTACGATACGACACATCGTTAGCTTGACTACTTAAGACGTTATCATCACCGGTCGCTGTCACATCAACAATCGTCATTCGACTTTCAACACGTTCTTTTAAGTTGATGTACTCATCCAGCGATATGTCAGGCCAGTAGTTAACTAACTGAATACATTTATTCGGCGAGCCAATACGGTCAACACGCCCAAAGCGCTGAACAATCCGAACTGGATTCCAGTGAATATCAAAGTTAATTAAGTAATCGCAGTCCTGTAAGTTCTGTCCTTCAGAGATACAGTCTGTAGCAATCAACAAATCGATTTCAGCTGGTTCGTCAGGTAATACACTGGCTTTCGATTTAGAAACTGGAGAAAACAAGGTGAGCACTTCTTGTGTATCGTAACCTTTTCGTCCGGTTTTTAAGGTTGTCTTCGGTAAACTGGCACCACCAGTGATCATCGCAGTATGTATTCTATGCTCGCTTAACATTACAGGTGACAACTGCTCGTACAGATATTGAGCAGTATCAGCAAACGCCGTGAACACGATGATTTTCCTGTTTCCAGGATTTATTGGATTATTTATTTTTGCAGCAATATGTGATTTTAGATGCTGCAACTTAGCATCTTCTTCTGGCTTAATTTTGCTAACAGAATCTAGTAACCCTTTGATCAGCTCCAAATCGCCATCTAAATCTTGCTGCCAGGATGGAAGATCCATATCCATCAGCTTTATTTTGATCTTGTTGCCGATTTCCATATCGTGATAAGAAGGCATATCGTCTTCATCTGCTTCAATAGACTCAAGCGCTTCAACGAGACTGCTCACTTCGGTTTGCCCATCTCGCTTATAAAATTCGTCGATAATGCCAAGAACACGAACATGGTTATCATGAAGGGATTGCAAGGTGCTTCTAAACGAGTATACGGAGCTCTCAAGGCGCTTTAGAAGGTTCGTTGTCATCAATGCAACCAAGCTTTTTTCACGGTCGCTTTGTTTTAACTTACCTTTTCCGCCTTCAACTTGCGTGTCATACATCTCCTCGTATTTCTTCAATCTACTCGGTAGGATATAACTCACTGGCGCATAGACAGAAAGCTTGAGTAGCTTAAGCTGTTCAAAGATCTCATTTAGGCTAACTACATCCGAACGAGTAGTAAGCGGACAATGAAACGAGATTGGCTTTTTACGTTCAGGGAAATGGCCAATATCTGTCGTATCGTAGAATGTTGTGATGTGCTTTCGTGAGCGAGCGATAGTGACGCTATCAAGCAGTTCAAAAAAGTCAAAGTCTAAGGCATCAAGTATGGCTTTTGCTGTTCGCGTCTCTGGGTCTAGTTTTGACCAAGCGTTAAATGCAGCTTGTGCTTGATTGAATATCTGCTCTACGCTTTTTGTTGTTTTAAGGTGCTTTGTGAGATTGCTCGACTCACCTTCATAAGCTAGCGCAAGCTGGTTTCTCAGGTCAGTAAATCTATTATTTACCGGTGTCGCTGATAGCATCAGGACTTTGGTTTTTACGCCAGCGCGAATAACTTTATTCATCAGTTTCTGATATCGAGTTTCTCGATCTTTCACTGCATCGTTATTTCTAAAGTTATGAGACTCATCAATGACTACAAGGTCATAGTTACCCCAGTTGATTCTATTCAACGGAGTACCAAAGGATTCGCCAGAGGTTCGGCTCAAATCCGTGTGACACAAAACATCGTAGCTAAAACGATCTTTAGCAAAGATATTTGTCTTTAAGTTTCGATTAAAGTTGAGCCAGTTATCCGCCAATTTTTTCGGACACAGGAGAAGTACGGACTTGTTCCTGAGCTCGTAATATTTGATGACAGCTAACGCTGTAAATGTTTTACCAAGACCAACACTATCAGCCAGAATACAGCCGTTATAAGTCTCTAACTTATTGATGATCCCAGTCGCTGCATCTTTTTGATAATTAAATAATTTATTCCAAATCAAGGTATCCTGATAACCGGTTCGATCATTTGGTAATACATCCTCTGTAATATCATCAAGAAATTCATTAAAAATGTTATACAAAATAATGAAATAGACTTTTTCAGGCGAGTTATCCTGGTATACAGACTCTATATGCTCGCAAATTGTTTTAGTAACATCTTGAAGCTTCGCAGGGTCTTTCCAAATTTGGTCGAATAACTGTAAGTACTGCGCTGTGAAATTTGGCTCATCGATTTTTTGCACAAAATTCGAAATAGCATTACCTCGCTGATACCCTAGATCAACCGCCGTAAAACCGCTAACCGGAGCAAAAACTGCACTCATTGTCTCTGTTTGCTGTCTAGGTGCTTCCGTCACAACAAACGATTGCATTGGAGAATCAGTTTTGTTTGATTTGAATGTCGCTTTCTTTCTGATCCAGTTTGCACACTCTTTAGCGATTGCTTTTTGAGTGAGCTTGTTCTTTAGCTGTATTTCAAAGTCAGTTCCGTAAAGGCTGCGTTCACGCCCAGCTTTGGGGATAAAGAACTCTCGTTTTTCTTTTTTGAATTTATCGGTAACTTCATCTGCGACAAAAGTAGGTGATGTGAAGATGAACTCAAGTGAGTCTATCTTCGCTAACTCCTTTTTGAGAGCCTCATACGCATAAATAGAAAAGCAAGACGCTGCAATCTTTAACTTTGTATTCGGTGTCAACGTCTGTTGAAGCTCGTCACCTAATAGGTTGTTAAGGTTATCGATTATTTTCATCAAAATTTATTCCCTGCGCCAAGTTCGTTTTTGTGCATTAGTTACTAAATTCTTTTTCAATCCCTGGAGCTAGCATGATGTTTTTAACTCCATAAAGTGTTGCTCTGTTTTTTAAATGCAATTGAGCTCCACCATCTTTGAGTGTGCCGTTGGTAGAACAATCCACATTCCATTGTCTGAGTAAATAGCCTGCCGTTGCCGCTCTAATCTCAATCTTTAAAACGCCACCCGTCATGCCATAGTCCAGTTCAATCGCTTCGCTGTGCTTAATACGTGGGTGCGGCACTAACTCTAACTCAACAAATCTGTTCCATTGCCGGTCTTGGGCTTCAAGTTCAGCCTCAGACAGCGTCGAATCCTCAAGCACGACCGCTGCTTTAATTCTGGTCAGTACAAAGTCACGGAATTCACCATGCTTGCGGTCAAAACCACGAACATGCCAACGCAGACCATTGTCCACCAGCGTATGCGGCACAATTTCACGCGTAGTTTCACCACTCGATAACGACACATAGATGATGCTCAAGACTTTGCCTTTGTGTATGGCCTCGGTGACTTTCGCCACTATCGATAGACTCGGCTTGTTAAGGTGATAAGGCGCTTCACAAGCCAGAGGCGCTTTTACCTTTCCAGTGAAGCCATCGCCGTACCCTTGGCTAATTGTCGCAAGCGTTCTCACAACGTCATAGTCGAACAAGGACTCAAAAGCTTCACCACGCTTATGTAACTTGAGCTTTTGGTCATATTCAATATTGCCTGGAGCAAGCTCTCTGTACATTGTGAAGTCTTTCGTTGCCTGTGCGGCGGCTATGCTGAAGCGATCGACTAAATCCGCCCGTACCGCTTCTCCTTTAAACAATAAGGTGAAATCAATGTGGGCAATGCGATCCCTGGTTGCTTGTGGTAACTGCGCTATCTGCGAAAGCCTATCTGGCTTCGCCACTACCGTTTGTTTCAGAGCATCATTTGTCATGCGTCTTAGATACCTATGTCGCGCTTAAACCGTGTTTCAATAAATGCCCGTCCTAGGGTTAGCCAAAAGACCATCCTCATCCCCTAGTGCTGATTGCACACTTACTACGCACTAACGTAATCAAATTTATTAGGTTATATCCTACCAGATGATTCTCATTTTAAAAGCCAAATATCTAGGCAGTGCATTGTGCACTGCCTCTGACTAGTTGGTTACATGGCAACCACTCTGTTTTGCAAACGTTCTTCCATCCATTCATCCACTTCACTCTCCATCCAAGCCACCGCTCTATCACCCAAACTCACCGACTGCGGAAACTCTCCGTCATTCATTTTACGGTAAATAGCTGAACGGCTCAGTGCTGTCTTTTCCATTACTTCTTTTAGCTTTAAAAATCTCATGGGACGTTCTCCTATGTCTGTGGTCCTCATGGGATAAAGCGCTGACGTAAAAAAAGACGGTGATGTGTTAAGCCTTGGCGCGACAAGGCTTAATCAAAAAAATCTCAGGCATATGTCATTAACGTGTTGTAATGGTCTAATGAAACTGGACAGGTTTATAGCGTAAAATGAGCTAAACCGAAAAGGTATCAAAATGACCAGAAAATCAAAAGTCACACTCAGTGCACAGCAGAAACTTGAATATGCCAAATTAGCTGCCTGTGCGGCAGTGAACTCATCTTCACCAGACAAGGTGATTTTTCCGTTTTTCTAAGCGGCCTGTGCGGCAGTGAACGTTAATTTTAGTGATAATAACGTGATGTTGAATTTCTAAGCTGCCTGTGCGGCAGTGAACGTTCGATCTACTGCGATGCTCGGAAAATACATTTTCTAAGCTGCCTGTGCGGCAGTGAACGCTCGTTGCGGTCACATATTTTTGGCCCAGGCTTTCTAAGCTGCCTGTGCGGCAGTGAACTGAATCCAACTGGACGACCAAAGGTGTTGGTATTTCTAAGCTGCCTGTGCGGCAGTGAACATAATGTAAAATACTGGATGAATGGTGTTGTATTTCTAAGCTGCCTGTGCGGCAGTGAACTCTACAGTGCGAACACTTATGCACATAATCTCTTTCTAAGCTGCCTGTGCGGCAGTGAACACATGGAACCCAGAATTAGATGGAAGCACAACTTTCTAAGCTGCCTGTGCGGCAGTGAACCCTTTATATTAGATAGATCCGGATTTTTTAATTTTCTAAGCTGCCTGTGCGGCAGTGAACAATTCGCGTTCTTCGCTCTTTAGCGGCTCTGGTTTCTAAGCTGCCTGTGCGGCAGTGAACACGTCATTCCGTCTTTCTTTAGCAGCGTAGCCTTTCTAAGCTGCCTGTGCGGCAGTGAACGGTTAAAGGGGCGCTGGGAACGGTGAAATCATTTTCTAAGCTGCCTGTGCGGCAGTGAACCGTTGATGGTATTTGCACAGGGGCTTCATAATTTTCTAAGCTGCCTGTGCGGCAGTGAACGATAGGCGCCGACCAGGAAAAATCCCATCATATTTTCTAAGCTGCCTGTGCGGCAGTGAACATTCAAGTGAGTGAATTCATTGCGATTGGTGATTTCTAAGCTGCCTGTGCGGCAGTGAACTGCATCTAAGCGCTCACGTGATTCTTTTAAGTTTTCTAAGCTGCCTGTGCGGCAGTGAACAATATTGAAATGATGAAAAATTGGATACCAGACTTTCTAAGCTGCCTGTGCGGCAGTGAACCATATTTATGTCGTCTAGTGTAATAACTGAGTTTTCTAAGCTGCCTGTGCGGCAGTGAACTTGCTGTTTTGCCTGCATTTCGGATGCTACCATTTCTAAGCTGCCTGTGCGGCAGTGAACCTGTCCAAAAATCCTTATTATTTAATTCTAACTTTCTAAGCTGCCTGTGCGGCAGTGAACATTACCCATGGCTAATGATTGGCGCGCAGCTTTTTCTAAGCTGCCTGTGCGGCAGTGAACACTGATAATGGTCTTTACATTGAGCGATTGCATTTCTAAGCTGCCTGTGCGGCAGTGAACAAGGTTTTATGTCTGGCTCGTCAGGGGGAACTTTTCTAAGCTGCCTGTGCGGCAGTGAACAAACTCAAAGAAAAACGTAGTTCTTTTGGATATTTCTAAGCTGCCTGTGCGGCAGTGAACCGCCTCGGCCAGTCGCTGAAATTTCACTAGCTTTTCTAAGCTGCCTGTGCGGCAGTGAACTGTTTAACTCTTACAGCGAAATAAGCCCGAGCTTTCTAAGCTGCCTGTGCGGCAGTGAACATAAAAGCTTGTCAATGTTGATACTAGCTCGTTTTCTAAGCTGCCTGTGCGGCAGTGAACACGTTTGCTAACCAGCGATCGCAGAGCGGGACTTTCTAAGCTGCCTGTGCGGCAGTGAACCGTTTATATCGCTTAAAGTCAACTCGTTTATCTTTCTAAGCTGCCTGTGCGGCAGTGAACTAAAGAAACGGCTATCCGTTTGTCCGCTGGACTTTCTAAGCTGCCTGTGCGGCAGTGAACTAGAGCTTCTCAGCTAAAAAATAAGTTACAACAAGCTGTTAGCTAAAAAAGGCTTTTTTACCCTTTTTTTGAGTCCACTTGTAACTTATTGATTTTTATAGCCTGATTTTTAAAGAATATTTTTTGGTTAAACTAAGGCCATTCGACAAGCATGAATATCAATCATCGAAACCATCGTGCACGGTTGTCATGACGATCATATGTCTCGGAGTCAGACACTAATATCTAGTACCAATATGTGCATAGATTATCGGTTTATCATTTTGTATCAGGGACATTTGCGTTTTGTCTGCTCGATAATCAATGCACGCTCTTTTAAAACGAGTATAAACAAAATAGTAAACATGAATACACTCATGCCGCCAGCGGACCACCATAAGATTGCTGGTAGGCCGAAGATGCACTGCACAAGAATAATCCCAGCGGCAGGCCCAATTAAAAAAAGCGCCATTGCTCGTAGTCGCCATATGGCTTGCACACTAGGCGATGATAATTTTAAGGAGGCCTTCATCAAGGCCTCCTTAATTACGCTAGGCGTGGCTATCATAACCTGCCAACTTACTCAGTCGAGCACGGAAAACCCATGCCTGATAGAAGTTGTAGAAAAGCATGACAGGTACAAAACCAAGCATGGTATAAGTAAAAGCACCTGATGAGTTTGAAGGATTAGCCGCATCAAATATCGTCATGGTATCAGGGACAAACCAAGGGAAGATCGTCACCATCATGATGGCAAAATTAATAAACACTATCACTGCAAGCCACAGCATGGCACTCACATCTCGCCTTTGATGTGATGCATGACGCATTGCCCATGTGGCGTACAGAACTACAGCACCAGCAAGTACAAAAGCCCACCAATAGGGTCCAATCCACTTACTTCTGGCCCATGGAAACTGAATAAATGTCCAGATAACGGTACTGAGAATGGCCAGCAATGCCAAATAAAACATAAAATTGGTCCATTTCAATGCCTTATGGTAAATATCACTTTCCCGATCAAAACGAGCTCGAAGATAGACGCCCCCTGCCAACGATGCGGCAATTGTTGCGGTCACCCCAGTCCAAAAACTAAATGGGGTAAGAAATGCTAAATAGCTACCTGAAAAGGTCGGCACCTCTGCTTGCGACATGGGAAAACCTTGAAGAAATGCCCCTAAAGAGACACCGGCAAAAAACGCCACCATCAGGCTACCGATGCCAAATCCCCAATCCCAATAAACTCGACTGCGTTTTGAGTAGTGATGAAATTCTAAAGACACGGCCCGCATAATGATCCCCCACAATACAAACATCAGAGGAATCATTAAATAGTGGAACAGTGAACCATAGGCCATGGGAAAAGTTCCAAAAAGTGCCCCACCGACCACCACAAGCCAAGTTTCATTTGCATCCCAAGTGCCTGCCATGGAAGCCATGATGGAACCTTTTTCTTCACTATCTGAGTGAAATAAAGAATAAATGCCGGCCCCTAGATCAGAACCATCAAGAATGATGTAAATCACGACAAATAAGCCAATTAAAATCCACCAAACAAGCGTGATCCACTGGTAGCTGTGTGTAATGTTCATAATATGTTGCATATTCACATTCTCTTTTATGTCGATTAGACGGTAGGCCGTACAAACAAAGGTTTTCCTTCAGCGACTTCTTCGTTGGGCATATCGCCCAAATGCATGGCCTCTGGCGTGACACCATGGATAACATCTGTTTTCATATCAGGGCCTTTACGGATCACTTTGGAAAAAAAGTACCAAGCCCCAAACCAGACAAGCAGATCAAAGAACATAAAACCAATAAACCAAATAATCTCTGCCGTAATACTCATCTGACTCACCCCTTCCGAGGTTCGCATCAAGCCATGGATAATCCAAGGTTGGCGTGCAACTTCACGCGTCCACCACCCTGTCCAAATAGCAAGATAAGGCAACGTAGAACTCAAGATGACCGCGCGCAGAAACCAATGATGCTGCTGTAGTCTTGTCGCTGTGAACTGTCCCCGCATGCGTAAATAGAGTGCCCAAAAAGCCACTAACATCAGTGCCATTCCAGCCATCACCATGATACGAAAAGAGTAGAATGGGATCAAAACGGGAGGACGATCTGATTTCTTAAATTGATCCAGACCAGTCACGGTGCTCACCCATTGATGATCTTCAAGTAGACTGAGAACATGAGGAATCGCAATTTGAAAGTCGTTTGTTCCCTTCGCTTCATTCGGCCAAGCAATCAGGTTCCAGCTAGTATTGGGGCTACCATCAGCATTATAAGTATGCCAATGCCCTTCCATTGAGGCTAATGCTGCGGGATCATGTTTAGCGACGGATTGCCCTAGCGCATCCCCCATATAAACCTGCAAAGGCGCGACAATAACCAATGCCATAAGCGAGGTGGTCAACGTGCGAAGAAACAGTTTAGGGTAGCGATTTTTATAAATCATCCAAGCTGAAACACTTGCCACAAAGAACAGTCCAATTTCAAAACATGCGATGAGCATATGAGGAAATGCGGTCAAAAAATTGGGATTAAAAATGGCATCTGTCCAGCTATCAACTAAAAACAATCCTTTTTCAATGTGAACACCTGTTGGCGTTTGCATCCAGGAATTAGCATCCAAAATCCACATAGCAGACAACATTGAAGAAAACGTCACATTAAAAGTGGCGAAAAGATGCATTTTCTTGCTGATTTTACCCCACCCAAAAATCATCAGACCAATAAAACCCGCTTCATACATAAAAGCGGTAATCGTTTCGTAACCGAGAATATTGCCAAAAAATGGCCCTGCGGCTTGAGAAAAAGGACCAAAGAGAATGCCAAAAGACATTTCCATTGTGATCCCGGTGGCTACGCCAGCTCCAAAGTTAATGATGAATAGCTTTTCAAAAAAACGTGTCAATCGATACCATTCGTCATTATTTGTCTTGAGCCAACGCCATTCACTAAAAAATAAAAAAGCGGCCAGACCAATGGTCAATGGGGGATAGATAATATGCATCGTCGTGATCCACCCAAAATCTAGTCTAGCAAGGCCGGTCATGAGTGAGGGGTCTGTCATTCTGTTTCTCCAGACGGTTGAAATTTAAGGACTGTCATGAGGCAGTTTGTGTAAGGATGCATTGGTATTTTTAGGACCAGAGCAGTTTTTTCTCTACAATTTGTTAATATTATGACGTTCTTATGATGCTTATTCAATCCATGTTTAGCTTTTACTAATGTAAAGCCGCGGGTTCGCTTATCTCATTCATCTGCAAACTTATCGAAATTTAAGGGACAATACACCCTTCATCCATCATCAAGCTGTGATCGACGAGTGTCAGCAACTGTGGACGGTGAGTGATGATGATTGCAGTTCGTCCCTGCAATAGCCTCGCTAATGCTTGAATGACTTGTTGTTCTGTACCAGCATCCAGCCCTTCTGTGGGCTCATCCAAAATGACAATAGGCGCATCCTTAAGGAGTGCCCTAGCAATGCCAATGCGTCGAATTTGCCCGCCTGACAAACGAGTCGCCGCTTCCCCTACCTCGGTATCAAACCCCTCTGGCAACGCCAGAATATCATCGAGAATAGCCGCTGCACGGCAGGCCTCGAGTAACTCCTCAGATGTTGCATTAGGTTTGGCGAGATATAAATTAGCCGCCAGCGTGGTATTAAATAGGTGAACCTGCTGGGAAACGACTGCACAGAGTTTGCGGACCGTGTCGCCACTTAAATCCTCTAGGCCCGTTCCGCCGATGGCAATTTGTCCGCTATCGGCCGTCCAAAATTTGAGTAATAGCTGCGTCAAACTGGTTTTTCCAGAACCACTGGCTCCCCGAATAGCCAGTTTTTGTCCTTGTTTCAAGTGAAAGCTGATGTCGCGAAGAGCGGGTTGCTTATTTTTCGGATAGGCGAAACATACCGAATCAAATCGTATGTCAAACTGTTGTGGCGCAGCACAAGGATGAATCGGATCAGTAACAGCGGGATCGGCATCAACCAAATCCAGAATGCGACGCGCGGCCCCCCATGTTTCACCTAATGCACGAAAAGCGATGGGCAACGTAGCGACTGCCTCAAAGCTGGCCATGCCAAAAAAAGCCAACATGACGAGTTCTGGCCCATCGAGTTGGCCACTTTGTAGCAAATAAATGGCAATCACAATCATCACCAGCCAAGTTAATTGACTAAAAAGCCCCGTTAACGCGGCACTGCTTGCATCGATGCGGTTTTGTTGCCTTTGAGGGACAACCAGTGCTTTGTTTTCATCTTGAATGATCGCCATTCGTTGTTGTGGGTCACCATAGAGCGTTATTTCAGCCAAACCTCGTACAGTTTCACTGGTTCGTTGGCGCAAAACCGCTCTAGCTTCGACAATTTGCTGACCACTGTTCATCCCCAAATACAGAGCCGCCCAAGGCAAAACGAGGCCAACCATCAGCAACCCGACTAGGTTCGTCAAGGCGATCGCCGGGCTCCAAAACAAAAGAAACATGATCATCAAAAAACTAGCAAGCAATGCTGCTAAAGTGGGGGTAAATAGCCGCAAATAGGCATTTTCTAGACTATCAATGTCTGCACTAATTCGGCTTAACAAATCCCCCCCTTGATAATTCTGAAGCCGCGCCGGTGCTAAAGGCTCTAATCGTTCAAAAAACCATTGGCGTAACCCAGCAAGTAGTCGAAAAGTCGCTTCATGGGTAATCAATCGTTCAAGATATCTGCCAACAGTTCGCAAAATTGCTAAACCACGAATCGCTGCGGCTGGGGTGAAATAATTGATAGCCGCGGCGCTCAGGCCACTGATGGCCATAGCTGTTATAAACCAGCCAGACACTGCAAGCAATGCTACATTAGCGAGAATAACCGTAGTGGCGAGTAAAACCCCTGCCATCATCCAACCCAAATAGGGTCGACTGATCGTAAATAGCCAACGGAGTTCTCTATTTTTTTTGCACTTCATAGCCCAGCCCCGCAATACTCATGATAGCGTTGTGCGTAAGCTCCGTTTAAAGACATTAAGGCGTCAGGGGAGCCCTGCTCGATGATCTTTCCACCCTCAAGCACCACAATTTGATCACTCTGCTCAATCGTGGTCAATCGATGTGCAATGGTTAGCAGAGTTCGGCCAACCGAAAGTCTGGCAATTGCATCGGTAATCAACCGTTCACTATGAGGATCTAAACTGGCGGAGGGTTCATCAAGAAGTACGACGGGGGCATTCTTGTAAAAAGCACGTGCCAAGGCAATCCGTTGAATTTCGCCACCAGAAAGCCCTTGCCCTCGGTCACCGACAACCGTCTGAACCCCGTGTGGCAAACGATCAATAAAATCCAATGCGTGTGCATCTTTTATCGCTTGGTGTAGTGCCTCATCATGACCCTGCACGCGAGGCGATAAGGCAATATTTTCTTCAATGGTGCCATGAAACAAAGTCGGGTTCTGGGGTAGCCATGACACATGCTGATACCAACTATTAGGAGATATCTGTGTCAAAGGTTTTGTGTTAATCATAATATCCCCCTGCGTAGGGCTCAAAAAACCCAGCAGCAATTGTCCCAATGTTGACTTTCCCGCACCGCTAACACCAATAATGGCCGTGCGACTGCCGGCTGGTAGATTAAGGCTCACGCCGCAAATGACGGGATCTCGCTGGGGATACGCAAAAACAAGATCAGAAAAGGTAATGTTCGGTGCCTGTTTTAGGCACAGTTCAACCTCACCATGATGCGCAGAAGGAACTGGAGTGTTAAGTAATTCGATAATGGGCTCGACAGCACCAAGTGCATCCATTCGGGCGTGAAACTGAGTTCCCATACTGCGCAGAGGCAGGTAAAATTCTGGGGCAAGTAACAGTACAAAAATGCCATTAAGGTAATGGATATCAGCATACATTAACCGAAAACCAACATACACAGCCACCATAGCAATACTAATGGCCGCGAAAAACTCCAATACCATCGAAGAAAGAAAAGCGACACGCAATACTTTCATAGTTTGCAAGCGATAATCTTCTGCGATTTGGCCGATAAAACGGGCTTCTCTTTGGGCCGCATTAAATAATTTAAGTGTGGTCAGTCCCTCAATCATGTCAAAAAAGTGTGCTCCCATCCGCGTCAGGCTACGCCATTGGCTCCGATTAAGCTTTTCTGTTTGACTACCGATTATGATCATAAACACCGGCAACAACGGAGCAGTAATGGCCAAAATCAGCCCTGATACCCAGTCAAATGGAAAAACAAAAACCAAAATAGCCACAGGAATAATGATGGCTAATTGCCTTTGCGGCAGATATAAGCTGAAATACTTTTCAAGTGCTTCCACGCCATCCACCAGCTCGGTTGCTCGCGCACCAGAGCGTTGCTCTCGGCTCCAGGCGGGACCTAATTTATTAATATGATTAAATAGGCGGGCTCTTAACTCAGTGCGCAATCGAGCTGCAGCTTCAAAGGTAAATCGTTGGCTCGCGTAATTGAGGATAGCTCGCACAATAAATACCCCCACCATACTGGCCAAATACCCCCAGACAGTCACAATAGACTTGTGTTCGATGGCCGTCGCATTTAGTACCTGTGCCAGCATCCAGCATTGAGCAATTAAAAAGAAGCCATTAAAACTACCGAGAATAATGGCAATATTAAGCGGTTTTTTAACCGTTTTAGCTTGGTTTTTGAGCCAACGATCTAATTCAAGAGTTTGCTCTTTATCTTGTAAGGGGACGGGGTTAGCCATGCATTCATGCTCTTAATATGTTCAAATTTCTAAGACACTGTATTGTGTAGACAACTCTAAAATACTCCAATTGCATTCAAGAATCACAAACATATAGATAAAAAACATCTAATGGCGACTGGAGTAAGCTCAGTCAATTTAAGTGTCTAGTCTGATATGAGTGGTGCATTGGCGGCCGCGCGAATGAGTAGATCCGCCGTGGCCGCAAGCTCGAAGCGTCGATTAAATATGTTGTTGAACTCAGTTAAGTCATAGGATAGATGTTTCAAACAAATAGCATGGTCAGTCCCATGTATTGCTGTTGTCAGATTAATTTCACAGATGGACATGGTTTTCTATGCATCCCTTAGAAAGGATTGATCGATGTGATAGCGTCAAATTCTAATTTGGATGGGATGTGTCAGTGCTCAGAGGCCTTCAATATACCCGTTCAAAGTGGCTTGAATAAATTATTCTCCTTAGCAAAACCACCCTTAATTTTGGTTAACTTTCTGAATGAGCGTGCAACTGCTTCAACAGCATTCGTGGTGTAAATTGCGGTGCTGATCAGTGAATAGGAATCCACACCACGCAACTGCATGATAAATAACAAGCACTCACTGGTATATAACAAATCATTGCAGATTTTATCAACGATTCGTACAATGCAAAATTAGCGATGATATGCAATGCTTGGCCCAAATGACTGAGCACTGTAGAGAACAATCTGACCAGTTCGAGTCTCATCACAAAACGGTTTTTAGCCATGTTAGCAACCATTTTGAAGCCCCAGATGAAAGGGGCAACATGACACGTATAACAGGTGGAAATTAAAGTCATGATGGTGTTTTCTCACTCAAACCCCAAATTAGCCCTCAGATATAGCGAGCACACTTCTTGCTGTTATTGGCCAACTGGCTACTGAGTTGGACAACCTGTATGGAGTATCGGAATGTTAACCTCAGAGCGTTTGTTTTTACGGCCTATCGTTCAGTCAGATTGTGCCAGTCTGTTCAGTATTTATGGCGATCCCAAGACAAACGCGTTTAATCCCTCAGGGCCTTATCCTGACTTAGTTTATACGCAATCTGTTCTCGACCGGTGGACAAAGCACTGGGATGAATATGGCTTTGGTCATTGGGCAATCATTTCCCCACAAGAATCAAAGGAAGTGATCGGGTTTGGCGGGATAACCGTACGCGATTTTTTAGGGACCGAGATAAACAACTTAGGGTATCGATTGGGTGTCAATGGCTGGGGGAAAGGATTCGCAACTGAATTTTGCCGAACAGTGATTGAATTTGGTTTTAACCAACTAGGGCTCACCACTATCTCTGCAACCGTACGAGAAAACCACATAGCCTCTCAGCGCGTGCTAGAAAAAGCAGGACTACACTTCGAAAATTCAGTGAAAGATATACCCGACGCGCCGAAAAGTTTAGTGTTCAACCTCAGCAAGCAAGAATGGCAGGCAACGTCGTCCAGATAAAACTAGTGAATGATGTGACCTAGAAAGCGGCGACATCATCACCCTATCAATGGATAGGACAACATAGTGATCTAAAATCAGCGATGGAAGTATCACGCTAAGACGACAGTGGGCAGAATAAGCAAAAGAACTGTGGTTCCCAAATTTGTTTCGATATAGCTCTCACGCCTTGGGCAAACACGGCGCTATGCAATAACCCTGAACCGACTAAATGGGCTCAAGGTCTGCGTATCTCAACCACTATTTTTCATATCCGCTATGAATTGCTAAGCGTAATCGGTGATCTGAGCAGAGCGATCTGATGCCAAGAACAGCATAAGCAAGACTTATCGAAAAAGAAATGCGCTTTACTCAGCAGGAAAATAGCACGGCTATCATTTTTATAAGACTGGCTACCCACAAATTTTTTCAGATAATCAACTTGTTGGTTTCACTCGCATTAATTCGATTCCCCAAATAATACCTGCTATAGTTTAATAATAATCTCTTGCTGGCCAATGCATACGAGCTCCCATAATGCGTAGATTAAAGCATATAGCGTTTAGTATGAGGGTGACTGTCGTATCGTTGTTCACCATTTTGTCAATTGTTATTGTTGCCGTCGCATTAGGATTGCAATACTACTTTAGCCAATCACTTGCTCACGATGCTGCAAAGACGCAATTTAATCATGTTGCTCAAAGAATTAGTGATGAAATACGAACACTTGATAGACGCAGTACTGCGGTTGTGTCGCTGTTATCGCAATACTTAGAGAACGAAAAAACGGCCAATATTGATTCAAAGAAAAATTTAGTGCTTATGATGGCTCAAGCGATGAAGCAAGCACCGTTCCTATATGCCATGTATGTGGGCTATCCCAATGGAGATTTCTACGAACTTGTTAATTTAAATAATAGTGCAATTGCGAAAAGGCAACTTGCGGCAGCAGCACAAGACCGATGGGTTATTATCTATATCCATAATACGCCACAAGGGCGCAGAAAAGAAACGCTGTATTATAACTCATCCTTTATTCTGACTCATAAAAAAATCGAAAAAAGCAATTTTTATTCAAATGTCAGGCCTTGGTACCACGATGCATTAATAACAAATGACATAATTAAAACATCACCCTATTTATTCGCAAACACACAATCACCTGGAGTCACTTATGCAAAAAAAATAGCGGGAAGCAAGGAAGTAATAGCAGCAGATGTTTCACTAGAAATATTAAATCATTATCTAAAAATATCACGGCCTAGTGACCAATCTGAAACAATTATTTTTGATAAAAATGGGAATATTACTGCTGATTCGCTAGAGTTAAAGAACCGGCAAGAACACCTAAAGGCAACACAATTAAATCTTACTAAGGAGGAAAAAAGCTATATCAAAAGCCTTGGTACTTTAGTCGTTTCCAATGAATTAAATTGGCCTCCGTTTGATTTTTCAATCAGTGGTGTGCCACAAGGGTACTCTATCGATGTCATGAAACTACTGGCGCAAAAATTAGGACTAAAAATTAGTTTTTCAAATGGATATAACTGGCATTCACTGACTAGTTTATTTAAACAAAACCAGATAGATATCTTACATTCTATTTTTAAAAACCCAACTAGAGAAAGCTGGGGTTTATATACACAGCCCTATATCAAACTATCGACTGCCATCGCTAGTTTAGCGAAAGAAAGCGATTTTCATTCTATGAGTCAACTGAATGGAAAAATAGTCGCCATTCCGAAAGATTGGGCATTGATGGAATTAATGAAAAAGAATTATCCTCTGATCCATATTAAAGAGGTAAAAGATAGTCTAGAGGCGCTAGTTGCTGTTCAAGAAAAACATGCTGATGCCACGATTGATACAAATTATGTGTTACGCTATTTAACAAATATTCATAAATTTAATAAAATTAATATTTATGATTTACCTAAAAAAAGTTCTCTAAATGAAAATCAGGACTTATCTATCCTCATTCATAATCATGATCCCCAATTAAGAGACTTATTGAATAAAGCCATTCAATCAATTACACCAAGGGAGCATCACTATTTCAAGTTAAGATGGCTAGATAAAAATTCTATATCCAACATTAATAACAGATTATGGGCAGGTGTTGTCCCTGATCAGTCGTTCACTCAACTTGCTAAATTAGTAACCGACAAGTCACCAAACAAGGTA
The DNA here is from genome assembly GCF_046054155.1 of Celerinatantimonas yamalensis. NCBI lineage: Bacteria > Pseudomonadati > Pseudomonadota > Gammaproteobacteria > Celerinatantimonadaceae > Celerinatantimonas > Celerinatantimonas yamalensis. The sequence goes on from NZ_JBEQCT010000002.1 coordinate 91,579, forward strand.
ATCGATAGTGTTAAAATTGATGGTATAAATTATATAATTTACGTACATAAAATGAAATATAATCTTGGCAATGGAAACTACATTGGGGTAATGACACCGACATCAGATATTGAAGAACCCTACATGGTTAAAGTTTACATTTCATTGACTTTAACATTAGTTATATTAGTTTTAATGACCCCTATATTAATTTACCTTTCTAGAATGATTGTTCTACCCGTTAAGCGATTATCCATTCAAAACATGCATATTAAAAATCGTGAATTTTCATCTTTAAATAAAATAAAAAGTCATATCACTGAAATAAATGAGTTATCAAGCTCAATGTATTCTATGAGTATTTCTATTGTTAAACATGAACAGAAACAGAAAAAACTACTCGATTCATTTATCCAATTAATTGCTCAAACCATTGATGACAAATCACCTTTTACAGGTAAACATTGTGCCCGAGTTCCTGAACTCGCTATGATGCTAGCACAAGCGGCTAATACTAGTCCTTTACCGATTTTCAAAAATTTTGATTTTGATGATCAGAAAAAGCAATATGAATTTAACATTGCAGCATGGTTACACGATTGTGGAAAAATAACTACACCTGAACATATTATTGATAAAGGCAGTAAACTAGAGACTATTTATAATAGAATCCATGAAATCCGTACACGTTTTGAAGTTCTTTGGCGTGATATTGAAATTGATTATTGGAAAAGTCGATCATTGGGCGAGGATAAAGCGTTACTAGATATTGATTTGCGAGAAAAACAAAAGCAGATTCTGGATGACTTTGCGTTTATTGCACAATGTAATATTGGTACTGAGAGCATGGATAAAATGAAACTGCAACGAATCCAACAAATTGCAGCGCTCACATGGACTCGCCACTTTGATGATCGACTGGGTCTATCGCCACAGGAATCCAAGGTGGCAGCCCAATCCCCATCACATCCCTTGCCTGTTACAGAACATCTATTGGCCGATAAACCCGAACATCTATTTCCTTGGACCCACAATCCAAGATACCAAATGCGTGATGAAATAAATATGATAATTCCCAAGTTATCTGCCAACACGGGTGAACTATATAACTTGTCGATACCTAAAGGCACTCTCACTGCAGAGGAACGCTTTAGGATCAATGAACATATTATTTCAACTATCAGTATGCTCGAATCATTGCCTCTACCCGCGGAGCTCGCCAGAGTCCCTGAAATTGCTGGAGGGCACCATGAAACACTGATAGGCACTGGTTATCCAAAAGGATTAACAGCAAAAGATTTATCTATGGAAGCACGAATATTGGCAATCGCCGATGTATTTGAAGCGCTCACAGCGTCTGATCGCCCCTATAAAAAAGCAAAAACACTCAGTGAAGCCTTAGCTATTCTTGCAGTTATGGTGCAAGAGAAAAAACTTGATCCTGATGTATTTAACTTATTAATCACAAGCAATGTATATAAAAAATACGCTGAAAAATTCTTAGATCAATCCCAATGTGATGAATGCGACGTCAGCAAATATTTGCTAGAACATCCACACTAAGTTGTCCGCAAATGATAAGCATTAGCGTAAAGGCCGCTAGTACTTGTTCATAGATTGTCATTCAAAAATATAAGTAATAACTCACTTATAAAGAATTCTCTAGCCTACAGGAGGCCATATATTCCTAACAATGGCGACTAGTTGTCAATTACGGAATCAATATGGCTGCTCAATCAAAATAAATGAATGCGAATTATCGGAAATGACGACACTGCGCACTGAACATGACGAGTCACGTCAATTCAGTTATTATTCAATGTCATTTCAATCGGTTAGTCGTTGATGGTGAAATTGCGGACATATTTAAAAACAGTTAAACAATTCTCTTTCAATCAAGACCGTCATAATACAGCTGCACAGAAACCACGTTCCATATTTTCTGGCAACAATGACTGACCGTAAAATATATTTAACAAATCCCATATACACTCATGTTAAAATAAATCTTATTCTATAATAATTAATTAGTTGAATTGACTAATTAATTTAACTAATATTGACAAGTTACAAAAAAAATAATAAAATATATTATTTATTAGTATAACCCTTAATTTAAAAAGCGATTTCATTATTAAATCAACCAGTTGTCGTCATAGGCCATTAGTGTGGCATTGATAGGTGAAATGCTTAAACCATTGACTTAGTTACGAAAAAAAATTCATATAATATATTGGTTTTTTCTTCGTTAATATATCAATCATACTTGGGTTAATAACTTCTGTAGTATTGCGCATTGAATTACTTTATAAAGCAATCAGTTATCGCGATAATATTACAAAAATATTTTTTAAAATTACTGAGATCCGAACTATGAACAAATTTTCGCTCCGTAAAAAAATTCTTATTCTTACGATACTATGCTTTTCAGTATCTTTTGTAGCATTGGTAATTCAAAATATAACTGCCTTACAAAAAAATATTGAGTCCAGTTTAGAAGGTGAAGTGAATTTACTGTCTGAGGTAATTACTGACAGTGTCGGAAACTGGATGCTAGATCGGAAGAACGCCGTTAGAGAGTTAGCAAAAACAATTTCAGATCATCCCGAAGTAAAACCTTACATATTTTTAGAGCAAGTAAAAAAAGGCTTAGGATTTTCGATCACTTATTTTGGTACTGACAAAGGAGTCATGAATCGCAATGATCCAGATCCTAGCTTAAATCCACCTGGTTACGATCCTCGGGTGCGAAGTTGGTACAAAGGTGCTCAGCAGGCAAATGGTAGTTTTCTCACATCTCCCTTTGTTTCTGCAACAACAAAGCAAACTGTTGTTACTTTATCAGACCCCGTAATCGTCAATAATCGTTTTGTTGGTGCAGTCGGTGCGAACCTCACTTTAGAGCAACTGACCAAGTATATAAACAAACTACATGTACCAGGTAATGGCTACGCCATTGTCGTCGATAAGAGTGATCAAGTGATCGCGGATCCGAATGCGAATAGACAAGATAAAAAGGCCTCTGATATCAATGCAAATTTTACCGGCCCCTCATTAGCAAATTTAGTCGCTAAGCATTCACTTCAGAATATGTCACTAGACAATCGAGATCGTCTTGTCTTTGCACAAGATATTCCACATTCCAATTGGTCGCTCATTTTAGTCATGGATAAAGATACACTCTATGCGCCTCTACACAGCCAAATGATTCGGCAGATAACGATCAGTTTCATCATCTTGGTGGTGGTATTGCTTATTATGTCTTTCTTATTAAAAATAATGTTTAAAAACCTTAGCGAAATCACTAAAAGTCTAGATGAAATTGCCAGTGGCAATGGCGATTTAACGATTCGTTTAGATGTCAATAGTGGTGACGAAATCGGTCAACTAGCAACCAGTTTTAATCGCTTTGTTGAACAATTACACGGCATTATTAGTCGGCTACGCAGCACCTCTATAGACTTGTTATCGGAAGCGGAAGGAGTTTCTACAGTTTCGACGCAACAGAATGACAGATTACGACGTCATCAAAGTGAGATTCATATGGTCGCAACCGCTGTGACTGAAATGGCTTCAGCGACGCAAGAAATATCATCGAATGCTGAGCAAACGGCTCTTTCTGCGCAGCAATGTGTATCCATTAGTGAAAAAGGTCGACAAGAAGTTGAGAAAAGCCAAAATTCAACTGAAGGATTAGCTGGAGAAGTGGGCCGCGCGAGCAGTATTATCGGCGACCTCAATCAACACGTACAAAGTATTAGCTCTATTTTATCAACCATCAGTGGTATATCAGAGCAAACCAATCTACTCGCATTAAATGCTGCGATTGAAGCCGCACGAGCGGGCGAGCAAGGGAGAGGTTTTGCCGTTGTAGCCGATGAAGTACGTGTCTTATCGCAAAGAACACATAGCTCCACTCAAGAGATCCAAGGCATGATTGAATCACTGCAAACTGCGGCGCAAAATGCGGTACAAGCCACAGACAAAGGCAAAGATTTAGCCAACAAAAGTGTGGCTGATGCAGAAGAGGCAAATCAGAGCTTAGGTCAAATCCTCGAGTCAGTTCATAAAATCAACGAGATGGCTGCACAAATTGCAACAGCTGCAGAAGAACAATCTGCGGTCACATCTGAAATCAGTAACAATACCGAAACGATCAGAGGCGTTGGTGATGAAATGTCTAAAGCAAGTCAGCTTGCTGCCGAACAAGCTCGAAAATTACATGAACTAGGTAAACAAATAAATCAGGAAGTTGATAATTTCCGACTGTAATATTTATTTCGTTTCGCAATAAAACAGGGCGGCATTGCCCATATTGCCGCCTTTTATGCTTATAGATAACAACCTAGGTTAAATATCGAGAACAGCCAAATAGCTATTTTTCTAAACCCCCATCGATTAGCCGTAATGTGCTAGCAGTTGTTCCCCACTAGCGTTGAACCTCAAGGCATTCGTAAGGACCAAACTCGCTGTCAGCCAATAACTGCTAAAGTTCTAAGCATGTGTGAAATAAGATCGACGATACCGATATCTCACCCATACGAGTCAATCCACAAATGCCGTTTTGCAGCAGATCATTAAATGCTAATCCAAACATTTGATGACGTTTAACCCTATCACTTATCCGATCAGCAAAAAATCTCTCTAACGATTTTGGATACCGCCAAAAAATTGAGCATGCCTATAAAAACGAAGAACAAGCCCTGAAGTACCAAATACTGATGTTTGAAAACTAATGAACTGCATACGTGTTGTCAAGAACCCGCAGCAGGGTCAAACAACTCACTAACTTTTAATTCAAAAACCACTAATACACTCTGCAACGAACAAATTTTACGGTTGTAGATAATCCAAACCAATCATCTCTCTAGAAAAGGACTTTTAACACCCCGATGGGCTTAATTAACGGGGAACATGAAGGAATGACTCCCAGTACAGACAGAAACAGAGCCAATGACTCCATACAGAGTCGCTCAATCATGAGTATACAAGTCACGGTTAAAGTAACCGTTTAGCCTGCTTAAAACAGATTTAAAAACGAGCGTAATGAACCTTCACTATCTTTTCTAGCAATTTAGTTTTTCTTAAGGTATCAATCATTTAGGGAAACTTAATCAGAGTCAATTTAAGATGGCTTAAATGAATACCTTATATGAACGGCTAAAGGGTTGTAGAACCCATGCAGGATTGACTCAGCAACAGCTTGCCAAAGCCGTTGGGGTCAGTCATGTCACTATTTCGCAGTGGGAACGGGGCGATACAACACCTAAGGGCAGCAATCTCTATCAGCTTGCCAAAGTGCTAAACTGTTCAGCTGAGTGGTTACTCTATGGCCTAGGGGAGATGCCAAGTAACACAGTCAACTTACTTGCCAATGTAACTGATGGGCCGATCATAAAGGGATCATATCCATTGATTAGTTGGCAGCAAGCTGGCAATTGGACACAAGTTCATGAATCTTATAGTGATCAAGCAACGCAATATTCTTGCCCAGTGAACTGCAGTGAACAGACCTTTGTCTTGAAAGTACAGGGGGTCAGTATGGAACCTATTTTCCATGATGGTGATTTGGTTTTTGTCGACCCTAATCTGAAGTATAAACATGGCTCCTATGTCATTGTACGATTAGACGGTCACCATGAAGCAACGTTCAGGCAGTTAATCGTTGAGGGTGGGCATCACTATCTAAAGCCAATCAACCCCAATTGGCCTGAGCCAATCATCTCGCTCACTGGCCATAGTCATGTTGTTGGTGTTGTCATTTTTTCTGGGCGAATATTCTAGGCCTTTATTGTTCATCACTTACCACAATCATCCAATAACTTAGCTGCGATCCAGTATTCTATGAATACTTCAATACGTTTTCAGCGTACTTGCCACCCGAATTACTTTTCTTATGCACATTAATCTTTCTAATATTTAAGTTTTATTTATTTTTCATTGACATGTTAATTAATTTATCTTAAATTTTTAATATAACTTAATATTTTAAAGAACGTCAATTGTCGGATTGCACCAACACCTTATCTGGTGAAACGACAAGAAGAGCTTATCAAGGGCTCTAGCAAGTTTAGGGTGCAAGACAAACTATCACAGGATTATCTAGGTCAAACAGATAACAAGCCAATAGTAGCAGCCATTATCTCTTCACCGATGCCAAAACCCTTCAACACCGATGAGGTTGGTTGCCGATAAAACCACAGCTGTCCACATTAGTTTGAACAATAGGCAGATATCTAGAACCATTAAAAATTTCTATTTAACGGGGCTTTATATAGGAGAATACCATGTTAATCCCTCAAACAACGGCAACAAAGCGACAACGGCTCAGTCCTCAGCTTCGCCGCGATAGACTTCTCAATACAGCGTTAAAAATCGCTCGCAATTATGGTCTGGCGACAGTGCATCATCAGGCGATTGCCCAAGCCTCCCACACTAGCGTTGCAACCGTCTTTCATTACTTTCCAACCCGCCAAGCACTCGATGAGGCGCTTACCCAGCATATTATAACGCATGAAAAACCATCTTTACTGCGCCTTGAAGCCGAACTAGCATTTGTGCGAATGACTTATCAAAATCATACATCGATCTCGGAGTTAGAGCGTCAACTTCCCGAAGAGCGACTCACACTTAGTCGCTATATTCACTTTTAATACTGCTTCATGGCACATTGATTTGCCATTGAAAAATAATAAAACACGGATTGTGCGTATTTCAATGGCATTTAGGTACAGACATAAGCTGCCAACGGATATGCGATTTATCGCCACACAAGTGCCTTATATCCATCAACATTAGCAAATAGAAAACAGTCAGTACTCTATATGAGAGATTGTTTTTTTGAAAAACTCGAAATCACATGAGAAAGAGCAGTTGAGAATGCCGCATTATTCAATCAATTTGTGATGAGTAAGCTGAAACAGTGTGATTGTAACCCTCAGCCAAAAGGTAAAACTGAAAAATCGGCTTGGAGTGCCGGCGAAAAAACGCGAGCATTCTTTGGATGATCAGATATGCTCGCACCCTGCTCCAAAAATGGGCGGTGTCAGTTACGTAGCAAAGATTACGTTAAGAATGTGCAAGTAGGCACCACGTTGCTGAAGTAATTAGTCATTCCACCAATAGGGTAAATGGTCAGAGCTCTATTTAATAAGTTGATGGCCAAATACACTGCCCACGATGAACTAATAGCTCGGATAGATAAACTTTATGTATCAAGTAAGCCCCCTACTTCCTATGCATTGAATAGAAAGAACAATGATATCACTTCGTTGAATCAAATCGTGGGTTGTACTGCTCGACCATTAGCCCGCTGCCTTATCAGATACGAAATCACACCATAAATAGAGCGACCCTGATAGGCAAGCGTGCATCAAACCAATGAATACAAGCCTCGAAAACGTTAACGAGGCTTGTACTCATTACATTTTCGTATCCTTTATTTTGGGCCAGCTTGGGCTTGAACAATATTGGGAACATTTGCAGCAGATGTGACAGTATAGCTATAGCTTACTGGTGATGACTGAAAACTGTTGCCAGTGGCAGAAGAACCCGTAGTTTGATTATAAACATTGTTTCGTTCATAAAACTGATATTCATAATCACTGGAACTATGTGAAATTTTATTACTGTAATTAGTTTTATAGAAGTAATTTGACTCAGAGACAACGGTACTACCGCTATTCACTTGTAGCGCTTCATATTGCTGCATTGGGTAGCTGTTACCATCTTTGGCAGTTTTAGTGCCTGTCGGACCATTTGAATTGTCGAAGTAGTTGCTATAAAGATGGACCCAGCCTCGGAACAATGGACGCCCACGCATATTAGGGCCAAACCAGTTATGGTGCAATGTCACATGCAATGTGCCTGTTGCTACATAGGAATCACTTGAGTTAGCTCCAATAACCATAGCAAGGCGTTCACCCGCTAAGTCAGTATACTCACCCACCCAATTCCAAACAGGATCGGGGCTCATATTGACCCAATTAGAGGTAAAGTAAAAATGATTATATGAAATGGTGACATAATTCGATGACAAGGTCACACTCATCAAATCGTCACTGGTATCATAAATAGTACAGTGAGTAATCACAGCATTAGATATTCGGCGCAGAGAGATCCCTTCATAGTTAATACCGACTGTATTCGAGCTCCCTTTTATCTGAGTAGGCAACGCTTGCAAGTCTCCTATGTTGCCATAGAACGTGATATTAGAAATTTTAATATTTTCAATATTCGTCCCTTTGGTCAACTGCTCGCCGTCGAATTTAAGCTGAATATTCTCTAGTATAGCGCTCCCACCAGAAGCACCTGTAATAGTTGTATTATTCCATTTAGTACTAGCAAATGTTAGGGTTGTTAATGTTGAGCCTCCATAAATATGGCCTTTAATAATGATATGGTGAGACCCGGCACTCACTGCTGCTTTTAATTGTGCAAGTGTTGTCACAGTCGTTGATGTATAACTATCGCCGCCAGTGGTTGTTCCAAATCCTCCGGTACTGGCCGCTTGTGCGCTAGCACACAAGAGTAATGTCCCCAGAGTCATGAGCACCACTAATCCATGTTTAATTGAATTTAAAAACATAAATATTTCCTTGTCATATTTTACCTATTTAATTAGGCAAGTCCTTTGAATGATATAAATCCAAATTTTGTGTGGTTTTTATCGAGATGATTGAGATCAAGCACACTAAAATACATCAAATTTTCCAGCGTAACCATAAACTCCATCTCAAAAAATAAGACAGTTAGCTAGCATATAATATATATTGACTTATATTCATTTAACAATTGATGGATCACATAATGTGAATAAATTTACATTATGAGTACATTTTTAAATTTTCATTTTGTTACTAAATAGTTAAATATTGGATAATATTCCTACATATCGCTACCAATTACAAATGATGATTCAATAATTTTAAAAAAATAGTTTATACCAGCTGATATAGATCATCTTTTCAATCATTTTGACCCAGTATTTCGTTAGGAGATCACATAGTTTTCAATAAAATATTTCAACATCATTCAGATCCATTATGCTGTGAATAAATAGTTTGATTATTTAACCTAAGTCGAAGGTAAAGCAAATGCTAGCATTTATTGTTGATATCCTGGCGGTGCATTGACCTCACAGCTTTCATCTTGAGTAACGCGTAAATTTGTTGCGTATTGCTCTATACTTAGCGCTATTTAATGATCCAACTAGCAAATTTATTCATAAAAAATCATCAGCTTGAGCTAACACTGTGACTACACTAAGCAAGTCAATCAATCAGATTGGAAGACATCACAGCTTTTCGGGGGTTAACTAAACATGAATGAAACGTTATTTTCGGAAGGTCTCACATTATTATCACTAGGAATGGGGTTCGTATTTCTGTTTTTACTCTTTCTCGTGCTTATGACAACGCTGATGTCCAAAATAATCATTCGTTTTACGCCAATACCGATTGTTGTATCTGATAAGGCATCAGCACCACCAGCAACCCCTGACGATGATGAACTAATTGCGGTTTTAACCGCCGCGATTCATCAACATCAAAAAACTCGGGTTCAACACAATTTAAGAGGTTGATAGTTATGAGTTCGGATAAAAAATCCATCGGGATCACCGACGTCATTCTAAGAGATGCTCACCAATCATTATTTGCGACCAGAATGCGGCTTGATGATATGTTGCCAATTGCCGCGCAATTAGATGACATTGGCTACTGGTCGTTGGAATGTTGGGGGGGAGCAACGTTTGACAGTTGTATTCGTTTTTTAGGCGAAGATCCTTGGCAACGTCTACGTGAACTAAAAAAGGCGCTCCCTAAAACACCGCTCCAGATGTTGCTTCGTGGGCAAAATTTACTTGGGTATCGCCATTATGCCGATGATGTCGTCGACGCCTTTGTTGAACGCGCCGTAGCCAACGGGATGGATATCTTTCGCGTGTTTGATGCACTCAATGATGTCCGCAATATGCGCCAAGCCATTCAATCAGTGAAAAAACTCGGTGCACATGCGCAAGGAACTCTTTCCTACACCACGAGTCCTGCACACACATTACAAACATGGATTGATACCGCCCAACAACTCGCTGAAATTGGCGTTGATTCTATCGCCATTAAAGATATGGCAGGCATATTAACCCCGAGTAAAGCTAGTGAACTAGTGAGCACACTCAAAGCACAAATTGATGTACCTTTGCATCTGCATTGTCACTCAACCGCTGGATTAGCAGAAATGACCATGCTCAAAGCCATTGAAGCAGGGGTTGATCGCATTGATACAGCAATCTCATCAATGAGCGGCACTTATGGGCACCCAGCCACAGAAGCACTCGTCAGCGCCTTAAAAGATACCCCATACGATACTGGGCTCGACATTATTAAATTGGAGCATATTGCAGCTTATTTTCGCGATGTGCGTAAAAAATACAGTGCCTTTGAAGGTCAGCTGAAAGGAACTGATTCGCGCATTTTAGTCGCACAAGTGCCTGGTGGCATGTTAACCAATATGGAAAGCCAGCTCAAACAGCAAAATGCGTTGGATAAGCTCGATGAAGTTCTCGAAGAGATCCCCCATGTGCGCCAAGATCTTGGCTATCCGCCACTGGTGACCCCCACCTCCCAGATTGTCGGCACACAGGCCGTTTTTAATGTGATTATGGGGCAGCGTTATAAAAATATCACCAAAGAAACAGCAGCAGTATTGCGCGGTGAATATGGCAAAACACCGCTCCCCGTTAACCCCGATCTATTGCTGCGAGTCACCCAAGAAAAACCAGCGATTACTGAGCGGCCTGCTGACTTTATCACCCCAGAAATGGATCGTCTGACCAAAGAAGTGACCTCACAAGCCTGCGAAAAAGGGGTTAAGCTTGCCGATAACCTCCGCGAAGATGTTCTCATTGTGGCTCTATTTAGTCAGGTTGGATGGAAATACTTAGCCAATCGCGATAATCCTCAGGCATTTGAACCTAAACCAGAGGTAGCGCCAGCAGTCATAGCCAAAGCGGCGTCTGATACACCTGCGCCTGTACCACACAATGGCGTTTATACCGTGACCGTCAATGATCATCGTTATGTCGTTCAAGTCGATGAAGGCGGCGATCTCTCAGCTATTACGCAAACCTCACCGATAGTGGCGGCTCAAGCTATGGTGACTAACGCTCCGGCTAGCCAAGAGGTCCCTACGGGCGAAACAATGGTTGCACCACTATCCGGCAATATTTGGAAAATCGAAGCCAAAATTGGTCAGCTGGTTAAAACTGGTGATGTGTTACTCATTTTAGAAGCCATGAAAATGGAAACTGAGATTCGAGCCGCCTGTTCTGGCACCGTGCAACGCATTGATATTCACGAAGGTGATTCAGTGCAAGCCGGCGATCCACTGCTACTGATCGCTTAATGGAGAATGCTGATGGATAACGTGATGGGGTTGGTCAATAATTTTGGGATATTCCATCTAAGCTTTGGCCAAGCGATGATGATTATTGTCGGATTAGTTCTACTATACCTGGCGATTGTGAAGCGCTTTGAACCGCTGTTATTGGTGCCGATTGGTTTTGGTGGCATATTAGCTAACTTACCGGATGCGGGTCTAGCTCTGTCTGCCATCGATAATGCGTTGCATAGCGCTCAGCCAGATGTGTTACAACAATTTGCCGCAATTTTGCATCTTGACCACGCCTCGCTCGATGCCATTAAGATCGCCTTGCAAACAGCCACGCCCAAACAGTTCGCTGAGCTGCAATGGGCGGCTAGCCAATTCCATTACTCTGATGGCATGCTTTATCAATTTTATGAGCTCGTTATCGCCTCTGGTTCTGGGCCTTTGATTATATTCATGGGGGTCGGCGCATTAACTGACTTTGGGCCACTGCTGGCTAATCCGAAAACGTTGCTGTTAGGCGCCGCCGCTCAGTTTGGTATTTTTACCACTGTGTTGGGTGCACTAGGCCTCAACAGCTTAGGGATTATCCACTTTAACTTGGCGCAAGCCGCCTCCATTGGGATCATCGGAGGTGCAGACGGACCAACGGCTATTTATGTCTCTAGCCTACTCTCACCGGAGCTACTCGGTGCCATTGCTGTGGCAGCTTACTCGTACATGGCACTCGTTCCACTGATTCAACCCCCGATTATGCGTCTGCTGACGACAAAAGCTGAGCGGAAAATTAAAATGCAACAACTTCGGACCGTGAGCAAGACCGAGAAAGTCTGCTTTCCGCTGATGCTGATCATTTTAATTGCCATGCTACTTCCCTCGGCAACCCCATTACTAGGAATGTTTTGTTTTGGTAATTTAATGCGTGAGTGCGGTGTGGTCGAGCGTTTATCGCAAACTACACAAAATGCGCTGATCAATATTGTGACCATCTTTTTAGGGTTAGCGGTAGGCTCTAAATTGATTGCTGAGAAGTTTTTGCAGCCACAAACGATTGGCATTTTAATCTTGGGGGTTATCGCCTTTTGTGTTGGCACCGCAGCTGGCGTCTTAATGGCCAAAGCACTGAACTATTTTTCTAAACAAAAAATGAACCCGCTAATAGGCTCTGCGGGTGTTTCGGCTGTACCAATGGCTGCGCGCGTCTCGAATAAAGTAGGCTTAGAAGCCGACCCACAGAACTTCTTGTTGATGCACGCGATGGGGCCCAATGTTGCAGGCGTCATTGGCTCAGCAGTTGCCGCTGGGGTGATGATTAAATATGTACTCGGTTAATTAATCATCTCACTCATTATTAAAGAGGCCTTGGGTCAATGATATATAATGCCCCAAGGCCTTAATCACTTTATACTCTCAAGACTTTTCTATATATAGTAGGAATCATCTTGTTCTATCGTTGGTTTACCTTGATAGGCTGCGTTATATTAACAATGACTTGTGCATATGCAGGAGATTCAATGACTCAAACGCCGCTAGACATTCCGCTTTGGCCACCAGGCCATGTCCCCGGATCGCAAAATGTAAAGCTCACCGAACAAACCATTGAACGCAGTCACTCGCCGGCCCAACACGATCGAGCTTGGATAAATATTTCTGTGCCTTCATTAACCACTTTTATAGCTGACAAGCCAAACGGCTGCGCGATAATTATCGCCCCAGGCGGAGGGTATCAACGGGTGGTTTTTGATAAAGAGGGTTTTGACTTAGCGCCTATTTTTAATGCCAAAGGGATCAGCGTGTTTGTATTGAAATATCGCCTACCTGCCGATGGTTTTGCTCATCGCACACTTGTGCCACTGCAAGATGCCGAGCGAGCTATTCGTTTAGTGCGATCACGCGCGAGTCAGTGGCAACTTAACCCGCATTGCATCGGCATTATGGGGTTCTCTGCTGGCGGACATGTCGCGGCAAATCTAGCCACACGCTACTCTATTAAGGCATACCCGCCCATTGATCGCATTGATGAGCAACCCACTCGCCCCGATTTTGCCGCGCTGCTCTATCCTGTGATTACTATGAATAAACACTTCACCCATCAAGGCACCCGTGAACGGTTATTGGGCGATACCCCCACCGAGGCGCAAATTCACGACAATGCGCTTGAAACTCAGGTGAGCGATGACACGCCTCCGACCTTCATTGCATTAGCGAATGATGACCACGCCGTCAACCCGATGAACAGTGTCCTTTTTTACCAACAACTATTGCGCCACCATGTGCCCGCAGAGATGCATATTTTTGCTCGCAGCGGTCATGGTTTTGGCGTTCGCAACGCTAAAGGCAATGCCAAACAGTGGCCAGAGCTTTTTTTAAACTGGTTGCGTGAGCTACAACGATCAGCGACGACCACATCCGACTAACGCAGCCGCCTGAATGAGCGCTTAGTATCGAGCACGCTCGCTTTACGGGGCTGCTTTAGGTGTGTACATTGCAGCGCTGGCTAATTGCTGCATCCGTGCTTGTACGGCCCATAAGCGCTGATTCAGCGTTTGTAACTGTTCACGTGCTTTTTGCGTTTGGTGCTGCGCTAATAACTGCTCAATATAAGAGAGCTGCCCATAAATAGGCGATAAACCTTGTGAATAGCGTTTTAATTGGGTGGCTAAACGTGTTGCTTGCTGCATATCTTGCTGAACAAGTGCTTGCTGTAGATTAGAAAAATCCGTTCTCGCTTGTGAAAACTTAGACAATTGTTGCTGATATAGGGTTTGCGTTGTCAAGCGTGCTTGGCTGAGCTGCTGGGTATAATCAACTACATCTGAATCATTAGGATACAACCGCTTGATGGTATTGACTAAGGCATAAGCTTTTTCATATGACCAATAAACGGGTCGATTAATTAAGCTTTCAATTCGCTGGCGATATAACGCTGTCAACCCAGTTCGCTGCTGCTCAAGTTGCTGATGAGTAAAGTGCCGATCAAGCGCCGCACCTTGCGCTAAACTCAGCGATTGCGGCAATTTCACAGGGTAAGTTAAGCGCTGCCACAATGGCGATGGTTCATAAGTTCGGGTGCGCAATCCCAGGGGCGCTAACACCACAATCGCCAAACCTGCCCCGAGTAAAGCCCAGCGCAGTCGCCCTTGGGATACAGGTAAAGACGCGTCTACCGGCACTTTTGGGGTTCGGCGAAATTGGCTCTCTACCTCATCAATATGCTCAAATATGACCAACCCTAGCGCATCCAAGCTCGTCGCTTGCCCATCTTGCAATTGCTGCATCATCTCATCAAGTGCTTGGCATGTTCGTTCACAACGATATAAATCGCGTAATTGTTCGATCTCAGGTTTAAGCCGCTTTAACTCAGGCAGCAGCCGACTGGTTTGCCAAGCCAATAGCTCAATGCGGCGCGGCGTAGGAAATATAGAATGTGTGCCAAATTTATCTAACACCGCCCATTGCAGCTCAAGTGCGTCAGCAAGCCCAGCTATTCCTCTTTCTTTGAGACTGGCTACTGCAAAATAGCAAGCAACTAATAAATCAGAACCCTCGCTATGACACAAGGTTTGGCAGTCCACATAAACTTTATGCCAATCGGTTCCGCCGCTGAGCGGGTTCAACCGCCGATTCACCTCATGACGAATGTTTTGGTAAATATGATGGTCTCGAAGCTGCTTTTCATCATCAACAACCTTAAAACTAGGGGTATCAATCATTGCTTAATAACTCTTCATCTTGATGATGGGCATGCTTTGGCACGCCACATCGTTTAATACAAATTTTTCGACAGATGAAACGATTTAAACAATGCATCTGTAAATGGATTTCCATCAACTTCGGAACTTAACTGATAGATCACATGCCCCCCATCAATGTTGAATTGGTACTTCACTTGCGTTGAGCTCTCACCCACAATTTGACCATGATCGAGCAATCGGAAGAATGCCCATGGCCCGGTAATGATAATGCTGCGCGGGGACGCATTACTCATTGTTGGCACCAACGTCAATTTGGAGATAGCGGTCGAGCGCAAGCTATTTGGCCACATTAAATCGACTTGTTGCGGCGCCCCATGGTCATACTCCACATACTGTCCATCGATATTAATAATACTGCGCATCTTATTGGCACTCAGATCAACAGGCTGCAGCGAAAATTCAACATCGAGCGCACCTTTGCGGTTAAAAAACGCATGTTGGATCTGTTCGGCATGAGCCATCTCTTTTGCGATCGCTTTACGTAGCATCACTTGGTGAGTGTTGGAGCCGTCAGTTTGCCCTTCATCGAGAAATAGTTTCAGTTGAGTATTATAAAACTGATCGATCACGCCGTTAGGTGCAAAGAAATCGGTAAAATCCTTGAGCGACACATCATGAGATGAGCTCGCGTTAAAGGGATAACGTGATGCAATTTTTTGCTCATAGGGTTGATAGACATCCTTATACCAGCGTGTTTGCAGGTATCCGATGGCTTGTTGTTTCACTGCTTGCCAACTCTCATCAGCTAACTTTTTAACCAGTTTATTCATCGGTGATGGCAAATTAGATGCAATTCTCTCTACGGTATATATAGGATCAGAGTTTTGTAAGCCTAAACGCGCTTTAGTCGCCTCTAATGCAGCTTGTCCGACATTAGCAGCGCTTTGGATCGATTTGAGGTATTCATTCAGTTTGCCCACGGCATCCATTACTTCTGCCATGTACACCGGTTTCCCATCTGTTGTCGCTATCAAGCTATTAAGCTGATTAAACGGCTCAGCAATTTGCGCGCCAATAGCGTACTTATTCGACTTCATCAGCTCCATACGAGCCGCATCATTTTTCGGTAGGTTAGGAAATAACTGCGTATTAGCACGCACCGTTTCCAAAAGCCGATTATACGGCTGCATACTGCCATTAACGTGGTTTAAAACATTAATAGCATCGTTGAGATTGGTGAAGTACTTCACATCAACGTGGCTCAAAGCATCTCGCCAGTAACGGGTGTAATCATTAATATATAGGTCACGAATATGTTGGCGCAGTACCTCTTTATCCGCCTCACTATATTGAGCATGTTGACGCTCGCCTAAGACCCAGCTGTCAATCAAAGCTAAATTTGACACGGATGCCAATTGCGCTAAGAAATAATCTTTAAAGCCATGAGCGGTGTAAAGCTGCGGGATAGCATAAACGCTACTTTGCTGTTCATCGGTGTTAAAGACCAGATTATACATCGGTCCAATTTGTTTTCTCAGATCCAATGGCGCCCCTAATACCAATGCAGCATTTTGCTGCAAATTGCGATAAACCCTCTGAGCGACTGGCACTTGACTAAGTTGCTGCTGCACAGCGCTAATGGTCGAGTCATAAGGTTTTAACATCGCAATGACTTGGCGATTGCCTTGGTTTCGCAATTTATTGAGATTAATATGCGCCATGGTGTAGTCCAAATGCGCCATTAACATCTGCTGAATTTGCAGTTGGCCAGGGTATTCTCGTTGCCAGACTTTGCTGAAATAATCTTCAACATAGCGATTATGCCGACCGCTTTGGTCCGTCATCATTCGATACACGCGTAACAAACTCAAGCGACGTTCATCGTTTTGAGCCTGCATCATATCAGCGACAACCTGATGCAATAGCACGGGCAAATATTGACTGCGCAGCGCATCTAAATAACTTTTTTCAATTTTAGGGCCAATGGATTTACCTTGATACAATCCCATATCAGCAATAATTGGGGTGCGCTTACGATAAGGGCCAAATTCGAGGGCCGCATCACGAAGCATATTCAGTGGCGGTAATATCTCCTGTTCACTTTGGCCTTGCCAAGATATCCCTGCGTAACGTTTGTTATACAACTCAACGCGTGACAACACTTGCTGCGCTTGATGGCTATTTTTGGCGTAATAACGTTGCCAACCGCCGACCAATAGCACCGATGCGATCACACAAGTGATCGTTGATAGTGTCAGTAGGTGACGCTTTTGCTGGACAGCCCTAAAGTTATCAGATGCCAATCCTGCCTCAGGATAAACAATTCGCTTGAAGAGCTGGCTGGTAAAATACGTTGTTGAATTATCCGCATGTTGCGCGCTATTAATCACATTATTTAGACCGTAGCGCCGTGCAGAGGCATCCACATAAGCATCAACGGGCACGCCTTGCTGATAAACCGAAGTCAGATAGACGCCTCGCACCAATGCTGATGTCGAAAACTGGTCGCTGGCTAACGCTTCTTCGAAGAACTGCTTTAAGACCGACAACAGGCCCGCCATTTGCCGAGCAAAGCTGTAAATGGCAGTACGATCTTCTTCATCAGAGACCCCTTGCAGTGCTTTGGGCAAACCGTGGTTAATGCGATCAATAAATGCACTGTATTCGGTTTCAAACTCACTCAGCCATTGGTCAAGCTGACTGACTGAGTCGAGTGTAAACGTAAAACCAAACACTTCATCACGTTGCTCTTTACTGTATTCACGGAAAAAAGGCTCAAACCCGTACAGTAAATCGAGCTTGGTCAAGGTGATATAAACTGGCATGCGGGTTGATAGAACTTCCATCAGCTCGCGAAGCCTGGCACGCAGTAGCGATGCATAAGCTCGCCGCTCAGAGACTGAGGCCGTCGCCAGATGGGCAATATCCAGCGTTAAAATCACCCCGTTTAATGGCCGCCGACTACGTGTTTTTTCTAACCACTGCACAAAGTTAAGCCATAAACGCCGCTCTAACTCACCATCATTATCCACTTCATTATGGCGCTGAGTCAGTAATTCACCATCCGGATCAATCAATACCGAATCATCACCAATCCACCAGTCAAATGAGTAGGGATTCTCGCTTTTTTTTCCCGATGCGCGCATCACATTGGAAAATACAAATTTCTGCCCAGAGCGATTGATCAAGCTGGTTTTGCCCGCATTTTCTAGCCCCAGTACTAAATACCAAGGCAACGCGTACAGATAGTTACGTTTATTCAGGCTCTGCTGCATCCCTTGCATCACCCGATTGAGTTCAAACTCTTGGCGCTCTTCATAGCGGCGAATCGGATCACTTTGAAGCTGGAGTTGATGGCTCTGTTCACTTTGAAATTGGTGTAATTTTCGCCACTGCGCGATGCCCCACCACATAAAGAAAACTAGCGTACACAAAGCACTCGCCAGTCCACGCGATAACAACGGACTTAATGGGTGTTTCTGCCCAATCGTCAACCATGGTCCCGCCCACCAAATTGCAATTTGCGCCAAAATAAAAAGCACGACAATTAAAATCGGTAACGCGGATCGAAATGCTGTGAATAACGGCGAGCACAGTTTTTTCAAGATGTTAAAAAGCAATTGAAACATGAAATTTTAATCCCTGCTTATTCTGACCGATAAGGTTCAAGGTGTTTGATAAGAGATGGTTCCCATTGGCCCACACTCATTTGACTCACTTGATTGAGTAGTGACCGATAATGTTGCTCGGCCATTGCTTGCAGTTGATTGGCCTGCATCAGATCGGCACTCAATAATCGCCAATAGACCTGATCACGAGGTTCGCTAGCCTGCGCTAAGCCATCATTGAGCATTGCCAACGCCACAGATAAGCCACCTTCTTGGGCGAGCAGCATCGCTTCTTGACGTTTTTCATCCCAGTTGCCAACCCCTTGTTGTAAATCAGTGCCACTTGCGAGTGAGCCCTTTAACCATTGCTGAGTTTGTTCACTGGCAAAGGGCACTAACCCTTTGAATTTCAGATCCAAAAGCCCAGGTAAACGTTGTACAAACGCACCTAACTCCTCTTGAATCGCTAAAGCCCAGCTGGCTTCACCCAATTTTTCCGCTATTTGCGCGCTGATATAATGACCATCAAACCAAAAAGGAGACAACGCAAGGCTCTTCTCGACTTGACGCCACAAAGGCAAATTAGCCGCGCGTTGCAGTTGCTCTTCATACTCAGTGACACGATCAACTGACATCGGCATCAATTGCGTTTCCCCTTGATGGGTCGCTTGAGGCAGTGACGTAATCGAGAGCCACACCGCATAACGGCGCAGACGTATACTCAGAGCACTCCCTTCATTCATCTCTGCTAAAAAATCGGCAACCTTTAGCAATGTCTGTTTGATTGAACGTTCACTGCTGGTATCAATATCGACAGCGTGAGCAGCGGTTATTGTCCTCGTCGGTTCAAGGTCGGCATCAGCTTCGCGTGTAGAAATACCAGCAGTTGTTTGCGATGCGGTGATATTCGCTATTTTTCGCTTAAACAGCGCACTGACCTCTTCAATGCCATCAATCGGTAATTGTTCGCGAGCGACCACATCGAGCAGATGAGCGAACGTCTGTTCGAGTAGCTGCTTTTGTTCATAATCAAACTGTGAAGCTTCCAGTTTCTCCGCGCTTTGATAACTACGCTGGATTATCTGGGCGAAAAACTTACGCCGCGGTAATACGCCCCGTTTCCCGGGCGCTGGGTAGCAACTTTGCCAAAATAGAGCAATAAAATCAGCTAAGATCTGTAAACTAACGATAAAGTTCTCAGCATTATTCTGGTGCTGCAGGCATTGCAGCAAAATAGTTAAAATTTTTAAATCTTTGGTTTTTTCACTCAACAGCTTCAGCGCACTGTTTTCAACTTCTTGCCATTGCACTTGAGCATGCGATAGCGACCCCACTTTGATCATTTGTGATTCGATAAAATCCAGCAAAGGATCATCTCGCAGCCGTTCACCGACGATCTGATCGGCGCTGATGGACTGGCTAATTTTTTTTCGATAATCGTGTGTATTCATCAGCCTTACCAACGACAGGTTTTACGCAATGATTTTATGGAAGTGGCGAGCCCCGTGGTGCTAAATATAAGGCCATCAACTAATGCAGAATCAGAGCGAAGTGCAATCTGGCTGCCCTTTATCATCTTGCGCATCAGATGAATCGCAGGTAGCCCTCGCGCGGATTCAAGCACCATTCCTGAGTCATCAGTTAACCACGATTGGGTGTTTTGACCATGCCCATCCACAGTGATACGAACTCGCCCTGCATCAATCGGTTGCGGCAATATCAATTGCACGCGACTAATACTATTGTCACAGCTAAGCATCAAAATAGGTTTCATTGCTGTATCGCTATCTCGCCCCGGCCACTCAAGCGCTGAGGCGGTTAGCCAAATGCCAGCTTTAAGATTAGCCGAATCTAACATACTCAAATGAAACTCAAGATGTTGCGAGTTCTTCTCACTTTCAACGGCGCGCTTCCAAGCAAGCGAATGCGACACTTGAGAGGTGCCTTGGGTGATGTTAATCGGGGTGGCAAACAGGCGATCAAAACAATGTAGTCGCTGTAATCTGTCGCTTATTTTTCTACATTGCTGCCCTTTTTCAAGCACAGATGAGTCACTGGCATAGGCGCTACTAACCCCACCTAGCAGAAGCAATAGTGGCCAGACTAAATACATAAATCGGCTTGATAAGCTCAATCTTCAATCTCCAATTTTTGACATTTATGTGCGAGTGTTCGTTTAGGAACGCCTAAACTTTGAGCAGCTTTGGCTCTATCACCTTGGAACTGCTTTAAACGGGTGCAAATAATCTGTTTTTCATATTGACGAAGTGCCACCTTTAAGTCGCAAATTTTCGCCAATGCGCCGTCTTGTGCGTCATCGTCATCAACATGACCCTGCGGCCTATCAGGCAAAGACCAATCATCACTGATAAGTGACTCTAAATGCTCACCAAAACAACCAAGCGTCAGTTCACCCTCGCCATCCACTTGTGAACAACCAAATTCAATCAGGTGTTTTAATTCACGCACATTACCAGGAAAGGCATAGCGCTTAAGCTCATCGAAAACTTGGTAATGTATGCTGCGAATATCGCGCTGATGCACCTGATTAAACTGCGCCACAAAATGGTGAACCAATCTCTCTAGATCCCCTTCACGCTCACGCAAAGGCGGCAAGCTAAGCGGATATTGGCAAATCCGAAAATAAAGATCTTGACGAAATAAACCAGCTTTGGCCTTTTCTAACAGTTGAACATGGGTCGCGGCTAATAATCGAAAATCAGAAGAGCGCACCTCATTACCACCGACCGGGCGATATTGATGAGTCTCTAATACACGCAGCAATTTGGCTTGCAGTGGCAATGGCATATCACCAATTTCATCGAGAAATAGCGTCCCGCCATCGGCCTCGGCAATAATCCCTTGTTTGGATTTGATCGCCCCAGAAAAGGCGCCTTTTTCATACCCAAACAGTTCGCTTTCTAATAACTGCTCTGGAATTGCGGCGCAATTCACCGCCACAAAAGCTTTAGAACTGCGC
The DNA here is from genome assembly GCF_046054155.1 of Celerinatantimonas yamalensis. Taxonomy (NCBI): domain Bacteria; kingdom Pseudomonadati; phylum Pseudomonadota; class Gammaproteobacteria; family Celerinatantimonadaceae; genus Celerinatantimonas; species Celerinatantimonas yamalensis. The sequence continues at coordinate 113,226 of NZ_JBEQCT010000002.1, forward strand.
TCAGATAACTGATGCAGGGCTGTGGCCACTAACTCTTTACCTGTACCAGTTTCGCCCTGAATCAACACCGTTAATGATGCCTGCGCTGCACGTACCGTTTGTTTGCGCAGCTGACGCATCGATTCACTTTGCCCAATCAAGATATGTTGCAATTGCTCAATCAATTGTTGATGCTTTTGCTCACTGCGCATACTCAAAAGCGACTGGCGTAGAAGCGAACGCTGCGTATTGTGCTGACTGAGCTCTCCTAATAGTTGCCATTGCTGAACAAAGATCTGGTTAAATTCATGCCAAGATTGGTTGTGTTGGATACTCTGCAATGTCGCCAGATCGCCCAACATGACGACAATTGCCATGACACGTTGCTGCTGCTCGGGCAAAGGCAATATCAATACGCTCGACGTTTGGGGTTGTTCACAAAGAAGCTTGGCAAATTGCGGATTTCCCGACCAATAGGGAAATTCGCGCGCCTGCAACAACACCATCTGATGCGACTGGATCACATGGGAAAATGGATGTTCAAAATCATCCACCTCCCAATTAAGTAACTCCGGATGCGTTAAAGCAACCAAGTGACGCCCATCTTGCTCAGGAACAACAATGTGTACCGTAGTGAGCGCCAAATGTTTGGTTAAAAATCGCACATAACATTCGATCAGTTGCTGACTGGTGCGCAGTGCCAGCATATCGGCAGAAACCTTTAACCAACTAGACATGGCTATCGCACCTCACCAAAAAACTGACCATCGCGCACGCCCAGTTCAATGGAAGTTACAGGTATTTGCTCGGCCAATTTGCTCAATAATGCAAGCGAAACCGGGGGAAGTAACTGTCCTTCGATAATCGCTTCAAGCATACGCGCCCCATTTTCTGAGCGCGTCGCTTGCTGACGGATGGCCATGACTAACTCATCATCAATCACGACCTTAGCTTGATAACGCGCTTTAAATAGCGTTTCCAATCGCGATAATTTATCCACGATAATACTTTCAAGTACACGATCACTAAGGGGTACATAGGGCACAATCTGCATACGCGCTAATAATGCCGGTTTAAAGAATTGCGCTAACTCATCATAGAGTTTATCTTCAATAAGATTGGGCGTGTCGGCATAATCGACGATGGTTTGATAGCCCAAATTAGAGGTTAAGAAGAAGACAATATTCTGACAATCAATAATTCGCCCTTCACCATCGGCTAATTCACCCTTATCAAAGGCTTGATAGAACAGGTTAAGCACTTCTGGATGCGCTTTTTCGACCTCATCTAATAGCACAATTGAATATGGCATTTTACGAATCGCTTCGGTCAGCACCCCGCCTTCGCCAAAGCCCACATAACCAGGAGGCGAACCGATCAACCGCGATACGGTGTGTTTTTCTTGGTACTCGGACATGTTAATAGTGGTTAAAAACTGTTTGCCACCGTACAGTTGTTCGGCAAGTTGTATCACTGTTTCAGTTTTACCGACCCCACTTGGACCCACTAATAAAAACGCACCTTTGGGCCGACCGGGACGCCTCAAATCGGCGCGCGCAGTAAGTAGATGACGATGGATGCATTTGATAGCGCTATCTTGCCCTTTAATATGCTCAGCTAAGATGTCATCTAAATGTGTTATTTTACTCAATTCATCCGTGTTCATTTGATCAACAGGAACACCTGTCCAATCCGCAATCACTTGGGCAACTTGCGCTTCATCCACTTGCGCTGAGATCAATCGTTGTTGGTGTGGAATCGCTTCAAGGCGGGCATAGCTATCAGTCAACTTCGCTCTGATCGCTGCTTCATCAAAGTGATTGGCTGCCGTTTCAATCCCCTGGACTAAGTCATCATTATTTTCGGCTAACAACTCATCGGCTTGGTTCAAAGAGCTATTCGCGTCAATGACTTCATCATGCAGTTCTGGGTTTGCTTCAATTTCGTTAGATTGCGGATGCAGTAACTGCCGGCGCAAAGTAATAATCTCTTCAACGATCGATTGTTGAGCGTGCCATGCCTGTTCAAGTTCTTGATAATGTACCTGATCATTTGCCTCTTCGACTTCAAGTTCAGCAAGATATTCATCATCAACGGCTTCGCCGAGTAATCGCTGGCGCTGCAGCATGGCAAGTTCTAAGTCACGTTGATGACAACGGCTTTGAATATCGGTTAATGCCCGAGGCGGCGCGCTTAAATGAATGGCAATTCGTGCACACGCGGTATCTAGCACATCAATCGCTTTATCGGGTAATTGTCGACCAGAGACATAACGGTCTGACAAAAAAGCCGCCGCCTGTATGGCTGAATCACTGATCAGTACCTGATGGGCTGATTCATAGACACCATGTAATCCGCGCAGAATATCAACCGTTTGCGCAGCAGATGGTGCCTCTAATTTGACTAACTGAAAACGCCGCGTTAGCGCTGGATCTTTTTCAAAATACTTTTTGTATTCTTTCCAAGTGGTCGCTGCGATCATCGATAACTCGCCGCGCGCCAAAGCAGGTTTAAGCAAGTTAGCTGCATCTCCGCCGCCTTCTTGATTGCCAGCACCAATCAAGGTATGCGCCTCGTCGATAAATACAATGATTGGTTGCGGTGCACTTTTGACCTCATCAATGATGCTTTTTAAGCGTCTTTCAAACTCCCCTTTAACCGATGCGCCCGCTTGCAGCATACCCAGATCAAGCGAGAGTAATTCAGTATCAGCAAGTCGAGTGGGCACCTGCCCATTCACAATGCGCTGCGCCAGCCCTTCAACCACAGCACTTTTACCAACGCCGGCATCCCCCACTACAATGGGGTTATTTTTGCGGCGCCGGCAAAGGATATCGATCATTAAACTGATCGAATCATCGCGGCATAACACGGGATCAAGCTCTTTGTCACGCGCAAGTTGGGTAAAATTGGTGCAGTAGCGCGCTAGCGATGATTGCTCGGCATCACTGACCGATACATGCTTATCAGCTCTGTCAGTGGGAGATTCAGCTGAATCACGGGTTAATGTATCAAAGTGTCGGCGCAATGTTTCGCGATTAATCTCTACCAACGCATTGGCCAACGCATGACTTAAATAACGCTCGGGGCGCATCAGTGCAGCAATAAAAATCGCACCAGAGCGAAGCTCTAAGCCATTCAGCTCGGTAGAGGTCAACAGCCACGCGTCTTGCAATAGCTCTACCAACAACGGTGAAAAAGCAGGGTAATTTTGCTGACCCATTTCTCGCGGATGCGACTGCGCCGTTAAAGTTTTGAGCTGATAATGGTCCAGTCCATTCGCTTTTAACATTTCACGCACATCAGACAACGGATTATCTAATAAGGTAAAAAAAAGGTGCTCAAAGGTCACTTCCGAGTTTTGCCGCGCCATGCAATGAGCCGCCGCTTGCTCCAAAGCCAATTTACTTTGACTGTTGAGTTTCTTTATCAATGTGGCAAGTTCTATTTGAATCAACGTGTTCTCCTCAGTGCAAAATTTGATTCAAGTGGGCCAATACGTCGACTGACTGATGATGTAAGGCAAATGAATATCCGATAAAAATAGCGATCCAAAGCAACCCAAACCCAGCAAAAATCGACCAAATAGGAACTTGTTTCGATAACTTATCGCGCGTGGTAACGACATGCTCTGATGCTTGCGTTAAGTGGCTAGGAGGTTGATCTTGCAGGTGAGCCAACATCTGATACAGATGTTGGCTCACTTTTTGATACTCTTGATGACCATTTTCCATCACTCGATAGCGCCCTTGAAAACCAAGTGATAGGCATAAATAGATAAATTCTAAAATGGCTTTATAACGAGTCGGCTCACTTTGCAGGCGCGATAAAATCGTAAAAACTTTTTCGCCACCCCACGTTTCATTATGAAACCGAGTCAACAGTGAATGCTCAGCCCAAATACTATCGGCCCCCCAAGAGGTAATCATCACTGATTCATCCACAAAGGTGCACAATATATAGCGATAAGCCAAGATCAGCGCATGTTCATACCCAGCTTCGGTTAACTCGACCTCAATCGCTTTGACCTCATCAACCGCTTGGCTATAAATAGCTTCCACATGGTCACAGTGCGATAAACGGCGAATCCGCATCGCCATCCCCAATAACGGAGTTGCCGCATCAATCATCGAATTGATATTATGACCACGCAGCTGAAACCAATAATCCTGATCATTATCGATATTGCTAACTTCATCAAATAACAGCCCATCAAAGCTTTGAAGTTGGCGAGATCCGGCGCCGACATTCATCATGTCTGTCATGATTAACTCCTTATTGCCCAAAATTGCAGCTCAAGTTCAGAAAAATCACCGGCAACGTGAAAAGCAAAGCCGCTGGCGTTGTTTAACATCTGCCAAGCTTGGCTAGTTTTATCTAATTGGTAATAGGTATAGCCGGCATGATAGGGTAACTGGCGCGGCGCCACCGGGAGTGGTGTAAGGGGAACCCCCGGTAATTGCAGAGCGATGAGATCGCGAATTTTCTCAACTGATGCCACTTTCGTTTGCTGGATAAATAACCGGCGCAGTTCATCGAGCGGCATCCGCGCTTTAACGGCAACAATAAATTCAGCATCATCAACCAACTGTCGATCCTGCAACGGTGCCACCATTAGGCCATATTTACGTTTTTGTAATTGCAATGACACGGCTTTAGGCTCAAGTACAATACTCAACGATTGTCGTAATTGACGCATCACCATCGTAAAGCAATCCGTTGGCAGATCATGGTTGTAATTGGGAAATTCAGGTGCCATGCGGCTTTCATCGGTGAATGTAGCGAGCTCACCACTCATCATACTCAAGGCTTCATAGGCGCGTTCTGGGTGCAACCGCCCCAGATTGCCCATATGATGCAATTGCGGTTGCATTCGGTTCAGTGATTGCAGCAACATAAAGTCAGACACATCAGCCACACCGCCTTGATTGGGCGCGCCGAGTCGCTGAGCAATATTTTTCGCGCGCTCCCGCATTAAACTGGCGACTTCGCCGATAAAGCGTTGGGTACGGTTTACGGCACTGATCGCTAAGTGGCAAGGGATAAAATTATCATCTAACAACAAGCTACCATCGGGCCGTTTTTCTAAAATTTTGGCAATAGCAATCGAGCTATAAGCACTGCGATCCTCTTTCTCCAACATAAGTTTGAGCTGAACAGGGCTGACATCCAACATCGCTGAAGCACCATTTTTAGAATGTACATCGTGAACTTGTGCTTGGTTGACGCGATAGCGCCCTGAGGCACGATGCTCTGGCCAACTGACTTCGGTGATAGCATCACTTCTAAGAGGTAAAGCCAAATAAACAATCTGATTGGCAAATGAATCATCGGTAATTTCCAGCGGATCAGGTAGCGTGTCCTCTAAAGGCACATTAAACACAGTGCCATCAGGCATAATGCCAGTCGCACTCTCCAGTGCGATACTGCCAAAGCTCAAGTACTCAGGGTTAAGCACCAGCCCACTGACACCATATAAATAGCGGCTAACTGCTCGCACGCGTTCATCGACGTAGTACTCAAAATAACGCTGCTGCTGTTGGAAATGTTGAGGCTTAATAAATAAACCTTCACTCCAAACGACTCGGTTTCGCGAGGCCATATCTTTATTCAACCTTTTTTAGGACAACTTCATTGGAGCGAAATAGCATCAACACATGATACTGATGTCCAACGGGGTCAATTTTGATGACTTTTTTCCACTGACTTTTATTAGGCTCAGCATAATTGGCAACTACGCCGATATAACGAGCATCCTTGTCGACTTTAATCGGCTCAACGAACTTGAATTGGCTTGGGGTGAGAATGTAGTCAAAATCATCCACATAGTTGCTGCCCAGCACACTTTTATAGTTTTTGTTTAACTCGTCATAGTCAGCCGCTTTGAGCAAGGAATCATCTTCTAATTCAAATACTTTGAATTTAATCGGAACCCCCTTGCCATTATTGGTCAATGAATTGGCATCGTGAAGTGACACCAGACTGAAGGTCACAGTTGATGGTTGATTGGCATAATCCACTGGGTTATCGCTGGAGCCAAACACACTACAGGCACTCAAAAGTAGGGATGTGCCAATAAGTAGTAGATATCGATGCATCAGTTAAAACTCCTGTTGTTTTTGACGTAATGAACGGTCATAAGCTTGATCAAATACTTCCCAAAACAGTTTTTCAAAACCATGCTGGCGGCTCGACATCAACTCGCGATAGTAGTTTTGATACATTTTCCAAGCCCACGCCTCAGTTGAGTTTTCCTCACTTTGAGTTGATCGTCGATAATGTTTAAAACGTCGTAGTAAGACCTCAGGGGAAAAGGCTTGGACGATCTGATTTAACGCTGCCGTAGTCGCTTCTTGCACAGCTTGATTATGATCTTTGACCGTTTTTAAGCTCTCTTCGATAGCTGCAGGGGCGGATAAATGCACCATACTGCGGTCATTTTCAAAGAGTGTTTCAACCGTTTTCTCATAGGACAAACCAAGTCGTAGGGGGTTATCTTCAATCGGCTGTAAATTCTTGTTCATTTGCCCATAGCGGCTGTCGCGGACCTGTTGGTGGAGGGACAACAACCCTTTGATGGCGGCTTTCAGTGATGCGCCAATTTCTTCAGAAAGTTGATGCATTTCAGTAAAATCATCACCTTTTTGAGTGCTTACCCCTAACCCTTTAAGCATAGGGCCGGTGACCATATGATTGGGTTGGCCATTGAGCGCAGGATCAGTGTCGTGCATCGATGATGATTCACTATGGGCCGCAAACCCTTTTTCTATCTCTTTTTCTAATTCGTCTAGCTCATTGCTATTCATCGCGATATTCTCCTCGCTAGTCGTATCTTTTAATAAATCTATGGGATTGTGTATCTGACGAGCTGTTGCTTTTGGTCTGGGCTGAGCACCACATTCCTGATTGATCCGCACCGACTTCAATTCGATAGCGGCATCTTGGTTACGTACATTGTCGGCTTGATAAGTAATGCTCTGACCAATCCATTGCTGGTCTTGGGCACTTAAGTACTCACTACGAGATGGTTCCTTATCGTGGGTTGCATCTTCTATATTGATATAATCTTGCGTTGAGTTATCACTCGCTTGCAGTTCGGCTAAAGCACTTAAGGGATCATCGATCATCGGCGTGTCAATATCGATAATATCAGCATCACTGCCATCAACCGACCAGCTAAGCATCTGTTCACTTTCAAACAACGTTTCCAAACTGCGATGCCCACTGGTGGTATCAATCTGTTGCGAGTCAAACGATACTCGAATGACAAACGGCCCCACTTGGATTCGATCATTATCATTCAGTCGGGCCTGATGATTCACTCCAATAGCCATCGATGAACTATTCATAAACGTCGCACCACTTAGATCGGTCAGACAAAACAGATTGTCGATAAAACTAATTTGGCAGTGCTTGGTCTGTACCAGCCCTTGTCTATCACGCAACACCCAATCGTTTATTTTTCCTGATCCAACCGCACCTCCGCGCCGAGAAAAGGTAAACATGGCTGCTCCCCCGGAAAGGAGTTTTTCAGCATTAATTATGGTCAACGTCACCGTCGAGATATCACTCGTCATAGCTGCTACTTATCATCGAATATGAATACAAACCTGTCGATTGGCATTGGAATCCCCCATAAAGGAATACCATCCCAATGACGACTGATTGTTCCGGCTTAACTGAAACGATGGTGCTTGAGCAAACGCCAGCTCTAACTCCAAATCAAACGCCATCTGTTCACGAAGAATAAATTCCATTAATTTACAAAATATCGGGTAATCGGACCCGCTAGGAAGAAAATCTTGAAACCGCTCAAAACTTAGATCTTTAAAACAAATTACAAATTTCCCCATACAATCACTGATCGAATCACCAATCACGGTGTCATCACCTAAACGACTATTGGCCCGCCCTAAGCTACATTTTTGTTCCGGTGCAATAGGCACTTGACGAACTTGCCACTGACGAATTTCAACCTGTTTAAGATCGAAATAATGGGCAATGATCCCAGAAATAACCTGCGGTGAACGACTACGACCGGCCAACATGCCAGCGTATGAGAGCATCTTGCACCAATTAATTTGGGTTTCGCTGCGCAGTTCATCGTCAGCAAGACCAACGAGTGCAAACAGTTGCTCTGAAAACGCATCCGAGGCATTTTCTCGAAAGCGCACGTAATAGCGATACTTGCGCCAAATCTGATAGAGCAAAGTGATCAACCGATGATTAAAAAAGTCTAAAAATTGCTTTCTTAATCCTTGCTCGCCTTCGGTCGCTATTTGCTCTAAAAAGAATCCCGGCAACGGCGACTGCGCTCCCGATAATCCCAAAAACGATGTCTGCAACTGATACTGATCAGACTTTAACGACGTTAAGCTTCGTATATCGCTGGCAGCAAACCCTAAACTTGGATTAGCACTAAACAACAATGATTCACTCACCCCATTAGCCAACCCTTCTGGGTCATCACCAAAAATGCGATGAAGTAATTCGACCAGTTGATAAAAGTTGAACGATTCAACATGCTCAGGGAGCTTCACCGCACTGGACTTAACCTCTAAATCAGCGGCTGTTGACCCACTTGAGTTCCCCATGAGTACCTTTCTCGATTATCAGCATTAATGACAATCAACTCATGAAATGAGTTGATACTGGCATATAATGAAAAAAACTGGCTTAAAATGGTGCCAAAGAGATAGAGCTCGCCCTCAGAACCAAATGAAGATTGCGATAATGTAATTTCGGAAAATAACCCACGAATGGGCAGCCCCTTGATCACTTTTTCAATCGGTTGAGAGTGAATATCGATAATCCCATCGAGGCGCTGACGCGCAACCCGTTCGGCTTGCCGATCCACTAATGCCCGGAAATCATAGGCTCGAAGCACTGAACACAGCGCATCTTTAGATAAGAGTGACAGATAATTAAGCGATAGATTCGAGATCAAGGTCCATAACAAGCTGCCATCAAGAACCGGATGAAGCGGTTGGGTCGGCTCGGTAATATTGCTAAACTGAGCAAACGAAGGCGATGAATTGGTTTCAATGCATACGTCACCTTTACCAAGTTCTATCGGAAGTTGCCGATTAGTGCAGGTTAACTGCAGCGAAATCGCTTCGGTTAATTCAACACACGCTGTCTCATCGGCACGTACAAACGAGATGTAATGCTCAAAGCCATCCGCACGAATACTGTTTTTGACACGTTGACGATAGTAGAGTGCCTGTCGATGATTCATCCGCTCAATTTCATGCTGAAAACTCTCAAACGGGCTATACACGCGTTCTTGCCCGCGCACTCGGCCAACACCCGTTGATTGCCACCCTTCCACGCGGTCAATACTAAATATCTCATAATGAGCTGGATATCGACTCGAAGGGACAACTCGGTATTCCGACTTTTTACCATTTAAATCAATGGGATCAGCATCATGTTCAAATAGATTAATCGCCGGCGTACAATACAACTCAAAGCTATCTTGATTCACGCGCACATCCACGGGGATCGCTTTATTGAAGCAAAAACGTAATTGAAATGTTCCGCGTAGCTGCGCTGGGCAATGCGACCCAATTGAGGTCACATCCACAAACTGAAAGGCTTCAGGAAACGCTAGATATTCTTGTAATATCCGATAGCCTTCATAGACATTTTTAGGGTATGGGAGAACGCCATCTTCGCGGTTAAAACCAACCACAGACAAGCAATCATCCGGCAGACGAAACACGTGATCATTTTGTACCACCTCGATGTGGTCCAAATAATGGTTCAACCATAAGTAGAGCATTTTCGCAGAGTAGCTCTGCCCACCCAGATAAAATCGTAATCCATCCAGTTTTATATCACCGACACTCTGCTCGCCTAAAATCGCCAATGTAATGTCAATTTGGGAGGCGTCACGCGTGTGGTGAACACTCACATCTTGACGCTCTAGTGGGTAAATTTCGACCTCTCGACAAGTCGAGAAATGGCACACTGTCGTTAATACTGGGACGCTATTAAGCTGCACATTGGCTGCCACAGTCTGCTTTGTCCGGATCGCTTTTTCATGGGGTGAAAATTTACAGATCGTCAAGCTAGGGATCGGCCGCAAATAGTTTGGCCAAAGCATATTGATGATGGAGTGGGTCAATTCAGGGAATTCATCATCGACTTTCTCCCTTAACTTACCTGTTAAAAAAGCAAACCCTTCCAGTAGCCGTTCAACATCTGGATCGGTATTACGACCATTTAAAAATTTGGCTAATTGAGGATAAAGTTCGGTAAAAATACCCCCTTGCTCTTTCAGAAATGCAAGTTCTTCCCGGAAATATTTGTCTTGTGACACTACAACACCTTATATTTTCGGCTATTTTCAAGGACTAATTCAATCTGCACGCTTTCGTGCAACGCCCCTCGATGGATATTAGCGAAAACCTGAAAGCGTAGATCTAATGGCTGATCGGGGTCTTGTAAAACATGAACATCCAAGTTGCACAGTCGAGGTTCATATCGCTCAATACACCGACGAATAGCCAGTCGTACGAACATCGCCAAATCAGTACTACCTAACATGGCATCGTTAAAATCGACCAATCCCAATTCCGGTGAACTCAATGATTCCCCCATGCGAGTGTTCAAAATATTCGCCACATTGCATTTAATCGATTTGAGTACATCACAAACATTGGGGCCTTGAGTAACAGAGCGCTTTTGGCTATCAGCATCTAAACGTTCAAAGAAGCTGACTCCATAAGCACTCTCTTCTAGTGCGACATAAGCCATTAATTACGCCTGATCTAAACGACCGACTAATGAAAGCTCAAAATTAGCTCCCATATATTTAAAATGAGGACGAACCGCCAACGAAACTTGGTACCAACCTGGGTTGCCTTCAACATCCATCACTTCAATTTTAGCGGCACGTAATGGACGACGACTACGTACATCTGCGGGTGGATTCTCTTGGTCAGCGACGTATTGTTTCAACCAAGTATTGAGTTCACGTTCAAGATCTTGACGTTCTTTCCAAGCACCAATCTGTTCACGCTGCAATACTTTAATGTAATGAGCTAACCGATTAATAATCATCATATAAGGTAGCTGGGTCCCCAACTTATAGTTAGTTTCAGCTTCCTTGCCCTCTTTAGTGTTCGGGAAAATCTTCGGTTTTTGCAATGAGTTAGCCGAAAAGAATGCCGCATTATCACTGCCTTTACGCATCGTCAGCGCAATGAAACCTTCTTCAGCTAATTCAAATTCTTTGCGATCAGTGACTAAGACTTCGGTTGGGATCTTCGCTTGCAGTTCGCCCATCGACTCAAACAGATGCACTGGTAAGTCCTCTACCGCGCCACCACTTTGCGGACCGATGATATTCGGACACCAGCGATACTTGGCAAAACTATCTGTCAAGCGCGTTGCAAAAGCGAAGGCTGTATTACCCCACAAATAGTGCTCATGAGAGGAATTCACATTTTCTTGATAACTAAATGTTCGCGTTGGATTTTCAATCGGGTCATAAGGCGTACGTAGTAAAAACCTCGGGGCGGTTAATCCTAAATAGCGCGCATCTTCAGATTCACGTAATGAGCGCCATTTAGTATATTTTGGACTTTCAAAAATCGATTTTAAGTCTTTGATATTAGGTAACTCTTCAAATGAATCGATCCCAAAAAATGCAGGGCCGACACTCGAAATAAATGGCGCATGGGCCATGGCACCAACGGCTCCCACATACTGTAATAATTTCATATCTGGGGAGGATGGCGAAAAAGCGTAGTTACCAATAATTGCACCAACAGGTTCTCCCCCAAATTGGCCGTAACCTGCTGAATAAACATGTTTATAAAAACCTGACTGAGCCGTTTCTGGTGCAAATTCGAAATCATCAAGCAACTCTTCTTTGGTTGCATGCAATAGCTCAATCTTGTTGTTTTCTCGAAAATCAGTGCGATCAATAAATAACTTCAATCCTCGCCATGCTGATTCTAATTGCTGAATTTTCTGATCATGAAGAATGGCATCCATTTGAGTGCTGATTTTTTTATCTAATTCCACCAGCATATTATCAACTAACGCTTTATTAACCGGCTGCGACGTTTGGCCGTTATCTAATAGTTGACTAATAAATGCAGCAACGCCTTTTTTGGCCACATCATAGCCATCATCACTGGGAGTCATCCGGGTTTGCGCCATAACTGCATCGAGTAAACCAATGCTATCGTCTGACTGCTGCTGAGTTGTTAATTGTTCCTGAGCTGACATAACCTATCCTTTACGTCTTTTAACTTATCAAATGATTCAACCAAGCCTACTCTTGCGAAGGCGCATCACCGAGAAGTTCTAATTCAGCTAGAAGCTTCTCACGCGATTCAGATGACTCAAGCAGAGTCTGGAGCTGTTTACGAAATTCGGGAATGTTTCCAAGAGGTCCCTTTAACGCAACCAATGCTTCACGCAGTTCAATCAGTTTTTGCAATTCTGGCACTTGTTCGGCAATAGCATCTGGTGAAAAATCACTAAGCGATTTAAAAGAAACAGAAATAGGCAACTCCTGACCGACTTCGTCAGTCAGCTGATTAGGCACGGATGTACTTACTTCCAGTTGACTGTCTCGCATCACAGCTTCGAAGTTATTTTTATCAACCAAAATCGCTTTACGTTCTTCAATTGGGGTATCTTCAGCACGGCCTTTAAAATCACCAACAACAAGCGTTTTAAATGGAAGTTCAAGCTCCGCTTGTGCATCACCAACGGCTGGAACATACTTAATATTGATACGCTCCTTGGGAGCAACACTTCCTTCTTTAGACATAATTTCTCCGATATATCAATAAGATAAATTTTTTTAATTTTTTATAGTTGACCACACTCAGTTAATTTTTATTAACTCCTATTGCTACAGGCACAATAAGCCTTACCCCAAAAGTGGATAATTGAATGCAACTGATTGATTTTCCTATTTACAGCAATCAAACAACTAAAAGCGACGTAAATTATTAAAAAATAACTACTAATATTAATATTTTTAGTTTATGAATATTAATATTAGTAAAATTATCGGGTAAATTAAGTCATTTATTAAAGACGATGTCAATATTTTTAATAACAACAAGCTTACATTCTAAACACTAGCCATCGCTGTGTTAAATCATATTTTTTGGGTTTTACGTTATGGGTTTGTATATAAAATAGTCACTTGTGAGATATATCTCACAATATTAATGGGTGATTTATTATAAGTTTCATTGCAATTTATTATAAAAAACAACAATAAGCATATTCTTTGAACAGATATATTTATCAATTCGTTAAAAATAAGTTTGATGATTACAAAAATCACTAACGAACCACTCTTTGAGTCGAATTAATCAACTCATTATTGCGCAGGATGTCAGGATAAAAAATAAACAACAACTAAATGCTAGAAAGACACTTGCGCATCAGCTGATCCACAGAATATAATGATTCGTTTATAATGAAGGGCATAATCACAACAGCTTGCCTGCTGAGTTTAGACTATCTGATCAAACTATTTTTTGGTCAATATAACACCGGCTATGATCACCGACAGACCAACCATCCGTGCAACGATTCAACAATGGCGTAGGGGACGAACTGGTAGGTCAATATAAGATAATTGTCTCTATGCTGGATAAAACAGCTCTCGATTTTGACTCAGTAGCATTAAATCTGGCTAGCCATTCTATCCAATCTGCTGGAATTACTTCAGCGGTGGTTTGCTGTACGAACAGAATCCCGAATCACTAAATTGCCGCGTAATAGAGTTTGAGGGCTACGGGTTTGCTTATGCAACAGCTGCGCTAATCGATCGAGTACCGCATCCAGCAGCGAGTCGATTGGATAATGGATACACGTTAACGGCGGACAAAGCTGCACAGCAAGAGGCGAGTCTTCTAAGCTCATTAAGGAAACTTCTTGAGGGACAGTAATGTTAAATTCACGCAAAAGACGGATAGCCGTTGCCGCATCACTATCGCGGCGCACTAACAGCGCTGAAAATGGTAGGTAACGATTTAAAAGCTCAAGCAATGATTGCTCTGAGTCGTGCGGTCCATTCACAACTAACTGACGATTAAACGGCAACGACTGGTTTTGTAATGCTTGTCGATATCCATCTAACAAGGCATCTCTAATTTTCGGCTCATCATCATCTAGCCAAATCGCAATTTGGCGATGCCCTTGACTAAGCAGATAGCGAACGGCACTTTCACAAGCGAACGGATAATCATAATGAATCGCCTGCTCGCCCATCCCTATTTGAATAACCCGATCATGCGTCGAGAGATCGTCATCCACGCCGAGTACTATTGTGGCAACTGGATTAAACTGGCTGAGTCGTTGCAACTGCTCATCTATTTGTGCTGAACTCGCCACAAATCCCAACGTCATCTCTAACCCTTGTGCTTGAATTCCTCGGGCGAGCTGCGGCAGGTGAGCAGATAAACGGTTTACATCCGCTTCTCGCAATACAACCGCCACTTGGTTGGAATATTCATTGGCCAAACTTTGAGCAAATATATTTGGCCGATAATTAAGCGTCTCCACCGCTTTTAACACAGCTTCGCGACTCTCTTGTCGAACCCCTCGGTTCCCCGTCAACACACGTGACACTGTCGCTTTGGAGACATTCGCTAAACGCGAAACATCAGTGATAGTAGCCATGACAACATTAACCTCTTCAATCAGTGATTCATCATAGCATAAGTTTTTTAGTCGATGCGCGACGCCCACCAAGTTATTGACACATAATTGGCCACCAACTTAGGGGCGTCCAGCAATTTAGTTCAACCGTCGATACAATTGAATCAGCTCACTGATGAGCTCACCGGCCAACATTGCCGTCATGATATGATCTTGCGCATGCACCATAATCAGTGTCATGGTTACTTTGCCTTCACCTTGATCATCACCAATAAGTCTTGTTTGTGCTTGGTGAGCTTGCTTAATGAAACTTTGCGCCTCTTTGACTTTAGCTTCAGCTGACTCAAATTGCCCCTGTTTGGCAAGGTTTAATCCCTCAAAATAAAGGCTACGAGCCTGCCCTGCATTGACAATCAGATCCATCACCAACTGTTCTTCGTCGACCAATATTGGGTCACTCATCGCTATCTCCTTCAAATCCGTGTTCACTGGCTACCTTAGCAATCCACTGACCACTCTTTTTAATTGTGCGTTGCTGAGTTTTCAGATCAAGCGCGATGAAGCCATAGCGATTTTTATAAGCATTCGCCCAAGACCAACAATCGATAAAGGTCCAAAGATGGTAGCCTAGGCAGTTTGCTCCCTCTTGAATGGCGCGATGCACCCAGATAAGGTGTTCACGAACAAAATCAATTCGATAATCATCTTGCACCACCCCATCTTGAATAAAACGATCTTCGCCCTCGACACCCATCCCATTTTCAGAGACATAACAAGGAATGTTGCCGTAATTATCTTTCAAGTTGATTAAGATATCGTAGATCCCTTTTTCATAGATCTCCCAACCACGATGCCGATTCATTTTTCGTCCGGGCATCTCGTAGGCGTCAAAAAACCATTCAGGCATCATCGGCCCATCTGGATTTATGGCATTAAGGCGTGCTTTAACGCGCCGAGGCTGATAGTAGTTCACCCCGAGCACATCGACCTTACCAGCCTGCAAGATTGCGCCATCACCATCTTGCCTGTGTGGTGCGACACTGTAATCAGCCATTAATTGCGCTAATTCCTTTGGATAGACGCCCAAAACAGCTGGATCTAAAAAGCTACGGTTAAACAAAAGATCAGCCATGCGAGCCGCTTTTTGGTCAGCCGGATGCTCAGAGCGAGGATAGGATGGTGTTAAATTTAAGATGATCCCAATTTGCCCATCTAAGCCACTATCGCGATAACAAGCCACCGCTTGAGCATGCGCAAGCATGGTATGATAGGCCACCTGAACGGCCCGCCTAAAATCGACAACATTCGGGTAATGCGCATCATAAAGATAACCCTGCTCAACTGGCACAATCGGCTCGTTGAAGGTAAACCAAAGGTGCACATCTTGACCAAACAATTCAAAACAGGTTTTGGCATATTGCACGTAAGCATCAACGACTTCGCGATTTTCCCAGCCCCCTTTTTGTTGCATCGCCAGTGGCATATCAAAGTGGAACAGGCAGATGAATGGTTCAATTTCTGCTTTTTTAAGCTCGGCAATCATATTGCGATAAAAGCTTACAGCTTTAGGGTTCACTGCACCGGTGCCATCTGGAATCAATCGAGACCAAGAGATTGAGGTTCGAAAGCTGTTATGGCCGAGTTGTTTCATCAGCTTAATATCACTTTGAAAGTGATCATAAAAGGTCGAAGTGTCCTCAGGCCCGACTTCATCGAAAAACCGCGAAGGGGATTGTTCAAACCAGTGGTCCCAAATACTTTTTGCCTTCCCATCCCGCTGGCTTGCCCCTTCACTTTGAGCCGCTGATGAGGCACTTCCCCACCAAAAATCAGTGGGGAATTGATAAAAATTCATAGTACTTTCCTTAAGTTAAATTGTAGCGGGTTTACCTGAATGACGAGGGCTTTCTGAGCTTTTTTTAGCCGCTTGTTGTTCCGCTAATCTTACTGCTTCTTGGTCCAATAACTGTTTTTCATACGCTTTGAGAAATGGCCAATACATGAGTCCCGCAGTGAACATGCAGAAAAAGCACATAAATACGGGCGTGATGGCCCAGTTCGTCGCCCATGAAGCGCCAATGGGAGCTGGTGTAGTCCACGCCGTTAATGAAACGACTCGAGGAACTAAATTAATGGACGTAGCCACATACGCAATCACTGCATTGATCATTGGAATAAAGACAAATGGTAAGAAGAATATAGGGTTCATAACGATCGGCGCACCAAATAAAATAGGTTCATTGATGTTAAACATCCCAGGGATAACCCCCAATTTACCGATTGTACGTAGGTGTGCTTCTCTGCTGCGAATCAACAAGAATGCGAGTGGTAACGTCGACCCCACCCCACCAATGAGTAGATAGTGATCCCAAAATCCTTGCGTATAGATATGTGGAATCGCTGCTCCAGCAGCTAATGCCACCTGGTTAGCCGATAGGTTGGCCATCCAAAATGGGTTCATGATCCCAGTCACAATCAATGAGCCGTGAACCCCAGCAAACCACAAAATTTGACAGATAAATACCGATAACAATATCGCTGGCAAAGTATCTGATGCAGAGACTAATGGTTTTAGCGCTGACATAATCGCTTCCGGCAAAATCATCCCGGTAGTGCTCTGTAAAATGAGGTTAAGCGGATAGAGGGTAAAGATAACAGCAAGTACAGGAATCAATATTTCAAAAGAGCGTGAGACTCCTGGGGGCACTTGCTCAGGTAACCGGATGGTCACATGGTGTCGTTTTAAAAAGGCATACACTTCGGTGGCATAAATAGCCACAATCAGTGCGGTAAAGATCCCTTGTCCGGCCATATATTGGGTTGATATTTGCCCATCTTTATAAGGCGCGGCAACCAATAAAAATGACATCAACGACAATAAACCTGTCGTGACAGGATCTAACTTATAGTGACGGGCCAAACTCGATGCGACCCCCACCGAAATGAATAAGGTCATTACCCCCATGCTTAAATTAAAAGGTAACATCAACATATCGCGATGGCGCGCTGAAAAGCTTAACCATGCTTGCGCAAATCCCCAGGTCGTTTCCTTAGAAAATGGCGGGAAAATAAACACCAACATAAAAGAACCGACGATCATAAACGGCAATGCGGCAATAAACCCATCACGAATCGAAATCACATACCTTTGCTGGCCAATTTTGCCAGCGATCGGGGTCAAGTGCTCTTCAATGACCACCGCCATTTTATCCATAAAATTACTCATGTCTGCCTCCCTATGCTTACGCCGCAGTTTCAATCATTGCTAAAGCCTGCTCAAGCACATTATTGCCATTTTGCATGCCATAATCGGATAACCCGATCACTGCCACTGGCACATCGTATTCTTGTGCTTTTTGGCTAAGATCGGGCAACATATACTTCACTTGTGGCCCAAGTAACACCACTTGATAATTACCGACTTGCTCATCAAATTCACTCACGCTGTAAGCTTCAATTTGCACATCTAAATCGCGCTCAGCCGCAGCTGCTTTCATTTTGTTCACTAACAAGCTGGTTGACATTCCTGCAGAACAACACAACATAATTTGGTACATAACGTACTCCTGATAAATCTACTCGACTTAGTTAAGATAGGACCTTTGGCAACAAACGGAAACCGGTTTCCAAAGGTTTCCATTCAATTTGTGCCAATGATCACGTGATTAATTGGTCTCATTGATATAAATGTGATCGGTGATCGATAACGCATATCCACTACAACCAATTGGAGGCGAATCAGTCATGATGGGCGGGTATATCGTTGAACTACTGCTAAAAGAGGCTCCAGAATCTCTATGAATGAGACGTGGCTCAAGCTATTTGCTAACATAATCGAAGAATATATCTCTCCGATTGCTCGTTTGTTATCACAGAGCAAACACATTACTGCCATGCGAGATAGCTTTCAGTTGTCAATGCCATTTATTATCGTGGGTAGTCTTTTCGTTCCTTTGCTTTATCCCCCAGCCACCGCTCACTCAGCAAGTACTTGGATGCAAGGTTGGTTTCATTTTTCTGAACACTATCGGCCCTATTTACTACCGCCTTATCAAATTACTTCAGGAGTGATTAGCCTTACCATTACCTTTGGCGCTTCCGTTAGCTTGGCAAAACAATATCAAATGCCACAGCGACTCTGCGGACTAACCAGCTGCATGGCATTTTTATTGTTAATTGGCTTATTTAGTCACCCTGCTGAGGCATACCACTATTTGGGATCAACGGGCATATTTACTGCCTTGTTTGCCAGTTTTTACGCGGTTGAGGTGATTCGCTTATTTAATCACATGCATTGGGTGATCCAACTGCCACAAGAGGTCCCTCTCATTACTCAAAAGGGGTTTGCACTAATTACACCATTGCTAGCCATTTTGTTGTCATTGACATGCTTTAATGTCTTTTTGGATGAGCACTGGGGCGTGTTATTACCTCATTTGATAGAGATGATCTTCCAGCCACTAGTGATCGCCTCAGATTCACTACCAGCGGTGATCATTTCGTTGTTAGTGTGTAGTCTGTTGTGGTTTATTGGTATTCACGGCTCATTGCTGGTTACTGGGATCATGAATCCTTTCTGGATGACTAATTTATTCACCAATCAAGCCGCTTTAGCAGCAGGACAGGCACCGCCCCATATATTTTTACAAGGATTTTGGGACTACTACTTACTCATCGGTGGTGTGGGCTCCACCTTACCGTTGATTTTCATGGCAATGTGCAGCTCGTCAAGGCAACTGCGCTCAATCGGTAAATTGGGGGTGATCCCTTCGCTATTTAACATTAACGAACCCATTTTATTTGGTTTTCCAATTATCATGAACCCGCTATTTTTTATCCCATTTATGGCCGTTCCAGTGATCAATGCTTGCATTGCATGGTATTTAACCAAAATTGCCTGGCTCGATCGTTTTATCGCTATGTTACCGTGGTCAATGCCATCACCGATTGGGGCTGCTTGGGCCGCCAACGGCAGCATTAATAATGCGTGTATGAGTTTATTAGCGATCACGCTATCTTGGGTGATCTATCGCCCCTTTTTCAAAGTACATGAAAAAATGTTACTCGAACAAGAACGTCAACGCACTACACCGATAATATAACTGCCATTTTACATATCGCTGAGCCCATCTAGAGTAATAAAAATATTATTTATCTGAATTCGAGAGGCGGCTCAAAGTCCTTAACATAAATAGGGTTTATCGTCTAACAAGTCATCAACACGATTAACAGTTTAATCACCTATGAAAATCTATGGGCAAGGTGTATGTTGTCTGTAGATCGCTATCTTATACGCCGCTAGAGGAGAACCGTATGGCCTATGCAACTACCAACCCTTATACAGGGAAACTTATCGAATCTTTCCCCGACGCAACTGATGAACAAGTCAGTCAAGCTCTAACCGATAGCCATGCCGCTTTTTCATCTTGGAAGCAGATCTCTTATTCTGATCGAGCCAGCATTCTACAAAAGGCCGCGGATATTTTGCGCAAAAACAGCGACAATTATGCCAAACTATTAACATTGGAGATGGGTAAACTGTTTGCTGAAGCGCAAGCAGAAGTTGAACTTTCAGCGCAAATTCTTGAGTACTATGTCGAACATGCAGAGCGCCTTCTCGCCCCTGAAAAATTACCTGTTTCTGATGCCAGCGAAGGCGAAGCCGTATTAGTTCATGATCCACTTGGTATTTTGCTCGCGATTGAACCTTGGAACTTTCCGTTCTATCAAATTGCTCGTATCCTAGCGCCACAACTCTCAGCAGGGAATGTACTGCTGCTCAAACACGCTTCAAACGTTCCGCAATGCGCGCACGCATTTGAGCAGTTGATGCTCGATGCAGGTCTACCGCAAGGATGTTTCACTAACCTCTATGCAACTCGTCATCAGATAGAAATGATTTTAAATGATCCTCGGGTACATGGTGTCGCGTTGACCGGTTCTGAAGATGCGGGGGCAATCATTGCAGCAACTGCCGCCAAGGCATTGAAAAAATCCACAATGGAACTCGGCGGCGCGGATGCCTTTGTCGTTCTTAAAGATGCAGAGCTTGAAAAAACAGTTAAATGGGCTGTTTTTGGTCGTCACTGGAACGGCGGTCAGGTATGCGTTTCATCGAAACGAATGATTATCGTCGACGATATTTATGACGAATTTTTAGAGCAATACCACCAGGGTGTGGCCCAATTACGTGTCGGCGATCCAATGGATGCAAACACTACATTAGCGCCATTGTCTTCACAAGGTGCGGCTGATGATATCAAAACCCAGATCAAAAAAGCCGTTGAATATGGCGCAACAGCAACCGAAGTCGGCCCAAAAGTACCCGCACAAGGGGCCTTTGTACAACCGACTATTTTGACCAATGTTACCCCTGATAACCCTGCTTATTACTGGGAATTTTTTGGCCCAGTATCACTGATCTTCAAAGCAAAAGATGAAGCTGACGCAATTGCGATTGCGAACGACTCCCCCTTTGGACTAGGTGGTTCGGTATTTACCCAAGATACTAAGCACGGTTATGAAGTTGCCAAACAAATCTCAACTGGGATGGTTTTTGTCAACCATCCAACCATGGTGAAAGCCGACTTACCGTTTGGTGGGGTGCGACGCTCTGGATATGGCCGAGAACTACTTGGTTTAGGTTTAAAAGAGTTTGTGAACCACAAATTGATTGATGTCGTCGATATCGATGCGCCATTCTAAATTTTATAAGACATGATATATAAGCCAGCTATGTATTAGCTGGCTTTTTTATACCTATAATAAACAATTCTTGCGTCGGTCATTAGTTAGTCATCGCTCACCACTTAGGTGCATTATAGTGTTGAGTAAAGCGTGACTCATAAAAGCTAAGTGTTAATGCCACCCGTTATGTCGCTTCAATCTTAAGTCACTACAGAGTAAAAACTATTCAAACAAATGCAAAAAATAGCCGACTGATTGTATTATCAATCAATCGGCGTACACTACTGAGCAAACGCGGAGAGGTGCCAGAGTGGCCGAATGGGACGGTCTCGAAAACCGTTGTGGGAGTGATCTCACCGAGGGTTCGAATCCCTCTCTCTCCGCCATAATCAGGCCTTATAACTAGTTTTGCTACCCGCTGACCCATTGTTTATGGGGCGCCTGAATGTCACAATATCGCGCCCATCTCCCTTGTGATTACCCCTTCGACTGACTCTGAATTTAACGTTAGTAAATCACCCGATTGACCATGTTTTCTAAATATTCCTGCTGACCAGAAACGGGCTGCGGATCAATATCATGTTCTAAGGCATAATTGGCCAACGATGCCAAACTATAATCGCCACGCAATATTTGTTGCCCTAATAGTTGATCCCAGCCACTATATCGCTGCTCAACATGGTCAAGTAGCTGGCCTGATTCGATCAATTCAGCGGCTTTTAACAGTGCCAACGCCATGGTATCCATCCCACCGATATGGCCATAAAAAAGATCAGTTGGCGCAATCGATGGACGGCGCACTTTGGCATCAAAATTAAGCCCACCACTGCCAAACCCACCACTCTTTAATAGCTCATAGAGCATCAGGGTATTATCTTCGACACTATTGGGGAACTGGTCGGTATCCCATCCCGACTGAGGGTCACCACGGTTGGCATCAATTGAACCCATAATTCCGAGTGCATTCGCCATAGCCACCTCATGCTGAAAGGTATGTCCAGCCAACGTTGCATGGTTAGCCTCGATGTTCACCTTAATCTCTTTTTCTAAACCAAACTGTTTGAGAAAACCATACACAGTCGCGACATCATAATCATATTGATGTTTGGTTGGCTCTTGTGGTTTGGGTTCAATCAAGATGGTGCCTTTAAAGCCAATTTTATGTTTATAGTCCACCACCATTTGCATCAATCGCCCGAGCTGCTCACGTTCACGGCGCAAGTCGGTATTGAGCAATGTTTCATAACCTTCTCGTCCCCCCCATAACACATAGTTTTGCCCACCTAATTGAGCCGTTGCATTCATGGCATTAAAAATTTGCGTCGCAGCATAAGCAAACACTTCAGGATCTGGGTTACTCGCCGCGCCACTAATATAACGCCGATGGGTAAATGCATTGGCTGTGCCCCAAAGCAATTGAATACCAGTTTGCTCTTGTTTAGCGGCTAAAATATCAACCATTGCCTCGAAGTTATGCGTGAACTCTTTGATACTCCTACCTTGTGGCGCAATATCAGCATCATGAAAACAATAAAATGGCGCACCCAATTTACTAAAAAATTCAAAGGCAACATCCGCTTTTAATTTTGCCATTGCCATCTCATCGCCAGGCTGTTGCCAAGGCCGCTTAAATGACCCTTCGCCAAACATGTCACTTCCCACCCAAGCAAAGGTATGCCAGTAACACACCGCAAAACGCAGTTGCTCTTGCATCGATTTACCTAAAACTTGGCGATCAGCTTGATAATAACGAAATGCTAAAGGATTACGGCTGTCTGGCCCTTCAAAAGGAATTGAATCGATCTCTTTAAAAAAATCACTCATTTTATTTACCTCAAACATGTTGATAATAATAACTATTGTGAATATTCTCTGCTGCCAGACAATGATGATTTTTGGTAATACGGTTACGATATCTCATCACTGTGGCAACGCTCACAAGACGATGGCTAATGCGAATGCGATTTTTCCCCAAAAACGGCTGACTCCGGTTGTTTATGCCATAACATTTCTAATTGCTCTAATGAGCGCCCCTTGGTTTCGGGTACCCAACGATAGATAAAGACAATAGTAAAAATGCCCATGACGCCATAGAGCCAGAACGGAAACCCACCATTAAAGGTTTGATATACCCAACCACTTTTAGCATTCATTATCGGGAAGGTCTGTGAGACCACATAGTTGGCAACCCATTGCGCTAAAATAGCGATAGAGAGCGCTTTGGAACGGACACTATTGGGGAATATTTCTGAGAGCAACACCCAGGTCACTGGCCCTAAAGAGAACGCAAAAGCAGCGATATAGGCCAATACGAAAAAGAGTAAATAACCACCAATAGCATGGAAATAAGCAGCGGTGCCAATGGCAAAAATACTCACCGACATAATGCCGGCGCCAATCATCATTAATGGTCGACGGCCAAATTTATCCACAGTAAAAATAGCAACAACGGTAAATAAGAGGTTAACCGCACCCACTAAGATAGTCTGCAGTAAAGCGATATCAATTGAAGAGTTGCTAAAACCTTTTAAAATTGTCGGGGCATAATAAAGAAAGACATTGATCCCAGTAACTTGTTGAAACACGCTCAGTAGTACCCCAATGACCACCAGTCCAGTTAAACCTTGTTCACGAATGCTCACCGACTTATGCTCTAGCGATGCGACAATATCACGCCACAGAGGCTCTATATCGCTACTGGGGTTACACGCTTGTAGTAACTGTCGAGCTTGTTGATTTCGACCTTTCATAGCTAACCAACGCGGTGTTTCTGGCACAGTAAAGAGAAGCAGTAAAAATAATCCTGCAGGAATGGCTTCTGAACCAAACATGTAGCGCCAACCCACTTGATTTAACCAGCTTTCTGGCCCAAGCAGCGCAATGCCATAGTTCACAAAATAAACCACCAACATCCCAAAAATGATAGCAAACTGGTTACAAGCTACCAGCGCACCTCGCTTCTCCGACGGGGCAATTTCGGCGATATACATGGGCGATACCATCGAGGCGATCCCCACTCCAATACCACCAATAATCCGATAGATAATAAAACTAAAGTCACTGGCCGCTACCGCCGAGCCAATCGCTGAGACTAAAAATAATAAAGCGGCAACAATCAACGCCCCGCGCCGACCATAACGACTACTTAACACACCCGCTATCGCCGCTCCTGCCACGCAACCTATCAACGCCGATGCCGCAGCGAATCCAAGCTGTGCCGGGGATAATGAAAAATATGTTTGTAGCGCTTGCGTAGCACCTGAAATAACCGCTGTGTCATAACCAAATAACAAGCCACCTAATGCAACAACTAACGTCAACCTAAGTACATGGATCTGTTTCATTGCCATTCTCCGTTTACATTTCATCCACAGCTATATTAGAGAGCCTGACAACAAGCGAAATTATGTTTATCCATATCCTGATTATGTGATTTGGTAAATGTGATACCACACGGGTTTTCTCACATTCCATTTACCTGAAGCATCTGTATTGATCTAGGCGTGTTATAAAAACGCAGCCTACAGGCTGCGTTTTTATACACAATGAAGAAGAATAGACACTTCTAAAACAATGACTTAAGAGCCGGATAGAGAGCTTGATAGATCGTTCTTTTTTGTTGTAATTGCTGATGACGCTTACGATCAGGTTGATGAGTCGCTAACAATTCAGGCTGTGGACAGCAATCATCAATATTGGCATGCGGAACTGTTCCTAGCATCGCTAAGCGGGCAGCGCCTAAAGCGGGGCCAACCTCCCCTCCCGCACGATAGATTAAATCACGCGCTAAGGTGTCAGCCAATAATTGGCGCCAATAAGCACTTTTTGCCCCGCCGCCAATCAAGGTGATTTCATCACTTTGATAACCGCTTTGATGGAGTGCATCCACCCCATCTGCCATAGCAAAAGACACGCCTTCTAACACCGCTTGAACCAGATGTTCACGGGTTGTATTGTGCGTCAAGCCAAAGAATACACCTTTGGCGTTAGGATCATTATGCGGTGTTCTCTCACCGGACAGATAGGGTAAAAAAGTAACCTGGCTCTGTTCCAGCAAGGCGGTATCTAAAGTGCTTAGCATCTGGCTAACAGACTCATAATGAGTCAGTTTAGCAATCCAATCGAGGCACGACGCGGCACTTAAAATCACCGACATTAAATGCCATGAATGTGGCAATGCATGACAAAAACTATGTAGAGCAGAATCTGGATTACGGTGGATGCCATCACTGACCGCAAAATACACGCCGGAAGTACCCAGCGAGAGCATCGCTTGCCCAGGACGCGTCACCCCAACCCCAATCGCGCCCGCAGCATTATCACCACCACCTGCGACCACTGGCACACACGACATACCCCAGCGCGCGGCGATATCCTTTTTCAAAAAACCCGTCACTTCAGGCCCTTCATAAAGCGTTGGCATTTGCTCACGGGTGAGCCCAGTGGCATGAAGCAACGTGTCATCCCACTGCCGCAGAGCCAAATTCAACCACATCGTCCCGGCAGCATCAGACATATCACTGGCATATTCGCCAGTCATACAATAACGCAAATAGTCTTTGGGCAATAACACCTTGTCAATCGCCGCAAATATGTCAGCTTGATGCTCTTTCACCCAAAGTAATTTGGGCGCAGTAAAGCCCGGCATAATTTGATTACCCGTGCGTTGTTGACTATCTGGCACTAATTTTTCTAGCAACACACATTGCTGATAGCTGCGCCCATCATTCCATAATATTGCAGGACGCAAAACATCCCCTGCAGCATCTAATAACACGGCCCCATGCATCTGCCCTGATAAACCAATGGCTTTGACCGTCGATAGATCGACCTGCTTT
The DNA here is from genome assembly GCF_046054155.1 of Celerinatantimonas yamalensis. NCBI lineage: Bacteria > Pseudomonadati > Pseudomonadota > Gammaproteobacteria > Celerinatantimonadaceae > Celerinatantimonas > Celerinatantimonas yamalensis. The sequence continues at coordinate 139,373 of NZ_JBEQCT010000002.1, forward strand.
TTTAATCCCTCAATAGCGTGTTCACTCGCTTGCCACCATTGCTGCGGATCTTGTTCGCTATAAAGAGGGTGTGGATGCTGCACCGATAACGCGCAGCTGCATTGTGCTAGTAGCTCGCCGCTTTGAGCCAATGCAATCACTTTAACGCTGGAGGTTCCTAAATCAATTCCCAAATACATCTGCTACTCCTAGCTCATTTTGCTGTGAATGATCCTAATGTTCGACACCCACCATAAAAAAGCAATTATGTTTTTTATTATTGCCCAGTTACTAATTTTACTTTTGTGAGCTGGATGCGTGATTGTTCACAACATCCATTATAGCCCTCATCTAAAATGATCCTTTTTAGTAATAAGTAGAATATCAATTGAAAACAAAGCGCTTTATTCGACTGTTGTTTAATGCCAATAAAACCTACGATAGGCAGGTTATTGCAGGTGTTGGACGATACTTAAATACAGCCCAATGTAACTGGGAAATTTTTTTAGAAGATGATTTTAGAACGCAACAAACCAGTCTCAAGCAGTGGCAAGGCGATGGCTTAATTGCCGATTTAGATGATCCTTATATTGAACACCATATTGCGCGACTTAATGTTCCAGTAGTTGGTATTGGCGGATCCTACGCTTGCGCTGAGCACTATCCCAACGTCCCGTATGTCGCCACAGACAATCGGCAAGTGATCATGCTTGCATTTGAGCATCTTAAATCCCGCGGGTTAGAACATTTTGCCTTTTATGGTATTCCAAGAGACCCCCATTATCGCTGGGCTAACGAGCGAGAAAAAGCCTTTGCAACCGTGACTCAGCAAGAAGGATTTGCAAGTCACATCTTTCATGGTCATATTATTGATTCACAAAACTGGCCAATTGCGCAGCAGCAACTTTGCCGGTGGCTCGAAGAACTTCCCAAACCGATTGGCATTATTGCCGTCACCGACTCCAGAGCTAGACACCTACTCCAAGCATGTGATGAGCTTTCATTAATGGTTCCAGAGCGAATTGCTATCGTAGGAATTGATGATGAAGAGGTCGCGCGTTATCTTACTCGGACATCCCTAAGCTCGGTGCAACAAGGATGCCAAGAGATGGGGTATCGGGCGGCTGAGTTATTAGACAAACTACTCGCGAGCAAGTCACTGACAGCGAGTCCATCGCGAATACTCATCCCACCGCTCACTATCCATGCCCGCCAAAGTAGTGATTTTCAAGCTCTCAACGATCCCTATGTGATTCAAGCAATGCACTATATTCGCCAGCATGCTTGCCATGGCATCAAAACTGAACAAGTTCTCGATTATATTGGCCTGTCTCGCTCTAATTTAGAAGCCCGCTTCAAACTAGAACAAGGGCAATCTATCCATCAAACCATTCATCACTTCAAGTTGCAGCAAGCCTGCCAATTACTACGCACAACTGATATATCCATCGCTCAAATTGCCTATTACTGTGGGTATCCTTCCATACAATACATGTATGCAGTGTTTAAGAAAAACTTCAATCTGACCCCAAAAAAATACCGCAATCGTGAGAGCATATTGACTTCCAGCGATGTTCTTTGATGCATAAGTGCAAATTTAACCGCGAGCAATAAGTGAGTCCATCACAGTTTTGAAAATCGACGAATACTGCATCGATTGTTTAGCCAATATATAGCGCTTGGTGAAACAACCAAATCCATTCATCTGCGACTTAGTTCATCACGCTCGAGTGAGCCAATATCTGCGCCATCTTGTCAACGATTTTAAGCCAGCTTTGCGATAGTGTTTGACTCATTGCCAAATAACCAGAATGTGCCAATGGCGCACTAATTTGAAAAGCATGTCGACTTTGCCGTTCATGGTGTGAACTGAGCAATTGCCAATAGCCGCTAATATGAACATTACCTTGGGTATCCGTCATAAATTGGGTGCATTCAATCTGCAGTTGCGCGCGCGGTTGATCTTTGCCTGCGACAAACCAGTTGATCTGAGGGAGTCGTTCGGCTAATCGCGTTTGGGTTAAACGGCGCAGTTGTGAGGCCAGAGGCTCGGCCCAAAGATGCTGTCGGCTGCGATACACCTGCCCTTGCGGACTGACTATGATCATCTGATTGCCATCCAAGTAATCGGGCAGTTGAATGGCCAACAATTGAATTGCACCCGTTTGCGGCGATGCATTCTGAATAGCCGGCACTGAACGTGAAACGCTGAGCAAATACTCTTGAGTACCTTGGGTGGACTCAGAGTGGCTGCATCCTGCCAGCAAAACCAGCGCCGCTAGGCTGTAAACCATCCGCCATCTATTCATTAGTGACTCTCCATTGGGTGACCTGCAGGAGGGATCTTATCAGCGGGCCTTGAATGATCAAAAATCAATGCATTAGAATGTTCGCCCAATTGCTGCAACAAAGGTTGCAGTTCATTGAGCGAGCGTTGTAGCGATTTAAAACTCTGCTGTAATGATTGTCCCATCGCCCCCTGCTGTTGATACTGACTCAAAGTACGATTAATTTGCACCAACGTATCGCGAACATGCGTCGGCAGTTGCTCTTTAGTAGAGCGCTTAAGTAATTGATTGAGCTGATCGCTACTTTGCCGCAAGCTGATTAAACTCTGATCCGCTTGTTTGAGCGTTTGTTGTACTCCCTGCATTGTTTGCTGAATGGGCGCTTTAGCTAGATGATCAAGGATTTGAACCAACTTATTCTGAATTTGGTTGAATTTACCCGCTACAGTGGGAAATGCGGCATATCCACCAAAAGTCTCAGATGTCGGTGCTTTTGCGTGAGGAACAAAATCAATATCAATAATTTTGGCACCGGTGAGAATATTACTCGTTTCTAATGAAGCACGCAGTCCCAGCTTAATTTGACTTTTAAGTAGCTCTTGCCAATCTTTTAACGAAATATTTTTCTGAAAATCACTATCTAAGCGTTGTGGCTCAATCCGAGCAAGTACTGGAATTGAAGGATTGCTCATCGTTGACAAGCGGTGGAACGAAATACCATTATAAGGGACTTGAGTCACGGTACCGATACGAATTCCACGAAATTCCACCGGAGCGCCCTCTTCAAGCCCACTGATATTCGAATTAAATAGGAATACATAATTAATAAATTGATCATAGCGGTGGTTTTCAGCCTGCTCTTTTGAACCATAAAGATTAAACTGGGTAAAATCAGGTACCGGTTTACCAGCATGACCTTTGGTTACGCCAAAACTAATGCCGCCTGAAAGTAGTGTCTCTAGCGAGTCCATTTTCACCTGCACTCCGCGCGCGGAACTTACTATAGCAAGCCCAGGGGTTAACCAAAATTGCACCGAGCTGTTGACCAATTCATCATAGGGCGCTTTGATAAAGAGTCGATAGGTAATATCTGCACTCTTCAGATCAAACCCCACTTTTTCAATATAACCGACCTCATAGCCGTGAAAATGCACGGGCGCACCCACATCAAGCTTGGATAATCCATTACTGCGCAGTCGCAGACGGATACCTTGGTCTTCAGATGTTGATAATGGAGCTTGGGTCAGCATATTAAAGCGAGTTTTTTCCCCCTGATGACCAGGCTCCATCTCAATATAAGCTCCCGATAACAAAGTCCCTAAGCCACTAATACCTTCTCGACCAATTCGCGGTTTAATCACCCAAAATTTAGTATCATCACCGAGCATCTGACGGGTGCCATTATCCAATCGCACTTGAATAATGGCATGATTATAATCTTTACTTAGATGGATACTGGTCACTTCGCCGACATCGACATTACGCGCTTTTACTTTGGTTTTACCAACGGATAGCCCTTCTGCATTAGAGGCGACGATCTCAATCAGCGGCCCTTGAGTCGCCCAGTTTTGATAGAGCATCCAGCCAGCAACCACTAACGCCACAATCGGAACCAGCCAGATCGAGTTAAATCGTACACGGCGCAGCGATTGGACCGATGGTTTTAAGTCACTCAAAGATACTCTCCTCTTCTGGCGTAACACTCGCCCATAATAATCGGGGATCAAAGCTCATCGCAGCGACCATGGTTAATACGACCACAGAGGCAAATGACAAAGCAGCTGGTCCTGGAACAATAAACATTAATCCTCCCAACTGCACCAACGATGTTAATAAGGCCACAACAAATACATCAATCATTGACCAACGACCCACAAATTCTGTCAACTGATACAACTTCTGTTTAATTCTTATCGATTGCGATGATGGAAAATAGCTCTGCCAACACAACCAACACAGTGCCAATATTTTACTAGTCGGCACCAGTATGCTTGCCACAAAAATGACAATAGCCACCGGATAAGACCCCATCTGCCACAACAACAAAACACCGCCAATAATGGTGGAATAATGCGTTATAGCTAACGAATGAGTATCCATGATGGGGAAAAAATTGGCCGGTATATACATCAATATCGAGGCAATCAAGAGCGCCACCGTTTTGCTTAAATCAGTGCTGCGTTCAGGTTTTATAAAGTGTTGGCAGCGTGGACAGTGCTGCGCATCCAGGTGTACAGATAAACCACAAAAGCTGCACATGCCAAGCCCTTGCTGAGAGGCCACGCCAGTCACATTAGCCCCCACGCTCTGAGTGTCATCAATCCAACGCCAAAGCTGGCGATTGTCCACCAGTCCCATCACGATGACAAAGAGGATCACAAACCCACAGTAAGCCCAAAATGAGAGACCTAACTGAATACTCGCCATTGAATGCAGCTTGATCAAGGCGACCAAAACGCCGATTAAGAATACATCGACCATCAGCCAAGGCTGCACCACCACCAACCAACGTGCAGCCAAACGTTTAGCCAACAGCGGCCAACCCGTCACCCCTGCTATAGCTATGTAGATAATACTTAACAAGAAACTTACCGGTAAAATAACCAGCAACAATAATATGATGATTGATAATCCCAAAAAATGATGCGACATCAAAACGCTGATCATATCGAACAAATGAATCGATTGCTCAATGCCGTGTGATGAAAAACCGATCAGTGGAAAATAAATCGCCATCAGAAACATCACCAATGCCGCCACCGACAACGACAAGATACGCTCGGGCCAGTGGGAATAGATGACCGTGAGAGTATGCCCACAACGCGCGCAAAGTGCTTTCTCTCCCGGATGCATCACAGGTAACGAATTGATCCAATCGCAACATTCGCAGACCATCAAATGAGGCTGCTGCTGTTCATCTGGGCGGATAGGATGCTCTTGTTTGAATCTTGATATCGAGAATACCTTCAAACCAACGCACTCCCTTACTAGGCGTCAATAACAGCAGTCGATGCTTAATCGTCATCGATCAATAAAATATATCTATAATGACATCGATAATCGACACCATTATATTTGCATCTGTTGATTTTGCATAGATTTATGCCAGTCATAGACTGCTATGTTTTTCCCCATTATTCGTTATATAGTACAAAATTAGACAAGCCACTCAATAAGAGAATCAGATGAAACACAAAAATCGCATCTTAGCCTGTGCACTCCCATTACTTAGCCTATCGCCACTTGTCTATGCAGCACCAAACGATGGCGTGCAAATTGGTGCGTTCATCGCCCACGCTCCCCGCTATTCGGGTTCAAATGATTCGCATCTACAAATTTTACCTTTAGTCAGTGCGAAGATGGGCATGTTTTTTTTAGATTTTCATCGTGGACTAGGTGTCCATCTCGATTTAACCAATCACTGGTATGTCGAACAGTCATTAGGTTATCGCGGCACGCGCAAAGACAGTGATAGTAATTGGGGTAATGGCAGCGATTACCTTAAAGGGATGGGGAAAACTGATTCAGCGTGGACTAGCACAACCACGTTCGGTTATGCATTCAATCCTTATATTAGCGCTGACGTCAGCGCAACAACAGCATTAAACCATGATCAAGGGATCAACTATGTACCCACAATCTCTGGGCAGTTCCCCCTCCCCAATCAATTTAGGCTGATAGCCAAAGCCAGCTGGTTATTGGCAACTCATAATTACACCCAAACCTTTTATGGCGTCAATACAACGCAAAGCCAGCAAACGGGTTTTGCGCGCTACCATAGTGCAGGCGGTGGATATGGGCATCAACTCAGCTTAGGCCTTATCAAACTCATAGGGGAGAATATGACCGCATCGCTGCTAGTCGGTTACACCCATTTAAGCGATAAGGTCGCTCGCAGCGATGTGGTGCAAGATAACAATAACTTGACCACGGTATTAGCGTTGTCCTATCGAATCTGGTAGCGCCTTTCAGATTGATGTAACCACCTTTTTGAAGTGGCTACATTATGATAACTTGCGCGCGCAGCTTACTTGCCGATCTGCGTCGGTGATGTCAGCAACGCCGCTAATTGAGTCACAGCACCTTTAGCACCTAGCTTTAAAAGCTGTTGGTAAGCACACTCAATCGCGCTGACAAAGGTCTGATTGGCAGCTAATTCAGCGGGGAAAATAGCATCAACAGCGAGTAATTTGGCTACAACCGACACATTCAGCCCTTGCCCATCGCAAATCGCTTTCAGTTCACTTGCCATCGGGTCAACGACTTCAATGGGCCGATTGTCTTCATCAACTGCCGCCACATAACGCATCCATCCAGCAATAGCTAACGCCAAACAAGGGAAGTCATTACCTTTGGCTAAGTGAAATTGTACCGAGGTCAGCATTCGCTGCGGCAATTTTTTACTCCCATCCATGGCGATTTGCCAAGTTCGGTGCTGCAAATTAGGATTAGTAAAGCGTTCTAACAGCGAATCAGCATAACCACTTAAATTAACGCCTTGTACCCGCAATGTCGGAACTTGTTCATCCATCATTAATGCCCGAGCAACGCGGCAATAATCATCATTAGCCACCGTCTGGGCAATCGTTTCATAGCCACCTAAATAACCAAGATAGGCCAACAATGAATGACTGCCATTGAGCATTCGCAGTTTCATCTCTTCAAATGGAACAACATCATCAACCAGCTGAGCTCCAACTTTTTCCCATGCGGGTCGGCCTGCGACAAAATGATCTTCTACCACCCATTGACGAAATGGTTCACAGACAATACTGCAGGGATCGCTCACACCGCCCAATTGCTGACTCACCTGTTGATAGGATTCTGATGTCATCGCTGGCACAATTCGATCCACCATCGTACATGGAAAAGTGACATGCGCATCAATCCACTGGGCAAGCTCGGCATCGAGCTGCTGAGCATAATCAAGCACAACTTGGCGAACTACGTCTCCATTGCCTTGAATATTGTCACAGGAGAGAACTGTAAACGGTTTGGCTTTCATTTGGCAGCGCATCGCAAGCGCTTTTACGATATAACCGATGGCCGATTGGGGTTCATCAGGCGTACTTAAATCATGCACGATCAGTGGATGGGTTAAATCCAACCGTCCTAGAGCATCTGCACAATAGCCTTTTTCAGTAATGGTCATCGAGACGATAGCCACCTCGGGATCGGCCAATTTATCCAACACAGCGTCAATACCATCTAACTGTGGATGGAGTGACTGGCAGATCGAACCACTGACTTTCACAGCCGTTTGCGTGGCTCCTTTTTCGATGACTGTATACAGATGTTCCTGTTGACGAAGCATCTCTATTTGCGTTTCGCCACCCATCAAATTGATCTCGCAAATTCCCCAATCAGTTGCCTCATCTTGCGCTAAGTCGTTCATAAACAGCGCCTGATGCGCGCGGTGAAAAGCACCAAACCCTAAATGCACCCATTTCGGTTTGAGCTGATGACGATCATAGCTAGGACGTTTCACCTGCTCTGGTAAATTCGCCGTTGCAATCGTTGCTTGCATTAATTTTGCTCCTATTGAAAGAGATCCTCGAAGATAAAGGAATGGATAAATCGACTTACTGACTTCACAATGGGGCAACCACTCCTTACAGTATCTTAGCGAGACTTAAAGTTTGGTCGCAGACGTCCCATCAATAATATTCAATCTGTTGATATTAAGATGAAACACAACCCAATAAAGCGTGGTTAGTCTATGATGATGCTGGCAACGGTAAGCGATTGGTTGACTTATTTTTGTGATAAACATCCCAATTTATAAAAAATTGGTATAACCATTTATAATTTTGGTGCTAAAAATCAATAAAAATAAGATTATCCATTGACTGGTCAACCAATTTAGCCTTAGCATTTAGTCTTCAAGTGATAATCACCATTGAAATCAATTCGAAGACTGACTTAAGCTATAAATTGGTTGACCAAAAAAAACAAAAATTTAGCTGTATTGTCATTACCATGAGATGTTGGATCTGCACGATACGGGCACTCGCATCATCACACAACATGAAGCAATTTGAGTGAACTATGTTATCCAGAGAACCTAAACGGCAGTACCAAACCATTGGTCTTAAGCTGCGCAGCCTACTCGAGCAAGGCGATTATCAAGTAGGGGAACGCTTGCCGCCAGAGCGCGAAATTGCTCAGCTCTACGACGTCAATCGCGCGGTCGTGCGAGAAGCGTTGATCATGCTAGAGCTCGAAGAGTTGATTGAAATTCGCAAAGGTTCTGGCATCTATGTGATTGCACAACCCGCCCCACGCCCATCAAATACAGATGAACAAGACGGAATACGTGATGATATTGGTCCTTTTGAATATCTACAAGCCCGCCAACTGTTTGAAAGTCAGTTAGCTGAGCTTGCAGCAATACAGGTTACTAAACACGATATTAAAGCGATGAATCAAGCATTAGTGAGCGAAAAACAAGCGCTAGCTGAGGGCGATACAAGTTATGATGGCGACAAAAGTTTTCATTTGGCCATTGCTAAAGCCACTCAAAATAGTCTTTTAGAAGAAATGTTAGAATCTCTGTGGCTGCGCCGTCAGCAAAGTCCAATGTGGAAAAAGCTCCACACCCATATTACCAATCACAGTTATCGAAAAGATTGGTTGGACGATCACCAAAAAATATTGTCCGCCATCAAAATGAAAAATGCTGTCGAAGCCAAACAGGCGATGTGGCAACACCTTGAGAATGTGAAACAACGTTTATTTGAGCTTTCTGATGTGAACGACCCTGAATTTGATGGCTATTTATTTAGCTCTGCTCCACTTCACAATATACCGACGCTCGAATAATAATTTAATCTAAGTGAGATAATTTATGGAACATACATGGCGATGGTACGGGCCCAATGACCCCGTCACCTTAAGTGATATTCGACAAACTGGAGCAACCGGAATTGTCAACGCATTACACCATATTCCCAATGGACAAGTTTGGTCTGTTGATGAAATTCAACAACGTAAAGCCCTGATCGAGCAGGCTGGATTAATATGGTCAGTTGTGGAAAGCGTGCCAGTCCATGAAGAGATCAAAACGCGCAGTGGCAACTACCTGACGTGGATTGATAACTACAAACAAACGCTGATCAATCTGGCTCAGTGTGGCATTGATACGGTCTGCTACAACTTTATGCCTGTTCTGGATTGGACTCGCACCGATCTCGCTTATCAACTTACTGATGGCTCACGGGCACTGCGCTTTGACCAAATTGCGTTTGCCGCATTTGAACTGCATATTCTCAAACGCCCTGGCGCAGCGGCTGAATATAGCAGCGATGAAAAGGCCCAAGCGAAAGCCTATTTTGAGAAAATGAGTCAAGCAGATATTAACCAACTCACAGCCAATATTATTGCGGGGCTACCTGGCGCCGAAGAAGGCTATACCTTAACCGAATTCCAAAAACAGTTGGATCGTTATAAAGCTATCAACAAAGCGACGCTGCGCAACAACTTACAGTACTTTTTGTTGCAGCTAATGCCGATTTGTGAGCAATACGGGATGAAACTTGCTGTTCACCCCGATGATCCACCGCGTCCAATTTTAGGTCTGCCACGCATTGTCTCAACGATTGAAGACATGCAATGGCTAACCCAAGCCGTGCCAAGCCAGATGAATGGCTTTACCATGTGTACCGGTTCTTATGGGGTGCGAGCCGATAATGACTTGGTCAATATGATTGAGCAATTTAGCGATCGCATCTACTTTGTCCATCTACGATCAACCGAGCGCGAAGACAACCCCAAAAGTTTCCATGAAGCATCCCATCTCACGGGTGATGTCAACATGGTGGGCGTTATCACGGCTCTACTCAAAGAAGAGCGGCGTCGCCAAACACAAGGGGAACAGCGCCTTATCCCGATGCGCCCCGATCACGGTCATCAAATGCTCGATGATCTTAATAAACAAACGAATCCTGGGTATTCCTGTATCGGGCGGATGAAAGGGCTTGCCGAATTAAGCGGTATCGAATTGGCTTTAAAACAAATACTCGACAAATAATGAATAATCTAAAAAAGCCCCAACCAGGGCTTTTTTAGGCGGTTAGACCCAGTGAATATGAGCCTTACAAGTAAACAACTAACTGTCTGCTTGTCCACATCGGTTGCCATGCGCCAGACAATATCATTAATTACTCGATCTGTTGGGTAGCATCATTATAGGCAAATATTTGCTCTGCGATCGTCTCCGTCGACATGGCAGTTTTATGCTCAGCTACAACGGCTCATGGTCGCGCTGGAGTAATACCAATTAACTGGTGTAATTGGTATTATTTTTCCACTCAAAAATCACAAAAAAGACAAATGAAAAAGCCCAAAAGGTTGGCCGATCAAACCAACCCATCAGAAGAGAAATTAAGGCTGCAACAGTTGAACTAAGTCGAGTTGCGATTGCTGCGGATCACGGACGGCATGGCTATTTTCAGCCCCTTTGGGTGAAAACCACATGAGTTGATCTTTTTTCAGCGAATATTGGGGCCAATTTGCTAAGCCTTTACCATTGGGATTGCCGGTTTTAGCAAAGTTCACCCAGTATTGATGAATCAATGTTGCCATCTGTTGATCAGAGGCGGTCACCTTATCGGCGTAAGTCGCATTCAGAGTATTAAATACATATGGGATCTCAGAGGCGTGCACGGCGCCTGGCCACTGATCTTGACGACTCTTAGCCACATAGCCAAACCGATATTCCCAAACCGGAACATGTTGTTTAGCAAACTCTTGCGCCACAAATCGCGCTGGCTCTATCATCATCTTTTGCATCGCTATGCGATACGCTAAAGCTTTTAATGGGTGAACATTCGCATAGGCATGCGCGGCTTGAGCCGCTTGTTTTCCGAACTGCTTAAAGATATCAGCTCGATTTTTATAGTGACGCATGACAAAGCCCAAATCGAAGCTATTCGCCCCAACCAGAATAGGGATATGCGCAAAATCTCCGGCTTGGTACGCTTTCTCAGGGTTTTCGGTCATGACATGCCCATCCATCATTGGGCCTGAATAGGTGGCCCGCTGCGCGCCCATATTCCACATATTGATATCACCGGCGACCATTTTAGCGGGTAACGCCCGCAGTTTTGCTAACGCATCAGCACCACTGCCACTAATGCCATGGGCTTTAGCAAAAGCAAGGCCGGTTTGCACCGCTTTATTCCATGGATAATCACCATTAATATTCACGCGCCCACCTCCCGATTCAATAATCGCCTTATTGAACAGATCGCGACTGTAATGACTAGTTAAAAGCGCATGCACCGAAAAGCCACCCGCTGACTCACCAAACAGCGTCACGTTACTCGGGTCGCCACCAAATGAGATAATATTATCCTGAACCCAGCGCAGCGCTTTAATTTGGTCCATCAATCCATAATTACCATGGAATAAATTGTTAGTCAGAGCTGGATGAGCAAAGAAACCTAGTCGCCCTAAGCGATAGTTAATACTTACAAACACAATTCCTTGGCGTGCAAATGAGCGCCCCGCATACACAATAGCTGCGCTACCGCCATTGACAAATCCTCCGCCATGGATCCAAACCATCACCGGCATTCGCTGTTGAATTTGGCTTGGTCGCCACACATTAAGCGTTAAACAATCTTCACTATAACGAGGCGGCAATGGCGCAGCATCGCCTTTCAACGGTGTTTGTAGACAACTTGGGCCAAAGGTAGTGGTCTGTTTAATCCCCTGCCAAGGCTTAGCTGACAACGGCCGTTGCCAACGGAGTGTACCAACGGGTGGACGCGCATAAGGGATCCCTAAAAAACGATCGACACCGTTTTGCACACTCCCTTCGATACGCCCTGATTGTAGCTGAACTATCGGTCCTCTCGCTAGCACTGCTGTGCTATAAAAAAGCGCCGCAGCAACTCCCCAATTTAATAATCGCATGTTCTCCGCCTTACGTCTTCGCGAACGACCCATCCTAATGATGGCTGTCTATCTAGCGATTCATATCTCTCACCCCAAGTTGATGAACAGAGTCGCTAAAGCCTTTGTTTATAATCTGTTATCACACTACTTTTGCACAGCTGGCCACAATGAAGGGGAATCAAATGACTGATCTAACGCATGACTAAACCAGCGACCATCTAACACCTTGTGAATCAGCTGCAGTTTGATGGCATTTGGCAATTGATGATCCTGTTTCATTGCAACAATCAAATTCTGCTGATCATAAGATTTCGACGACATGTTAATCACCGCCTTATGCAGATTGGCATTAAGCATCAACAGCGCTTGGCCTTGTTGATCATGCTTAGGCGTCCAACGCAGCCAAGGCACTAAACCAGCGCCGTTTGGATTGCCGCTTCGGATAAAGTTGGCTAAATAGCGTCGAAAATACTTGGACAAAGCTAAAGCACCCGGCTGCTGAAAAGCATCCCCCAAAAAATGCCGATTCCAATTGTGATCAAGTAGCGGCATAAAAATACCATGAAATGCACCTAATAGCCCCATCTGTACGCCGGGCGTGACATAAGGATCGTTTCCCAGTTGTACTTCAGTCCCATAGATAGGTGCACGATAGTGAGCATACATCTGCTGTGCCGACTGCTGAACATTAAACAAGCTATATAGCTGCCCCCCATAGTGTTTGACAAACTGGTACTGTTGCAACAACGATGGGGTATTTAGCAGCGAACCGTCATGCCAAGCTTTAGCAAAATAAGGATCATTTAAAGCAAAGATTGAAAACTCAGTTTGTCCGGATAACATGATAACGGGCACGCTTTGGTAAGTCGTCGTTTGGAATCCCTGTTTAGGCAATACATGACCATCACGATACAAATGCGGAAAGACATTCATGCGGATCCCGGCATTATTCATCAACATGACTAATCGCTGCAGCGATAATTGCTGAAGATACTGAACAACTGCCTTGCCGCCTTGATGCAGCCAGTCTTTGGCCTGTTGCAACGTGGGTTTAATTTTATCGGCAACAACCAATGGGGCAAAAGCATTCAGAAAAACCTGTTGGCTTTGCGCCACGCCAGCGGTTGTCATTCCGCCACTAAAGACAATAGCCCGTTGAAATTGACCTTTAAATAACGGTGAAATCAGCATCGCCATGACATCGCGTCCTCCCGCTGAAAAACCAGCGACAGTGACTTGCTTCGGATTTCCCCCAAACGCGCCAATATGTTGATGTACCCACATCAATGCAGCCCGCTGATCGAGTAGGCCAAAATTGCCAGAAGCCTGCTGCAAATTTTTAGTTTTAAGCGCTTGCAGCGGATTAAATCCAAGCACACCGAGTCGGTAATTAATCTGCACGATGACCGCATTAAGTGCTTGTGCCAACGCGGCAGGATTAAATTCATTGGCCTTTCCAGTTTGATTATTACCGCCATGGATATACACCAATACCGGCAATGATTGTCCCTGATGAGGGCGATAGATATCTAGATTTAAACAATCCTCCTGACCGGTCAATTTTCCATCTTGCCACTGCGGACAAACAGCGCCCTCTTGGATTGCCTTATAGGTGCCCGTCAAAGAGGCCAATTGAGGAAGCTGCCAGCGCCGTTTTCCCTCTGGGGCTTTGGCATAACGGATCCCTAAAAAACGATCAACGCCGTTTTGGCGCAGCCCCTCGATCTGCCCTGATGGCAACTGCACTAATGGCGCGCGAGCAAAGGCATTAACCACACTACAAAAAAAAACGGCTGCGACTATACTCCACTTAATGATACCCATACTTATCTCTCCTAATGAACTCATCTCATACTGGTTAATAGCAAGACCCTTTTACCTGCAATACACGTCGTTTGTGCAGCAACGTTCAACCTATGCAATAGAAACTAAACACAAACGCATCATCTAAAAATGTTGGACGAAAAGGGCGACATAAAATCGCTTTATCTTGCGACTAACCAGGTGATGTTGCTAAAACTGAACTGGGCATATAATCCAAAAAAATGCTTATCAAAGCTGGTTATTTGAAAGAGTTAGCAACTCAATGACGACAAAAATATCAATGAGCTTATCAATCAGATCGTTTGAATCACTTAAAATGGGCATAACAACCACGCGGATCATAAAGGTCGTGCTCAACTGCCGATTAGCTCGGCCATCCAAATGTTTAAAACACTCTGTTTCAGATAATCGAAACATAGTTTATTTAGTTATTTCATAAATTGATAAACCCCATGCGGGCAATGCCACTTGCTGTCCATGAACCACGGCGCGGTTATGATAAATATCTTGACCCGATGCCCAGTTATATTTAAATGACTGAGATTGACTGGAGTAGTTAAAAACATATTTGATGATATGACCTTGCCGATTTATCCCTGTTTTAACAATAAGTGGGAACTTAAATTTTTGATCGCGACCATCGATACCCGCGTTATTCACAGCTTGAGCTAAAATAGCTTGGAGTAACTTCTGTTTGGGCATAAAACCAATATAAGTTGCATCCCCTTTGCCATACGAGTTACGCGTTATCGCAGCATATTTGCCCCAAACTGGATGCTGATAATAAGCCAATACTTTGCCGTGATCAGGCACCAATAACTCCATCCACCATTTGGCTTGGTTTTGCTGCTTGCTCACATGGTAAGGGTTGCCTTTCAGCGAAACATTTTCAGGAATGACAAACTGCTGATAATGTACGCCAGCAGAACGATTAATTATCCCAGGCTGTTGGCTATCCCATACTTTGACATGCTGATCAGAGAAGCCATCTTTAAAGGTATAAACAATGTGTCCGCCTTGTTTCACATACTGATTCAAACGCTCTAAATCCGTTTTGGAGGCAGAATAAAGTGCCGGAACCACTAACAGTTTATAGTGGTCCAATTGTAGCTGGGTACTTTGCGGCGACACAAAATCCACTGAAACATTCATATCATAGAGAGACTGATAAAAATCGTGGAGAATATCGTTGTAGCCAATCTGACTCGTCCAACCAAACTTAAAGGCATTAAACGCACTAAGCGATTGATTACTTACATAGATTGCCGCTTGATTATCAATTTTCAGATCCACCAGCTGAGAACTGAGTGCTTTAAATTGAGCCCCAATTTTCTGCGCTTCGCGATACGTTGGGTTAGGTTTGTAATCTTGCGACAACAAACCGCGCCAGTATGTTTCAATTGAGTTAGCAGTCGTGCCCCAATGCCAGTATGAAACCATATTCGCTCCAGAGGCTAAATGGCTAAAGGCTTGCAATGTCAGCTGCCCTGGATAAGGCGTCCAATTTGGAAAGCCTTGCGCTTGCGTTTCAATTACGTAGTAATTTTGGCCCAGTTTCAATGAGCGAGCCATATCACCGCTCATCGCAATTTCAAGTCCTGTCAGGTGATCTTGAGTCGGATGATAAACATCCATGCCAACTACATTTAAGTTTTTGGCGGCCTCAAACTGATTGACCTGTGACTGTAGCCCATATGAATAACCGCGCCAGTCCATATCAAAGTTTTGCGTTACAAACTGATCGGGACGAGCATATTTACGAACCAACTTCATTTGCCAATTTAAATAATCGGTCACTAATTTACGTTGAAATTGAGCAAACTCAGTTTGGATACTCGCATTGACCGAACCATTCACTGAATCTGGAAAATCCTGCCAGCTGGCGATGCGATGACTCCAGTAGTCCGTTCCAAACTCATGGTTGAATGCATCTACATTCGGATATTTTTTCTCTAGATATTGACGAAATGCTGCCTGTACATTGAGCCCACTGGTATGATAAGACTTGGTCTCATTATCCACTTGATAGCCGATTACGTTGGGATAATGCGCTACATGCGCAATGAGTTTTTCAATCATGGCTTGAGCAGCTTGGCGAAAATGTGGATTGGTAATATCCATGTTTTGCCGCGGTCCGTAGGGCATCTGCCCAGCTGGGGTCTGAACCAGAATATCTGGATACGCTTTCACCAACCAACTCGGTAGGGCATAAGTGGGCGTGCCGACAATCACATCAATCCCAGCGGCACCCATCGCTTTAATCACTGGATCAATCTGTGAAAAGTCATATTCCCCAGGTTTCGGTTCCAACGTGGCCCACGTTGACTCGGCAATTCGCACCACATTAATGCCAGTTTCTTTCATCATTTTAATATCTTGATGCAGACGGTCTGTGGGTAAGTACTCATGATAATAGGCCACACCAAAATACAGATGATCGGCTGGTTTTTTAGCAAGGGAAGCCGCCTGTACCACACTGCTTGCCAGTGCGCTGACAGTCATAAAAGCAGGAATTAATAACTTTTTATTCAATGACATGGATTGATCCCTTTTATTGATAAGGACAAAACACCTTATCATCCAAAACGTGTCTCATTATTTTTTAAATAGCTTCATATAGAAAATATAGACAACGGGATGTAATAAATCCTGCAATTAACATAGCCAATAATCATTGCTTATATTTTCTAAAAAGATGCCTTTTACACGAATGCCCTTATTATTTTTAAGCGCAAATAGACCTGTCAATAAAATGTAAAGCTTGATCCAACAAGAGCAAATTAACCATTAAAGATAATATAAACGCTTATTAGCGAGCCATTAAAATGAAATATAGCTCAAGCTAATAATGGCTATAACCGTCTGTTCACAGCTATAGCCATCAGATTAATCTGGCTTAGGTGCACTTAATTGCTCGCCATTAGATGCAATTATTTTCTTATACCAGTAAAAACTTTTCTTAGGAGTTCGAGCTAGTGACCCGTTCCCTTCATCATCTCGATCAACATAGATGAAACCGTAACGTTTAGACATCTGCGCGGTTGATGCACTGACTAAATCAATCGGTCCCCAACTGGTGTATCCCATGACCGCTACGCCATCTTGAATAGCTTCCCCCACTTGGTAAAGGTGCGCATTGAGATAATTAATCCGATAGTCATCTTCAACAACACCTTGCTCGTTGAGTTGATCTTTAGCCCCGAGGCCATTTTCAACCACAAATAAGGGTTTCTGATAACGGTCCCAGAGCATATTCAGTAGAATACGCAAACCTTGGGGGTCAATTTGCCAGCCCCACTCAGACTCCTCTAAATAAGGGTTAGCAATCATCTCTAACATGTTGCCTTTGGCTTTTTCCTGCTCTTTAGGATCGGCGCTTGCACAGCCACTCATATAGTAACTAAAGGAAATGAAATCAACGGTTTCTTTGAGTGCTTGACGATCGTCATCCGTGATATCAAGTGATACACCCAGTTGCGCAAATTTACGATGCATATAACTCGGATAATAGCCACGCGCTTGCACATCGCCAAAAAATAACCAGTCATGATTTTGCACTTGCGCCTTAAGCACATCACCAGGGTTGCTGGTCAATGGATAGATCAACGCTCCGAGCATCATGTTGCCAATTTTACCGTCAGGGATTAATTCATGGCAGGCTTTGACGGCTTTAGCACTGGCAACTAACTGATGATGGATCGCTTGATAGCGCATTTGTTCCGTACAATCTCGGGGCAAACCAGCACCAGTAAATGGTTCGTGTAGAGTCACATTAATTTCATTGAAGGTGAGCCAGTGCTTCACCCGATCGCCAAAACGGGCAAACGCCACACGGGCATATTTTTCAAAAAAGCCAATCACCTCACGACTTGCCCAGCCCTGATATTTATCCGCTAAATTAAATGGCATTTCATAGTGTGACAGCGTCACCAGCGGCGTGATGTCATATTGAGCCAGTTCATCAAACAATTTATCGTAATAAGCGAGACCGGCTTCATTGGGCTGCTCATCATCGCCATTGGGGAATATGCGTGTCCACGCAATGGACAGTCGAAAACAGCTAAACCCCATTTCATTCATCAAAGCAATATCTTCTGGATAACGATGATAAAAATCGATGGCTATATCTTTGATATTAAAATCACCATTGGTGCGTTTAACAATCTGACCAAAAACGCCAAAAGGACAGACATCTGAGGTTGAAAGTCCTTTACCATCAGCAATGTGACTACCTTCAACTTGATTGGCGGCAATCGCACCACCCCATAAAAATGAATCTGGGAAACGAAAACTCATAGAGATAACTCCTTTCATTTACAACGGACCGGCACAAATGAGCGCACAGCCTATTTTGACAATTTAACTGACCGATTTAGCTTGATTCACAGATTGAGCCACGGCTTTTGGCTCACCCTGATGGGCAAACAAGTACGTCAGTGACGCAGCAATTAAAATCGAGATAATCGAGGCTAGTATCGCTGCCCAAAAACTGCTGTTAATACCACTATCAGGAATCAACTGCGAGAAGCTTAAGAGACTTGGTAACGAAAACGAGTAAGCGTTGGTATGATAAAACCCGATGATAGCGGCACCAATCGAACCACCGACACAGCCAAAAATAAAGGGCCGCCGACGTGGTAGGTTCAAGCCATAGATAGCCGGTTCAGTGATCCCAAACAACCCCGAGGTAAAACACGATGCTGCCAGAGTGCGCAACTTACTATCTCGTGCCCGTAAAAAGATCCCAAGCGCTGCGCCAGCTTGACCCAATACAGCAGGAATTAATAGTGGCAACATGCTGTCATGGCCCAACACACTAAAGTTATTCAAAATAATTGGAACGAATCCCCAATGTAAACCAAAGATGACAAACACCTGCCAACCGGCTCCAATAATAAGACCTGCCACAACAGGGCTGAGGGCATACAACCATTCATAGCTATGTGCCAGCAACTGACTCACCCACATGGATAAAGGACCAATCACCAAATAGGTAATAGGAACCACCAGCACTAATCCAAAAAATGGGGTAAAAAGATTTTTAATCGCTGCAGGTAATACACGGTTAAAACCTTTTTCCACATGGCTACACAACCAACTGGCGAAAATAATGGGGATCACTGATGAGGTATAATTCATTAATATCACAGGGATCCCCAGAAAATGCATAGGAGTTGCCCCGACAGCTAGGGAAGCATGATAGGCAGCGATCATATCGGGATAAACTAACGCCCCGCCAATCAGCATCGACAAATAAGGACTGCCACCAAATTTCACCCCCGCGGTATACCCTAAGATAATGGGGAAAAAGTAGAACACTGCGTCACTGGCTGCAAAAAGGATCTTATACAAGCCCGTATCCATCGAGAGCAGATGCAGTGCAATAAATAGCGCCAATAGGCCTTTTAAAATACCCGATGCCGCCATCACGCCAAGCAGTGGTGTAAAAATTCCCGAAATAATATCGATACCAACGGCTAATATACTGCGTTTTTCTTTAGAACTCGAATGAGGTTGATCAGCCGATCCAATGGATTGGATTGCCTTAAAAACATCCCCAACGTGATTGCCGATCACCACTTGAAACTGTCCACCACTTTCAACAATCGCAATAATTCCCGGATTGGCTTTGAGAGCGTCACGATCGGCTTTATCACTGTTATGAAGTTTAAAACGCAGTCGAGTTGCGCAGTGAATTAAACTATCGACATTTTCATGGCCACCGACGCCATCAATAATCTGTTGCGCTAACTGTTCATAAGCCATAGAGATTCCCTTAATACGCTGCCATTCATCACTTAGATTGCAAAAAAAAACCTGAAAATCCACTACCTTTGATGGCGGTGGACTCCCAGGTTTTGCCTGCTGCTGCAGTAACAATCCTAACTAGATCCATGGATTATCAAACTGTAGATACAAAAAAACCTAGCATAACAACTTCACCCCTAAAAGGAATAAAACTTAATAGCTAGGTTTTGCCTGCATATCTGCAGTAACAATCCTTAATTTATGGGCCCACTTTAGATGAGCCAATAAAGTAATCAAGTCCGCAGATAGCAAAATGTGAAGCACATCAAATGTTTGCTCAAACTTCGCGGCATAATCATATTGAAGTAAGTCAATAACAAGCTTGATTGAGATTTTTGCCTAATTCGGTGATGTCAAAATAACATCAATCGATCGTTGCTCAGTGAGATAGGACCCAATCTATCGATCAACTGCTGTTTGAAATCGCCTTGACGCTCAGTCAAGTGCTCACCCGAGACTCCCCCACCATCAAAAACTGATTGAGTCGATCCAGCAAGTCTTTCCCTGCGATACTGGCGCGTTGTCCTGAGCACACCTTATATTTTCGCCAGCTGAAGCATTGCAGTGTCAATATCCATCGAACTTTAAATTACGTTTCTTGTTCATAGATCCGCAAGACAGCGGTTATTCACAGGGGCGAATGGACGCGCAGTGGCTTTATCGACTTTGCCCCGATCTTCATCAGAAAGATATTTTTCTCTGTGATCCACAAAGTTTTATGGATACGATCTGTCAAGCTGCCGAACAGGCAAAATGTGATCTTTCGCGTCTGCATCGAGAGCCATTTACACCATCACATTCAAGCCCCTCGTCCCCCCAAGTAAACGCAACATACTACCGCATTAACCTGCCTCAATTTGAAAGATATATTCAAGCGGCTTCAGGACAATCCATTTTACAAGCACTCGAAGCAGAAGGATTACCAATCATCGGAGCCTGTCGCAATGGGATCTGTGGCTCATGTAAGTGTAAAGTTCATCAAGGTCAGATACGCACAACCACATCGGGCCCGCTAAGCGAGAAAGAGCGCAATGAGGGCTATATATTAGCTTGCTCATCAGAACCCTCTAGCGATCTAGACATAAGCTGGTAACCTTATTCGTCGTGAAACGTCTCACGGCGAATCGCTTCTTACCTATTCGCTCAAGACTATATATTTCTTTAATCCACACGTCATTCACGCTTTTAATGAAGCTTTGCGCACGACACTTATCGGCCTTGTGCACGAGCCGACAAAATGTGGTAGACAATAGCAATCAAAAAGAATGTACCAATATAAGTCATACTCACCAGACGCTGATGGTATAAGGCTTTCATTCCCACAATAGCTAATGGAA
This sequence comes from Celerinatantimonas yamalensis, assembly GCF_046054155.1. Lineage (NCBI taxonomy): Bacteria > Pseudomonadati > Pseudomonadota > Gammaproteobacteria > Celerinatantimonadaceae > Celerinatantimonas > Celerinatantimonas yamalensis. The sequence continues at coordinate 160,509 of NZ_JBEQCT010000002.1, forward strand.
TATACAACAATAGCCCCGTAACCACGCCCGGAGAATATCGATATAATTTAATAACCCCATAAAGATGGAATAGCCCATTGATCACGAGAAAAATAGCAATTCCCACCCATAGAGATGCCCCACCATTGGTATTTCCTAAATGCATGGCGAATAACAGTAGAAACATCATCAATGTATTGATAAAAACTAAAAAGCTTGGATCTCTTCCCTTCGTTTTAGCCGGCATAAATAGGTTATACCATTGGATAAAACGCCCTGGAAATACAAATTCTTCAATAACATGTAACATGGCGGCTATTGCTAAAAGCAACGATAATTGCGCAACATTTACGCTCAAGTCTTGCAATGACATCACCATCGATTGCCCCCAAGCAAGCGTTTCTGGCCATAGCGTGGCTGTCATTTAGCCTCCAAGTTTACATCTAACGATTCAATCAGTTGTCGAACATGTTCATTTTGTAACACCAATGTATATTTCATCGCTTCGGCGCAGCCCAGCACGATAACAATCGCACGAGTACGAGTTTTAGGCTCGTTCCACCAGTTAAAAAGAGTACTGCGACCAAACCCACTCATCGCAACCACATCCTTAAGTTTGATATGCCTTCTCTTTGCAAAATCATTGAGACTCATCATGATCATAAAACCCATGAATATAGACTTAAAAAGCTAAAATAGTCTACAATATGGACTTTTTAAACTCAATAACTAATCATTTATCGTGATAAAATAGGTCACTTAGTTTCCAATTTTGGGAACATTTAACGCGCCGAATACTCATCAAATCAATAAGGTAGCAAAGAAGTATCACTCATATTGAGTCGATATAAAATCGATGACCAAAATGCGTTTTCCCTTTTTCATGGCATCAGAATCATTCTGATTGACAAGTAGATAATCTACGGTTGTTTTCAGGAATCGGTCATCTGACTCAGACTCCCTCATTCGTGTAAATATCACACAGGGCAGCTCATACATCACGGTGCGGATAGCTAAGCTATCCAAGACTCAAACAGCACGTTTACTATTTAATTTATTAGCTATTTTTAGGTTTCATCCACATTCTTACAAATAAATTCTACTTTATGGCGCAGTCGTTCTAATTGTAACTATGATTAAAGGTGCAAAGAATGGTGATTGCTATTGATAGATTAACTGAAAAATGCTGCCATTTTAGGTAATAAAATTATAAAAATCATATCATTAAAAATGGGTTTGAATGGAGAAAACGATGAGCAGAAGGATTTCGACACAGAAAGCTGGGTTATTAGCTTGCCTATTGCTCTCGACGCTATTCAGTCCTCTCGCCTTGGCAAAGTTTATCACTGTTGCTGGCAACAAAGCTGATAACTTCCAAAACCAACTACTAAGTGGAATCGAACAAGCCGTTGATGGGCGCGGCGATGAAAGCTATATGGATGTTGCCAACGGTGATTTTGCGCGCCAACTCGAGCAGATTCGTCAGTATGTCAAAACAGGAACAGATGCCATTATCATCGTAAGTACCACCAGAGACCCAAAGCAAGTCCAGCAAATTATAGACGTATCCGCTAATAAGCCGCTGGTATTTGTCAATCAAGAACCACTTGCCGATCTCAATAAGCTACCTAAACATACAGCTTATGTGGGTTCAAATGAAAAAGATTCGGGCACCATGGAAATGGAAGAATTAGCCAGATTGGCCAATTACCAAGGCAAGGTTGCACTACTAATTGGCGAACCCAAGCATAGTGCCGCCATTATGCGCACCCAAGATGTGAAAGATGTCATTGCTAAATACCCGAAGATGAAACTTGTGACTAGCGAAGTCGCCAACTGGAACCGTAATGAAGCTTATCAGATCACCAAAAAATGGCTCAGTAGCAAACTCGACTTTAATATTTTAGTCGCCAACAATGATGAAATGATTATCGGTGCGATCCTCGCGATGCAAGATGCGGGAGTTGATCCGAAAAAATATCTCACTGGAGGAGTCGATGCAACACAAGATGCGCTGCGCCTAATGGCCCAAGGAGATCTATCAGTAACTGTGCTTCAAGATGCCGCTAAACAGGGAACAACGGCTGTCGACGTTACTTATCAATTAATCCAAGGTGAGCCAACGTCACCCACTTACTGGGTTCCTTTTCGATTGGTTACCCCACAAAACTATCAGCAATATTTAGTTAAATAACGGGCCCGCACAAGGAGTATCACAATGTCTTTGACTCTCGTACAACGAATTGTTACCGGATTCATGATCCTGTTAATGGCTTTACTCGTGCTGGTTGGTGTGAACTACCATTCATTGAATAAGATCCAAGGAAATATTGAACAAATTACCGAGCAAACCATCCCGTTAGAACAGGCCGCTAACGACAGCAAAATTTCTATTTTGCAACAAAATCAAATTCTGCTCTCAGTATTTAATTCAGTGAATGCCGAACAAATAGCAACTATTGAGCAACAATTTAAAACAGCCCGAGAACACACCGACCAAGTACTAAACTCTATTTCAAAAGATCAACTCAAAGCACATGACAACTTGGCCAAAAGTCTTGACGCCATCAAGACACTACGCCAGCAATATAGCCAAACAGCGATGTTAATGCTCAATCAACACCGAGAAGCGATCACCATAAACCGGCAGATCAATGATCAACTGGGCAAATTTAGTCATCTGGAAGAGCGATTGAACTACTACCTGAGTAAATATGGCGCCCCCCGCTATGACAACCCAGAACTTAAATTAACGATTACCGGACTATCGCTAGAAGTGAAACAGGTTATCAGTTATTTCAACAATTATTTGATCCACCCTAACATTGATCAACTCAAAGATAATTTGAGTGGCATGGACATCATACTAGAAAAACGTTTTGAAAAAATTCGCCAGTTAGATACTGATAAAGGAAAATTATTTAGTCTGATGCTCACGCCACTGATCGAACAGCTCAAAGGTAACGAGGGTTTGCTTAACCTTTATATTCGAGACACCCAAAATCAACAGGCCGAAGATCAAGGTGTTCGCCAAGTTCAAGGCCGCATAGGTGAGCTGCTCGCTAAAAGTGACAGCTTTACTAACGAAGCTAAAGCGATGGTGATTGCGGCTCGAGATAATAGTAATAAAAGTATTCAAGTCATTGAAAGATCGACCTTATTAGTCAGTGTTATTGCACTGGCTATTGCGATTATCACGCCGTTATTGATTGCGACACGCATCCGTCGTTCGATCAAAACATTTCGACAAGCACTAGTTACCATGACCAACGGTGACATGCAGGTTAAATTCGACCAATCGAGCCATGATGAATTTAGTGAGCTGGGAAGCCACTTGAATGAATTAGCAGAAAATTTACGCCAAACATTTAGTGCGCTGAGTAAAAGCTCTGAGCAACTTAGCCATGTCGCTGAACGAAATGCGCAGGTCAGTGAGCAAACGACACAAGCGGTCACTCACCAACGCAATCTCTTAGAATCGACCGCATCGGCGATGACACAGATGGAAAGCTCTGTCGCAGAGGTCGCTCAGCGCGCACATGATACCATGAACTCAGCCGAACAAGCGGGTCACCAGATGGATGAAGTCAGCCATCGCATTAAACAAGCCATTACGAATATTAAAGCCCAAGCGGCTGATATTGAAAACGCGTCTAAAACGACGCTTGAGTTGAATGAATACGGCCAAAAAATCGACTCGATTATTGAGACCATTCAAAATATTGCCGAGCAAACGAACTTGTTAGCACTTAATGCAGCCATTGAAGCCGCTCGAGCGGGTGAACAAGGTCGTGGTTTTGCGGTCGTCGCTGACGAAGTTCGATCGCTTGCAAGTCGGACTAAAAAATCGACTAAAGAGATCCAAACCATGATCGAGTTGATGCAAAAACTGATTCAGGCCGTAGTGGATGTCATAGGTGTGAATGTGAGTAAAAACACCTCCAATATCGAAGTTGCTGAGTCAGCGGATGAAAGCTTATCGATGATGAATGAGTCGATCCATAAAATCGTTGAAATGAATATTCAAATTGCCACCGCAACCGAAGAGCAAAGCACGACCGTTCTCGATATCAGTACCAGTGTCGTCAATATCAGTGATGCCGCCGAACAAACCGCGCAAGGCGCCAAAGACAATGACCAGACCAGCAAATTGCTACGCGAACAAGCTCAACAGCAACAACAGTTAATTAGTAAATTTAAAGTCTAAATCTTCATTTTGGCCTTTCAGCAAGTATAGCCCTTTTGAGGTTATACTTAGCTGAACTGTTGTTATAAACATAGCAACTTATATGTCACTACGAAGGATAAAATGGTTAAGACTTCAAAACATCGAATAACTCGGTGAAATAAACCGCATTCTTAGGCATAATGGCACTGATTTTTTCAGGGACTTTCCCACTAATTATTGAATGAGAAAACCAATGTCAATTGAACAAATACTGAATCAACGTGCAGAACATCAGTGTGAACTGTGCAAATCGAGCCACAACCTTGAGGTGTTTGAAATTGCAAACAGCCCCGCAAATGATGCTGATCATAGCGCGCTGTTGTGTGAAACATGTCGTACTCAGTTAAATGATCCGACGCAGATCGAAACCAATCATTGGCGCTGTTTAAGCGACAGTATGTGGAGTCCCATTGGCGCTATCCAAGTCTTAGCTTATCGCCAATTACACCAACTTAAACATGAAACATGGGCGCAAGATCTATTAGATATGCTCTATCTTGATGACGAACTGCGAGCATGGGCAGATACAGATCTTCAACTCGATGCAGACGAACAGTTGTCTCCGACATTAGATAGCAACGGCACACCGCTTGAGGCGGGTGATACGGTTCATTTAATCAAAGATTTAGTCGTCAAAGGTGCAGGATTTACGGCAAAACGTGGCACCGCTGTACGCAATATCAGTTTAACAGAAAACCCGACTCAGATTGAAGGACGAGTCAATGGGACACGAATTGTCCTTTTAACCCAATACCTGAAGAAGTCAAGTTAACCACATCAGCATCATGAAAAGTCTCTGTTTTCTCAGAAAAAAGAGACTTTTCATCAATATATGGCGATACCCAATCTGCATCTAATCGCCCCTCTTCAACATATTGATGCAGACTTGAATAGGGCCAATTAATCGCTTTATCTACGATCCCTTGACGCACAACTTCGGCGTGAATGTCATCTCTATAACGCAACCACTGTTGCACATCGTGAATCAGATGGTAATGATACTCAGTTTGCCACACGCTTGAGCGCCGATAAGGGGTGAAACTACGCACGACTCTCAAAGGGGCGATATGATTGGTAAATTGCTGTTGAAGCATACGAACAAAATTATGGAAGTTGCTCTCTCCCAAAGGGCAATAAACCATCATATGCAGTTGGCTCGGAAGTACCGTCATCGATTGAATAATACATGGATAACGGCAAAGTGATTCACTAACCGAAGTCGCAAGTAATTTAATATTTTCTAGTAAGTAACTATATGATGGGGAATCGACCTGATGCAACGTAAATACATAACAACCATTTGGCTGAAAAGTGCGTCGGTACGATGTCATAATAATCCTTGTTCACTAACAACATGAAGAACAATACAAGTGAAAAAGCTAATTAATCCGCATAATTAACTAGTTGAACCGACCTAATAATAACAAAACAATCAAAAAAATAAAAGTTATTGCCAATCCACTCATTAAAAAATGAGGCATTTATCAATTTAGATGACTCGAAAAAACTGCAAAGGCTCGCCGACGAAATGACCTTAGCCATTGAGCCACTGCGAAATCAACGAGAGACGCTGCCGGATTGAGTGAAAAACTACCTGAATAAACTTGCCGCTTTCAAACGCGATGACGGCCCGAACCTTTTCCAAAACTTTCAACCTCATTGAACCGTGCTAGCAAATGAAAAAAGTCTAAAACTGGCTAGCTTTAACATGAAAATGAAGACCAATCAGCCAGAGGCCCAAGGTGAAATCATTGGTGTGGAATCGGCATTGCAGATGAATGGGGTCAACAAAAAGAAATCATCGCTCGCTATTATTTCAAAAATAAAAGCCATATAGGCCAAGAACAGAAACACTATTTAACTCTGTTCTTGGTCTGCTCTAGCCATTAAAAGCACTCGATCAATCATACGATGAAGATGATCAACAGATGGGGGCTCTTGCAAAAAAATAATACGGTAAATCAGTCCACCAATTACCCCATCTAAGATATCGTCAACAGTTGGGATCGAACGATCATCACGCTCTTTAGCGCGCTGTAAAATATGCTGAACCTGCTGCAAAGTGAAACCACAGCAGCGTGCTGTTTGATCCTTTTGCTGTGATGCCAACACATCCTTAAGAACCTGTCGGCCAGGGCCCGACGACATTTCATCTACAAACTCTTCAAACCAATGATATAAATCTGCCTTGAGGCTTCCCTTGTCAGGCGGTGGGGTTTCTGGCTGCCACGATTGCAACGAAACATCCGCTAATAAGGTTGGAAGGTCTCCCCAGCGCCGATAGATAGTCGTTGGTGTTACACCAGCATGATTAGCAATCATTGGCACAGTTATAGCGTCACTTCCTATCTGTGTAATCAACTCATTGACAGCTTTATGAATAGCTATCTGTACTCTGGCACTTCGGCCTCCAGGTCTTAATCCCTCACGTATATGCGACATATCCTCTTCTCATCTACAAGCTAGACACAGTATCTATCTCCACTAAAGCAAATTATTTGCTTTAGTGGAAAACAAATGATATTTTTTTAAAAGCTAAATATTTGCTTTAGTAGCAAACCCGAGCACTAAAGCTAAAAATCAATGTTAACGTGAAGGCCGCACTATGTCGAACCATCTATCATCCAGTATACCAAAGGAGACCCGAGCAACACCTATATTGCACGGTGCCATCCTAACGACTTTTATGGGTGCTTCCAGCGTCCCCACCCCGCTCTACCACCTTTACCAAGAAACTTGGAAGTTTTCTTCTACAACCTTGACCATGATTTTCGCGGTATACGCTTTTGGCTTATTAGCAGCATTGCTTATTGGCGGAAAAATATCTGACCATATAGGTCGACGACCAACCATTTGCACGGCATTAATTGGTGAATTAGCTGCAATTGTTATTTTTCACCAATCAAATAATGCTGACTGGCTAATTGCAGCACGATTAGTACAAGGTTTGGCAACTGGAATTGCCACGTCCTCTATAGGCGCAGCCTTATTAGATGTTAACAAGCAGCGCGGGGCTTTAATCAATAGTGTCACACCGTTAGGCGGCATGGCTATTGGTACGATTCTTTGTAGCTTGTTAGTTGTGTTTGCGCCTTATCCGATGCGCCTAATCTATGATTTATTATTCGTCATAGTGATTATTGAAGCCGTACTCATTTGGATAACACCAGAAACAGCGGATATTCATCCTGGTGCATTAAAAAGCCTAAAGCCCAGTATTTTGGTGCCTCATCAAGCCCGCACTATGCTTATGTCCATTAGCCCTTTAAATATTTCTACGTGGGGGCTAGGCGGTTTCTACCTTTCTTTAATGCCCTCTATTGTGATTAAAGCAACAGGTTCGAGTTCAGTTCTACTAGGAGGATTAACCGTCTCTTTGCTGACTATATCGGGCGCGATATCTATTGCTTATTTTCGTCACCATGCCACCCACCATATTCTTTATCGTGGTGCACTCTTGGTTTGTTCGGGTGTAATGCTTATTGTCGTAGGGACCAACTTACATATCACTTGGCTTATGCTGGCTGGCTCCACCCTTGCGGGATTGGGTTTTGGAAGCTGTTTTCTGGGTATATTGAGGAGTTTAATGCCCCTCGCAGAACCTCGCCAGCGTGCGGGCCTTATGGCCGCTTATTATTTAGAAAGTTACCTTGCTTTTAGCTTACCCGCCATTGGCGCAGGTATATTGGCACAACATATTGGTTTAATACCAACCGTTACTATTTATGGATCTGCGATTATTACACTGGTCATTCTTGCCGTAATCACTCTGCAAATCACAATCCGTCGGCATATCACACCAGATCCAGCCTAATGAATAAATACTCAGATTATATAGGTTATTAAAAGCCAGTCTGCGTTCTTAAAGTAGTTTTCGCTTTCGATACAGCATCGATAACCATAATGGAAATTGTCGATAACGGTTTGAGAAATATGATTCGAGAGTAAAACGGTTGTCTGATAGTGGGAAGCAATATTAGACAGAATATTGGCATCTGACGCATAGCCTGACTTTGAAATCAATGCACTTGTAATATAGAGATCAGCCGACTTCTCAGTCGCTCTCGCAGCCGCGGCGAGCATCCGAAAAGTCCGCACAAATCGCTAAGGTAAAACGATATCCACCAATATAAAACATATAATCATCAGAACTTGTAGAACAATACTTACCTTCGTCATCATGCAAATACTGTTTAAAATAGAACTCAATACGACCATCTGAAAAGCAGATCACAGCGCCTATGGTCGGCTTATCGTTTTTCACTGCTAAAGGACAACCCGCCCAAGCAGCTGCTCAGATCGCAGCTTAAATAACAAATGACATCATTCAGACGCTCAGACTACACAGGCTCATATATCACTGGTATGCTAAAGCCGAATTAAAGGAGCATTTTATGAATAAAACCGATGTAATCATCTATGGCATCCCCAACTGTGACACCATCAAAAAAGCGCGACATTGGCTCAATGAGCATGATATAGACTATCGGTTTCATAACTACCGTAAAGATGGACTGACAGCATCCATGTTAGAGAATTTTGAAGCCCACTTAGGCTGGCAAGCATTATTAAATAAACGCGGCAGTACCTATCGCCAGTTGAGTGATGAACAAAAAAATTCACTCGATCGCCAAAACGCTCTGGCGCTGTTACTCGAATACCCAGCGATGATTAAACGACCATTATTGGTTTGGCAAGACCAGTATTTATTAGGCTTTAGCGCTGAATGCTACCATTCATTTTTTGCTCTGCAGTAAGTTAAGGATTTTTAGTGATGTCTCATGACTCCGTGTTTGATCTTGCCTGTGATCTGATCGCCCGCCCTTCGGTAACACCCGAAGATTGTGGCTGCCAAACCATGATGGCAGAACGTCTGCATCATCTTGATTTTCATATTGAACCCATGATTTTCGCCGACACCACCAATTTATGGGCGAGGCGTGGAACAACAAGCCCACTGTTCTGTTTTGCAGGACACACTGATGTAGTGCCAAGTGGTCCAACAGAGCAGTGGCAAACGCCACCATTTGAACCAACCGTCATCGATGGATTTCTCTATGGACGCGGCGCAGCAGATATGAAGGGCTCATTAGCAGCCATGCTGACAGCCACCCAGCGCTTTGTCAGCGACTATCCTGATCATCGCGGTTCGATCGCTTATCTCATTACCTCTGACGAAGAAGGGCCATTCATTAATGGCACAACGAAAGTCATTGATACGCTAGAAGCGCGTGAAGAGAAAATCGATTACTGTATTGTGGGTGAGCCATCGTCAACCGAACGTCTAGGTGATGTCGTTAAAAACGGCCGCAGAGGTTCACTCACTGGGGATCTGGTCATTCATGGCATTCAAGGCCATGTCGCCTACCCTCACCTAAGTGATAACCCCGTGCACCGCGCCGCGCCGATCTTAGCCGAGCTGACCCAAGTACATTGGGATAACGGGAATGAATTTTTCCCGCCAACCAGCTTTCAAATTGCTAATATTAATGCAGGAACAGGGGCATCCAACGTCATTCCTGGGCAACTCAATGTTCAATTTAATTTCCGCTATTCAACGCAGGTCACCGATCACCAACTGGTCGAACAAGTCCGCCATATGCTCGATACGCATGCTCTCAACTACTCGTTGGATTGGACCTACAATGGTCAGCCTTTTTTGACCGATAGTGGCGAGTTGGTTGAAGCGGTCAAATACGCGGTGCACACGACAACCGGATACCATACGCAACTGCTCACAACAGGCGGTACATCGGATGGGCGTTTTATCGCTAAAACAGGTGCCCAAGTCATTGAGTTAGGGCCTGTCAATGCAACGATTCATAAAATTAATGAATGTGTACGGGTGAGTGACTTAGAAACGCTTGAACAAACCTATTATGAGATCTTAAAAAGGTTGTTAGCGTGAATGAGTATCCGTTGCTCTATGGCCAAGGTTTTTATCAACTGACCGAAGTCACCCCAGGGCAGCGGCTCCACCCCCAAGCGTCTAACGCCTATCTACAAATGGCGGATAGTGCCAGTGAAGACGGGATTGAATTAGCACTTTATAGTAGCTATCGCAGTTTTAACACCCAACTGAACATTTGGAACCAAAAATGGAACGGCAATAGACCCTTGCTTGATGAGCAAAGCCATGTTTTAGACCCATCACAACTCGATGATGAAGCTAAACTGTGGGCTATCTTACGCTGGAGTGCACTACCAGGTGCCAGCCGCCATCACTGGGGCAGTGACATGGATGTTTATGCACCGAATCTATTGAGCCAACAAGAGACATTTTCACTGATCCCGACTAGCTATCAAGTCGGTGGGAGTCAACACACTCTTGCAAATTGGCTCAACCAACATGCCCGTCAATTTGGTTTTTTTCTTCCTTATGCGCGCGATCTAGGAGGAACAGCGATTGAACCTTGGCACATCAGTTTTGCGCCAGTGGCACAGACGTGTCAAAACGTACATCGTTTCATCACCCTACAAAAAATCATCGAAACATCAGAGATTAGCGGTAAAGCCGTTATACTGAGCCTCTTACCTGAAATTTATCAACGTTATTTTTGCCGGATCTGTGACCCTCTATGAGTACACTCTATCAATCACTGGCTATCATTTTACCGATAACCTGCGCCTTTAGTTTTTTATTGATGATGATTATTTTAGCCAAAGGTGAGCTATGCGCTGGCCAACGTAGCCGCCTAAGTCAGCAATTTAGCACGCTTTGGAGCTTGTCATCATTGGGGCTAGTGAGTGCCATCACCGCGCATAAAACAGCTGTCATCGCAGTTGTTATCCTTGCGCTAAGTGTCTTATTAGGCTGGTGTTTGAGTATCAAACAACTCCGCTTAGCAGGTAAACGGGCTATTTCACTCAAACTCTGGTGGTTAAGTGGTGCGCCACTACTGATAAGCGCGCTGATTATTGTTGCGACGCATCTATTCTCAGCATTTGCAGCTTTGTTATCGGCATTGGCGCTCACCCATTGGCTTATGGTTAAAGCGAATCATCGCCTCAAAGTATTTGATAAACTGTTACCCTTGGCGGGTGTTGGCATATTAGCACTCATGGTCTGTATCTATGCGCTGCAAATTTGGCAATATGGTCATCAACCGCTATTAGCACAGCTCACTCGGACCTTTATCCATATGGTAGGGTTTGCACTGGCGGGTCTACTCATTTGGCTATTGCCAGCACTGCGCAATATGGAACCGACGGCGGGTCAACTAGGCGCAACAAGCTTGAGCTTGATCATTGCTGGGATCAGCGTGACTGAATTGCAGTTTCTACTACATTAACTGATAGCGGCTAGATGCACTGAACGGGTATATCAATTGAGGGAGATCGTATGAAATTCTGGTGGATCATTGCCATTTTGGTTTTTTTGGTTGGGATCTTTCTTAATACCATTAAAGATATGCGTCGAAGTACGGATGCTTATGCTAAAAATCGTGCTAAAGAAATGGCCGAGTTAGAAGAAAAACTAAAGCAAAAACAACAGCAAGATGATGACGCATCAAAATAGAGGGATAAAAAGTGAGCCGACTAAAAACGTTACTCAAACAAGCAGGTTTGAAAATAACAGCCCCTCGCCTCACGATTCTCAATACATTAGAAATGGTCAGTTCTCGGCATATTAGTGCAGAAGACCTCTACAAACAGCTGTTAGATAATGGCGAAACAATGGGGTTGGCAACCGTCTATCGAGTGCTTAATCAATTTGCAGAATCGGGGCTTGTCACCCGCCATAATTTTACGGGTAATAATGCCATCTACGAGCGCACGCAGCATTATCATGACCACCTGATTTGTCAGCGCTGTGGCAAAATTATCGAGTTTAGTGATGCCTGTATAAATGAACGCTTAGAAGCGATAGCAAAGCAACACAATATTTGCCTCACCACCAAAGAGCTCACCTTGTTCGGAATTTGTCAATGTAGTCAAAAATAATGCGTCATTTTAAACCCAGCCCCCAAATAAAATCCGATGCAATCTGGGAAACTCAACCCGTTTAACCCAATACCGTAGCCCGAATGGAATGTAATGCAATCCGGGAAACCAACCCGTTTGATCATCAAATCTTGGGGATCAATCACCCATCATTCCCGGCATCCGCTGCACTTCTACCGGGCTACATCAAACAAGGTTTTAACCCCAATACGTAACCCGAATGCAATCCGGGAGAATCAACCGTTTACTCCAACACCGTAGCCCGAATGGAATGTAATGGAATCCGGGAAGCCAACTCGTTTAATCATCAAATCTTGGGGATCAATCACCCATCATTCCCGGCATCCGCTGTACTTCTACCGAGCTACATCAAGCAAGGTTTTAACCCCAATACGTAACCCGAATGCAATCCGGGAGAATCAACCCGTTTACTCCAACACCGTAGCCCGAATGGAATGTAATGGAATCCGGGAAGCCAACTCGTTTGATCATTGAGCCTTGAGGCTTACTTGGCAACGTCAGGTCAGGGGTTTCAGCAATAAGAAAAAGAGTAACTAATTGCCCAGGCAACTAGTTGCCTTTTACACACAGTTTGTGTATATTTGTCAGCTAAATCATTGCCCAGGCAATTATTGCTATGACATATTTTACCCTCGATGACATTGTTAATGGTTCTAACGTCACGCTAGGCCATCTCATTCATCGACTCAATCAGTACAAAGACAAATTACTGACTCAGCACTTAGCACCACTAGATATTACAGCGCAACAATTTAAAGTAATGCTGCTGCTTTATCGAGACAAGATCAAAGTCTGCAAAGATCTTAGTCAAGAGTTATGTATTGATGCTGGCGCGACAACGCGGATGATTGACCGATTAGAGAAGAAAGGGTTGTTAATTCGATTACGTGATAAACAGGACCGTCGTCGTATCCAACTCCGGCTCACTGATCAAGGATTAGATCTCTGTCAGGAGTTTCCGCAACTAATTGTGGATGCTCTCAACGAACTCACTGAAGATCTCAGCAACGATGAAGTGCATCAGTTGGAAATACTGATACAACGGATTGTCGCTAAAAACGGGACACTGTAAGGCATACGAGCCTGCAAATGTCGTTTTTTACTTTTTTATGGTTAAAAGTTTTATGAACCAGACAACTAATACTGAAGAGCATCCAACAAAACATATCAGTAACCAATCGCGCAAACGTAGACGACTGTTAGCCATGTTAGCGGTGCTAGTAGTGATTATACTGATTGGTATATTTGGCTACTATCAACTCTATGGTCGCTTTTATGAGTCAACTGATGATGCCTATGTACAAGGGAACCTTAATAGCATTTCACCTCAAATAAGTGGCACCGTGACCCAAGTTTTTGTTGAAGATGGCGACTATGTGAAAAAAGGCCAAACACTGGTCACACTCGATCAAAGCGACACCCGTATTGCCCTGCAAAGTGCCGAAGCCAATCTGGCTAGTGTGGTGCGGCAAACCCGCGGATTGTACAGCGATATTGCCAACTACCAAGCCCAAGTTCAAACGAAAAAGATTGATTATAAGCAAGCGCTTGCTGACTACGAACGACGTCAGAAGCTTGCAAAAAAAGGAGCGGTCTCCGTTGAAGAAGTCAACCACTACCGCGATACAATGAATGCTGCCAAAAACGCCTTGATCTCAACCGAACAAACGCTCGAGTCAAAGATAGCACTCATTGACGGTGTCACTGTCGAGCATCATCCAGCTATTAGAAGTGCGATTGCCAAGCTACAGAGTGCTTACTTAAACCATCTGCACACCACGATTAAAGCACCAATCGATGGGTATGTGGCCAAACGTTCTGTGCAAGTTGGTGAGCAAGTTAGCCCAACAGATAACTTACTAGTCATCGTGCCGCTTCATCAAGTTTGGATTAATGCTAACTTCAAAGAGAGCCAACTCAAAGAGATGCGCATTGGCCAGCCGGTTGATATAACGACAGATCTTTATGGCGATAACGTTCATTACCAAGGCCATGTTGCGAGTCTTGGGATCGGCACAGGGAGCGCATTTGCACTGTTACCCGCGCAAAACGCAAGCGGAAACTGGATCAAAATTGTTCAGCGACTACCGGTGCGCATTGCCATAGATAGCAACCAAAGCTTAGCAAATTATCCTCTACGCATCGGCTTATCCTGTTATATCACGGTGCACTTAGTCGATAATCATGGGCCACGCTTATCGGTACAACATACGGATAAACCACGATTTAGTACCGATATCTATGACCATCCGTTAAACATGGCTCACAAATTAGTTGCTAAGATCCTTTCAGCCAATGGTCTCGATCCGAAGCAAACATTTAACAGCAACATGGACTTATCAAGCCATGAATAATAATGACCAATTTCGCCCTCAGAATCTAACTCTGGCGGCGATTGGCCTGTGCTTGGCCACATTTATGCAGGTGCTTGATACCACGATTGCCAATGTGGCGTTACCAACAATTGCGGGAAACATGGGGGTGTCATCTGATCAGGGCAACTGGGTGATCACCTCCTTTGCGGTGTGTAATGCCATCGCGCTTCCTTTAACTGGATGGGTATCTCGCACCATTGGTGAGACGAAGCTATTTTTAGGTGCAGTGATATTATTTGCAGTGAGCTCATTTTTATGTGGTACCGCTCAATCGATGAGCGAACTCATTTTTTACCGAGCTATTCAGGGTTTCTGCTCAGGGCCTCTGTTCCCTATGGCGCAAACACTCATGATGGCTATCTTTCCTCGTAACAAACGCACCGTCGCATTGGCAGTTATCTCTATGGTTACAGTGGTAGCCCCTATTGTTGGCCCTATTACAGGGGGGTGGATCACTGATAGCTACTCATGGCGTTGGATTTTTTACATTAATGTTCCAATCGCTATTTTTGCCTCCATTGTTGTCTTTACTCAATTAAAAGACCGCCCAGAACCAACCGTTAAAACACCGGTAGACTATATGGGGCTTGGCCTACTCGTCATTGGGGTAGGTGCACTGCAAATCATGTTAGACAAAGGGAATAATCTCGATTGGTTTTCATCCAACATGATTGTAATACTAGCCTCTATCGCTTCTGTAGCCTTAACCGCCTTTGTCATTTGGGAGACGACCTCCGAACATCCGATTGTTAATTTAGAGCTATTTAAAGATCGCAACTTTACCGTCGGAACAATTGCTTTGGTATTTGGTTATTCAGCTTTTTTTGCGATTAACCTTATTTTGCCACAGTGGTTAGAACAGAATCTCGGATATACTGCAATTTGGGCTGGACTTGCTGCAGCGCCAATGGGGATTATTCCGCTATTCACCTCAGCATTAGTTGGAAAATATGCGCCGAAATTTGACATGCGAGTACTTGTCACACTCTCCTTTATCATTATCAGCTCATCTTGCTTTATGCGGGCTAATTTTGATTTAAGCGTCAATTTTTGGGATATTGCATTAGTTCAAGGGTATATGGGGATTGGCATCGTATTATTCTTTATGCCATTAACCACTATTCTACTCTCTAACTTGCCTAATAATCAGTTAGCAGAAGGCGCTGGACTTGCAACATTTTTACGCGTGTTAGGCAGCGGGTTTGCTTCTTCTCTAAGTATGTGGATTTGGGATAGACGCGAGATATTTCATTATTCTCAATTGAATGAAAATATCAGCCAACACAGCGTAACAGCCACATCATTTTTTAGCAAAATGGGCGGTCTGTCTCAGACAGCGTTGGCCCAAGTTCAGGAAATAGTCGAAAAACAAGCGGTGATGATGTCAACTATCGACTACTTTACCCTACTCGGATGGCTATTTGTTGGGTTGCTCGCAATTACTTGGTTTGCCAAACCACCATTCTTTCGTTCTCATTAATCAATACCATTCCCGGCAGTTGCAGCGCTGCTGCCGGGCTACATCAAACAAGATTTTAACCCCAATACATAACTCGGATGCAATGTAATCTGGGAGAATTAACCCGTTTAACCCAATACCGTAGCCCGGATGGAATGGAATGTAATCCGGGAAACCAACCTATTTAATCCTCAAACCTTAAGGATGAAACAACCACCATTCCCGGCATTCGCTTCGCTGCTACCGGGCTACGTCAAACAATGAGTCTTAATTCAAACACCGTAGCCCGGATGGAATGCAATGGAATCCGGGAAACCAACCTATTTAATCCTCAAACCTTAAGGGTGAAACGACCACTATTCCCGGCATTCGCTTCGCTGCTACCGGGCTACATCAAACAAGATTTTAACCCCAATACGTAACCCGAATGCAATGTAATCTGGGAGAATTAACCCGTTTAACCCAATACCGTAGCCCGGATGGAATGTAATGGAATCCGGGATCCCAACCTATTTAATCCTCAAACCTTAAGGGTGAAACGACCACTATTCCCGGCATCCGCTTCGCTGCTACCGGGCTACATCAAACAATGAGTCTTAATTCAAACACCGTAGCCCGGATGGAATGTAATGGAATCCGGGATCCCAACCTATTTAATCCTCAAACCTTAAGGATGAAACAACCACTATTCCCGGCATCCGCTTCGCTGCTACCGGGCTACATCAAACAATGAGTCTTAATTCAAACACCGTAGCCCGGATGGAATGCAATGTAATCTGGGATCCCAACCTATTTAATCCTCAAACCTTAAGGGTGAAACGACCACTATTCCCGGCATCCGCTTCGCTGCTACCGGGCTACATCAAACAAGGTTTTAACCCTAATACGTAACCCGAATGTAATGGAATCCGGGAAACCGCCATCGATAAGGGTTTGGCTTCGACACCAAAAAATTCGACATAAAAAAGCCGGCCATATAGGCCGGCTTGTCAACGAGTACTTAGTTACAACTATTGATTGCGGGCATCAAAATAATTAGAGCCACGTTGCTCAGTCATATCATACAGATGATACTTACGAATCAATTTTTGGCCACCATCACGAGTGAGTGGCGTCCAACCCACGCTGCCACGTTGAACCGTTGATGTTGTGCTGATTTGATCGAATGGGAAGGAGATAAACACCCCTTTGGTAAAGCTCCCCTCTCCGTAGTCTGCACTGCTCACATTCGTCAGCGTCGCGTAAGCCCCCATTCTAAAGCCATTGGCAAACTCACGCGTTATGGTGAACGTTGCGCCTTTGTCTTTGGCTAAATAGCGGCCAACATCAACCTCAGCAGTGATTCCATCCCACGGCATCTGGTAGTATACATTTAGGTGCCCGGTTACTGTTTGGTAGTCCCTAAAGCCAAAACGCTGATCAAAGTTACGCTGTTTCACAGCATTCACATTGGCCCCAATCGCCCAGCGGCTACCCAATGGCCGATAAAGTACCTCACCCCCGACACCACCATACATATATTCAAGATAACCTGCATAGGCTTGGGTATACCAATTGGTTGACGGGTGAGTAAACCAAGTCGCTTGCAAGTCATTTACACCAAATTTTGAGGTGGTTAAATACTCACGAATATAGGTTCGCACTCGCGGCAACCGACTTGGCGCATCATATGTAAATTTATTATAGTTATTCAGCATGTTTGCCGAAACAGAGCCACTGATATCAAAATTATCGGTCAATTTGAGATCGGCCCCTCCTTTTAAAATAACCTGATATAAAAAGAACCCATCAGGCCCACCCAGACTTTGATTGAGCCCAGGCGTCAGAGAAAAGCTTAAAGGTTGATACGGTTTATGCCAAACCTCTTTGCCCTGTGGTGGACGAGGATTCACCACATAAGCTAATTGCGGCTTTTTATTAAAATCATAGTCATAATCATTAATTTTTTTCAACTGCTGCCGACTTATATTCGTCTGTGTGGTTGGTAAACCATTTTCCTCTTCAATCACACGGAACTGACGCGTTTTATCATCGGTGGCGTTATAGGCAATAGCTGCAGTGCGCGTATCCGCTTCGTGCCGATCGCGATATTTCGTTTGGCTACCCACAACGGTAACCGCATGCTTACTTTGATAAATTGCTTTGGGGTTTAAACCCGCATTTTTAGCAAGATCACTGGCCACTTTATCCCAATCAGCCGTATGCATTTGTGTCCCAGCAGCTTTTAATGGTTGCGGTGCTGGGTTATGTTTTAATTCAACCACATCTTTGGTGACATTGGTATGCAGAGTAACACCGAAAGACAATGTATTACCCCGTTCATAAGCCAACTGTAAATTCATATACGGTGTGGGTTTAAGATTTAGCCCGATATTAATTCGAGAAGATTGAGACTGATTATCGCTATATGGTTCATGTTGATAATTATTGCCATCCAATTCAACTTTCAGGCTGAGTGGCTGCCAAGGGGTTTGGTATTCAACGCCACCGAATAGCGCAGCTTTTTGGCCACTAAAAAAATCACCAAAGTTGACCTTCCCCGTATTCGTCGTTGAGGATCGATCACAAAATTTATTAGACACACGGCAAAATGGGTTCGTCACATCCCCCGCTGAGCCCATATAACCCCAAGCCATACCCAATGTGACATCAAATGGACCAATACGTTTAGTCGCATTAATAAATTCAGATGAAAAAAGCCCTGTACCACCAATGTCACGAAGCCCAACAGAAACATCAGGGGTATAATACCCTTCTTGCCAAAGACGGAACTTCACATCCACGCCTTTATCTTTATAACTTTGATCACCAGATAATGATCGAGGCCCATATAAGCGGTTAGTAATCGTCACATAGCGAATAGAAGCATTAAGCCAAGGCAGTGGCTGCAAATTCACTGCCCCAAAAATATACGGGCTAATACGTGAGTAATTAAAACTAATATCGCCATCAGGCGCCATACGGGCGCTTGGCATTTGTATTAAACCGATGTTACCAAAGTCGTTACGCGATGGTTCAACATGATCTGACCAATTAGCCCAAGCTGATGCACAAGGGAGCAGCAATCCTGCTGCGAGAGATAATTTAGATAACTGCATAATCCATCCAAGTGGTTACCAGATCAATAAGGAAGAATCTGCGCGGCATACAACTGCGCCATAGACTGATTAAAACGCTTATCACCATGCAGTGGCACATAAAGCACACTACCAGGCGCTAAATAAGCAGTTTGAGTATTCCAATAGCTAATACCTATTTTACGAATACGTGTATCAGGCGTAATCACCCACACATAACTTGGGTCAGAGCCAGGCAAACGAGTGATACTAGCCATATAATCAGCGATCGTTTTATGCCCAACAAACGCTAATTTCGCTTGCTTAGCCGCGCCGCCTACCTGTACATAATCTGGACGAAGCGGTGCAACAAAAATATCGCCTTCGCGTAAAAGACGATTTTCTTCAGGCTTAAGATCGATAATATCCCATGTAAACGGCTGCAACACCCGACCCGTTGCGGCAAATTTTAAAACTTGCTGATGCAAAGAAATACGTGTATCCGAATTGATATCCATCGCTTTTAGCTGATAAAGCAACGCCCAGCGTAAGCGACTTTGATCGCGCTTATTTTGCGCGCGAAGTAGGCCAATCCCCAGCCGATAAGCATCTGGTTTAAGCTGCCAACTATTCGCTAACACAGCAATTCTCGTTTTGGGTATAACATGGTACATTTTAGGGGCGACAAATTGTCCTTGAGTGGACACATCTAGAGAGAGATCCCCAGCCATTGCGGGAAAAGCTAGCGCAAATAGTGCGGCAATGATGAGCCGCTGAATATCCATTCTCATTGTAAATCCTGCTGATAAGGTTTTAAGAGAGTCATTTTAAATGGTGGAAGTGTCGGCGATAACTGCTGCTCTGATTGGCGGACCAATCCCCGCGAGCTTAGCCAGTATTTATTCACCGTATGAAAACCTAATTGTGGGAGTTCGTAATACTCATCCACTTCTGTCAATTGAATCACATGACCACCAATCATTTTTGATGCCATACCTTTCACAACATAACGAGCTGTAAACGGCAGACCATATTGGTAATCGGGCATCAGATCAATATACCCTTTAGCCTGATAATGCTGCAGCTTCAGACTCGTTAAACCATGGCGAAGTGGGTCCCCATCTACAAAATGAACGCCTTTAATATTGGCAGGTTTTAAGCCATCAGTCCGAATAATTCGACCAAACCGGGTAACCACAGCCTCCTTTTGATGCGATACCCACATTCGCTCATCACCCTTGGCTTTCGCTAAAATGACTAACGCACGCGACGCGTCCCTCATCTGTATATAGCTTGCTGCATAAGGCAGTTGAGCAAGCTGTTGCGCTGAAATTGACGCATTAGGCGGCGCGACAAACGCATCATGGATGGTTTGGTAGGCCATGTGGCTGTCACTGGTGCAACCAGAAATAAGTAGACTTATCCCTATCGAGGCAAATTGAAATCGTTTCATATTTTTTATTAGCGCATAAGAAAGGCCAGCATTGCTGGCCTTGAATATAAAAAACAACTTTAGTTGGTACCTGTTGTACCTGTTGTACCTGTTGTACCTGTTGTACCTGAGGTGGTGTTATTGTTGTTAGCGACCACGGCAACAGTTGCGACAGCTGCCGCAGCAAGCCCAGTCGCAAGACCGGCAGAGATACCGCCAATAGTGGCACCACTTGCGACGCCAGCGCCTGCAGCAGCTCCACCAGCACCCGCACCAGCACCAGCACCAACCGTTGTGGTTGTACCTGTAGTTGTACCTGTAGTAGTACCAGCAGCAGTAACTGCGCCAGCAGCAAACGCAGGGGCTGCTACCATGCAGGCCGATGCGATTAAAGCAGCAATTGCACTTTTCTTCATAGAGACTCCTTTTTACACGTGTATGCTAAGAGCATACTCAATAGTAGAGCAAAACAGTTTGCCCTACTAGTGAATATTCTTTGAACACTCAGATTGTTTTAAAGATGCATTAAAATAACAGAAGAAAGCCAAGTGGAATCAGTAGCTCAATCAGTTTCATCCCAACACCATCCCCCGAATGAAATGCAATCTGGGAAAATCAACTCGTTTGATCATCGAACCTTGGGGATGAATCACCCATCATTCCCGGCATTCGCTACTTTGGTGGGTTAAACCCACAATGCTCCCGGCATTCGCTGCGCTACTACCGGGCTACATCAAACGATGATGTCTTAATTCAAACATCGTAGCCCGGATGGGATGGAATGGAATCCGGGAAACCAACCCATTTTATCCTCAAACCTTGAGGGTGAAACAACCACCATTCCCGGCATCCGCTGCGCTACTACCGAGCTACATCAAACGATGATGTCTTAATTCAAACATCGTAGCCCGGATGCAATGCAATGGAATCCGGGAAACCAACCCGTTTTATCCTCAAACCTTGAGGGTGAAACAACCACCATTCCCGGCATTCGCTGCGCTACTACTGGGCTACATCAAACGATGAGTCTTAATTCAAACATCGTAGCCCGGATGGAATGCAATGGAATCCGGGAAACCAACCCATTTTATCCTCAAACCTTGAGGGTGAAACAACCACCATTCCCGGCATTCGCTGCGCTACTACCGGGCTACATCAAACGATGAGTCTTAATTCAAACATCGTAGCCCGGATGGAATGCAATGGAATCCGGGAAACCAACCCATTTTATCCTCAAACCTTGAGGGTGAAACAACCACCATTCCCGGCATTCGCTGCGCTACTACCGGGCTACATCAAACGATGAGTCTTAATTCAAACATCGTAGCCCGGATGGAATGCAATGGAATCCGGGAAACCAACCCATTTTATCCTCAAACCTTGAGGATTAATCACCCATCATTCCCGGCATTCGCTTCGCGGATGCCGGGCTACATAAAATGATGGGGTTAAAAATTTGAGGGTTCTACGCAAGATCTTGACGAAAAAACTTAAGCTTAATAGGCACCATCTTTGGCAATAACAACTTTGGCGGTTTTAAACAAAATAGCAATGTCATACCACAACGACCAATTTTTAACATACCAACTATCAAAATAAATCCGATTTGCATAACTGGTATCGTTGCGACCACTCACCTGCCATAAACCGGTCATGCCTGGTTTGACCATCAAATAATATTCTACATCATCGTGATAACGTTTAAGCTCTTCCTCAACAATTGGGCGGGGTCCCACCAGACTCATCTCGCCTTTGAACACATTCCAAAGTTGCGGTAACTCATCCAAACTTGTTTTACGAATAAACTGACCAATCGACGTAATACGAGGGTCATTTTTAAGTTTAAAATCTTTATCCCATTCAGCTTGTGCCTGCGGATCATTGGCAAGAAGCTCTGCTAATACCGCTTGCGAATTGATCACCATTGACCGGAACTTCAAGCATTTAAATGCTCGTCCCCGATAGCCTATCCGCTCATGGCCATAAGTAGCTGGGCCGCCATCACGGCGAATTTTGCATGTAAGATAAACAAACAGGGGCGAAAATAAAATCAACAAAATGGAAGACACTACAATATCGAACGCACGTTTTACCATTTTAGATGAAATACGGGCCAAATTATTACGCAAGCGTAAAATCATCACTTCATGGCTAAAAAAATGCGACATATCAGTGCCATAGAGTGGTACACCACGCAGTGAGGGAATCACTGAAATATTATTCACGCCACGCGTGGATAAACGACGAATCCAGTTATCACGGAGATCACGCTGCCCCTCTTCAAGCGCCACATAAACTTTTGCTTTATTGACGCAATATTGCCAATAATCTTGTACACGAATAAGTGGCACATTTTGTACAGGACTAGTTGATGCAAGGTCATCGGGTGCCACAAATGCCTGAATGTGCATGCCCATCAGTTTTTCACTCGCAATCGCTTGGTAGGCATCTAAGGCATTATCACCACAGCCAATAATCACACACGGCACTTGCCAGCAACCCATTTTATCTAACGCAAGTTTCGTCAATGCTCGACATAACGGAAGTAAAAACAGCACCAGACCCCATAAAAGTAACCACTCAAGACGGGAGAAATCTTGCTTGGCAAAAGCCAATGAGGCCACATCAAGCAAAGCCATGACGCTAAGGGTTTGCAGTACTTCGCGCAGCTCACTCCAAAAAGGCTTGCGATAAGTGTAATGGCGCAATTTTCCCCAAAACCACAATACCCCCACAAGAGCAAGCCCCATTAAGAAGAAAGATCGAGCAATTCCCACGGCAGAACCATAACCGCCCGCTAATGGAAAAACAGACGTTCCTCGCAACCCACCCACCGCATAGACCAACAGTGCGGCCAAAAACATCGCCAGCAGATCGCTGCCGATCAATGCAAGTTTATTGACAGTTGCGCGGTAGCTTTGAAACTGCTGCCAGTTAGGTTGATCAATCACTTGAAGTTGCCCCATCTATTCATTGCTCCGTTGGTTGGCAAGCGAGGTCTATACGTAAAACTAATATTAGTTTAGTTATGGCGTAGCAATGCCAGTATTTCAGCCGTTTTATCACGCATCAGTGCACTATTTTGACGTGATTCTACATTTAAGCGTACGACGGGCTCTGTATTAGAGCTGCGTAAATTAAAGCGCCAATCAGCAAACTCAAGGCTAATGCCATCGGTTTCATCCACCACCAAGGCATCATTTTCATAGGTCGCGCGAACGCGTGCAATGGCAGCATCTGGTTCGAGCAATTTCGAGTTAATTTCACCGGATGATGGATACGCGGCAATGCGTGCTTTCACCGTCTGCGATAAAGTGAGCCCTTTCACACAGAGTAGTTCAGCGACTAACAACCATGGGATCATGCCGCTATCACAATAACCAAACGTTTTAAAGTAATGATGGGCACTCATTTCACCCCCATAAATCGCATCTTCAGCGCGCATTCGTTCCTTAATAAACGCATGCCCAGTTTTAGACATCACTGGTACACCACCGGCTTTTTTAACCACATCAATCGTGTTCCAGCTTAACCGTGGATCATGAATAATCTTCGCGCCAGGCTGCTTTTGCAAAAACGCTTCAGCCAATAGACCCACGATATAATAGCCTTCAATAAATTCGCCATGCTCATCAAACAAGAAACAGCGGTCAAAATCACCATCCCAAGCGATGCCAAAATCAGCTTGATGCTCAAGCACGGCTTTCGATGTATCCGCACGATTCTCAGGCAATAATGGATTAGGGATCCCGTTGGGAAAGCGACCATCGGCTTGATGGTGTACCTTCACAAAGGTGATAGGCACGTTTAAAGTGGCAAAGCGCTGCTCGAGCGCATCAATCACATGACCCGCCGCACCATTACCTGCATTCACCACCAATTTAAGCGGCCTAAAATTATTCGGGTTGATATAACCAACGAGGTGGTCGATATAACGGGTTAAATTATCCGTTAATTGATAATTGCCACGCAGGGCCACTGGCGAAAAGTCATTGGCTTCGGCTAACGCTTGAATGGTTCTAAGGCCCGTATCACCACTAATAGGACGCGCCCCTTCGCGTACTAGCTTCATTCCATTGTAATCCATCGGATTATGACTGGCTGTCACTTCAATGCCGCCATCAACGGGTAGCGACTGCGCTGCATAGTAGATCTCTTCAGTCCCCGTCATACCGATATCGATCACATCGACGCCGCCATCCATCAGACCATTCGCCAAAGCTTGTTTTAAAGACTCAGAGCTCAACCGCACATCGCCCCCAACCACTATAGTTTTGGGGTGTAAGTGCTCGGCATAGGCACGGCCAATGCGATAAGCAATATCGTCGTTAAGCTCATGACCTAACTGGCCACGAATATCATAGGCTTTAAAACAATGTAACTGACTCATTAATACCCTACTCCATCAACATCAAGGCGGACGATATCATCTTCACCTAAATAATTACCACTGCGTACTTCAATAATCTCTAATGGCACTTTACCGGGGTTCTCAAACGAATGCGCCGCTCCAATCGGGATAAACGTGGATTCATTTTCACTCACCAAGTAGGTTTGTTCACCATTTCGGACCTTAGCCGTCCCCGATACCACCACCCAATGCTCGGCGCGATGAAAGTGCTGCTGCAAAGCGGTTTTTTGCCCGGGCTTCACCACCACCTTTTTAACGTGATAACGTGCGCCTTCTGCGATGGCATCATGACTGCCCCAAGGGCGAAAAACTTCACGATGGCGTAAGTGTTCGCAACGCCCATCTGCTTTTAAGCGATTCACAATCTGTTTTACCTGCTGCACATTGTCTTTATGAGCCACCAATACCGCATCTTTGGTTTCAACCACGACCAGATCATCCACGCCTACCGTGGCCACCAACCGATCTTGTGAATAAATATAGCTATTATGGGTCTGTTCAAGCATAACATCGCCACGAATTGCATTACCTTGAGCATCTTTATTAGTCACCTCCCAAAGTGAACTCCAACTGCCCACATCACTCCAACCCGCATCCAGCGGGATCACTACAGCATGTTGAGTCGGTTCCATCACCGCATAATCAATCGATTCATCGGGACAGGTCTCGAACGCTGCTTTATCTATGCGAGTAAAATCAAGATCATGGCTGCTGTTCTCAAACGCTGCTTGGCAAGCAACTAAAATATCAGGGCGATGCGCGTTAAGCTCTTGAAGATACACAGAAGCTTTAAATAAAAACATCCCGCTATTCCAAAGGTAATCACCACTTTGCAGATACCGCTGAGCAGTTACCAGATCAGGTTTTTCAACAAATTCAGCCACTTGATAGCCACTGCCCATGGCAGCACCCTGACGAATATAACCATAACCGGTGTGCGGCTCCGTTGGCACAATACCAAAGGTCACCAACTGCCCTTGTGCGGCCAAAGACTCTGCTTGTTGAACCGCATCGACAAAACGCTCAGGGGATTGAATGACATGATCCGCCGCTAAAACCAACAACAGCGGGTCGTCACCGTCAGCAATCGCTTTTAATGCCGCTAAGGCAATCGCAGGCGCAGTATTGCGACCCACCGGTTCAAGTAAAATGCCGCTCGCGGTTATATGTTGCTGGCGCAATTGCTCGGCGACAATAAAGCGGTGTTCTTCATTACAAATAAACAGCGGCACGGTTTTTTCAAGGCTGGATAAGCGAGAAATAGTGTCTTGTAACATCGTTTGCTGGGAAACTAACGATAAAAATTGCTTAGGAAAAGCAGTGCGAGACAATGGCCATAAGCGGCTGCCATTACCGCCACACATAATAATAGGAAAGATATTCTGCATAAAAGACAACTTAGTTAATTTTCTTATAAACATAAAAATTTATAGGTAAGTTAAAAATATTATCGCTAACAAAATTATTTTTTCCAATAACTTTATTAACTCCATATTTTACTATTGATTTAAGTGAGTAATCACCGAAATTAAAAATAGGACTCTTAGATTTAAACAAAAGCCTATAGTGTGCATCAAAACTTTTTGGATTAAATTCTTTTTGAGAGAAATTACCAACTACAACCAAATCCTCTTGGGTGATTTTTTGTGGTTTTAGCTGGTGAAAAACAGAATATGGTGAACTATTGTAAACCTTAGCTTTCCGCAAAATATTATTATCCACTTCATCAGTTTTTAAATCATATTTTTTAGTGCTTATATTTTCCGATTGCATAAATTCACCAAAACTATTATACACTTCAACACCTGTATTTCGATTAACTCCATAAAGAAAAATGCCGACACGCACAGGTTTTCCATCTAAATATTTTTTCAAAAAAGAAACTGTTTGTTGAAAATTATTTGGAACATTTTTCCATACTGAAAACTGATGGATTCCAAAAGGAATCGCTGAAAAAATAGCTAGAAATAAAAACCCTCCTAAGCAACTAAAAAACAACTTTGGATATATTTTTTTTATTATATTTAAATTATAAGAAACACTAAAAAAAGCATATAGGTACAAAGGCATCAAATAATAAGGAGAATAAATATTCAAAACAATAATAGCCAAAAAATAACCTGCAGCAGATAAAGCCATTGAATCGAACATAGCATTAACACGATCTCTTTTTCTTATTAAGAGATAAATTCTAATTATTAAAAATGGGATAAAAAGGCATAGTATAAATGGATTAGTTAAAAAAAACAAACTTGAGTTTTTTAGATGAACAATCCATTTATTTATAGTAAGTTGACCATAATAACTTCCATCATGATTCTGAAAAATAACAAAATAATATATCAACAAGAAAATTAAAGAGGATAACATCCATAATACATCCAACGGATTTATTTTCTTATAACCTTTTTTATAGTCAAATAATAAATGGAAAAATGAAAAACCACCAACTAGAATAAACATTGGCTCTTTATAATACAGTGATATGTTAGCACATATAAGTGACAAGATACCATAAAACCAATTTCTATCACTTTTATAATAAAACTGAATATAGAAAAACAAGGCAATTGTTAAAAAAAATAAGGCATCTCTTTCTGGAACGAATAGACGTAGAAATAAATTAGCCATCCCACCAATAAATGAAACGTAGATAATAAATAAATAAACTCTCCCTCTAAAACTCCCTCCAGTTAATTGTTCTTCTATTTTAAATAAAACAATAGCGAAGATGATATACTCAAGAGAATTCCATAGATAAAAAGCAACGGGCGAATGGGACACAAAAGAAATTAAATTATATTCTTGACCGTCAAGTGGGTAAAAACGTCCTATTTCAGGAGATAAAAAAAATGGAATAGAGTGACCAGAAAACACTGTACTTAAAAATATATGATCATCTATTAAACCAAAACTTGCTCGATAGACAATAAATAAAGAATAAATCGTTATAAAAATATATAAAAGATAATTCATTTTAACTTTAAACATCTACTGCCCCCTTAAAAACCCAATATTTGGATAGTAAAAAACCAGCCACTACGTATACAATACCTGACAATATTTGCGATAGATAAATATTGACTCCGCCAAGCCGAATTAATGAAATAAATATAGATAAATTCACGAGATAAGCAACAAGCATGCTACCGATAAATTTAGGTAATTCAACTCTATGAGCCTGAGAGCTTTTAAAGCTAAATTTTTTATTTAAAAAATATGAACAAAAAAAACCAATAACATACCCTAAAAGATTGCTAACCTCCGGATTAACTTTTAAATAAAATAAAGAAAATGTGATACCATACCCCAAAATAGTGTTAATCACCCCTATTAACCCATATTTAATAAAATGTATCATTCTATAGTTTTCTCACAAACAAAACGAGGTCTTCTTTTTGTTTCCTTATAAATTTTACCAATATATTCGCCTACTATTCCTAAAGATAATATTTGCACACCACCAATAAAATAAATAGGGAGTACAGTAGAAGCCCAACCAGGAATAAAAGAATTAGAAAAACAAGCTATAGATAATACATATACCCCCATAACAACACTAAATATAAATACAAAAAATCCGATAAAAGTAATAAATCTAAGTGGAACAATACTAAATGAAGTTATTCCGTCAATAGCAAGTCCTAGCATTTTACTTAATGTATATTTCGACTCACCAGCAAATCTATCATAATGAGCATAGTAAACATAGTCCGTTTGAAATCCTATAAGGGTTACTAAACCTCTTAAAAATAAATTTACCTCTTCAAATTTTAAGAGAGATTTATTAGCATTATTACTCAACAGACGAAAGTCAGCATGATTTTTAATTATTTTCACCCCCATGAAATTCATTATTTTATAAAAAAACAATGCTGTTAATTTTTTAAAAAATGAGTCTACACCTCTATCATTTCTAATACCTAGGACAACCTCGTTACCTTTTTTATAGCTAGCCAAGAATTCTTCAATTTTATTTTCATCTTGTTGCAAATCAGCATCAATTGAAACCATACAGTCACATTTATTTACAACAAATTCCATGCCAGCTAATAGCGCATATTGATGTCCTTGATTTTTAGATAGTTTAACACCTTTAATGTAATTGTTTTCTATAGATGAAGACTCAATTAAACTCCAAGTTTCATCTTGGCTTCCATCATCTACAAAAACTAAAAAACTATCATTATTTATAATTTCTGATTTTTTATATTTATCAATCAACTGACTTAATCGAGAAATAGTTTCCTCAATCCCATCTGACTCATTAAAACAAGGAATAACAATTGCCAACAAAGGAATAGTATTCTCATTCATGTTACTTCACTCCAAGTTAAAACCAGCTGCTAATTTAAAAGTCATTTTTATTTGACAACCAAACTAAATATATTGCGCTCTAAAATAGTAAAAACATCATCGACATTTATTGCAATTAAAAAACATTCTGTAAATAGTATAATTTTATTAAGTACTTATTCCTTCCCTATAAATATAATATAATTTATGTTCTCTATCATATTCAGCTGACTAACTTCATAGAAATAATAGTGGTATACAAAAAACAAAGTAAACTTATAGAAGCTTTAATTATTAGGGTAATTATTAAAAGTAATAAAAGTTGAAAATTTTTCTTTTCTCTTATTTATTATTAGCATTTCCATACTCTAATATTGACAATACTTGAGTTAGTGATTTTCGCCAATAAGGCATTTTAATGTTCCATTCATGAGCAATTAATCTACAATCGAGCACAGAGTACAGAGGTCGTTTAGCAATGGTGGGATATTCATCTGTATTAATCAATCGGATCTGGGGAATATTCTCAATACCACCTTGTTGATTTGCTTCATCAAAAATGACTTGGGCAAATCCATGCCAACTTGTAGCCTGATCACTACAATAATGATAAGTTCCCCATGATTTATGACCTGACTGAATCTGGATAATCATCTGTAGGATTGCGTCAGCTAAATCCCCCGCATAAGTTGGACAACCATACTGATCACCAACCACCTTTAGTACGGGGTGAACATTGGCTAACCTCAGCATTGTTTTGACAAAATTATTGCCATACTCACTGAAAACCCACGAAGTACGAATAATAATATGTTCAGCCAATGCAGTCTGAACAGCTTTCTCCCCAGCTAGTTTAGTTGTTCCGTATACGCTTTGTGGATTGGTTTCATCCCCGACTTTATAAGGAATTGTCATTTTTCCATCAAAAACATAATCAGTGGAAATATGAATCAGTGGGATAGCAGCCTTTTTACATTGTGACCCCAAATATCCTGCCGCCACTGTATTCACCAAATATGCGATATCTTTCTCAGATTCAGCCTTATCCACAGCAGTATACGCAGCTGCATTGACCACAACATCCGGCTGAAACTTATCAAAATAATAAGAAATAGCTGATTTATTTGTGATATCTAATGAACTTTGATCAGGAGCTTGCCACTCATGGCTAGTATTTTTTAAACGATCTTGCAGACAGCGACCTAACTGTCCATTACCTCCGGTTACTAGAACTCTCATAATTGACAAAACTCTTTAAATGAAGGGGCCTCTAAATCTTTATCAGAAAGGTTCAAGTTATCCAACAAAGGCCAGTTAATAGAAATATCTGGGTCATCCCAGGCTATTGAATCTTCATCAGATGGATCATAATAATCGGTGCATTTATACTCAAAGTCAGCCGTATCAGAAAGCACGACGAAACCATGAGCAAATCGAGGTGGAACCCAAAACTGTCGCTTATTTTCTTCAGAAAGAGTAACGCCAGTCCACTGACCAAATGTCGCAGACTCTGGGCGAATATCAACGGCAACATCAAATACTTCACCGCTAACAACTCTGACTAGCTTGCCTTGAGGTTTCGTTTTTTGAAAGTGCAAACCTCGCAATACACCTTTCGTTGAACGGGAATGATTATCTTGCACAAATGGTTGAATAATCCCTGCTTCATCGGCGTAGCGTTTCGCTTGAAAAGTTTCTAAAAAAAATCCTCGATGATCGCCAAAAACCTGCGGCTCGATAATAACACATCCATCTAACGTCGTTTGAATCACATTCATTACTTATAACCACCTAAAACTTTATATAAATACTGGCCATAACTAGTCTTTTTTAATGCTAGAGCTTGTTGTTCAAGTCCGGAATCGTCAATCCAACCTCGCCGATAAGCTATTTCTTCTAGACAGGCCACTTTAAGGCCTTGCCGTTGCTCGACTGTTTGGACGAATTGACCAGCTTCGAGCAATGAGTCATGAGTCCCCGTATCTAACCAGGCAAACCCGCGCCCTAAAACTTCAACATGGAGATCGCCCCGCTTAAGGTATGCGTTATTAATGTCGGTAATTTCTAATTCACCTCGGGGAGAAGGCTGAATATCCTGAGCAATTGCCACCACATTATTGTCGTAATAATAAAGCCCGGTGACTGCATAGTCTGATTTAGGTTTAATCGGCTTTTCTTCAATACTTAAGACTTGACCTTTAGCGTCAAATTCAACAACGCCAAAGCGTTCCGGATCATTCACATGATAGCCAAAGACAGTAGCTCCTTTTTGGCGTTCTGTGGCACTTAACAATTTATCGGAGAAATGTTGCCCATAAAAAATATTATCACCTAATACCAAACAGACATTGTCTTGACCGATAAAATCAGCTCCAATCGTAAATGCCTGAGCCAAACCATCCGGGCGAGGTTGCACCGCATACTGTAGGTGCAAACCAAATTGAGAGCCATCACCAAGTAGTCGTTGAAATGACGGTAGATCGTCTGGAGTTGAGATCACTAACACGTCTCGAATACCACTGAGCATCAACACCGAAAGCGGATAATAGATCATCGGCTTATCATAAATGGGTAACAGTTGCTTAGACGTTCCCATAGTAATAGGGTGTAAACGAGTTCCTGAACCGCCAGCCAAAATAATCCCTTTATAGTTAGCCATGCTGCTCTCCTAATCGGCCTAACTTATAATCTCCAGAAAGTACGCGTTGCCACCATGAACGGTTATCAAGATACCATTGCACCGTTTTACGCAACCCTGTTTCAAAATTTTCTTGAGGCACCCATCCCAGTTCATTTTTTATCTTAGTAGGATCGATCGCATAACGGACATCATGTCCCGGACGGTCAGTAACAAATGTAATCAAATCGCGATAATAACTCACACCGGCTGGTTTTTGCTGTACTAACTCTTCAAGTAACTTACAGATAGCTTCAACCACTTCAATATTTTGTTTTTCATTGTGGCCACCAATATTGTAAGTTTCTCCAACCGTACCTTGGGTTGCCACTGTATATAGAGCTCTGGCATGATCTTCAACAAAAAGCCAATCGCGAATTTGCTTGCCTTCACCATAAATGGGGAGTGGCTTGCCGGCCAGTGCATTCAAAATAACATGAGGGATTAACTTTTCGGGAAAATGGTAAGGGCCGTAATTATTTGAACAATTCGTCACAAGGATTGGAAGACCATATGTTCGCCCCCATGCACGCACTAAATGATCAGAGCTCGCTTTACTCGCCGAATAAGGTGAACTTGGTGCGTAGGGTGTTGTCTCGGTGAAGAAGTTTTCAGTGCCATCTAAATCACCATAAACTTCATCAGTAGATATATGATGAAAGCGGAACTTTTTTTGACGCTCTTGCGCCATACCTGTCCAGTATTCCCGAGCAGCTTCAAGCAACTGATAAGTGCCAATGATGTTCGTTTGAATAAACTCACCCGGTCCCTCAATAGAGCGATCGACATGACTTTCTGCCGCCAGATGCATCACTACATCAGGCTGGTGATCTGTAAAAACGCGTTTAATCTCTTTACTATTACAAATATCAACTTGCTCAAAAAAATAGCCTGTCGTATGTAAATTCTTAGGAATAGATTCCAAATTACCCGAATAAGTAAGTTTATCCAAATTTACAACATCATGCTTCATAGAAATAAGCAAACGAACTAGTGCACTACCAATAAAACCTGCACCACCTGTTACTAAAAATTTCACACCGCCCCCTTAGCGTACCTTCTGCGACCAATACGCTTTATGCATACTCAGCTTTGGTCGTAAATATTTAGGAATTTTTTTAAAATTCTTCCCTAACTTGTAACCAATTATCTTACATAAATTTGTAATACAAGCTCGAGGAATCCATAGCGGGGCATTCTTAATTAGATATTTAAATTCAGAGATAATGAAACGCTTCCCCTCTCCACCCGCACCGCCAAACTCTTGTTGAATCCAAGATTCTGTTGCATGAAAAACTCCAATGTCGAAGTATCGCTTAAATTCTTGCCAAGGTGTATAGTTATGAGAATGTTTAACGCATGCATTCCCAGCGTAGGCAACTTTATATCCAGCCAGAATAATTCTTGCAGCTAAATGCATATCTTCAGACAAAATAACATCTTCAGGAAAGCCGCCTAGTTCCTTAAATACAGAAGCGCGATATGCTGTGAAAGAATTAGAAACAAATGCCGTTTTAATACCATATTTTTCTATATCAGACTTACTCATAACCCGTGTTGATGATGGGTAATTAAATAATCGTGCATGTTTTGCCAATGGATTTGCATCATCATGGGGTAGTTGACGTCCACATACAGCTGCCACATCTAAATCTTTAAATAAATACAAAAGATTCTCAATGCTATTGGGTGTATAAAGTAAAGAATCTTGCGTAAGAAATATAACTACATCTCTATTATCATGCCATTTTTCAAATGCACAATTTCGGGTTCCCCCATGATTAAAATCAGCTGGAGAAATAACTTTAGTATGAAAATCGAATATCTGACTGACATCAATCGTACTATCTTTAGATGATGAATCAATGTTGCAAACTGAAATATCCACACCTTTCTGCTGCTTAATTGACTGACACCAAGATTTCCAAAAAAAACCAGCATTTCTTGTAGGAACAATTACTATTACTTTCATTAAAAAACCACGTAGAATTTAAACAATAAAGTCAATCAAACTTATCCAATCACCGAAAACAAATTTGTCATTTTCGTCTTGATTAATATCTTTTTTATAATTGTTAAATAACACTTTATTTTTCAATATAAAATTAATCATAATTCTGGCTAGAGCATGTGCATCGTTAGATTCAAATAGAATAACTTTATCATAACCAGCAATAGTTTCTTTAGTATACTTCTCATTGGCAAGAATCATCGGTTTATTATAAGCCTTAAATTCAGAAATAGGTAGTCCCCATGTTTCCAATTTAGATGGAAAAATCAACACATCACATTGATTATAATAATCAAAGACTTCTTCTCGAGACATCAAGCCGCTAAAAATAATATTTTTGACAGTTCCATATCTATTATATAATTTATTTGCGTAGCGATTTTCATAGCCATCTACTGTAATCAGAACACTAAAGTTAAAGTCACCTGAACTTTCAATTATCTTAACTGCCTCACATATAACTTCAAAATTTTTGAAAACTCTCGGATATGATGGGTAAAAAAATTTAAATGATTCATTAGATTCAAATTCTCTAGGATTTTTACAACCTTTAATATTGTCTAAAAAATCATTGGCAGGCTTAGAAACAATAACATTATTTATATTAAACCTTTGTTCAAATTCCTTCTTTATCCAAACTTGTTGAACTATAACATGATCATTTTTTTTTATATTAATCGAGTATAAACTCGAATAGAACAATGTAAACAATCCAAATTTCCAATCCAAAAAAAAATCAGTCCATTTGAATTTATAAAATGGTGAAGGATTATGACAATATGTTATAAGTTTTTTTGTCTTTACATTGGGTGTTATATCATGCATTGAAATCCACAGATCTGATTTTATTTTTTTTGATAAAAAATAAAACCAAATATATTCATAAAACAGACGTAAAAGCCATGACTTTTTAGACTTAGGTATTTCTATATATGTAATTTTTTCATCTTTATTTTTAAATAATTTTTTTGAATTCACAATAGCAAATATTTTTATATTATCTTTTTTTGATAATTCCAATAAAAAATCTTCATATATAGATAATATTCCTCCTGATGTACAATTTTGACCTGATATCACTACTACTTTTTTTTCCACAATCATAACCTCCTTTTAGGTTATTTTAAATTTCTAGGTTTTAAAAAGAAAAATGTTAAAAATATAAAAAAACCAGGAGAAAAATAGCCATATCCTCTAAACAAAAATTCATAAAAGAAAGAGAACATAAATACTGACTTTATAAAGCGATATTTTTCAAATGTACTTCTGATATTTATCATATGATATTTTCTACATCTTCTATTTGCCTTAAACATAAAATTAATTAAGAAAACAACATATGCCAAAAATATTACAATACCTACTACACCAAATTCAGCGATCATTTTAGCTGCAAAAAAACCACCATCAAATTGATTTACCAGTGAACCCTGCATTATTACAGATATGAGGTGAGAATATTTATTAAACACCGTCCCACTTAATCCTAAATTTTGAAAACCTAAACCAAAATAGTAATTTTTCATATAATTATCTAATGCAAAATAGATACCTTGAAAATATACCAATGTAGTGAGATTATTATTTTTAATAAGATCCAATCTATTTGAAAAATACTTCACATTATATATGACATAAATCAAT
This sequence comes from Celerinatantimonas yamalensis, assembly GCF_046054155.1. NCBI lineage: Bacteria > Pseudomonadati > Pseudomonadota > Gammaproteobacteria > Celerinatantimonadaceae > Celerinatantimonas > Celerinatantimonas yamalensis. The sequence goes on from NZ_JBEQCT010000002.1 coordinate 196,042, forward strand.
AAAATAAAATAAGTAGACACCAAAAAAATTAAAGCTATTAAATACTTACTCTTCCTAAATCGACATAAAAAACACCAAAAACTAACACTTGTAACAATTAAGAATGATAAACTTGGGAAATAAATAGAAAAAAACCCAGATAAAGATAAAAAAAGCAGGACATTTTTAAATTTACCAATAAAACTATATGCAACCATAATAGGGGCAACAGCTAAAACGAAATGGCTCTGTTCTACAAATGGAAAAACTTGTTTCCTATATATTGCATATTTTCCAATATCTATTGGGAGAATAACTGAAATAAAAGCTAATATAAAGAATAAAGTTAATGACCATTTACATACATATTCAAAATCACTATGTTCAATTTCTTTTATAGCAGAAGAATAAACATAAGCCACAAAAAAATAAAACAATAATGCAAACACAGATAACTGTTTATTATTCGTAGTATTAAAAAAGAAGGAAGTAGAAAAATCAAATAAAATAAAAATAGAAATTAAAATAAAATAAAATAATTTATTTCTATCACAATAAATGTTTTTATTTAAAATAATAACTAAAAAAAATGCACCCAATGTTGCCAGCATAACACCGATTGCTAGATTGCCATATAAACCTAGCGTCAATTCTGAAACCATTGGATAAATTAAAAAAATATAAAATAATTTTATTAAATTAACAGAATTATTACTCTTCACTTAACAGTCCATTTTTTATTTTTTCTTAACAAAACCCTTAAAAAATCAATCACTTTATAAATATATTTTTTAGGAATAAAAATATATAGTAAAATTTTTAAATACACCTTCAACGATTCTATCAATGAATGGAAGAAGGGTGGTGAAATATCTAATATTTTATTTATTTTTTTTATTTCACAATGAACTCTATAAATATTTTTAAAATCAGAAGAGACTCCACCAAGAACCATTTTATCAATTAACAAATCAATATAAAGAGGCGACTGACTCATAATAGATTGCATTAATAAATAACTATCTGCCGCTATTTTAAAACAGGTATTAAATTGATTATATTTATAAAAAACCGATTTATGGTGAAAAACTTCAGGATGCATTGGAAGCATTAACCGACCTCCTTGCCATCGATTTTTCATATTACCCCAAGGAATTACTATTTCTTCAATCAAATCATGATTCACTTCACTAACTATCTGTATATTCCCATAAACCAATTCATATTTTGGGTAGGCGCCTACTAAATAGAAACTTGCATCACACATCATCTTAGAACTAGCTAGCTCATCACCAGCACCAATAAATTGAACCCATTCACCTTTAACATATTTAAGTGCTTTATTCCAAGCATCATATATCCCTTCATCAGACTCACTAAACCAGTAGTCGATCACATCTTCATTCTGCTTCAAAATTTCAACAGTATCGTCTGTCGAACCACCATCAGCTATAATCCATTGTATATTTGCATAGGTTTGAGATCGTATAGAGTTAATGGTCCAATGCAAATCTTTGGCAGCATTAAAAGTAGATGTAATAATAGCAATAAGGGGCTGAGATTCAGTCCCCTGTTTATAACCATAAAGTAATTCCCGGCCACCTTCTAAACGTACTTGAACCACTTAAATACCCCGTAGCGCTTTTTGATGTTTACAGAACCAAGAGTAAGCATCAGCTAAACCGATTTCTAAACCTATTTGAGCATGCCATCCCAATTTTTTCAGCCGACTTACATTCATTAATTTTCTAGGCGTACCATCCGGTTTACTGGGATCGGTATTAACCACACCTTGATAACCAATGACTTTAGCAATGGATTGGGCTAACTGTAAGATACTACAATCTTGCCCTGTACCCACGTTAATATGGCTAAGCATCGGTTGTGTATGTATCTGATAGGTCGTTTTATCCAAATTCATCACAAATACACTTGCCTTGGCCATGTCATCTACATGCAAAAATTCACGTTTAGGTGTACCTGTCCCCCAAATAACTATCTCTGGTTGTTGGGCTTGTTTTGCTTCATGAATTCTTCGGATCAAGGCTGGTACTACATGACTATTTTCAGGGTGATAGTTATCACCAGGGCCATACAAGTTTGTCGGCATCACGCTGCGATAATCGACACCATATTGCCGATTATACGATTCGCACAGCTTAATACCAGTGATCTTAGCAATAGCATATGGCTCGTTGGTCGGCTCTAGATAACCACTTAATAAAGCCGCTTCACTCATTGGTTGCTCCGCCAATTGGGGATAAATGCAAGATGAGCCCAAAAATAGTAACTTCTTCACACCATGAGCATAAGCTTGATGGATCACGTTGGTTTCGATCATTAAGTTGTCATAGATAAACTCAGCGGGGTATGTATTGTTAGCATAAATTCCCCCTACTTTCGCTGCAGCCAAATAGACTTCATCTATTTTATTTTCATCAAAAAAACGAGTGACAGCATTTTGATTACGAAGGTCGAGTTCTTTTGAACTTCGAGTAATAATTGAGCAATCACCTAGTTTTTGTAGCTGACGCACAATTGCACTGCCCACCATACCCTGATGTCCTGCAACAAAAATTATTTTATTATTTTCTGACATGACTAACTCTCTATAGCAATTGGAACATCAAAGCCATTAGCTTTCATAAACGCATGCTGTTTTGCTGCTTTAAGATCTTCTGAAACCATTTCAGCACACATTTCTTGAACAGTAGTGCTAGGAACCCAGCCTAGTTTATCTTTTGCATGACTTGGGTCTCCCAACAAAGTTTCTACTTCAGCAGGACGGAAATAACGAGGGTCCACTTTCACAATAACATCGCCAATATACAACCCAGGAACACTATCACCAGCAATATTCTTCACGATTGCTACTTCTTCCACACCTTTGCCTTTAAACTCAAGTTCTATACCAAGCTCTAAAGCACTCCAAGTGACAAACTGTCTAACCGAATACTGTTTGCCAGTCGCAATCACGAAATCTTCAGGTTGCTCTTGTTGCAACATTAACCACTGCATTTGCACATAATCTTTAGCATGCCCCCAATCTCGAAGCGAATCCATATTTCCCAAATAAAGACATTTTTCTAGACCTTGAGCAATATTCGTCAAGCCACGAGTGATCTTACGAGTAACAAAAGTTTCTCCTCGCCGAGGAGATTCATGGTTAAACAAAATACCATTACAAGCATACATACCATAACTCTCACGGTAATTGACCGTAATCCAATAAGCATAAAGTTTTGCTACCGCATAAGGAGAACGTGGATAAAATGGTGTTGTTTCTCGTTGTGGCATCTCTTGCACCAAGCCATAAAGCTCAGAAGTTGAAGCTTGATAAAAGCGAGTTTTTTTCTCTAACCCTAAAAAACGAATCGCTTCAAGTAGCCGCAAGGTCCCCATGCCATCCACATCAGCTGTGTACTCAGGCGAATCAAATGACACAGCCACATGCGATTGTGCACCTAAGTTATATACTTCATCAGGCTGAATCTCTTGTAAAATACGCGTCAAATTAGAACTGTCCGTTAAATCCCCATAGTGAAGCTTTAACTTCGGATTTTGCTCATGGGGATCTTGATACAAATGATCAATACGCTGTGTATTAAGAGAAGATGCACGGCGTTTAATACCATGTACTTCATAGCCTTTCTGTAATAAAAATTCAGCCAAGTAAGAGCCGTCTTGACCTGTAATACCTGTAATAAGTGCTTTTTTCATAAAACCCTACATAATTCACGATGTTTTGATTAACGAGAAAAATCATTACTATTTATATGCTACAAACATTAATTATTGTCTTTATCAAAAAACTCCAACAAAAATATTCATTTTTATACTTTATTTTTCCATCCAGAGAGAACCAATTAACATATCCAAAGTTTACATTTATATTAGCTAGCCTACTAACTTCAATGTTTTTCTTAATATACTATTTATAATTCAAATCAAATTCGTAAAAATTAGTTTTTTCAAAATTTTCTAATTGTATTCACATTATTCGTAGCAATGATAAAATTCTATACTTTAACTTGCAATGACATATGTATGCTACCCACTCTCAACATGCTCGGGATCCATATCCATTCCTTAAAATATCAAATCGATCTAATTCCAAATATTCATTGGCTAGTCGGAATACGTCTCGTAGGCAAAATAGCCTCTTGTGTAATAAAAACAGGAAGAGCAAAAGCGACTCATAGTTAACATAAACTTCTATAGACATAAAATCGTATACATCTGTCGTCTTCCACGGATCAAAAGGCAGAAATTTCGGCACTCTTTTCGACAACTATCCCACCAGTTAGCGGTTCCTAAAGCCATTTTCTAAATACAGAAAATAGAGTCTTAGTGATTAATTAAGAGTTGGAGGACCCTCCCAAAAAATTCCCCCTACCTGATGCAATTCCCACTCTAAGTGTACAAAACAAGCAAATTAAAAAGGTGGCCATCTTAAATATATCTAAAGCTGTACCTGGCTATATAAATTTTTGATAATGAGAGTTCTGATAAGAAAGTACTATCTTGTCAACTTAGTATAAAAAACAATGTTATTTCCTATAAGAACTCAAATCTCTTATAAAAATTAAATTTTGATTAGATAACTTCCTTACTAAAAAGTCCAAATAGTCTAAAAGCAACTGAAACTAGGTCATCTACAATTTAAGATATCAAAATAAATTAAAATTTTACAATACCCAGCCCAACGTCCTCCTAGCAAGTACAACAAAAATTTATCTATTGCTAGATGGAGTCAACAAATTCATGTAAGTGGTTAAATATTTTTTAGCTATGACATTAGTATCAAAACAGCTTAAGGATTTTTCTCTTCCGTCAACCCTTAAAGCCTCAAATTCACAAGTAGAAGCATTTAACACCCAATTAATACCACATGCTAAATCTTCAGAAGAGAAAGCTTTCGCTTTGTAACCATTCACTTTATGATCAACAATGTCTATTGGCCCTGTGGCATCGAAACAAACTACAGGAGTACCGGAACTCATAGATTCCACTAATGTTTTGCCAAATGCTTCTTGTATACTTGGAGCAACAAACACATCTGCTATTGAATACACAATATTCAATGCAATATTATCGTGTAAGTATCCGAATTCATGAAACTCAAATCCAGTTTTTTTAATTATATCTTGATCTATTTTACCAAAAAAACATAAAAAAACATCATCTGCATTTAAATATTTCAAAGATTCCAAAAAAAATGAAAATCCTTTATAAAAATCATTAATATTTGTAGCACCACATAAAACTATCTTTTTTGATGTATTTATTCCTAACAAGTGACGCGATTTTTCTTTATCTAAAAATTTAAAGTAAGAACAATTTACATTATTGGAAATAGTTTCATAAGTACATCCAGAAAAGATTTTACTTTTCTTTGCAACATCAGTCATCCATTTTGAAATACCAACAACATGCACAGTATTTGGAAAATATTTTAACTTTCTCCTATATAAAAAATAGCTTAAATCAAACGGAAAACTACTAGCTAGCTGAGGACAAGCACCACAACCTGTTGTGTATAATTCACAGTCCAGAGAATAATGACAACCTCCTGTTATCGGCCACATATCACGCAATGTCCAAACTATAGGCTTATTAATCTTTTGAAGAATTTTGGCATTCAAAAAACCATCATTAACCCAATGCAGCTGTATTATATCTGCATTTTTATACATATCAGTTTTGGTAATATCAAAGCCGACCACACCGCAACTAAATATGGTTCCACTTCTTTTTCTATAAAAACTCAATAATATTCGATCTAAAAAAGATCTTAGTATACTTTTAACTCTTTTCCATTTTGTATTTGAAATACTACAAACTGAATTATCATTTAAATCTTTACTGCTTGTGTTTAAAATGTGAGACTTCACACCAAGCTCTTTAAGAGCTTGGTGAAGCCAATATGCCCCTCTCGCAGCCCCCCCACTTAAATCTCCGGAAACAATATGTAGCACATTGATATCATGCTCCTGCGCTTCAATGTTTTCAGTATCTAAAATATTCATAACTGAAGCTCTAAGGGAAATTTTTCCAGCCAACATAAAAAAACAAAAACCAACCAGTCACTTCTTTTTAATTTTTTAGATATCACTCGTTTCCTTAAGTCTGTTAAATAATCAAGCAAAAAGATATCAGAGGCTAATTTATTATGGACAACTGCTTTAAAATGATCATTTAACACTCCATTCATCCAATTAGAAAATGGCATTTCAAAACCTGTTTTTTCTCTCTGCCATACCTCTGCAGGGATAATATCTTTCACACTATCTACAAAAACTGATTTGAGCATCCCATTACGCACCTTGAAACTATCGTCTAGGCTAAAAGCAAGCTCTACTAGCTTGTGATCAAGTAGTATAGGACGAACCTCTAAGGAATGAGCCATACTCAGCACATCATTATCTCTAAGTAAAGTATTTAACATATATTTATCTATCTCAGCTTTACTTATTTTTTGAAGTGAAGAAAGATGCGTGGAGAGTTGAAAATCATTAATAGGTAGTTTTTTTTGTAAAACCTTACTCAAGTCTTTGTGTATAGTTCGTTGCTTGTATAACGCTACCGCTTCATCTTCTCCTACAAAATCATATTTATTAGTAAACCTATTCGGCCGTAAGTGATTTAATTTTTTACCTAAAAAAGAGACAAATCCTCTTTTTTGCTGAGCATATTCACTAACAGCTTTAAAATGAGGATATCCTGCAAATATCTCATCTCCTCCTAAACCACTTAAAGCTACTTTAATATCTTTTGCTGTTTCAAGACTTACTATATATGTATTTATGCCGTCTACACTTGGTTGATCGATACTAGTAACAAAATCATCAAAAATATTTTTAATATACGCATCATCAATTTTAATATTATGATGTTTACATCCTAGTTTTTTTGCCGATCTTGAGGCTATATCAGTCTCATCTTCTATATTTATTTTACTTTTAAAGCCTACACTGAAAGTATTTATCTGTTTGCTGCTATAATGATTCATCATAGCCACAACTGCGGTAGAATCCACACCTCCACTAAGAAATGCACCCACGTCTACATCTGCCACCATGTGGTATTTTGTAGCTATCTCTAGCTCTTCTCGCACTTTAACTACGGCTTCTTCATAACTTTCTATTTTAGGCAGTTTCGCCGACTCTATTACATAATCATAATAACGCTTTATCTCATGAGTTTTATCAAGCTTAACTTTCATACTATGCCCAGGCATAAGCTGATGAACACCATCTAAAATCGTACTTGGTTGATTGACAGAACCATATTGAAAGTACTCACCGATAGCCTCTAGTGAAAGCTTTTTAGAGATAATATTCGAAGTTAAAAACGGCTTTAATTCAGAGCTAAAAATAAACTGCCCGTCCAAGAAACTATAAATAAGTGGCTTAATACCAAATCTATCTCTTGCTAAAAAAAGCTCATTTTTATGTTTATCATAAATACAAAATGCAAACATTCCTCTGAAATGTTTTACACATTCCTCACCCCATTGCATGTAACCTTTGAGAACGACTTCAGTATCTGAGCTAGTGCTAAAGCTGTACCCTAAAAGGATAAGCTCTTGCTTTATCTCTTTATAATTGTATATCTCTCCATTGAATACGAGCACACAACTATTACTTTCATCGCTCATTGGTTGATGTGCATGATTTGAAAGATCAATGATAGAAAGCCTTGTATGCCCCAAGACTAGACTTTCAGTATCATCATAATAGATGCCACTACCATCAGGACCTCTATGATGCAGCTCTTTTGAAAAAATAGTTTCTATATTTTTGTAATTTTTTCCTAAACTACCATATATGCTGCACATTTCAATTCCCTAAGATTTCTTTAAAATCGTCTACGTATTTTTCACAAACTTTTTTCCAAGTTAAATTATTCCTAACATACTCTTTCTGTTTTTTAGATATAATTTCATATGATTTGCTTCTGACCATATCTTCAATCATATTAGTTAACGCGACAGTATTACTGACTTCAAAAACTGTTTCAGAACTAATATTTTTTATAATTTCACTTATTCCGCACCCTGTTGAAACTAAAGCCGTTACACCACACCCCATAGCTTCAAGTGGAGCATGACCCCAAGTTTGATTCTCATTTGGAAAGACAAAAAGGTCAGAGGACAAATACATATCATACATTTCATCATCATTTTTTGGAAAGTCCAAGTTTACTTGTACATTTTTACTTTCAAAAACTTCTGAGTATTTTTCAATACACCATTCGTAATATGAATTATCAGTAATAGGTGAACTTATATAAATGAATAGTTTTTTCTGTACATCTACATCTAGTTTCGTATACATGTCAAAAATATCGTGTACTCTTCTATAGTTAACAAATCTCGTTAATGAGAAAATAACAACCATATCGTCTGATAAATTAAACCGCTCTCTAAATTTATTTTTTTTAGAATAGTCAAGAATCGTTTCAGGAATTCCTCCCCGTCTAATGAGTGGATTTTTTCCATATAATTTATGATATCTTTTTGACATATTATCATCTAGAACCGCTATTTTATCTACAAATTTATTAATAATATATTTGTCATATTTAAAGTAAATATTTTTAAGCAAAAACCTTCGTAAAATAGAGCTTTTATGATCCTCTTTCCATTCGAGAAACCACTTTTCTATAGTGTCATAGCAAAACCAATAAATTGGAGTATTTTTTATTTTTTTATACTTTATGGCGGCATATACAGACAAAGGTTCTTCATGAGTAAAAAGCAAATCATATTCGATTTTATTATCTATAATTAACTCTGTTACTTTTTTTGAACTTTTATTAACTAAATACAAAGAATACAAATAATCAATTCCAAAAGTATTAATTATTTTTTTAACAATTTTATATTTACTAAATGATTTTATATATTTTTTAAAAAAATTATTTTTTGGAGATATTTTGATTTCGTTATCTTTACGAGTATATATTTTCTGAATATTTAAATGCGAAGTTAATTCAGGATAACATAAATCATCATTATACTCGTAACAAAAAACATCCACCTCTACCCCTAAGGATTTTAAATTATTTGCTATTTCTAATACATACCTTTGCGAACCGCCTCGATCATTTAAATGAGAATGAATTAAAGCTATTTTCATTTAAAACTCACTCCACTAAAGAATACAATATAGTTCAACTTGAAATCTAGCATATTTAAATCTCTCTCGAAAGTAAAATCCATGTCATTGTTTTTTAATAATTTCATGAAAAATAAGTAAACTATTGAATATTTCAGGGGGAAACTATTAACAATAAAATCATATTGAAATCAGTCTATTTATTGATTTATTAATAATATTTTTTTACTTAAAAAACTCTAAACTTATGAAAAATTATTATATAAATTACGACTTAAACCTTTAGTGTTTTTTAATCTCATACTGGATTAGATCAATCAATTACTTTTCACAAAATTTGGGAATTATCTACATTTATAACGATTAGCTTTCTTTTGTGTGTATGTGCTGAATCAATCACTATCTTTTTTTCATTACCACTTGGCCTTGGATGTAAATCACATCTATAACCGCTGTCATTATATACGGAAGCGAACTTCCCTATAAACTCAAAGGTATCTTTTTTAGTATCAAAAATCATAAGATGTCTATAATTCTCACTGTCTTGATAAGTATCATTCAACAACCTTCTTTTATCATTGAGCCAGCTTTGATGACCATTCCCAAATAAAGTATTGTTTCCAATGACCTTAAAATCATTAGTTCTATCATTATATACAAGAAGCTTTGACTGATTGGATATCTTTGATTTTACTTTATCAGACAATAATAATTTAATAGATTTATATAATGGCTTGATAATTATTTTTAAAAGTTCAATACTTTTTATCATATTTGAAGATTTTCCAATAAAATCTTAATTGTTGTATGGCAAACATGTCCAAATTGACAGTCTTTTATTATCTAGCTAATAATGATGAGAATAAAATCTGACATCTGGATACATAAATAAATTCTCACCATTTTGACTATTTTCTGTATAAACTCTTGAATGATCTACACCACCTGTAGACCATCTATGAAAAAACATAAACCGATCACCACTGGTGTTATACATAATATGCTCAAGCTAGTTATTAGATGTATCAAATTCAATTAGCTTATTATTATTTACTATATCTGTGATTTTTATCATCAGGTGTCTATCCCCTGTTTCTAGATCAATCTTATATACCCCATCATCTTTATAATAAGGCACATCCCACTCTTTATTTTTATAATTATACCCAGGACGACACCAATAATTTTTTCATAACTTATTTGGATGTTTTATTGAATAATTATTTCTTATATTCATCAAAAATAAGATGAGACAAATAAACTTCATATGAAAAAATATAATTCGTGAAGTTTATTTTTTATCCTTCTTACAATACACTTTTTGACATTTAACTTTACTTTATTTTTCTTTAATATATTCATCAAATGATAAATTATTTATTTTTAATATTCCACTTTTTGTTAAATTATTCAGTTTAATTTCATTTTTACTACAATATTCAAATAAATGATGCCATTTTCTAAGAGAATTAGACATTGAATTAAGTGATCTTATTATTGTTTGAAAACTCATCGTTAGATCTTCTGGGTTATGTCCATATGAATGAGAATCTGTTCTGCCCAATAAGCTATAACACAAACCATTTCCATCGACACCCATAATATTTATTACATCACATCCCATGTAAATAGCCGCTGTAATACCATGTTCTACGACAGCATTACTATAAGTTCTTTTTGTTAAATCGATTCTTTTATTAAAAAACATGGGGGTTATAGTCAAACTTCCATCTATCCAATAAATATTATATTTTTCTTTGTATGGTTTTAAAATATCTAAGTTATACCAACCACTATTTAACAAAAAAGTCACATCTGGATTTTTCTTAGCTATCTCATCTAAAAATGAAATGGACCATTCCCCGGTGACTAATTTAGGATCTACAATCACATGATACTTAGGTTTTATGATTTCATATCGGGAATCTAAAAAGGCGCGATTGACCATAAAAACTATCTCATCCTTTAGGAGAGTTAAGTCTTGTTTATTTATTGATGGACCATTTCCTATGACAAAACATCTTTTGTTTTTATGATTATCTTTTAGATCTATATTTTTTTTTAGCTGCTTGTGCTTACCTTTAAATACCCTGTCGTAAATAAATTTTATGCACCGCAATTTATTTATTATTTCAAAATAAATATCATCTATTTTTTCCTTGGTATTTCTTTCATAAATACACACATTTATTACCTTATTTTTAATAAGTCATAACGTAAAAAACATATTCATTACGTTTAACACAAATGTTCAAAAAAATCTTTTATACTCCTATAGTTTAATGCTCTTATTTCTTTAGCCCAAGATCGATAGTTCTTCATCTCTGTCCATTGTGTTAAGAAAATGAAATCTAGATCTGCTGCTTGAGCTGATTGGTAGTCATATAGGCTATCACCTATATATAGGGCAGATTGGATGATATTGCCGCTTTCAATTTCTCGCGTTAGAATAGTTTCCTTGGTGTCAGGACTGCCGAAAATCCCACCGTCGAAGTAATGGTCTAGACTACGGACTTTAAAGAGTTCGCGCAATTCTTGCTGGTCACCACCTGAGACAATGAGCCAGTTGGAGTGTTGAGTTTTCTCTCGTAATTCTTCTAAGCCATCTGCCACTTCGCAGTTCATCAAAGCATTTTTTACTTCGCACGCAAAGTTATCCAACAATTGTATTAACTCATTTTGGTTAATAGGCTTTTTTAAGATATCTGTAAAGAGATATTTAAATTTGGCATAGCGTGAGATACCACCGTTTTGTACATGATAATCTTTTAGTGCTTTCGCTGGTTCATGGCCATACACTTTTGCAACATCGTAAAAAGATTGAGTCTTTACTTTATTAGAGTTAAAAACCACACCATCACAGTCAAATACGATGGTTTTATAATCTGCTATATTTTTTTTTATCATCATAAAGATACTAAACCTGATCGTATAATAGCTTGAGCAATATTAAAATCATCTTGCCAGTCGATATCAAAGCCTTGAATTTTATCTAATGGATACAAATAAGGAATTCTTCCAATTCGATCATTTAAAGATTGATAAATTTTTGCATTAGTAAGAAATACTGCGCTATTAATTTCATAAATTGGTTCAATCGTTTGTGTTCTTGGCCACTTTTCTATTGATCTATCATAGTTTATTGGATTTCTTTTATTCCAAAAAAAACCATGCATTAAATTGGTGGTCATAAGCGAATCATAACCATTTTTCTGTTCAGAAAAATATTTTTCAATAATTTGATCATAAACATCAGCTGTTAAAAAAGGCGATGTAACATGCGTCCATAAAATATCTCCTTCTTTTATTAGATCTAGGGCGTGTGCAACAAGATCATCAGTACTTGTTTGACTTGATGAAAGTTCTTCGAGGCGTTTGTGTAATATAATTTTTTGATTATTTAAACTCTTAGCATAATCAAGAATTTCATCATCGTTAGTAGTCAAATAGATAATATCTATATACTTTGAATTAATTAGTTGCTTTAATTTAATTTCAATAAGACCATTTTTGAACCCCCCGAATGACTTAATATTTTTCTGGGGAACCCGTTCACTACCTTTCCTGCAAGGTAAAAAAACATTAACTTTTTTCATAGCTTTATTTCTGCATACCAAATAAACTTTGTTTTTTCATGTGATAGCGTGTTGGTGTTAAACTAATTAATTCAAGCGGACAATTCGACGAAAGATATTCTTTAACTATACTTTCTGACTCGTTGTTTCGCGGATCACCATCAGGATAGCCATCAAACCCAACCAGAAAAATACGTTTTGCTTGTCCACATGTAGCAATAGCAAGACTATATGCCATTACCAAAGAAGTTGGCAATTGAGCATAATTATCGAAAAACTCAAAGCCAGTATTATTAATGGAAACACCAAAATCTAGTAATTTCTTAACACTAAGGGCTTGTTTAATTTCCTCAGGCAACATTGAAGCAGGTGTAATTAATGGCTGTTGTAAAGTAAGATGTTCCTGACAATCAGCAAGTAAACGCACAGGGTGACAGGCGGCTCGAGCATTAATAAGCTCTTCACGTAAAGCTTTTTGCGTATTGAGTGCGATCACGTAAGGATGATACTGTTCAATAAATGCCTCTATAGCTGAGCAATATTTCACAACACCAGGCCCAGTTCCAACGATTAATACATCGCGCCCTTTTATGATGGTTTTGGGCGACCAAGTACCACGCGGTTCGCCTGAATAGAAATGACGGGCTGCTTCAAGCGTGTTTAAGCTAAATTTTTTTCCACCCTCTACTTTGAGATACTCAATCACAGCAATAATATCTTCATCACTATAGCGTGAGTCTTGGAGCATTTCTTGGATGTAAGTTGGATGAATGCCAAATTGTCCTGCCATATAATAATAAGGATTAGTACCCCAACCATATTGAACTTGTAGCGATTTAAAGCGTTTGTGAATCAATTCAAATAGCTTAGTGGGATTACCATTGAAAGGTCGATAAGGAGCTAACGCCATCGCAAGATATTCTGTTTGCGCATTTCCAGGGCCTCGCCCCATACCAGTAACGGTCGAATCCACCCAGATAACACCATTACGAATGGCTTGTAGCGTATTGGCGACCGCTTGCCCCATATTGTCATGGGTATGAATACCCAATGCGCCTTTCCAGCCTGCTTGAAAGGCTTGAATGATACTAGACATATCTTTCGGTGATAGACTACCCATCGAGTCAGCAAAATACAAGACATCAATTGGATAATTATTAGCCTTCCGAGCTAACGACGTCATCTGCTCATACGAACGGTCTGCAACCTGCATTAGATTAAAGCCAACCAGATATCCCTGCTCCTTAAGCCAGTTTGCTGCCGATAAACAGGCTTCAAACTCATGCACATGACAAGCGATACGCACTAATGACACCGGAGATTGTAATTTAGGTCCAAAAAGCTTAGACAGTGTTTCTTTTTGGTTATTAATCAACTCTGCACCGTTAATCATGACAGCTATCTTATCACTAAGCTCTGTAGGTATCGGCAAACTGCTTAAAAACGAATCAGTACTGAAAGCAAAGCCACCTTTAAAACCTTCATTTTTAAGACTGCGCAAACCAATTTCGACAAAGTCTACCTGTAATGCAGCCATGGCCTGTAAATATTCTGAAACTAATGCGATCGAAAAATCCCAATCATTATAATAACCACCATCACGGAGTGTGCAGTCTAAATGGATTACTTTGTTTTTGACCATAGATCCTCTATTCCATACAAATTTATTTTAAATTTTTCTATAACTATCGAAAAACTGTAATTATTTATTAAAAAGTTAAGTTTAGAGATTTATTCTTATTATTTTCTTGCACAAACTAAATTTAATATTTAAATTAACAAGTAACATTAAATTATAAGATATAGTTTTTATAAAAATTCATTTAACATTATTATAAATTTCTAAAAGTTTCTTATTTCTATTTTCTATAGTATAGTCTTTATAGTATTTTTCTATCGCATTTTTCGTTTGTTTTTCTAACAACTCTCTATCTTCGCTATATATACTAAAAGTATTTACAAGCCCATCTATTGTACTATCAAAAGCACCATTTTTTATATACTTCTTAACTACCTCATCAAATTCTTTTTTTGTTTTCCAAACTATGCCGTATTTTTCCACATCATATACATTAATGGGAACATCTATCTCCACACCATTTTCGTTATCTATAAAATCTTTTGAATGTTGTGTTCTATAAATGATAATTGGCTTTCCATAAGAAGTGCCTTCAATAGCAGTTATTCCATCAGTTAACGTTAATGCCAAAACCACATCTGAATTTTTGTAGAGTTTGTTCTTTAATTCGCTTGATAATGGGGCCTGCTTAACTAATTTGATACTTTCATGTAGTTTATTTTCCACCTCTTTAGGTATGTCATGACTAACTAATGTTAATGTTGCATTAGTTCTATCTAAATATCTAAAATTTTCCCATGCTTTAAGTACTATAGCCACTCCTTTTGTATGGAAATTTGAAGCGATAAATAAAAACCCTATTGATTCAGTCTTTTCCTTTTTACCAATTTTTATATTATCTTTCCACGGAAGAGGCATCACTACAGACTTATCTAAAATTTCATTATGAGGAAAATAATATTTGAAAATTTCTCTTTGACCATTTGAAATAAAAATGATTTTCTTTATTTTAGCACTTAAATACAGCTCTTTGATTTTTTCGCGTCTATTGTAGTACTCAACCGGCTCCCTAATAAATACTTCATAAGAAGCAATAATAGAAAATGCATGATCAATTATTTCTAATATATAGTTTCTTTCTAGATCTTTTTTACTCCCCCCCATAACTAAATGTAATAGATGGGCATTTTTTCTATTAGAATACTTTATAGGTGGATTATTTTTTAATTTATCAAAAGCGGGATGAATTAAATTGGTTTTGTATGGAAAATATATTTTATAAGGATTTGATATTTGCATCATCCTTATAATATATTCTTTGATCTTTTTAATTTTAGTGATGAATTTATTGGATTTTATATTTTGTGAAATACTCACCGTAATTTCCTCTTTTCCTATAAAAATTCACCAAGTAAAAGTGCACGAAAAAAAGCATAACTGATATAAGAACAGTTGAGAGTGCAGATCCTAAAATTCCGTAGCGCTCTATAAAATAATAGTTCATAAAGATATTAATAATTCCTGCCAATATATTAATTGGCACAACAATATGGTTCTTTTCAAAGATCTGATAAAATCCAGCTATTGTCATCCCTGCTATCTGAAAAAATGATGCAAAGACTAAGAGCCATAAAAAACCTAAAGACTTTATATATGAATGATCGATGAAATAGTTTGCCAAAATATATACTAGTCCATAAAAACTTATACCCATTATAACAGACACCCCAAAAAAAATTAAAATAATTTTATAGGCTCTCTGAAATGATAGATCTAGATTTTTTTCCTTAAAAAAATATGGTAACCATACATTTTGAAAAGACTGAAATACTAGCATTAAAATGCCAATAATTACCATAGCGAAACTGAAAACTCCTAGTAGAGAATTATCTAATTTTTTTTCTATTACAAATCGATCACCAAAGTTTATAAAAAAAACCGAAAGACTCCCTACAGCCATCGGAAAGCCATTACTAATTCCTCTTTTATAAAATGCGATAGTACTATTTTTAAATTTAAAATTATGTTTTTTTAAAAAAAAACGATAATAGAAAGCTAGAATCATTACATAACTAACTGACACTGCTAAAATTCTTAGCTCACTTTTCGGTAAAGAAACGAAATATAAAAGACACAGTGAAGATACATTAATAATAAAAAACTCAACTATACTTTTCCTCTGTATCAATTTTATATTTTCTGATTGATATAAAAATGACATCAATATTTGATTTAAGGCAGTTAACATTGCGAGAATCAACATGCTATAAAAAACAACATCACTAATAACATGTTTTAAAAAAAGTTCTATGAAATAGCTTTTGAAGAGGATTATAAAAAATCCAAAAAAAAGAAAAGAAGTAAATAATATCAAATGAACATTCTCTACCAATGCATCTCTTGTATATTCACTACTATGATAAAAACGATTTAATGTTGCATGTTGCCCAATACCGAAAACAAATGCCATCATTCCTACAATGGAGATAATGTAACTGTAATTGCCAAATTCTTCTTGAGACATGAGATTTAAGTAAACAGGAAGAAGTAAAAAACTAGCTCCTTTTACTATAAGATTAACACTAAAAAGTTTGATAAATCTTTGCTTTACTTCGGCAGTCTTCAACTTTCAGAAACCCATTCAATCATATTTTTAATGCCTATCACTTTATCTACTTTTGATGACCAACCAATCATCGATTTAGCCTTTGCACTATCAGCTACGAAGACGAGTTGATCACTTTCCCTTGGAGGAAGCTGTTTGTAGACCATTTTGATATCTAATTCTTGTTCCAAGAAATGAAATAACTCTAACAAAGATGAGGAATTTTCGATACCACCACCAATATTAAACGATTGGCCTTTCGTTTGTTCAATGTTCTTGCTAGCCATTAAATATAAATTGACACAGTCACTAGCAAATAATAGATCTCTTACTTGTTTTCCGTTTCCTGAAATAGTAAATGGCTCATTTCCCTCACCTTTTTTAATTTCGATAGCTTTTTGAATAAACCAGCCAACCCAGCCCTGATCATAGGTAGCAAACTGACGCCCACCGAACATAGACGAGTGACGAAATACAACTGTTTTCAGCCCATAGATTCGATGAAAATCTAGCATATATTGATCTGCACACCCTTTTGAAGTGCCATATGGCGAATGAAAATCTAAATTTACTGATTCATCAAAACCATTCGGTTTTTCAATACATTGATATCGAGTTTCTGTCTCTTCATAAGTGAACTGTTCTAAGTCACCATAAACTTTGTTAGTCGATGAATAAACGATCGTGCTGTCTGGAGAAAACTGACGAACAGCATTCAGTAAGTTGAAACTTCCCATTGCATTCACTTCAAAATCCATTCGTGGATCGGCTATTGATGTTGTCATGGCAACTTGGCCGGCTAAATGAAAAATTACATCCGGTTTAATAACTTTTATTGTACGTTCAACGTCGTTGGCATTACGAATGTCGGCATGAATAAATTGAAAATCACCAATAGTTTTAAGCCATTCTAAATTTTGATAACTGCCAAGACGATATAAACTATCAAATATTACAACATCTTCACCATTAGTTAATAATCTAGATGCTATATTTGAACCTAAAAAACCACACCCACCTGTAATTAAATATTTCATTTTAATTCCTCTAATAACTTTTTAATGCCTTCTTTATAATTGGTCTTAGCTCTCCACCCCAGTTCTTTTATATAACTAGCATCTACATTTGGTACCATCATCTCATTGTCACGATAGGCGACAGCTCCAAAATTCAAGACTGTATTAGAAGGTGGATACATTAAATTATAAGCTGATATGATTTGATTAATAAAGTCCTTGACTGTAATAAGTTCACCACTCGCTATATCTATTTCGATATAGTTTGGAAGCTCATTCTTATGTTTTAATACAATATCAAATGCTGAAACCACATCCTCAATATAGATAAAATCTCGCTGCTGAATACCACTTGTTAATGGCACTGAGCGAACATCATTTGCAATTTGAGTTATCAACCATTTTACAAATTTATAATCATCATCACCTACGCCATACATATGTTCAATTCGCAAATTTATAAATTGGATCTTATCTTGAAGACGTTCTCCCCACTGCTTAAACTGCAGTTTACTTAAAGCATAAGAGCTAACTGAAGGATTTAATGCTGAATCAGCATTGACAAAACAACTCGCTTGAGATTCTATCGCGACTTCAAGTAATTGAGTTGCAAACACAATATTTGTTTGCAGCAACGAACTTAACGATTCACCATGTCGCCCATAACTGCAAGCAGTATGAATCATTATTTCTGGTACAGCCCGTCGTACTTGTTCCTGCCAGTTGTCGATATCTGCATCAATAAATCGAATGGCAGATGAAATGCCTTTAAGTTTATCCAGGGAAGAATGGCGTCGTTTGATGCCATAGACGGTATGACCTTGGGCGATAAAAAAACGGGCTAAATGGCTACCGAGAAACCCAGTTACTCCGCTGATGACAATTGTTGGCATACTAAAAATTTAATCCAAAAAATTCTTCAAATTTCTCAATCACATAATCTAAATGGTTCTGATTAAGCCCTGGATAAATACCAATCCAAAAGGTTTGATTCATGATCCGGTCGGTATTGGTTAACTCTCCGACTACACGATAGTTAACATTTGAAAAATAAGGTTGGCGCGTTAAATTACCAGCAAATAGTAACCGCGTCCCAATTTTAGCTTCATCTAAAAATTGAATAAGTTGTACACGTGTTACACCAGCCGTTTCTTTTAGCGTAATGGGAAAACCGAACCAAGATGGTTCTGAGTGATCAGTGGCTTCTGGTAGCTCAATAAACTCAGCGCAACTTTGTAGACCATTTTTGAGATAGTCAAAATTAGCTTTACGCGTTTCAATAAAACTTGGTAGCTTGTCGAGCTGCGCGACACCGCAAGCAGCCTGCATATCTGTGATTTTTAAATTATAGCCCAGATGTGAATAGGTATATTTATGATCATAGCCAAACGGCAGCGAACCTAACTGTTGGCAAAAGCGTTTGCCACAAGTATTGTCACACCCAGGTTCACAATAGCAATCTCGCCCCCAATCACGGAACGACTCAAGTAAGGTTTTTAGTTTGGCTGATTGAGTAAACACAGCACCACCCTCCCCCATGGTAATATGATGGGCCGGGTAAAAGCTTACAGTTGCAATATCACCAAATGTCCCCACTAATTTGCCATCATAACGCGTACCTAGTGCATCGCAGCAATCTTCTACTAGCCATAACTTATATTTGTCAGCAATTCGTTTCACTTCTGCTAAGTTAAATGAATTACCTAAGGTGTGAGCAATCATAATCGCTTTCGTTTTGTCAGACACCGCAGCCTCAATTAAGCTTGCATCGACATTATAAGTTGGAATGTCCACATCAACAAAAACAGGCACCAGTCCATTTTGAATGATCGGGTTAACCGTCGTGGGGAACCCCGCAGCGACCGTGATCACTTCATCTCCGGGCTTGAGTGCGCGCTCTTTTAACTTAGGAGAGGTCAGTGCTGTTAACGCCAACAAGTTGGCCGATGAGCCTGATGTGGTTGTTAATACATGCCGCACACCTAAAAATTCACCCAATTTTTGTTCAAATTGATGATTAAACCGCCCCGTGGTTAACCAGCCATCTAAAGAAGCGTCAACCATATGTTGTAATTCACTCTGATCGAGTACTTTACCCGATGGCGGCACCACATCTGTTCCTGGTTGAAATGCTTTCGGCTGATATTTCTGCTGGGCATATTGGCTGACTAACTCAGCAATTTGGGTCCGTAATTCTTGCTCTGTCATCGGTAATCCTTGGTCTCGGTATATCGTTTTATTTCATCCAGGCTATAGTGCTGCATATCTTGATTTGCTAACCAGGCTTTATGCCAAGCCACTATTTGGGTAAGCGTTGTGGGCAGAGTCCAGCGAGGGTGCCAATTCAACAATTGGTTTGCTTTGGAGCAATCCAATTTCAGATAATGTGCTTCATGGGGGTGCTGGCCGGCTTCAATATTCCATTTGGCCTCATCACCCCATAAATGGGCTAACTCTTTGACAATGTAATCGACAGGCTGCGCATCACTGCTGTGTGGCCCAAAATTCCAGCCACCATTAAATTCAGCGCCTTGGCTAAACAGCTGCTCAGCGACCATCAGATATCCGGCCAATGGCTCTAGTACGTGCTGCCAAGGGCGAATGGCATATGGATTACGAATTTGTACGGTTTGTTTTTGCTCAAACCCTTTGAGAATATCTGGAATTAATCGATCAACCGCCCAATCCCCCCCACCAATCACATTGCCCGCGCGCACAGATGCCACTGCAACCCCATGGCGATGATGATCAACGCCATTAAAATAAGAGTTGCGATAAGCACTAGTGACCAATTCTGAACACCCTTTACTATTGGAATAGGGGTCGTAGCCGCCCATGGGGTCAACTTCGCGATACCCCCAAACCCACTCGTTATTTTCATAGCACTTATCGCTGGTCACACACACCACTGCCCGCACGCTGCCGGCATGGCGGATAGCATCAAGCAGATGAACGGTTCCCATCACATTGGTTTGATAGGTTTCGATGGGATGATCATAGGAATAACGCACTAAGGGCTGAGCAGCCATATGAATCACAATATCTGGCTGATAGCTTTGCAGCGCCTCTCGCAGCAGAGCTGCGTCACGAATATCACCAATTTGGTGGCTATCACATAGCTGCTCGATGTTTGCTTGTTTAAACAAACTTGGCGTGGTTGGAGGCTCGAGTGCAAACCCTTTCACTTTAGCGCCCATAGAAGCTAACCAAAGTGTTAACCAGCTTCCTTTAAACCCGGTATGACCCGTTAAAAAGACTTTTTTATTGTTCCAAAATGATGGTGTTGGCATGATTATTCCCACACTTTCCAAGGGGCTTGCTGATTTTCCCATAACTCTTCAAGCTTAACCTTATCACGCAGTGTATCCATTGGTTGCCAAAATCCTTCATGTTGAAACGCCATCAACTCACCATCAGCAGCCAGTTGGTTGAGTGGTTGTTGTTCCCATATGGTTTGATCACTATCAATGAGATTAATCACTTTAGGGGAGAGTACAAAAAAGCCACCGTTGATCATCCCCCCATCGCCGCGTGGTTTTTCTTGAAACGACTGCACCGAATTTTGCTCAATTTTCAATGCCCCAAACCGCCCAGGGGGATACGTTGCCGTTAAGGTCGCTAATTTGCCATGATTACGATGAAACTCTAAGCTTTTAGCAATATCAACATCCGCTACCCCATCGCCATAGGTAAAGAAAAATTCCGATTCATCTTCTAGATACTCCCGCACTCGGCGCAGGCGCCCGCCTGTCATTGAATGCTCCCCGGTATCAACTAGGGTAACTTTCCAAGGCTCTGCCCGTTTATGGTGGACACACATCTCATTTTTAGACATATCAAAGGTAATATCAGACATATGCATAAAGTAGTTCGCAAAATACTCTTTGATAAAATAGCCTTTATAGCCACAACAGATAATAAAGTCATTGACACCATAGTAAGAATACATCTTCATGATATGCCATAACATGGGTTTACCACCAATTTCGACCATTGGTTTTGGTTTTGTTACCGTCTCTTCACTGAGCCGAGTTCCTAAACCACCGGCTAAAATCACTGCTTTCATCGTTACTCCAGTGTACTAATTAGTTGATGCGACAAATGCATCAGAATAAAAGTGCGTTACGGCTAGCCCATGTTGCACCAGTAACTTGGCGGCGCTAGCTATCATATTCGCTGAGCCACAGGCATAAACATGTGCACTCGAAAAATCATGTAACTGCTGCACCGCAACTTGCTGTACATACCCTTGCACGGCTGGTTGCAAAGCGCTTTCTTGTGAAACGACAGGTACATAATGAAAATTCGGATTGAACGCTTGCCACTGCTGCGGTGATTCATCGTAAACATCACTCAGATGACGATTTCCCCAAAATAGATAAATGTCACCCGTATA
This sequence comes from Celerinatantimonas yamalensis, assembly GCF_046054155.1. Taxonomy (NCBI): domain Bacteria; kingdom Pseudomonadati; phylum Pseudomonadota; class Gammaproteobacteria; family Celerinatantimonadaceae; genus Celerinatantimonas; species Celerinatantimonas yamalensis. The sequence goes on from NZ_JBEQCT010000002.1 coordinate 218,314, forward strand.
GTGCTCTAAAAAGAGCTGCTTTAACATCGCCTTTACTGGTGCAAATCCGGTTCCTGTTGCCAAAAACACTATTGGTCCAGAGTGGTTTAAGTCACGAATAAAAAAGGTCCCTTTTGGGCCATGTAGTCGCATTAACAGATTTTGCCGGATCTGAGTCAATAATTGATGGCTCATGACCCCGTGTTCAACCCGCTTAATGTGCAGTTCAAGCTGTCCATCACAAGGGAGCGATGCTAGCGAGTAACTGCGGCTCACACCATCCAATGATAAATCGATATATTGCCCAGCTAAATAGTTTAAAGGCTGATTAGGCGGCGTTCGTAGATAAAGCACGAGTACATGATCATTAATTAGCTGATAGTCAGTCACCTTGCAGGGAATCAGTTTTTCTTCAATGCCAACTAACTGCGGAAAGTAATCCGCAATTAGATCTACATCACTCACGGGTTGATATTGACAAGTCAGTACTACTTTCTCTTGACCATTTTCCACTGCAATGGCCTGGCAACTGTTACACCGCCCCGTTTTACAGCTATGGCTTAATGGGATCTGTTGGCGTAACGCAGCGCTTAACAGTGTTTCACCCTTTTTAACGCTGAATTTAACATCTGAAGGGATTAATTTAATGGTTTTTGTCATTACGAATAAACTGTTTAATGAAGATAAAAAAAACACCCAATATGCCGCCCAAAATAACCGCAATAACGACTATCAGTTTGCGTTTGGGTTTACTTGGATTTTCTGCGACGACAGCCGGATCAATTGTTTTAAATGCATATTCTTTACGCACTTTGGTGAGCATGAGTGTTTTGGTTTGCTGCTCAATTAACTGATAAAGCATGGTGCGGTTATCTGCTAAACTCGTCTGAGCGAGCTGACTATTTAAATACTGGATGCTATTTTGTGCATCAATCATGTCCTGTTGGCGCATCTCTTCATTCAAATCGCTAATGAGCCAAGTAGCCCATTGCTGGGCTATATTAGGCGAGTAATAGTTAATACTAACTGTCGTCATATTCGTTTTGGTATCAGTATCTACAGATAATATTTTTTTAAGAAAATATTGTGTAGCATCTAAGCGGGTTGGCTTTAAACTCTTCTCATCATCGCTCAGCCATTGCTTGGTTTTGGGATTATATAGGCTTGTATTATATTTAAGTTGTTCGGTCTTTTTATCCCAACCTTTGGTTGCCATCAGCTCGGGCAATAGATGGTGGCGAGTGATAAAATCACCGATAAATTTGCGTGACTGCAGTACTTGCAAGGCCAAGATGGTTTTATTGCTCCCCCCGCTACCCAAATTGACCCCAGCTAGTGAGGCTAAACCACCAAATTGGCTGGCTAGACCAGCAAGTTGGCTCGCTTGACTATTGTCAGCTGGTGCAATAAGTACTTGCGATTGATAAATATTCGGTTGTAATTTGGCATAAATAACCCCACCGATGCCAAACACTAAAGCAAAAGCAATGATCCACCATTTACCGTGCCAAATAACAGCAAATAATTCACGCAAGTCAATTTCATCATCTGCCACTTGCGGCATCGGGTAATAATAGCTAGGCGGTGGGTATTGGGGTGTTTGTTGTTGATTAGGTGTTTCGGTCATTGATATACCACTATTAAAGCGAGTACCCGAATTCCACTTAATGTGATTCGGGCGACATGAATAAGAGAGAGATCCTGGGTTTCGCTTCGCGTTACCCAGGCTACAAAAATCGCCATTTTTATTTGACTGCTTTCCAAGCTACACCCAGTTGATACATGATCTGAGTTGCGGTGCTTAAGGTACTTAACCCGTCTAAGTAGTCGGTATTGATCGGCACAATAATGGTATCACCCGGCTGTAATGGTTTACTGCTACGCGCAAACCAATACGATTGGTTCGGTAACATTACCGCCCCATTAGCACGGATCACATAGATTCGCTCATCATCGGCTTGTTTTTTCTCACCACCGGCCATATCAATATACTGCTGCACCGATTTCGATGGATCAAAGGTAAAGTTACTGGCCAGTTGCACTTGCCCCATCACCGAGATGGTATTCCGTTTAGGTGGAATATACAGTTTGTCACCATTTTCCAGCGATACATCGTCATTCTCATTACCCCGTAAAATTTTAGGTAGGTTGATCACCAAGCGCCCCATCGCTGGAACACTATTGAGATCATCTACTACTTTTAAGGCATCGGTTGGGCTCGTCGTATACTGGGCAGAGGTCGTTTGCCGGCGCAGTGCTAATGATGCAATCTCTTGGCGCAAATTATCAGCGAGCATTTTCATACGCTGCTGCTCTTGGGCGCGTAATATTGCGCGACTAAAAATAGCCCCTTGCGGATAAGCATATTGGGTTAAACCGCCTGCTCGAGCGACTAAGTCCGCAATACTTTCACCTTTACCAATGGTATAAATGCCGGGATGGTTCACTTCACCTTGAATTTCAACCGTATTATCAACCGTCCAATTCGTCTTGCGCTGAATTTCAATGCGATCTTTAGATTGCAGCGCAAAATCGGGCGCTTGACCTGTCAGTGTTTTGACCAAGTCAAAACGTTGGTGATACAACGAAATTTTACCTGGCATCACCACTGAACGGGTTAATTCAGCCTCATCTTTTGCAGCAGACTCTAATAGGCCACCGGCTGCGGCAACGGCATCTTTTAAGGTCGCCCCTTCCACTAACGGATAAGTTCCAGGGTATGGAACAGAGCCGCTAATCACATACTCTTGCAATGGCTCGCCATTTACGGCTTGCTGTTGTAAGCGTTGCAAAATAGGTTGCAACAGATTTTGTCTTGAATCAGGCCCAGCAGCCTCTTGCTGATTACCCGAGTGATCAAGAAAATGCGGTTGCGGCTTTTTATCGTTCACAACTTGAACGCCGCTGTCAGGGTTGATGGTTACAGCGTTCGTTGCATCATTTGAGTTCGCTGCAGCATGCTGATTAACCAAAGGTTTCGCTGACGGTTCTTCCCACGCCTTAACATTTAACGCATCAGCAAAGACAAAAAGTTGATCATTATCTTGCAGCGTTAAGTTTTGTTTACCTAGAGGTGAGCGAATGGCATCGCCTAAATTAAATTGCAGTACTTTAATGTGGTGTTCTGGGTCTATTTCTCTCACCAATAAAGCATAATTTTGATCCGTGTTTGGCAATAGATCATCGCTAGCATTGGTAAAGAGATCGGATATTTTCATCCCTTGATGAAAGGCATATGCGCCTTGGCGTGTCACCGCACCGCGTATCATGACCACATTTTGCAATTGGTCACTCACCCGATGAATACGAATGCTATCGCCATCTTTTAAAACAAGGTCACGACCTTTCGCACGACTTAAGTCAGCGGTGATCACATGCACGCCATCTGCTTGAAAACGCTTAATCTCAACCTGCTGTAAATAAGCAGCCGCGCTACTTCCCCCCGCATCTTTGAGGAGACGACCCAGTGTTTCACCCGGTTTTATTTCATACACGGCTGGACGTCTAACTTGGCCACTAATCGATGCACTCGCCCCTTTGGCCCCCACAAATACCGTATCCCCAGATTCTAAACGGATATCATGATTGGTTTTTCCCTCTAACAGTAAATCATACAGATCTAAACGATCAATTACTTTGTGGTTACGGCGAATGACAATTGTGCGCAAAGAACCCGTTTTACGAAATCCCCCCGCAGCAATCAACGCTTGAGTCACCGTCGCTAAGCTGGGAATGTTGTATGCGCCCGGTTGATAAACATCCCCAGTAACATACACCTGCATGGTGCGTAGCGACCCCAGTGATATTGACAAATCCACACCCAATATTTGTTTTTTAATCCGATGGGTCAGATTGGCCTTTAACTCTTTAAAGGTTTGTCCCGCCACATGAATGGGGCCCAGTTGTGGAAACTGTACTGCGCCGTCTCGCCCTACATCCAACTGATAGCTCTGGTTTTGGCTGCCAAACAGTTGGATATCAATCTCATCGCCTGGGGCGATCAGGTAATTGTTTGGAACGGGTAGATCATCCACTGGCGTATAACTTGAGGGTTGGCTTGCAAATAAGTCATAGCCAAAATCAATCAACCCATTAGAGTTAGTCTGAGGCTCACTAGCCTTGGCTGGCGCAGTATCTAATTTACGGGGTTCAATGGTTGACTGAGCGGGCGTTTTTTGCGATGCGTCACTCCCACCAGTTAAACTTGATAGATCAACCCCATATTGTTTCGCAAGTGCTTGTTGTTCAGCTTGGGGAAGTTGTTTAAATTGGGCAATTTGCGCCGCTGAGAAGTTAGCCGCGCTGGCGGTGTAACTTATCAATGCTGAGAAAAGTAAGGTCCACGTTATTGTCGCTATTTTCATTAATTATATCCAATCCACTAAAATTAAAAACGAAAGTCCCAACTACCCCAGTAGTTCCACTGATCAACACCTGCGGATGCAGACGCGTTATAATCGGAGCCTATGGTCAAGCGGCTATTGGCAAGCGGCAGTTCAACCGATGCACTCATACGGTTCTTGTTTTGTTCATTCACAGTTTGATAGCGTTGACCTTGCAGCGTCCATTCCCAATCAGTTGGGCTTACCCATAATAATTTGATTGTTTTAGACTCACCCACATCGCCATTATTCACTGCCAATTGATTATGCAGCCCCGCTTCTTCGCTTCGATTGGCGAGCCCTTGCTGCCACTGCTGCTTAGCATCTGCGGTTAAATTTTTCACTTCAACGATCCAGCGCAGATACTGCTCCCCTATGTTAAATTGGCTTTGCCACCCTAATACGGTTGAACCTAACGATTGATCATTAATGAGTGTTGCGCCTTGGGCGTACACACTTTGGGTCACTGTTGTTTGCCCAACATTGATACTAGGAAGACTTAAACGAATGTCACCGCTATATTGGTCTTGCTGATTCGCATCGGATTGGATAGGCCCAGTCACATAACCAGTCAGACCACTTTTACTAAACCATTTTTGATAACTCATCCCAAGGTTTAGCCAGCTTACTGGTGCAAACTCAAGACGACTTGACCATTGTTTTTGATTGTTATTTGGAGTTCTCTGACTACCGATAAAGGTTTCAACATGCCAACTACCGATTACAGGCCAATTGTATGCATCATACGCTAAATCAACGCCCGGAATCGTCCCGCGGGTATGTCCCCATGCTAAGTTGTAAATCCAAGTTGGCCCCCACCAACGCTGAACAGACCCCAACGAGATACTGGCATTACCCGCATTAAAAGCGATATAGCTATTATCAAGTGAGAATTCGTTCTTTTCATGACCAAATTTGTTAGGGCCACGATGATAGTTTGCCGCTAAGCGAAAGGCATAATGATGCGATGTGAGTTCATAACTAGAGAGAGCTTGCCATTTTTGCGTGAGTGGAGCGGCAAAGCTTGAATCATCTCGCGGGGTTTTCGCATAGCTTGCTTTAAACTGTCGATTGCCGCGATCAATGAGCGCACCTTGAATCGCATAGGTAATGTGTGCATAGGATTGACGAAGTGCGGGTGACAATTGACGAGTATCAATATCTTGTAAATCGCTATCAATACCAGACCACCGCAGTGGGTATGTATTAATGGGGGTATGAATCAACCCGGCATCAGCCAGAGCCTGCAAATCTGAGCGAAGATATGCATTATCAGGTTCCAGCCATGGGGATGCTGTGGCCAAAAAGCTGACAAAAACGCTCAAACAAGCAGATAAAGCGAGCCCTGCGGGAGCAAGTCGATTTTTGTTCAATCGCTTAAAATGGATATTGTTCATAGAGAATGAGTCCACAATCGCAAAACATAGAGTGTTGATATTGAAACCAACCAGATTTGTAAGGCGGCGTTAACCGACACGATAAAAGTTAACGATGGGGGTGACCGTTTAACCATTTATATTGATCAGCACATACCATTTTATTTTCTAAGACACGCTACCGCCCCTAGGTTTAGCTCCCAGAAAGCAATAAAAACAATGTTGCCTTATTCTCATTTAGTTAAGAAACAAGGCAATTTTTTAAATGAGGATGGAAGATTATCATTAAAAGCCTATATTTCAGGCACCTAGGCCTTAATTCCATCCTGGAAAATATAGCTTTGTTATACTACACAGATAATTTATTAAAATAAAGCTCAACCGAGGTGTCATCACGTGCTTTTATACACATAATATGCGATGTAGGAAGTGACAAAAAAGTATCATCGGTCTGTCATAGAAAAAACATAATTTTTATAAAAAACAAATAAAATCAAAATATTATGATTTTTATGATTATAACCAATAGTATAGTTCATTGTTATTTTGACGATTCTTTACCCAATTAAACTCATCAATAAGTAATAAATACAACAATGTAACATTTCACCTGCGTGTATTCCCTACAACTGAACAGGTCATCATCTTACATCCATCATAGGTAAAACCTTGTGTCTAACATCTTAAAATAACCCAATAGATATTGGGGGCGATTCATTCTATTTTTTAAATGTGCATAATACACAAATACCGCCACCACAATAGTAAATATCAATAATTGCTATCGCCTAACTCTAGTCATGGCATTCATTATTATCAATAATATACTGAAATATTATATAAGCGTTCACTTATATGCGATCTGATTCTGTCTAATGAGCCGATGTTCCTAGCGACAGAGCAAGCTACCGGCATATCGGTGAGCATACGATAATCGACGATCGTTGAGCATGGATGCAAATTCATGCACTCCGGCATCTTAGAGGGATTGAATGGTTCGATAAGATAATGGCAAGGGCTATAAGGAGTAATCGAGCAACACGGTGGTGCTGCTCGCAAATAAAAATAAGGTAGGATGGTTGATTAGTCAGCACCAAATAAGTCGCGCGTATAAACCTTGTGCGCCACATCACTAAGCTCTTTGCTCATCCGGTTCGTGATAATCACGTCACTCATGGTCTTAAATTCGGCTAGATCACGGATCACTCTCGAGTTGAAAAACTCGTCATCATCGAGCACAGGTTCATACACAACGACTTTTATGCCTTTCGCTTTGATGCGTTTCATCACACCTTGCATCGCCGATGCGCGAAAATTATCCGACCCTGATTTCATAATTAATCGATACACGCCCACAATTTTAGGCTGTTTGGCCAATATCGAATCAGCAATAAAGTCTTTGCGAGTGGTATTGGCATCAACAATCGCTCGAATCAAAGTATTCGGGACTTCATCATAGTTAGCGAGCAGCTGCTTCGTATCTTTCGGTAAACAGTAGCCGCCATACCCAAACGATGGATTGTTGTAGTGGCTCCCAATGCGAGGATCCAGCCCAACCCCTTCAATAATTTGTTGAGTACTTAGCCCATACGTCAATGCGTAGGTGTCTAGTTCATTAAAATAGGCCACTCGCATCGCCAAGTAGGTGTTGGCAAATAATTTGATCGCTTCAGCTTCAGTGGGGTCAGTGAACAGAACAGGGACATCCTTTTTATAAGCCCCTTCAAGTAATAGATTGGCAAAAGTACGTGCGCGCTCACTTCGTTCCCCTACAATAATCCGAGATGGATACAAGTTGTCATACAATGCACTGCCTTCACGTAAAAACTCAGGCGAAAAAATAATATTGTCACAACCAAACTGTTCTTTCAGTTGCGCCGTATATCCCACTGGAATAGTTGATTTTATCACCATCACCGCACGCGGATTAATCACTAATACCTGTTTGATCACCGCTTCAATGGAACTCGTATTAAAATAATTAGTGGTAGGATCGTAATCGGTCGGGGTCGCAATAATCACAAAATCAGCATCTTGATAGGCTGAATCGCCATCAAGCGTCGCTGAGAAACTGATGGTTTTATTGCTTAAAAAATCTGATATTTCGCGGTCGACAATCGGAGATTTTTTTTGATTCAGCAGTTCAACCTTCTCAGGAATAATGTCGACAGCTGTCACATCATGGTGCTGAGAGAGCAACATCGCGTTGGATAAACCAACATACCCGGTACCCGCAATTGCTATTTTCATATTTAAACTCTTTAGATAAATTAATAATAAGCGGCTTAATGCTTAGAGGGAACTCAATACGACAAGGTATGATAGCAGCATAGGCATCAATATAATTTGAGTAAAACATACTGGATCTATTGGAAACTTCAATAGTTACCTGCTATTTATATTTGATGAATAACATTTTTAGTGTTAATGCGTTCATTATGTCGCAATAAATTGTATGGCAATAGTATGGTCAACTCGATATAAGCAATAAAAACAAACGTTTAAAAAACAATATTGTCAATACAATTTTTTTGATAAAAGTTTGAACTAGATCACGTTAATGGTTAAGATGAGCACAACTACACCGGCACAGTACACTGGCGTCAACCTGACTCCCGTGAATTGGGCCTGCGGCTTGCATAATGACAAGCCCGACCTAATCCTGCGCTTTTAGCCAGGACTTAACGACGAAAATAGTATCGATACTATGCTCAGCGTTCTGCGACAAGGGATCTCTTCCCACTGGTGTGAAATGGTTTTTAACTATACATCGATAAGAGGCTCGCAATGAAACAAAGTATTGCCGATTACATCGCCGAAGTATTGACTCAAGCAGGCATTAAACGCATTTGGGGGGTTACTGGAGATTCATTAAATGGGCTGAGTGACAGCCTGCAGCGGCGACAAGAAGTTGAGTGGATGCCGACCCGTCATGAAGAAGTTGCCGCCTTTGCTACTGGCGCTGAAGGCCAGCTCAGTGATGAACTGGTGGTCTGCGCTGGCTCATGTGGGCCAGGTAATATGCATTTAATCAATGGCTTGTTTGATTGCCATCGCAGTCATGTGCCTACATTAGCGATTGCTAGTCACATTCCATCTCATGAAATTGGTTCAGGTTACTTTCAAGAAACGCATCCCCAAGAACTGTTCAAAGAATGCAGTGTCTATTGTGAGCTCATCAGTAACCCTGAACAGATGCCTTATGTCTTAGAGATTGCCATGCGTAAAGCAATTTTGGAGCAAGATGTTGCTGTTATTGTGTTACCGGGTGATATTTCGCTGCAGCCTATTCCTGAAACGGCTAAGGTCAAATGGCGTACTCCAAAACTACCTGTTATAACCCCAGTTGATGATGAACTAGCAGCTGTTGCTAAGGTGCTCAATCAAGCTCAAAATATTACATTGCTATGTGGTGCAGGTTGCAAAGGGGCCCATGACGAAGTGGTGCAATTAGCCGAAACGTTAAAAGCACCTATCGTACACGCGATGCGTGGCAAAGAGTTCATTGAATACGACAACCCGTATGATGTGGGCATGACCGGGCTCATCGGTTTTTCATCGGGTTATCATGCCATGGAAAATGCTTCCACATTGGTCATCCTAGGCAGTGCCTTCCCTTATCGTGAATTTTATCCTGAAAATGCCACCATCATCCAGTTAGATATTAAATCTGGGGCACTTGGCGCTCATACCCAAATCGATTATGGATTGATCGGGGATACCAAAGCAACGCTGAATAAACTGCTACCTATGTTGCAAGTACGGACCGATCGACGTTTCTTAGACAAAGCCCTCGAACATTATCAGGAAGCACGCAAAGGCTTAGATAAATTAGCCAATGAAACCAATAAAAAAGGGGTGGTTCACCCACAATATTTAACACGCCTTCTCAGTGAAAAAGCAGATGATGACACCGTGTTTACCTGTGATGTTGGCACACCGACAGTTTGGGCAGCTCGTTATCTGAAAATGAATGGTAAACGACGGATTTTAGGCTCATTCAACCACGGCTCTATGGCCAATGCACTGGCTCAATCTATTGGCGCCCAAGGGATGAATCGTGATCGTCAAGTTATTGCGATGTGTGGCGATGGCGGGTTAAGCATGCTGATGGGCGATCTACTCACTGTCAAACAACTGAATCTTCCGATTAAAATCGTCGTGTATGACAACCATTCATTAGGCTTTGTTGCGATGGAAATGAAAGCCAGCGGCTTTTATTCTCGCGATACTGACTTAGACAATCCTGATTTTGCCGATATTGCCAAAGCAATGAATATTGAAAGTGCTGCGGTCAATGACCCCGACCAGCTTCCTAGCGCCATTGACCAAATGATGCAAAGCAAAGGCCCATTCTTATTAGCTGTACGCACGGCTAAACAAGAACTTGCTCTTCCACCCAAAGTGAAATTTGCCCATGCGAAGGGCTTTAGCATCTATATGATGAAAGCCGTACTCAATGGTGATGGCAGTGAATTGGTTGAATTAGGTAAAACCAACTGGCTACGCTAAATCATCAATCATGTCGTTATCAAAGCCGCTCATTGAGCGGCTTTTTAGTTTGTAATCGTAGCCAAATGGCAGCATCAGCGGATATTTAGATACGGTTACATTGATTTTTAAGCAACCCTCTCTTCGTAGCCCGGTAGCAGCGCAGCGGATGCCGGGAGCATTGTGAGTTTAACTTTCCAGAGTAGCGGATGCCGCGAATCGTGAGTGAATCCCCTAGGTTCGACGATCAAACGAGTTAGGATCCCGGATTCCATTTCATTGCATCCAGGCTACGACTAACCATTGATTTTTAAACAACCCTCTCTTCGTAGCCCGGTAGCAGCGCAGCGGATGCCGGGAGCATTGTGAGTTTAACCTTCCAGAGTAGCGGATGCCGCGAATCGTGGGGGAATCCCCAAGGTTCGACGATCAAACGAGTTAGGATCCCGGATTCCATTTCATTGCATCCGGGCTACGACTAACCATTGATTTTTAAACAACCCTCTCTTCGTAGCCCGGTAGTAGCGCAGCGAATGCCGGGAGCATTGTGAGTTTTAACCCACCAGAGTAGCGGATGCCGGAAATGGTGGGTGAAGCCCCAAGGTTCGAGGATAAAACGGATTGGTTTTCCCGGATTCCATTTCATTGCATCCGAGCTACGACTAACCATTGATTTTTAAACAACCCTCTCTTCGTAGCCCGGTAGCAGCGCAGCGGATGCCGGGGGTATTGTGGATTTAACCCACCAGAGTAGCGGATGCCGCGAATCGTGAGTGAATTCCCAAGGTTCGATGATCAAACGAGTTGGGATCCCGGATTCCATTTCATTGCATCCAGGCTACGACTAACCATTGATTTTTAAACAACCCTCTCTTCGTAGCCCGGTAGCAGCGCAGCGGATGCCGAGAGTATTATAAGTTTAACCTGCCAGAGTAGCGGATGCCGCGAATCGTGAGTGAATCCCCAAGGTTCGATGATCAAACGAGTTGGGATCCCGGATTCCATTTCATTGCATCTAGGCTACGACTAACCATTGATTTTTAAACAACCCTCTCTTCGTAGCCCGGTAGCAGCGCAGCGGATGCCGGGAGCATTGTGAGTTTAACCTTCCAGAGTAGCGGATGCCGCGAATAGTGAGTGAATTCCCAAGGTTCGATGATCAAACGAGTTAGGATCCCGGATTCCATTTCATTGCATCCAGGCTACGACTAACCATTGATTTTTAAACAACCCTCTCTTCGTAGCCCGGTAGCAGCGCAGCGGATGCCGGGAGCATTGTGAGTTTAACCTTCCAGAGTAGCGGATGCCGCGAATCGTGAGTGAATCCCCTAGGTTCGACGATCAAACGAGTTAGGATCCCGGATTCCATTTCATTGCATCCAGGCTACGATGTTTGAATTAAGACTCAGCGTTTGATGTAGCCCGGTAGCAGCGCAGCGAATGCCGGGAGCATTGTGAGTTTTAACCACCAAAGTAGCGGATGCCGGAAATGGTGGGTGAATCCCCTAGGTTCGACGATCAAACGAGTTAGGATCCCGGATTCCATTGCATTGCATCCGGGCGAGACTCATTTATAAGCTTTAATTTATATGGCAATCGATCTAAGACAATTCACCAAAATCACCATTTACATCTTCTTCCCCTAACCAATCATCAGGTAATATCCCCTTTTTAACATATGCATGAAAACTCGAATAGGGCCAATCAGAGACCTGCTTAACTAAACCATGTTTGTATGGATTTCGATGAATATAATCCAAATGATTTAACCAATCACATTCATCTCGAATACAATGTTCCCAATATCGAGATTGCCAAATAGGTTGACATTGTGTCGGGGATTTTTTAGTCAGCCCCCTGCTAAATCGACTTTTCATTGATTGAACAAATTTGGGGTAGTAGCACTGCTGCTCAGGCAGTTGAATAAGCATGTGTAAATGTTCAGGCATTATTGAAATAGCGTGTATATGGCATAGGTAACGAGAAAGTGCGTACTTGAAAGATTCTTTTAGTAGCCCGATCTGATCAGTCAATAAAGTCGAATGGCGATTGGCAAGAGTTAACGTTAAAAAGTAACACCCACCAGGCACAAAAACTCGACGATAGGAAACCATTCACACCCCTTATTGATTTTTTTATTAAATTTATCAAATAAAATGATCGATTTGTAGCCAGCTCTCCACATTTCCTTTTAAGTTAAATTAAAAACCTCTCTTCGTAGCCCGGTAGCAGCGCAGCGAATGCCGGGAGCACTGTGAGTTTTAACCACCAAAGTAGCGGATGCCGGAAATGGTGGGGGAAGCCCCAAGGTTCGAGGATAAAACGGATTGGTTTTCCCGGATTCCATTTCATTGCATCCGGGCTACGACTAACCATTGATTTTTAAACAACCCTCTCTTCGTAGCCCGGTAGCAGCGCAGCGGATGTCGGGAGCATTGTGAGTTTAACCACCAAAGTAGCGGATGCCGGAAATGGTGGGTGAATCCCCAAGGTTCGAGGATAAAACGGATTGGTTTTCCCGGATTCCATTTCATTGCATCCGGGCTACGACTAACCATTGATTTTTAAACAACCCTCTCTTCGTAGCCCGGTAGTAGCGCAGCGAATTCCGGGAGCATTGTGGATTTAACCCACCAGAGTAGCGGGTGCCGCGAATAGTGAGTTAATCCCCAAGGTTCGACGATCAAACGAGTTGGGATCCCGGATTCCATTTCATTGCATCCAGGGGACGATGTTTGAATTAAAACTCATCGTTTAAAGTAGCTTGTCAGGAGGATTCGACACCCCCCTACACCTGCGCGCCTATTTACATGTATACTTGAGCACAATTAGTTGTTATCAGCGATGACAATACCGTCTCATTTTCAATTGAAAGGATTGGCTCATATGGCTCAATTTATCTACACCATGAATCGTGTTGGTAAAATCGTTCCGCCTAAGCGACACATCTTAAAAGATATTTCACTGAGCTTTTTCCCTGGCGCAAAAATTGGTGTCTTAGGGTTAAACGGTGCGGGCAAATCAACCTTGCTGCGTATTATGGCGGGGGTTGATACTGAACATGAAGGGGAAGCTCGGGCAAACCCGGGCACTCGTATTGGCTATCTTCCCCAAGAGCCTAAGCTTGATCTTGAAAAAACTGTGCGTGAAACTGTTGAAGAAGCACTCTCACATGTCATTAACGCACAACAAGAGCTCGATGAGGTCTATGCGGCTTATGCTGACCCCGATGCTGACTTCGACAAACTGGCGCAGCGCCAGCAAGAACTCGAAGCAATTGTCGCCACATCCGATGGCCATAATTTGAATAACCAGTTAGAACGCGCTGCTGATGCACTCCGATTACCCGCCTGGGATGCTGTGATTAAGAATCTCTCAGGGGGTGAGCGCCGCCGCGTCGCTATCTGTCGGTTACTCCTTGAAAAACCCGATATGTTACTGCTTGACGAACCAACCAACCATTTAGACGCCGAATCGGTCGCTTGGCTGGAGCGTTTCTTAAAAGACTATGAAGGCACCGTGGTTGCCATTACCCATGACCGCTACTTCCTCGATAACGTTGCAGGCTGGATTTTAGAACTCGACCGCGGCCATGGGATCCCATGGGAAGGAAATTACTCCTCTTGGCTTGAGCAAAAAGAAGCGCGCTTAGAACACGAGGCCTCTTCTGAAAAAGCTCGTATGAAATCGATTCAAAAAGAATTAGATTGGGTTCGTTCTAACCCCAAAGGTCGCCAAGCGAAGAGTAAAGCTCGTATGTCCCGTTTTGAAGAGCTTAACAATCAGGACTATACCAAGCGTAACGAAACCAACGAGTTATTTATTCCAACCGCGCAACGTTTGGGCGATAAGGTCGTTGATGTCGAACATTTAGCCAAATCGTTTGACGGGCGCGTGTTGATTAATGATCTATCCTTTAGCATTCCTAAAGGGGCGATTGTTGGGATTATTGGCCCTAATGGAGCTGGTAAGTCAACTTTATTTAAAATGATCTCTGGCCATGAACAGCCTGATAGTGGTTCCATCACAATTGGTGATACGGTACAGATCGCCGCGGTGGAACAGTTCCGCGATTCGATGGATAACAGTAAAACCGTATGGGAAGAAGTCTCCGGTGGCAGTGATATGCTGCGCATTGGCTCGATGGACATTCCTAGCCGTGCTTATGTAGGTCGCTTTAACTTTAAAGGGAGTGATCAGCAAAAACGCGTTGGCGAGCTCTCTGGTGGTGAACGTGGTCGGTTGCATCTAGCCAAATTGCTGCAAACTGGCGGTAACTTATTATTGCTCGATGAACCAACCAATGACTTAGATGTAGAAACTTTGCGGGCATTAGAAGATGCCTTGTTAGAGTTTGCTGGCTGCGCCATGGTGATTTCTCATGACCGCTGGTTCCTTGACCGTATTTCAACCCATATTTTGGATTATCGCGATGAAGGACAAGTCAATTTCTATGAAGGAAACTTCACTGATTATGAAGCATGGCTGAAGAAAACCCTCGGCGCAGAAGCGGCCGAGCCACATCGGATCAAATACAAAAAAATCCTCTAGCAAAGTTGTCAGTAGGTACGGGGAATATTGAGGGTTTAATCCAGCAAAGTAGCGGGTTAAATTTATTAAGTTTCCCGGATTCCATTTCATTGCATCCGGGCTACGATGTTTGAATTAAGACTCATCGATTGATGTAGCCCGGTAGCAGCGCAGCGAATGCCGAGATCGTATGAATGTACGATTGCCATCATCACGCCAGCCAATAAGCAACCAGCGCAAAAACACCCACGCCGCTAAAAGTCGGCAGGGCAATACCGCCCCAACGGCGTTTCACACGAATAATCGCCACAATCGCTACACTGATCTCAATCACATTATGCCACTGCCCTGAATCGCGCAACATCGGCCACAGTGATGCCACTAATAAGACTGTAATCGCCGAAGGGCCTAAGGCGATTAAAAATCGCGTTAGGCCATTCATTTCAGCTTGTGATTGATGTCGCCGGAAAGCATGACGCATGGGTAAATAGCGTAATAAATAGGTTCCGATACAACCACCTAAGATGATCCACCAAAATTCATGATTCATCATGAGCACCTTGTTTTTTCATCGAGGGAACGCCCAAAAATGCACCACCGGCCATACCCAGTAACATGGCCCAATGCACGGCGGTAAATGGTAATAACACTAACGTGATGAGTGCAGCGCTAACAATGACGGCCAGTGACACAGAACGCATCAGTTCCAGTAACAAACTGACAAACAAAGCGGGCAGCACAAAACTCACCGTTTGGTTTAACCACATAGGGCCTGCAGTAAGGCTTTGTCCTAACAAAATACCTAACCCAGTGCCAGTCAACCAAGCACTATAAGCACCTAAGGCAACACCAAAGAACCAACGTCGGCGTACCGAAGAAGGAATTTCTGCCATTCGGCCACTAGCACTGGCAAATACCTCATCCGTTAGGCCATAGGCTAGAACAGCTAGCGGTAAGCGCTCTTTAGTGGCCGTAAAAAAACGAGCAATTGCAGGCCCGTAAAAGAGATGGCGCACATTGATCAGCAAAATGGCCAATAAGGTATTGAATATTCCTGCGCCTGCACTCACTAACCCCACAAGCACAAACTGGCTAGCCCCTGCGTAGATAAACATTGATACAGCCATCGTCATCCACGGCGACAACCCCGCATGTTGAGCGGTTAAGCCAAATGAAAATCCAACCGGTAAATACCCAGCAACAATGGCAAGGCTATCCCGTAGCCCCGCAGCAACATAACGCAATGCAATATTCCTTTATTGGCGAGAAGCCTCAATGGCACAATTTGCTTTAGTGTTTAATCTGAAATTAACGCTCTGCATTAGAATATATCTAATTGATTAACATATAGATGATAAACATTAACAATGTCATATCCATCCAATTTTGTCTGAAACACTGTGTCTGAACCTGCGCTATCAAACTATGCGCCATCAGTCTCACTTAGACTGATCGCCTCACGGCTGCTTGCGTGATTATCATTACGATTGCCAGCTACTCGTCAAGCTCATAGCTTTGAAAACGTGACCCGAATACTTGATGGCAGTTCTTTGTGCACAAAAAATGGCGCAGCTCATTTTTTGTCAACCCACGGCTGAGATACCCCACGCCAGCGGCGGTAATCATCCACTGCTGAATATCCCCATCAACCATCAATGAACCTTGATAATAACATGATGACCCCTTTGCATATTGACGAAAGATACTCGGGTTAACGGCTTGTGCATGTTCAAAGTAATTCACCACATCGGCAGGGGAAAGTTGAAATCGTTGACAACGCACATCATCTGGCAACTGCTTGTTAACACCATATTTCATCGTCATTACCCGATAGCGTAAGGGCGGCTGAGTTGGAAGGCTTTGACAGCCAGCAACAAGCCAACATAAGGCGATGATTAGCCAACTTTTACGATAGGTCATCTTAAGGTCTGTCCTAGATTAATGTGTCTTTTAAGCCCCTGTCCGCTCCCCCATTCACTACGCCTCATTACGCCGCGGAGACCGTCAAATCAGTCACCCATTCTGGGCATGGTAAAGGGCAAAGCATCTTCCAGCCATCTTCGCCATCAGCATAATAATCATACAACAGATGCGTCCAGCTAAAGCCCAACTGATGATAGAGCAACTGGGCACTGCGAGCACTGCAGCGCACTTCCAAGGCAAGCGCCTTATAACCCATTTTCTCAGCGAGCTGCTGAACTTTTTGCAGTAATGCCCGAGCAATGCCTTGGCGCTGATACTCTGGCGCGACAGCAAGTGCATAGATACGGGCACGGCGCGGCGCCTTGGGAGTTAAATAGATCGTATAGCCCACCACGTTACCAAACTGCAGCGCCACCCATATTTGCGCTTTGGCATGGCATAACAGATAACGCATTTGGCGACGACCAATTCGACCGATTGAAAAGCAGCGCTGTTCAATCAATAAAATCTGAGCTAAATCGTCAAGGGTCGCAGGGCGTAATGAATCAAACATGATGTTGCGCCGCAGTTGATAGCAGCTTGTGGTCACATATATTGGTCATGAATAGTTATGTTTTTCGCATCTTTAGTTACAAAAGGCAATATAAATTTACGTAAATTTTCTGGCGACAATTGCCAGTTTTTGCAAGAGTTTATAACTTATCACTCACTGTGTTTTATCTGATGCAGAGGGTTTTGTATCAATCAATTGAGGAGATATTGATGCTTCATTTAGGCTAATCCATGTTCAACATAACTGTCTGATAAACACCTCGGAATCACCCAAACGCAACAGGAGGATTCAACATGCTTGAAGTAAGCAAGTTGATGCGCAAATATGGACGATTCACCGCGGTCAAGGATGCCAGCTTTACCATAGAACAGGGCGAAATTGTCGGCCTGCTCGGCCATAATGGCGCCGGGAAAACAACCATTTTAAAAATGCTCAGTGGCTACTTGGAGCCACATCATGGCCAAGTCCAGCTCAATGGAATTTCGGTCAACCAACAGCCTAAAATAGCGCAGCAAATGATAGGCTATCTACCTGAAAATTTACCTATTTATCCAGAAATGCAGGTCATCGACTATCTCGATTATGCCGCCACTCTCAAAGCTATTCCATCCAGCCAACAGCTTGATGAGCTGCGCCGAGTCATCAAAGCAACCGATCTCAGTGATAAGTTATTAGCGCCCATTGGAACTCTCTCTCGAGGCTACAAACAACGGGTTGGCGTCGCCCAAGCATTATTGGGGCAACCTCGATTTTTGATTCTTGATGAACCAACTAACGGACTTGATCCGACCCAAACCGCGCAGATGCGCCAACTCATTTTGGAGGTCGCCAAACAAGCCACTGTGATCCTATCAACCCACATCATGCAAGAAGTGGAAGCGATCTGTGACCGCGTGTTAATTATCCGTGCCGGCGAGGTCGCAATGGATGCCAAATTAGCCGATCTCAAACAAAGCCATCGCTTGGAGTTGGAAACCTCACTGCCACTTGAGGCGCTGCGCGCAGCCGTTAACTCGATTGCCGGCATTGCCCATATCAGCCAAGTCGAGGTGCCGATTCATCATCGTTACCATATAGAGCTCAACAACGATGTTTCTTGGCAAGAGATTAGCTCTCAACTCGCCCACCACGTAACACAAATTGGCGATTTATACGCACTGCAACCCACGATCACCGATCTGGAAACATTATTTCGTCAAGTCAACCAGCAACCCCTGCAACACCAACAATCACTAGAGGGCGATGAGCATGCAGAATAAGTTACCTGCCACCTTGTCAATCAGGCAAATTGCTGGCAAAGAGATCAAACTATTCTTTGCCTCTCCCATTGCTTACCTGTTTTTAGCTGCATTTGCCGCCATCACGTTGTTCATCTTCTTTTGGGGCGATGCTTTTTTTGCGCGTAATATTGCAGATGTTCAGCCATTATTTCAGTGGATGCCGGTGCTGTTGATCTTCTTATGCAGCACCTTAAGTATGCGGATGTGGAGCGAAGAGCGTCGCTCCGGAACCTTGGAGTACCTGCTAACCCGCCCAGTACCGTTAAGGTATTTTGTCATCGGGAAATTCATCGGCTGCTTAAGTTTGTTGATCATTGCCTTGGTGATCACGCTGCCGCTGCCGTGCACGGTATCGCTTTTGGGACAATTAGATTGGGGGCCTGTCTGGTCGGCTTATCTGGCAACAATTTTGTTAGGTGGCTGCTACTTAGCCATTGGTCTATTTGTTTCATCACGCTGTGACAATCAGATCGTTAGTTTGATCTGCTCATGTGCGCTATGTGGCTTCTTCTTTTTACTCGGTAGCCCAATTATTACCGATCTGCTCAGCACGCAGCAAGCCACATTCATGCGGCTATTGGGCACTTCATCACGATTCTCATCAATCACCCGCGGGGTATTAGACCTTCGCGATCTCTACTATTATCTGAGCCTTATTATTGTTTTTTTATGCCTTAACGGCTATATGCTAGAGCGAGAACGCTGGGCTAAAAACGTCAACAGTACTCGCCATCGCTGGATCCATTGGGCTATGTTGTTAGTCATTGGCAACGCTTTGCTCGCCAATGTGTGGCTCAGTCAATTAACCAATTTGCGCATCGATACCACCAAGGGCAAGATCTACACACTCTCCCAGCCGACTCGGCAGATCTTAGCGCATTTACAAGAACCCTTACTCATTCAAGGCTACTTTAGCCACAAAACGCACCCGTTGTTAGCGCCATTAGTGCCTCAGTTAAAAAACTTGATCCGCGAATATGGCGTGCATGGTCATGGCAAAGTAAGGGTGCAATTTGCCGATCCAACCACCAATAGCGCTGCGCAAAAGCAGGCGATCAGCCAATATGGGATCCGCCCTGTTCCATTCCAGGTGGATAACCGCTATCAGTCATCAGTGGTAAGCTCTTATTTTGATGTGGTGATCTCATACGGTGGTCAATACAAAGTTCTTAACTTTAGAAACCTTATCAGCGCCAAACGAGATCAAAACAATCAGCTAGATGTCCAATTACGCAATCCAGAATATGACATTACCGCCGCTATAGCTCATGTGATCAAAGAATATCAATCCTCCGGTAATCTGTTTAACACCATCACTGAGCCACTGACCTTCACCGGTTATCTCTCGGCAAAATCAGAGCTCCCCAAACCATTACAGCACTACCAACAAGTGATCCATCGCGTTTTACACACGATGCAAAAACAAGCTCATGGTCGCCTATCTGTGCAATTTAACGACCCCTCCGCGCAACCTAAATTAGCTCACCAGATCGCACAAAAATTTGGCTTTAAGCCGATGACCACCAATTTGTTAAGCCAGCAACGATTCTATTTTTATATGACGCTTGGCAATGCCCAGCAACAGATACAGATCCCGCTGGGCAATCTACAAGGGAGCGATTTTAAACGCCATCTTAAGGCCGCTATTAAGCATTTTGCCAAAGGCTTTACCAAAACCATCGCTTTGGTCACGCCCAACGCCCCGTCCCCTTATGCACAAGGGCCCCACTATCGACAGCTCATCCACTATTTGAGCCGGAACTTTGATGTTCGCACCGAAACGCTTAACGATGGCCACGTCAGTGCAGACGCTGATCTGCTGGTATTAATGGCACCCCATCAGCTCAATCGTAAGCAGCTGTTTGCCGTGGATCAATATTTGATGCAGGGAGGCACAGTTATTGCTGCTGCTTCACCTTATCAACTGCACTTCACTCAAGATGGCATCACACTCCAGCAGCATCGCGGACTATTTCTTAAATGGTTGCAGCATTTGGGGCTGAATGTGCAGTCAAAACTGGTAATGGACCCACAAAATACCGCACTGCCCATCCCGATTACTCGCACCATTGCTGGTATGTCTATTCGCCAATATGAGATGATCGACTACCCTTACTTTGCAGATATTCGCTCTCGCGGGTTAAATGCCCATACGCCAATAACGGATAACTTAGGGCAAGCAACCGTGCCTTGGGCCTCTCCGATTGTGGTCGATAAACACAGCGGCGTTCATATCACCCCACTACTGCATAGCTCAACGAATAGTTGGCTCTCAGCAAATACCGATGTGATGCCTACGTTTCACGGCAACCAGATGGCGCCATTTACGCCGCAAGGCAAAACCGGACGACAACTCGTAGGCGTGATGGCGCAAGGTCGTTTCAGCTCATATTTTGCTAATCAGACTTCACCATTGGTCACGCAGTCGAACGCGACGAAGACCCACTCGAAATCGGCGAAAACGGCCGCGGCCAAACAAACAGCACAGATTAACTCAGTGTTAACTCACTCACCCACTTCGG
Source organism: Celerinatantimonas yamalensis (assembly GCF_046054155.1). Taxonomy (NCBI): domain Bacteria; kingdom Pseudomonadati; phylum Pseudomonadota; class Gammaproteobacteria; family Celerinatantimonadaceae; genus Celerinatantimonas; species Celerinatantimonas yamalensis. Next base: position 239,350 of record NZ_JBEQCT010000002.1, read on the forward strand.
CGCGAGTTATTTTATTTAGCTCGCCTTCGATGCTGCGTGACAGCGTATTGCAGTTAAGTGCCAGTGTTCAGCAAAGCCAATATCTTAATACACTCAAGTTAGTGGATAACGCAGCCCATTATGCCCTTGCAGACACGGCCTTATTGGGCATTCATGCACGCAGTCATTTCAACAGAACATTAATGCCAATGAGTCATCAGGTGCAACTGTTCTGGGAATACCTCAACTACGCAGCGGTCATTGTCATATTAGTTGTCATTGCACTCATTCGACGTTTCATGCGGCGTGCTAAAAACCGTCGTTACAACCAATTAATCAATGAATAAGGGTGAGCTATGTTTAAAAAACTCACGTTAGGATTAAGCGGTTTATTTGCCGCTCAAATCGCCCTGAGTGCGGGAGTGTTTTACCATGAACACGTTCAGGCGAGCCAGCAAGTGGCCAAAACATTATTTAGTTTTGAGCCTAGTCAGATCGATCATATCGCCATTAGTAGCCATGACAACAAGGTGTTATTGCGAAAGGTCCATCAGCACTGGGTACTACCGGGCCTTGATCAACTCCCTGCCGACAGCGCACGGGTCGAACAATTACTGAGCCAATTAACAACCGCTAGAGTCAATTGGCCAATTGCCGATAGCAAGAGTGCGCAGCAACGCTTTAAAGTGGCCCCAAAAGACTTTAAGACACATGTATCGATGCATTCGGCAAAACACACTCTGGCTAATTTTTATATCGGTGACTCACCGACATTTCATCAAGTCAGTGTGCGAAAAAAAGGCCAACGAGCGATCTATCAACTCAATCTACTCACCGGCCCATTAATGGCTAACTCTGCTAGCTGGTTGGATAAAATGCTACTGGCGACACCCAATCAGCAAATTAGCGGAAACAACTTTGACATTAAAAAGAACCAACAAATTTGGCAATGGCAAGGCAAAGCACACAGTAAACAACGGGTACTGAGCCAGAATAAGGCGACCTTGCTGAGCGAATCGTTGGCCAACTTAAACATTGAACACGTGGCTGTCACGCCGCTATTGGGCAAACCACAGTTTAGCTTGCACGTGCAAAGTGGCCAACATCACTATCGTTATCAGTTCTGGCACAAAGACAACCGCTATCAAGTTGAACGCAGTGACTATAACGTGCGATTTGCTATCAATCAGGGGCAATATCAGCAACTTGCTAAAGTTAATGAGCTCTATCTACTCGATAAAGTGAAACAAACCGCATCAAAATCGGTCAATCATTCAACGCAAACAGTTAAGCCCACGCCAACGCGCTCAAGTGAATCTGAGCTACCCGCGCATCACGCCAAGTAGTCAACCTACGTGTTAGCGCTCATAAAAAAGCACTGCCATTTCGGCGGTGCTTTTATCGACCATTTCAATAGAGTGCACGCAACGATAAACCACCTCTTTTCAACTCACAGATCAATTCAATGCATTCTCGAGCATCGGTTAAAGCGTGCGAGATGACATGCCGTGATCTAAGCTGTCGATGCGCACACACACGGCGTCGTGACGCCAATATTCCCATTCACAGTCAATCAATTGATCGGCCTGATTATAATTGACACGGATAATTTTGAGCACCATCTGTCCGCTGGCCAGATGCAATGCTCGCGCAACATGTTCTGGTGCAGCGCATGGCTGCACATCAAAGCGAGAACGCCTGTTTTGATAGCCATAGCGTGTGGCATAAAGTTCGGTTAATGACTGGCTTAGATCGTCATCTAATATCCCGGGAAAATAATGGCTATTTAGATAATTTTCGACCAACAAAACTGGACGCGAATCAAGATATCGACACCGCTGCACGCGATAGATTTGAGTGAGTTCTCTAAGCGCCATCACCGCCATTAATTCCGGTGAAGCCAATTCACTGGCAACCTTCAAGACTTGCGTACTGGCTTTTCGTTTTTGCTCGCTCACTAAACGATGAAAATGCATGCGGCTTAAGGGATTATAAATGAGCCGAGGATAGGCCACAAACCAGCCGCGGCGGTCTTCACAAAAGATCAGACCTTCTGCCTCTAATGCGGCTAGCGCATCCTTAACCGTCATTCGCGACACATTAAAAAGCTCACTTAATTGGCGCTCTGCGGGGAGTTTTTCACCCGGTTGTAATCCTCCTTGAAAAAGCTGTTCTCTCAGTTGGTCTCGAATCATTCGCATGCGCGAGGCGTTATCTTGCATATCACTCCATCTGGTCTAGACCAAAATAATCTGTCATTAAAATAGTGTACATACTTACATACTACTAAATTTATATGACAGTTTTGTATGAAACATACCAAGTTGAACACTATACAACCAAGACCATCATAAATATGTCACATTACTGCATCAATAATGTCATAACACCCGATTACATTAAGAGCAATTCAATCTGATATAGTCCAGGAGAGCATGTTGATGAAAAAGTGGATTCTTGCAGCAAGCACGGTGATAGTTGCAGTCAGCCAGATGGCGGTTGCACAAGCCCCGGCAGCATTAGTTAAAAAGGCACAACAAGAGGGTCAAGTCGTCAGTGTTGGGATGCCAGATAGTTGGGCCAACTGGAAAGAAACTTGGCATGATCTTAAAACTAAATATGGCATTAATCATCGCGATACCGATATGAGCTCCGCACAAGAGATCGCTACATTTGCTTCAGAAAAAAACCATGCCTCTGCGGATATTGGTGATATTGGGTTTGGGTTTGCCCGCATAGCAAAAGCCAAAGGCATCTTACAACCTTACAAACCAACCACTTGGAACGACATTCCTAACTGGGCTAAAGACCCCGATGGTTACTGGGCCATGGGATATACCGGGACGATTGCATTTATCATCAATAATCACTTAGTGAAAAACCCACCGCATAGCTGGCAAGATCTACTCAAAGGCAAATACCGCGTCACAGTGGGTGATGTCGGCTCAGCGGCGCAAGCAAACAATGCCGTATTAGCCGCTGCGATTGCCAATGGCGGTAGCGAAAAAAATATTCAACCTGCATTAAAATTCTTTGCAAAACTTGCCAAACAAGGTCGTTTGTCACTGACCGATCCAAGCATTGCCAATATCGAAAAAGGCGAAGTTGAAGTAGGCATTATGTGGGACTTTAACGCATTGAACTATCGCGATCAGATCGACCACAACAAATTCACCGTAGTCATTCCATCCGATGGCTCAATCACCTCTGGGTATGTCTCGGTTATCAACAAATACGCGCCGCATCCATGGGCCGCAAAATTGGCACGTGAGTATATATTCAGTAATGCTGGTCAGATTAATTTAGCCCGCGGCTACGCACGCCCTATCCGCACCGATATTAAACTGCCAGCCGATGTGCAAGCAAAACTGTTGCCAAACTCTGAATATAAACATGCGCAGCCCATTAAAGATTTCAAAATCTGGCAAAAAACAGCGCGCCTACTACCACAAGAATGGCAAAGCCAAGTAATGATTTATCAGCAATGAGGTCCAACATGTCCAGACGCGTTATCTATATAGTGCTGGACGGTTTAAGTCATTCGGTAGCCCATCAACATATGGGCTACCTACTTGCTTTAACCGAAGCCCAACAAGCCAGCTATTATTGCCTTGAGTGTGAACTTCCAGCGATTTCTCGCCCACTGTACGAATGCTTACTCACTGGGGCGACCCCGATTGAAAGCGGTATTGTCAACAATGCAATCACCAGGCTCAGCAATCAAGTCAGTCTGTTTGATTTAGCCAAAGAGGCCGGTAAAACCACCGCCGCTGCGGCCTATCATTGGATCAGCGAACTCTATAATCGCTCACCCTACCAAGCCTGTCGAGATCGTTTTACCGTCGCGCCTGACTTACCGATTCAATACGGACTATTTTATCATCAAGATCACTATCCCGATGATCATCTGTTTTTAGACGCGGAATACCTGCGCCGCCAATACGATCCAGATCTGTTGCTGATCCACCCCATGAATATTGATGATGCTGGGCATAAATATAGTTTGGACTCGCCCCAGTATCGTAATCAAGCGCGCCAAACCGACCGGATCCTCTCTGACTGGCTGCCCGCTTGGATAGCCGCTGGCTATCAGATTATTGTCACCGCCGATCATGGGATGAACAATGATTTTAACCATTGCGGTATTTTACCTGAAGAGCGCCAAGTGCCGTTATTTGTCATCGGCGATGCCTTTAGCCACGACAGCAGTGCTAAACCACTACAACGACAGCTCTGTGGCATTGTGGCTGACCTATTGCAGTTAGAGCATGCCAAAGCACGCTGCCAAGCACTGCTCAAGGAGAGCTCATGAGCCGATTCAACTGGCGCCCGATGCTCGTCTTAATCCCTTTCCTGATTTTAATTGGTGGATTTGAGCTCGCCCCATTAGTGTGGGTACTCATTAATAGTGCGCTCAGTGGCGATGGGCAGTTCTCGCTTGCAAATTACCAACAAATCGTCGCGTCCCCCTTTTATCGTCAAGCTTTCGAGCACAGTTTAATTATCTCTATTTGCTCAAGTTTGATTGGGCTGCTCATGGCTACATTAGGATGCGCATCGCTGCGTCATATTCCCGGCAGGTTACGCAATGCAATGCTCGCATTTACCAATGTCACGAGCAATTTTGTCGGGGTACCATTAGCATTTGCCTTTATCATCATTTTAGGTTTTAACGGCACCATTACGCTGATGCTTCGCCATCTAGGATGGTTAGATAGCTTCAATTTATATAACACCACGGGGCTGACACTCATCTATAGTTATTTTCAGATCCCGCTGGCGATGTTGCTGCTCTATCCGGCATTTGACGGGCTTAAAACAGATTGGGAAGAGTCAGCAAGTTTACTCGGGGCCGGACGTTGTCATTATTGGCGCCGCATTGGCCTACCCGTACTTACCCCCGCACTGCTTGGTACATTGATTATTTTAATCGCCAACGCCCTGGGCACCTATGCAACGGTCTATGCACTCACCTCCGGCAACTACAATTTAGTCACCATTCGTATCGCGAGTTTAGTTTCCGGCGATATTTTCTTAGAACCCCATTTAGCTGCCGCTATTTCAGTCATTCTAATGGCGATTCTGGTAGGCATTACGCTGATTAATCAGAAGCTGATCCAAAGGAGTTATCATGTCAGCTAAGCGTCATATGAGCTACCACTACAGTGTGACAGGTTTTTTGTACCTTCTACTGTTTATCCCATTGCTCGCCACATTAGCCTATTCATTATGTAATAACTGGGGAGCGACGATTCTGCCCTCAGATTTCACCTTTAAGTGGTATGAACAACTATGGAGTGATCCGCGCTTTTTAACTGCGTTGTACCACTCATTAGTTATCTCCATCGGCACACTGGTATTGAGCGCATTACTGATCGTACCATGTGTCTTTGTGGTGTTTTACTACTACCCGAAACTTGATACTTCACTCAATATTCTTGCATTGATGCCCTTTGCTATTCCACCAGTGGTTTCATCGGTCGGATTATTGCAGCTTTATGCAGATGGGCCTTTCCCACTCACGGGCACACCCTGGATTCTGGTCGGTTGTTATTTTGCGATTACGCTGCCCTTTATCTATCGTGCTGTGAACAATAGCCTGCAAGCACTGAATTTACCGGACTTAATGGATGCCGCCCACTTGTTGGGTGCCAATAGTATCCAAGCATTCATCCAAGTTGTATTGCCCAACATTCGCAAGGGGCTGTTAGCATCATTATTTTTGTCTTTTTCATTCCTATTTGGCGAGTTTGTCTTCGCCAATATGTTAGTGGGGACCGGTTATGAGACCTTGCAAGTCTATCTATACAATATGCGCCAAACCAGTGGTCACTTCACCTCAGCACTGGTGATCTCATATTTCTCTATCATTTTGTTGCTCACATTAACCGCAACTCGTTTTAATCGTTAGGATATTGTCATGCATTCAGTCGCTATCACTCATCTGGAAAAACGCTTTGCGGATAAAACGGTCTTCACCGACATCAATTTAACGGTCGCTGCAGGCGAGTTTCTGACACTTTTGGGCCCATCAGGTTGTGGTAAATCGACCTTATTGCGCTGCTTAGCCGGACTAACCACCGTGGATGGGGGGCAGATCCATCTTGCAGGGGAAGATATCACTCAGCGCGCCGTGCAAAAACGCGGTATCGGTATGGTTTTTCAAAGCTATGCGTTATTTCCAAACCTAACGGTCACCGAAAACGTTGCCTTTGGTTTGAAGTTACAAAAATTAGCTCACTTTCAAATTCATCAACGCGTGCAACAAATATTAGAGTTGGTGGAACTTGAAGACTATGGCCATCGTTATCCAGCTGAGTTATCTGGCGGCCAATGTCAGCGCGTGGCATTAGCGCGAAGCTTAGTGGTGCAGCCCAAAGTCTTACTATTAGATGAGCCGCTGTCAGCATTAGATGCACGGATCCGCAAACACTTGCGCGAGCAGATCCGCGCTATTCAGCGCGAATTGTCACTGACCACCATTTTTGTGACGCACGATCAAGAAGAAGCGCTGACCATGTCAGATCGCATCGCCTTAATGAATGAGGGACAAATCATTCAGTGTGACGTCCCCGAACAGCTCTATACCAACCCCGCGAACCACTTTGCGGCAAGCTTTATGGGGCAATATAATTTGTTAACGCCACTACAATTAGAGCAACTATTAAGTATCCAATCGCGCGAGTCGGCCGCGATTCGTCCTGAGTCTATTTATGTATTTGAAGCGGGTCGCAATTATCCTGAACATTTTTCAGCACAACAGCAGGCTATAGTGGTTAGTCATCAGCTACTTGGAACAATCATCCGTTATCAAGTCGCTATCGCGGGTATTGAATTAACGGTCGACCGACTTAATCGCAGTGCCGATCGCTTAGTGCCAGCGGGGCAACCATTGACCTTGCTTATTGATAAATCAGCTATTCGTTATCTAAAAGGGTGATCTTCTTGACGAATAATGATACAAACTCTCTGTCTATAATGTAGAAATGATTAATTATGCCTAATACTCTGACAATTTTTGATTTAGATGACACCCTACTCAATGGCGATACCATGGCATTATGGCATCGGTTTTTGGTGCAACAAAAAATCGTGACTAATCCTGATGAGTTTTTAACCAAAGACCGTGAATTTGATGCGCTATATCGCTCTGGAAAGATGAATATTGCTGAATTTTTACAATTTAGCTTATCGCCGATCGCTGATTACTCAGCCGAGCAAGTCGATGCACTCGTCCAGAAATTTATCGATGAACAAGTGATCGAACGTCTTTATCCACAAGCCAAACAACTCGTGGAAGATTTGGTTGAAAACCATCACCATCTACTGATGATTTCTGCCACCGTTGATTTCATTGTACGCCCTGTCGCCAAACTATTTGGGATTACGGATGTACTTGCGATCAATGTCGCCCGTCAACAAGGGGTCTATACCCCACAGATTATTGGTACACCATCATTTCGTGAAGGTAAAGTCATTCGTTTGCAGCAATGGCTGACCACGCAATCATGGCAACCCGATGAACTGCGATTTTATACTGATTCAATTAATGATCTACCCCTGCTGGAACAAGTCGATGAACCCTACGTGGTCAATCCCTGTGAGGCATTGCGAGAGATTGCCAATCGACGCAATTGGCCAATTTTAGAATGGCAAACAGTCACGGATAGCAAGCAATAACGCCATCATCAGCGCTTTGGTACGATCAATAAAAAGCATCCGCCTTATCGGATGCTTTTTTGTCCTTACGGATGAATCAACTGCGGGCGATAGCCTTCACCATTTTCTGCCGGAATAAAGTCAATAAAATGAGTAATGCCATCAATCGCTTCATCGTCATGATGAGAAACATACACCATCTGGGTAATGCTAAGACTTGCCACCAGTGACAATGCTTGTAGGACAATCTTGCGGTTCAGATAGTCCAACCCCTGACAAGGTTCGTCAAGCAGCAGTATTAAGGGTTGCTTGATCAGCGCTCGCGCAATTAATAATAATCGCTGCTGACCATAACTTAATGAGCGAAAACCGCTATCGGCCACGGCTTCCATATGCAACAATTTGAGCCACTGGCGCGCTTGTTCTTGTTCAGATACCGTTGGCTGCTGATAGAGACCAATCGAGTCGTAAAATCCCGAAATGATCACATCCACGGCTTTCACATTGACGCGATATTGCAGATGCAATGCCGATGAAACCATCCCAATTCGTTGTTTGATCTGCCAAATACTTTCGCCGCTTCCGCGGCGATGACCAAAGATGTCAATCTGATTGCTGTAACACTGCGGATGGTCGCCAAAAATCAAATTAAGTAGGGTACTTTTTCCACATCCATTCGGGCCACGCACCTGCCAATGCTCGCCAGCACTAATCTGCCAATTTAAATGTTCAAAGACCACACCATCATGATAAGCCACACGGCCGTTGTAAATGGCAAACAATGGATCATAGTTATCCTGCTCGCAGCGAGCTTGTTGTAACACATTAGCCACTTGCTGAGAAACTTCGCCCGCTAACGCTTGCCATTGTTGGCGCAATGGGTGATTAATCCACTGCTCACGAGCAAAGCTACTGTGTAGGTGCTGCTCATCAAACAAAGCAATATGCGTAAAGCAAGTTGGGATCTCTTGCTCACGGCTGGTGATCATTACCAGTTGATAGTCTTGGCTAAGACGGACTAATAATTCACTGAGCTGACGCTGATAGACTTTGTCTAATCCAGCATAAGGCTCATCAAGAACCAATAGCTGCGGGCACGATAAAATGGCCCGAGCCAACATTAGACGACGAGTCTCCCCTGTTGATAGCAGAAAAAACCCACGATCGCGCAGTTTACTTAAACCGCAGTCATCGATCGCTTGCTCAATTTGAGCTGCATCATTATTTATCTCGCGCAATAGCTCATAAACGGTACTGCCTGGGTCGACTTCATTGGTCAGATCGGTCTCATCGGCCGCTTTTTGTGCCGCATATAACTGCTGTTGAATTCCCAGTGACACCACGCCAATAGTTGCCGGTAAACCGGATATTTCGCCCTGAATAAGCGCGGCTTCATCGCATAGCCAATCGGCTATCAATGACGGGGAATTATCACCAGCAATCACACAAACATGCTGGTGGGTCGCTAATACCCAATCTTGAATATGACAGTGCTGCTGCCCTTTTTTTATTTCAACTTGTTTAAACTCAATCATCTATCAACCTTCCTGTACATCTTCAAACCATCATAACGGAAAGTTCAAGCTAAATTCTACTGGCAGATTACGCCGTAGCAGCTCACCTCGGTTTTCTCTCATTGACGTTATTAACTTACATTTACCAATAAACTCACTTTAACCTGAAACGACTAACGACTCACCGCGCAGTATTGCCATAAGGGACAGTGCGTTGCTCGCAGTATTGATAATCGCTAGAGCTCAACTTCTTTGGCCTGCAAATTCAGCTAGATGATACAATCACTTTAAGGACGTAGCGAAAAGAGGAAAAATAGAACATGGTATCGTTTGATCATAAAAGAAAATTGGGACAACTACTTACCGCGAGCACATTACTTGGCGTTGTGGCACTCAGTAGTCGCGCATTTGCAGCCAATGACACTGTCGAACACATTATTCAATCGGGACAACTGCGACTTTGCTTTGAATCAGGCTATATCCCCTTTGAGATGACCAGTAAAAGCGGCCGTTACATTGGATTTGATATCGATATCGCCAAACATTTAGCACACTCTCTTGGGGTTAAATTTGTTCCGGTAAACACCGCCTGGGACGGCATTGTGCCAGCCCTTAAAACCGGAAGATGTGATTTTATTGCTGGCATGACCATCACGGCTAAGCGAAACTTGAGCGTCATGTTTGCTGATAAATATATGCAAGTTGGGCAAACCGTACTGATATCACCCAAGCTCAAAAACAAAATTCACAGTTATCGGGATCTGAATAAAGCCAGATACACCATCGCGACCCAGATGGGAACAACGGGTGCCCAAGCGGCGAAAAAGTATTTATACAATGCTCATATTGATCTATTTGATACCTCTGCAGATGCCGTACTGCAGGTAGCCAATGGTAAAGCGGACGCTTTTGTTTACGATATGCCATACAATGCCATCTATATCGCTGAGCACAAAGGTCAGCTCGTGCATTTAGACAAAACCTTCACCTTTGAACCACTTGGATGGGCGATTCGTCCAGATGATTTTAACTTTCTAAATTTACTGAACAACTATATAAAACAGATCCAAGGCGATGGCACATATCAAAAAATCTACAACAAATGGTTTAAATCTTATACATGGATGAGTCAGGTTCACTAATCTCCAAAATATGGTCAAGTCAACAAACTCAACAACGTCAGTAACAACTTGAACTACACTGACTTGCTCAATTTACCTGTCGATAAATCTTCGCTAGTTGGATCCAAGCTTTAGCGGCAGGTGAAAGCTCAACCTTTTTTTTCCATGCAAGCCCTATATCCCATTGGAGGTCATTCTCATCTAATCTATTGATAAAAATATCTTTATGGGCATATTGCTGAGCGAGAACATCAGGAAGAAATGCAATGCCTAATTTTGCAGCAACAAGATCGACAATGAAATCTATCTGCGCGCTCCTAGCAGAGATTTTAGGATAAAAACCTCGTTTTTCACAAGCATTGATGATGATGCGGTTAAGAGAAAAACCTTTTTCAAAAAGAATAAATGGCAGCCCTTTAAGTTGGCTTAAATTGATATTCTCATTGTTGATAAGCGGATTGGCTTTATCCAAAATGAGCCATAAAGGCTCACATCTCATGCCCAAAAAATCTAATTCATCGTTTTCACATCGTAAGGTAGCCGCAATTTCTATTTCTCCTTTTTTTAGTAAGTTCAAAAGTTCGCTGCCACCGCGTTCAATTAATTCTATTTCGATGTTGGGATACATGCTGCAAAAGCTGGTGAACATTGAGGCAAAAAGCGCACCACTGGCCACCGGAGGAAGACCAATTCTCAAGACGCCCCGAATCATACCTTTAAATTCATTAATTTCTGCCGATAAATTTTCCACCTCCAGCAGCAAGGTTATTGCTCTTTGGTAAACTATCTCGCCGATAAAGGTCAGCGTTATCCCCGATGTTTTTCTGTTTATAAGCACTACCTTTAATTCATCTTCCAGTGACTTAACCGCTTTACTCACTGCCGATTGAGAAAGATAGAGCAATGCGGCGGCTTGCGTAAATCCTTTATGCTGCACTACCGCCACAAATGCTTTTAAATTTTTGATATTCATCGCTATTCCAATTTGGAATTATAGTTATAAATATTATTCTCTTTTCTGACTCAATAAAAGTTTCTACTATTGATGCATCGGCAGAACATCTTAGGTTTCTGTTCCATTCGCATAAGCAATATAAGGGAAAATAAATGATAATTTCATCGGCAAATGATTATCGTGAGGCGGCGCGCCGTCGATTACCGCGATTTTTATTCGATTATATCGATGGTGGTGCTTATGCGGAGCATACCTTACAGAAAAACATGTCTGATTTGGCGAATATCAGCCTGCGACAGAGAGTTCTTAAAAATATGGATTCATTGAGTCTAGAAACTGAGCTTTTTGGTCAAAAACAAGCGATGCCAATTATTCTAAGCCCAGTAGGCTTAACCGGAATGTACGCTCGTAGGGGCGAAGTGCAAGCAGCCAAAGCTGCAGCCAATAAGCATATTCCTTTATGTCTTTCTACAGTTTCAGTTTGTTCTATTGAAGAGGTTGCTTCACAAAGTTCGCAGCCTATTTGGTTCCAACTCTATGTTTTGAAAGACCGGGCGTTTATGAAAAATGTGCTAGAGAGGGCTCAGGCAGCGGGCGTTAAAAACTTAGTGTTTACGGTTGATATGCCAACGCCAGGAGCACGCTATCGAGATGCGCATTCTGGCATGTCAGGCCCATTCGCCGCTTCACGTCGTTATTTACAGGCTATAACGAAACCTCGCTGGGCATTTAATGTCGGTCTCTTCGGCCGCCCACACGATCTCGGTAATGTTTCTAAATACCTTGGTAAAGCAACCTCTCTAGAGGACTATGTCGGATGGTTAGGCGACAATTTCGATCCCTCGATTAGTTGGAAAGATTTGGAGTGGATCCGCGAATTTTGGCAAGGAAATATGATCATCAAAGGGATACTTGACCCTGAAGATGCCAAAGACGCTGTTACTTTTGGTGCCGACGGCATCATCGTTTCTAACCACGGTGGACGTCAACTCGACGGTGTGCCATCAACTGCGCTGGCTTTACCCTCGATTGTCGATGCCGTTGGGGATGACCTTACCGTACTAGTTGATTCAGGTATCCGCTCCGGCCTTGATGTCGTGCGAATGCTCGCTCTGGGTGCCAAAAGCGTGTTGTTAGGACGGTCAGCCGTTTATGCGTTGGCTGCACAAGGACAGAGTGGTGTAGAAAATATGCTCGATATATTCTCAAAAGAAATGCGCGTTGCCATGACATTGACGGGTATGAAATCAATTCAACAAATAGATCGATCTATTTTAGTTAACAATGGATTAGCTAACTAACTCAACGTGAAAAAACACCCAATGGTCAGTCACTGCCAGCGACAGTGCGACCTTTGGCTGTGGCCTCATCCATGCTTCGCACACTAACAAAGCAGTGTCTTGTATAGGCGATCACTGGCTATTTCCCCGATAGAACTTAAAACGGCTGCTAGGCTAACATTCCACTCAGTTCCAATATTTGATGGCATCATAAAATGCGGGGATAGCGATGCGTCTTTACTATTGGAAAAAGAGAAATCAGACACGCAAAGGGATAAACATCGGCTTTAAGGAGAATCCAAAATCACCATAGCGCCAAATGTTGTCAGCATCAACCCGATCCCTGACGATACAAGTAATGAGGTAATTGAGAAAAGCGTGAACTTTCCACCTTGCCTAGGGCAATGCGAAATGTAATTTAATATTTAGCGAGCAGGTGCAAAACAGGTTGATACGTTTCGGTTTTAAATGAATAACAAAGAAAAGAAGTGGCGCTTGATGGGAGATTCATTAGGCCGTGTTTAGCTGAGATTTTCACTCTGAAGCATCAATGTTCCCTAGTTACAAAAAGCAAATCAAGCATACCTTGGGAAGGTACTTCACGCTAACATATTGAATTGGTATTACTCAATAGGTTACAAAGAAACAAAAGCCCGCTATAAAAGCGGGCTTTTTGAATTTGGCTCCTCCTGCTGGGCTCGAACCAGCGACCTGCGGATTAACAGTCCGTCGCTCTACCAACTGAGCTAAGGAGGAATTATTTTGGTGCCCAGAGGCGGAATCGAACCACCGACACGAGGATTTTCAATCCTCTGCTCTACCGACTGAGCTATCTGGGCAACGGCGGCTATTAAACGTTTTCAGGACAATGAAATCAAGTAATTTTTTTCAAAAAATGTTTAACAGCACATTTTGCCAGCAAAACGGTGTTTTTATCATCTAAAATAGTCAAATTTTCCTGATGGCAATACATCTAGTTTACAGTGGATATTGCGGTTTAAACCATACCTACGGCCGTTTATTTATTTTTACGTTTAACCCATAGTCTCACGTAACCCGGCAGCAGCGCAGCGGATGCCGGGAATAGTCCATATTAAACCTGTTGATTTAAACCATTAACGCTTAGAAAAGGCGCTCACTCATCCAAATTTCTTCCACATTAACTATATTAGAGAGGTCGAAACCTGCCATATCATTTTTAAAATCAGTACATTGCATATATTCTTTATCTAATGTTTTAGGATCGCTGCCTGATGGATAACTCACGATTGCCATCACCTTATTTGCATTCTCATCAGCCCCTAGATACACGTCGTTTACTGCAATGCCAAACTTTGGCAGGCTGGCCAAGTGCTTCATCCAATAATGCTGAAAATACTCTAAGGCAGCGCTTTTATTTTTAAGTGTATATATTCTTAATTGCTTCATAACATTCCTTAATGCTATTGGGATGGTTTACTGAGCATTAACAAGTTGACCATTTAAGCCAACAAAGTTGACACTAAGTCGTGATGATCAATGCAATAACCTTTCGGTCAGTTCTGCCAAAAATAAAGGCGCCAACTGCCTGTCATTACTGACCCATTTCGGAACAATGGTGGAAAGAGAAATGGCGAAGATAAGCAGCGCAAACATAATATGCGGATATTCCCCTTACCACATTATGCACTATAGCCTAGTTGATCATAGGCATACAACTGTCTCGAAATAGCTTTACGAGAAGTTCCAGCAGATGACTCAGGCTCTCTTATCCTCTGATAGCCTGATTGAGCAACAACTTAGGAAATTCAGACGGGGGTTCAGTGCCGCTCACAATCAGATGATGAATAAAACCACTCAACTTGAGAAAGATGCGCTTATGTAGACCTGAGGTTAAAACAGCTGCTTTCCCAGATCGATTGCATGACATCCGGGCTACAGTGAATATTGAAGTTTAAATGAAGGAACCAATCCTTATGCATCTCATCGACGCTAGCTTTTGAGTCGAAACGATCATACATATATAGACTTATGGTGGGAAATAATGACAAATAGCTTAAAAAAACAAAAGCCCGCCATAAAAGCGGGCTTTTTGAATTTGGCTCCTCCTGCTGGGCTCGAACCAGCGACCTGCGGATTAACAGTCCGTCGCTCTACCAACTGAGCTAAGGAGGAATTATTTTGGTGCCCAGAGGCGGAATCGAACCACCGACACGAGGATTTTCAATCCTCTGCTCTACCGACTGAGCTATCTGGGCAACGGGGCGTAATTAGACGTGTTTTGAGCTTTGAAGTCAACCCTATTTTAGGTAATTTTTTTTAATTGGATATATTTCAAACAATCTGTTGATTTATTAAGCCATTCCCTGTATTTAGTTGCTCTATTGAACTCAAGCTATGATTAATCACGCACCTTTGAGTATCAACCCACTCGCCTGCTAGAGTATCAAACCGTTTAAATAGCATCAAAAAATCTGTGTTTATTAGGTTGATACTACTCATTTATCAGCGGGTGTTATAACATAACGGTTTATTTAACGAACAATGGTAGATTTATGCAACGACCATTTGCTCATTTAGTCCAAAGTGCAGAATACTATTGTAGCCAAAATCAACAACGAATGACGCCTAATCGACGTCATGTTCTGGCTATTTTAGCCGCTCATCAAGCACCTATGAGCGCATATGAAATTCTCGAAGCCATGCGACCTAAACAAGCATCGATCAAACCACCTACTGTCTATCGTGCATTAAAGTTTTTACTAGATGCTGGGATCATTCATAATATTGAGTCTACTAATCAATATCTCATTTGTAATCATCTGGAGCATCCACACCAGCCTCAACTTCTTGTCTGTCAAATTTGTGGGCATGTTGAAGAGCTGCCATTAACAGAACATATGCAGCAACAGCTCAATGAAAGTGCTCAAGTGAATGGTTTTCATCTTATTCACCACGCTATTGAACTACATGGTATTTGTCATAACTGTCAAAAGAGAGCCCCATGAGCACGATAGTGCACCTTATCACCGGTGTATTAGGGAGTGGCAAAACCACGCTGTTGAAACACTTACTTAATCAAAAACCAACCGATGAACGATGGGCATTTTTGATTAATGAATTGGGTCAGTTAGGTATCGATCAATGGCTACTAGACAATCACACCAGTGAGACACTCTTCAAGCAAGTGTCCGGAGGCTGTTTATGTTGTACTCAAGGGGGTGAGTTTGAGCTGGCCTTAGCGCAGTTGATGAGTTTTAAGCCACAACGATTATTTATTGAGACCACTGGCGCAGGTCATCCTGGTGAGATATTAGCAAAGCTAAAACGTCGGCAGTCACTTACACTCGGTGGCGTAATCACGCTTATTGATGCCAGTCAATGCCTTGATCCAAGCTACCAAGCTCATGAAATTTGGCAACAAATGCTGGCTGTCGCCGACCTCATCGTTTTGAATAAACAGGATTTAGCAGATGAAACAACATGCAAACAGGCACACCAGTGGCTTGTGCGACATTATCCACATTGTAAGATATTTTTAGTTGAATATGGACAAATCCCCCTCCACTATCTGACAATATGTCATTCAGTAAAAGCTGAACCGAAAATAAACGCCATTCTCGGTGAAAAACGCGTTGAAACTCACCATTCCCATTTTGTCAGTTGCAGTTGGGCCTATGATGCGTCAATTCTGTTTGACGTCGGAACATTAATGCAATTGTTAGCTAAATACCCACTGCGGCGCATAAAAGCGTATGTGCAGACACCCCATGGATGGCAAATGATCCATGGTATTAATGGGCAGTTACAATGCCAGAGTGTGCAACAGATGAGTGAATCACGTATCGAGTTGATCCACAGCCACGCATTAGACTGGTCACATATAGAGTGTGCACTAGATAAAATAAAAATCGGATAAGATGTTATATGTCCCTAAAGAAGTTTAACGTAATCGCCATCTGGCAAAAATGTCCTAAATTACATCGCCGCATACTGTTAATCTTGTTAGCTATACTTGCTATCATGGTATGTTGGTCACCGTCATCGAGTCTCTCTGGCAATGTGACGATACCTACACAGCAACAGCGCCCCACTGAAAGTGATGACTTTTCCTCAGATAGTGCTGAAGTACCGAGCAATAATGAGATTCAGCCCCCCAGTAGCGAATATACAATCGTCACAGGCGATACTTTAAGTGAGATTTTCACTCGGTTGGGGCTTTCACTGCAACAGATGCAAAACATCATTGAGAATGACCAAACACAAGCATTAGATACGCTTAATCCTGGCGATAAATTACGTTTTTGGCTCAATGTTAAAAATCAATTAACGCGTTTCCAAGTCTATTTTAATCCAGGTTACTTTGTTGATTTTAATCTCCTTGAAGATGGTAGTTATGAGTCAAAGGTGGTTCGTTTAGAAGGGATATGGAAACAACGCGTTGTGCGCGGCACGATCCAAGGAAGCCTGTATCTATCGGCACGTAAATTAGGATTAACACCTGCCCAGATCGAACAAATCGGTCAGATGTTTAAAGATAAAATTAACTTTCGTCGAGAATTGCGCGCAGGTGACCCTTTCACCGTAGTGATTGAATATCAATACGTCAAAGAGCAACCGACCGGAGAAAACAACTTATTAGCAGTACAGATCATCAACCGTCATCGCAGTTACAATGCTTTCTTATTTGATAACGGGAAATACTATGATGAAGATGGTCAAAGTTTAACACGGGCATTTTTGCGCTATCCAACCAAACACCATTTTCGGATTAGTTCGCCCTTTAATTTGCACCGCCTCCATCCTGTAACTGGGCGACTTGCACCTCACTACGGCACCGATTTTGCCTGCCCGACTGGGACTCCAGTGATGGCCACAGGCGATGGTGTGGTGACTCGAGTGATCCATCACCCTTATGCCGGGCTGTACATTGATATTCGCCATGGCAGCACTTATATCACCCGCTATTTACATCTGAGTAAATCTTATGTGAAACGTGGTCAACCGGTCAAACGCGGGCAAGTTATTGCACTTTCAGGAGCAACAGGACGCGTTACCGGGCCACATTTACACTATGAGTTTCGAATTAATAATCGACCGGTTAACCCGATGAGTGCAAAAATTCCAATGGCAGCGGCTGTATCCAAAAAAGATATGCCTCAGTTTAAACACAATGTGCAAAAACTATTGGCGCTGATGAAAGCGCCGAATAAATAGTAGCGGTGGGCCTGAGCGCTATGCGCGTGGCCCATCCATTTATCCACGATTGAGCGTTCCAATTAATGCACCGGCGGCTCACTTAACATCTTTGATAGTGTCGCCATTAATGGTTTATAACGAAGTTGCCCCAGGTATTCATTTTGCTGATTAATCACCGCTAAATCGCGCTGGCGGGCAGCGCCTTGAGCAATTACGTCACTTAAAGGTTGATCCGCTTGAATGGTCGGTAAGTGGTCTATAAATTGTTTTAATGGCTTATCCATTTGCTGAATAGCTCGGTTGACTTGATACAACGATAATCCACCAACAAGCTGTTTACCATCCAGCAAATAGGCGTAGCTACTTTGAACTTTTTGCATCGCATCTAACGCCACATCGGCCTTCAGCCGATAATCCAATTGCAACACTGGTCGCTGCGCTAATTGTCCCGCACAAACCATTTGCAGCGAGTTTTCTGCACTCTCCGCAGATAACAAGCGCTCGCTTGACCATAAGCCAGCGCTTGACAGATCATCATAAAAGCCATTGGCGACACACTCACCTTGCACAAAAGCTAACACATAATCAGCATATTGACTCATCATGGCTATCTCTGTGGCATGCACAATCACAATCGAATGACGGCTCTGACATAGCGCCTTGAAGCGCAACGACCAGCGTTCTCGAAGTGAAGCGGGTAACTCACTAAATAGTGACTCAACCAGCAATAGCTCGGGCTTACACAAGAGTGCTCGCCACAACAACAATTGCACATGTTGCATGTGGTTAAGTTGTTCAGGGCAACAGTTGAGTAACTCCGTCAAATCATCTTCCGCTAATGCGGCATGGATCTGTTTGTAGGCTCTGAGCGGCGCCACGCCATGGATCTGTAATGCCAACACTAAATTATCAACAACGCTGAGACACTCAATTAGAGGTAATCGCCAAGCCACCAGCATCACGCCTTTACGACGCCATTGGGTTAATGCCTTCGCGGCATGTGGAATAGGCTCGCCGTTATAGCGCACTTTACCTTGGTTAGGTGAGTGCTCCCCGAACAACATAGCGATAAAGTCTTCACAACCTTCACCAATATCACCACATAAAGCGACAAACTGCCCTGTGCAAAGATTTAAATTGAGAGGTTTACTCACATCATTTAACGCCACTGCACTTAATTGTATTTGGCTCATGATGGCATCCTCGGCGCACTATCTAACGACCATAAAAAACCATGAAGTAGCAGTAAGGTCACTACAGCGCCAATCAATTGTTGCTGCTGATGCCCCAAGAGCGCTTGCAGTATATGCTGACCGAGTCCAGGTAGCCCAATAGTAGCCATTAAGACACTATAAAATAAGGTCACCTGAACGCTATTACAGCGCCATCGAACGAGTCGCGCAGACAGCCATCGTGCAGCGACCCACTTCATTTGTTGATGAACATTAGCGCCTAACATGGCCGCTTGAGCCAATGGTTTATCTGGAATTTGGGCAAAAAGCGATAATCGTGACAGTAAAAAGTGCGGGATCAATGCGCACCAAAGTACCACCACAGCTATTTCCCAACTGGGTTTAACCGCTACCAATGCCAATAACCATACATAGATAGGCCACCAACGCACATCCACCCGACTTAGTTTGAGACATTTAGGAAATAAAATAAGATAACGCGCCATCAACCAAGATATCCCCCAACTACTCAGCCACAACAGCAACCACCAGCCAAACTGCTCTATAAACAACGGCCAAACACCGAGTACATAAGCAACGCCCGGAAAACCAATGGCACCACTGAGAGACCACCACCGATGTCGCAGCAGATTCATGGCAACGGCAATAGCAATAATGCTCCAAAAAGGGATACTCCCTAGCCATTGCGACAGTTTATCAACCCCTGTTATGGGTGTATTAATAACCAGCCAAGGCGCTGAACTAAACCAAGTCCATAGTGACCATTGCGCCATGTTTGTCCCTCTTTTATCTCAAATGGTTGTTTATTTCGGTCACATTCACTAATGTCAGACGATGACCACTCCAACTAAAAAATCGTGCTAACTGCACTGTTTCAATCACCCACGTTTGACGATTATCACCTGGATGACATTGCAGCGCCTTCGCACTTTGCCACAAGGCTTGATCAATCCATAGCTCAACCTGTCGATCACGGTCAAAAGCCAATGCCAACGGAGAGACACACCCTGGCGTTAAATTCAAATACAGAGCCAAACGCCGCGATGAAGCAAGCCCCAACCGAGTTGTTTGTTGGGCCGTTGCTAAGGCTTTCAGATCAACTTGGCAAGACGCTGGGACAACCAACAAAAAATGTCGTTTACCCGCATTATCTTGTAAAAATAAATTTTTTACGCGAGTTCCTTGTCGAACTAATCCCAATTCATCGGCACGCCGACAATCACCTAGGGGCGGATGATCATAGCTCACATAGCCAATATCCAAACGAGCTAACACATGCGCAATTGTTTGCCTTACTTGATAAAGTCTATCACCTTGATTCATAAGTTAAGAATAACACGCGCCGGCAATTTTGCAGTGCCTTTCACGACATCTTTTCGTATCGGTTAAGTCGCTGGTTTGAGGGACAAAGAAATCAATTCAGTCGTTTTAATTTTAAGCAAATAACTCAATTCACTCCTCGCTTGACTCGCGATGACATAGCTTTTGCGTTAGTCACTTGGAGATGTCAAACCGAGACCGATTAGGATATCGACCACTATTATCTGGTTGTCTTCCCCTATATGCCCGCAACTTTTATATTGGCGATTTATTATCTAGCCCAGAGGTTATATAATCCGCGCTCTTTTCCCACCACTGAGCACGCTTGCTATGAAACCCGCTCTCTATCTGCACCCTAAACGAGAAAAATCACTCTTTCGTCGTCATCCATGGATCTTCTCTCAAGCGATTGAGCGCATCGATGGCACACCATCTCGCGGTGAAACCGTTTCAATCTATTCTGCAGCAGGGCAATGGCTCGCCTACGCGGGATACTCGCCCGATTCACAAATTCGCGCCCGAGTCTGGAGTTTTGATAAACGCACACCCATTGATGCTGACTTTTTCGCCCAACAGCTCAAACAAGCCGCACTTAGCCGCGCGTTACTGGGACAATTTGCTCAGACGAATGCGTATCGACTCGTCGCGGGGGAAAATGATGGCCTGCCAGGGATCACCATTGATCGCTATGCCGATGTTTTAGTGGTACAGCTTCTCAGTGCAGCCAGTGAGTATTGTCGCCAACTCCTTATTGATGCATTGATTGCTCAGTTTCCCGAATGTTGTATTTATGAGCGTTCTGATGTGGATGTGCGTAAAAAAGAAGGATTAGAGCCGACCAGCGGTTTACTGCACGGTGAATTGCCCACGCAACCGATGATCATCGAAGAAAATGGTCTGAAATTATGGGTCAATATCGAAACCGGTCATAAAACAGGCTATTACTTAGACCAACGTAACAATCGCCGACTCATAGGTCAACTCGCAGCCGGTAAGCGTGTTTTGAATTGCTTTAGCTATACAGGCGGTTTTGGTACTTATGCCTTGGCAGCTGGCGCCGACTCGGTCACTAATTTAGATGTTTCTCGCGATGCCCTCCATATTGCTGGCGCCAATGTAGAACTGAATGCCTTAGATGCGAGTCGGATTACCCATGAGCGTCAAGATGTTTTTCAAGCGCTCCGTGACTATCAAGGGCAAAAGGAGTTTGATCTGATCGTGCTTGATCCGCCCAAGTTTGTTGACAGTAAAGCGCATTTAAAACGAGCTAGTCGGGGTTATCAGGACATCAATCGATTAGCGATGGGATTATTACCCGAGGGGGGGTTATTGGCCACATTTTCCTGTTCGGGACTGATGCCAAAAGAGCTCTTTCAGAAAATTGTTGCTGATGCAGCGCTTGATGCAGGTCGTAAGGTGGTCTTTTTACAGTCATTGCAGCAAGCTGAGGATCATCCTGTTGCAGGGCCTTATCCTGAAGGGTTCTACCTTAAAGGTTTTTTATGCCAAATCTTTTAAACCAATAGAGTGGTGAAAAAATGGCGATTGGCTCAAGGTTAATCGTCATTGGTTACATGAGACACAGTCGGTTTGGCCACGAAGTCCATCATCAATAACCCAGACATAAGCGCTTTCACAATCGCTTGCTGCCGATTGGACGATTGCGTCTTGCTGAGCGTATTGTTGAGATGATAGTTGACGGTGCTTTCAGCCAGTTTAAGGATCTGGGCGATCTCCCAGGTAGTTTTGCCTTGACTGGCCCAGCTCAAGCATTCTCGTTCACGGGGGCTGAGGCCATAATCCATTTGGGATTGACGCCAAAAGCGGTTTACCGCTTCATGCAGATAGGGCACAAATAACTGTGATTGCAACTGCAGATTAAGTTTTTCTGCCGGCTCAATAAGGCGTTTCATAGAGAGGCTTAGAATGCCAAATTCGCCTAATATGCCACGAACAGCTACAGAAATTCCATCGATGATCCCAAATTTAGCGATCTCTTGAAAAAACTGCTCGCTTAAGCTATTGGTTGGCTGCTGCTGTTTGAGTTCATGCCAAAAAATCGGACGACAATAATCCCGGCAAAGCCTAAAAATAGGATCATAAGAACAGTTGTATAGATAATTTTCTAGCCACTGTTTCGGATAATTACTATCCAAAAAAAGCTGCAATTGAGTCGTTTCGGCTGGTCTAAACAATCGAAAGAGATAAAAATCACATCCTAAATTCTGAGTAATTTGCTGACAAACAAGTGAAAACGCTTTAACTGTTGATACGTTGCGGACACGTTCTAACAATTCAACTTGAACTTGTAAATCGAGCATCAGCGTTTCCATACATGTTAGATTATACCCATGAAACTGGTTATCCGAACCACACCATACCTTTCAATTTTAGCCGTCTTGCCAATCTTGAATATGCGTTAACGGCAGCTCAGTATGTTCAATCACCGTCCGTAAAATAAAACTAGAGCGAACACCCGTCACGCCAGTGATACGTGTCAACTTACCTAACAGAAAATGTTGGAAATGTTCCATATCAGGCACTGTGACTTTCAACTGATAATCAGAGTCATTGCCAGTCACCAACATACACTCCATCACCTCTTCATATTTGCCCACTTCCTCTTCGAAATGTTGAAATCGCTCTGGTGTATGAAGATCCATCGAAATATGAATATACGCCGTCAAACTAAGATTTAATTTATTAGCATTGAGCAATGTGACATGACGACGAATAAATCCGGAGTCTTCTAACTGTTTCACGCGACGAGAACAAGGCGATGGGGATAAGCCAACCCGTTCTGCTAATTCCAAATTACTAATACGGCCATTTTGTTGCATCACCTCTAAAATTAACCGATCAGTCTTATCCAGCTTTATCATGACCATTTTATCCTTACCATCAAGAAGCTCTTGCCTCATTTTTGCTCGCCACATACTAATGAGCAATCACTGTAAACACAAACGCAATTTAGGTAAAACCAGTTGAGTTATTGGGAATGTTATCTGTAATTAACACATCAACTGTACAAACCCTATAGATAAAATATAATTTCAACATTTCATCTATAATTAGCAATAAAACTTATTATAAAGCTAAAAATTAGCAAAAACCAGCGCTCCAACCCGTCATTTTGTTCACAGCCAGTTGGTTAACATAACCCCAACACCTAATGTTTGAGTACTTTGATTATAATCGATGAGTGATTCGCCATAGCCATTAAAATATTGGACATAACCACGCAATTTACCCCATAACGGGAAACTAAACCCCAGCTGCAGAGCGCCTTTATTTTGTTGACGAAAATTATTGCGTAGCAGCATATCAACACTGTAGTCGTGCCAAACATGGACCCAGTTGAATTCGCCATAACCATAATATTTTTCAATATGCTGATTATCATCATTTTGCCGACTTTCAGGGAATCGATACCAAGGTTTGATGCTAAACACATCATGGGTTGATTCAAACACCAGTTCACCATACAACCGGTTCCAAGAACGAGAAGCCGGTCGAGAGCGGCCATTAGACTGATGATCCAACCCAATTCGCCAAAGAGATAGACGCCAAGCTGGTGAGGCAGACTCTGGCAGTTCAAACTGCATAAAGACCTCCGGCTCATAATTACTCTCACGAAACGGAGAAGATATTTCAGAGTTATAGGCCTGCCAAAAGGATTGTTGCGTATAGGCTGCCCACAAGCTGCTTCCTTTTCCAGCAAAATCAAAAGCGATTGGAAATTTAAAGCTTATTTGAAACTTCACTTCAGTTTCATTCAGCCGATTATTAGGATCCTCTGAATCAATATAATTGGCTTGATCAGGGTGCGGCGTATATTTGACAGGCAAGATATAATTGGGCCGATACGGCGTGATCACAAACGGCTCATTTTGCTGTTTTTTCTCACGCTCAAGGCGTTGCTGGACTAAGCCGCCCCCCTTTTGGGCCCGTTGTGTAATCGATGTTGGGCCTGAAGGTTCAATTGAAGGCTTCGCCGAGCTTATTGGTTTCGATGTTGTGCTATCTCCCGATTGGCTTTGTGGCTCGGTGGCTTCCACATGGATGGAAAACACCAATAAACCACAAATCAAATAGTGCCAATAACTCGACATTGATGTCCCTCTTCATGCTGATGTTATACCATGATAATTCGTTTATTATGGTTAGTATTATCCGTATGTCGAATCAATTACTATATATTTCTGATGGTTGTCCCATTGTAGGGCCGTTATCAATCGGCTTACCACAGGCAGATAATGTGTTGTATCTTGCCACTGAGATGCCAACATTACCCGCTGCGAATAGTCACTACGAGTGGATCACAGCATTTATCGACGAAAATGGTAATCATTGGCGCAAAATCTTGGTGATCTTAGCCAAACTCACCGCGCCAGATGACAACTGGAGAGACTACTTATACCAGCAGCTCCTTTACCAACAGCGGATCGTATTGAGCACACAACTTGTCCCTTCAGCAAAACGTCACCTGATCGCAGGCAAGTCAAATTGGGCACGTTTTAACTGGCATGATAACATCGGACTCCCCAATCGGGTATGGCATCAGAATCAACTACTATTACCCTACCCTGATTATCGTCAATTCCCTAACTGGCTCATCGCTCAAGTACGTACTGAACTTTATGGATGAACTCGAATATTGTTTTTTCATCCCTTCCTGCCACATTTTTTGGCATAATCTTCCCACATGCATAGCTAAATGAGGAGCCACTCGATGTATAGTGGAATTATCGACGGTCATTACCCAGTCTGTGAGATCAACAACCAACCGGGGTTATTGTCATTTGATGTATTGTTTCCTGAATCCTTGCTCGGTGGACTTCAACTGGGAGCGAGCGTTGCAATCGATGGTGTCTGTCAAACGGTAAGCCGAATACAAGGCCAACAGATAGGCTTTGATGCAATGCAAGAAACATTAGATAAAACAACGCTTGGTCAACTCAGCCTCGGAGAAACTGTTAATGTCGAGCGATCGTTACGTCATGGCGATGAAAACGGAGGACATGAGTTATCTGGACATATCGATGGGCAGTTAACCATTATAAATGTTGAACATCGGCCAAATAACCACATTATCACCTTAGAAGTACCGAGTACCTTTCGTCGTTACGTTTTTAACAAAGGCTTTTTAGCTGTGCATGGTGCCAGTTTAACCGTCAGTGATTGGGATATCGCAACGGGCCAGTTTAATATTTATCTTATTCCTGAAACGTTGCGATTGACAAATTTAGGCCAATTTAAGCAAGGAGACTCACTGAATTTTGAGGTCGAACGGCGAACCCAAGTGATTGTGGATACCGTTGAGCGATATTTAAGAGAACATCTCTATGCTTAATTTGCTGATGCGGGGAAGTCGATTCGCTTAGTCGTTCTGCGGAGATGGTAATTCCAATTCAATATTGGCTATCATCTGTTCTGGTACTGTGGTTGGCGCAAAACGGTGCACGCGTTGGCGATCGCGAGAAACTAAGAATTTAGTAAAATTCCATTTAATTCGCTGGGTTCCCATAACACCCGGTGCGGCTTCTTTTAACCATTCAAACAACGGATGAGCGTGAGCGCCATTCACTTCAGTTTTGCTAAACAAATCAAAACTAACCTGATAGGTCGTTGTACAAAACTGTTGAATTTGCGCATTACCAGCTGGCTCTTGACCCGCAAATTGGTTGCAGGGAAAGCCTAAAATGTGAAAGCCTTGCGTTTGATAGCGTTGATACAACGCCTCAAGTTGCTGATATTGACTGGTAAAACCACATTCACTGGCGGTGTTAACTATCACTAACACATCATCATCATAAGACGCTAACGAAAATGGTTGATGAGAGATCGTTTCCAAGATTAGCTCGGATGGAAATGTTTGCATGCTCGCTCCGCCTTTGTTGTATGTAGCAATCACTCATGGGCCATGGTAGAATTGTCACAGTTGTTACTCAATTTTGCCTATCTCAGCATCTATTTTTTAATCTCAAACTATACCACAAGAAAAGATCCATCTCTTCTGCGCTTTTTTAGTGATCTTACTTTTGTTTTAGCACACAATATAGTGATTACGATAATCTAATATCGTGAAAATTAAAAAATTTAGTATGTTAACAAATAATCGGTTAAGAATTATTCATTTCTGCCGATAGTATTGTTGAGAGACAAGGAGTAGTGGTTTTAGTCGACGTTTAGATAAGTTAAGACATTATATAATCAGCAC
This sequence comes from Celerinatantimonas yamalensis, assembly GCF_046054155.1. Classification (NCBI taxonomy): domain Bacteria; kingdom Pseudomonadati; phylum Pseudomonadota; class Gammaproteobacteria; family Celerinatantimonadaceae; genus Celerinatantimonas; species Celerinatantimonas yamalensis. The sequence continues at coordinate 265,769 of NZ_JBEQCT010000002.1, forward strand.
GTTGGTATCATCATCAACGGTTAAAATGCATAATGTTTTGAACATCAAAAATTTATCAAGTCACTGTCAAAACCAAGCACAATAGGCTAGCATGAATCTTGCATCCTATTGGTAAGCATCATGGAAGGGTTAACATAGCTGTGACATCGATTCATGTGTGGGTGAGTCCATAGGCGTTCCCCCATTCCCATCCATGACAGGTCGATGAGATGTTTCACCAAAGCCCGACCAATAGAGGCATTGACATGAAAGTTGTTGATTTTTTAAAGAAAAAGAAAGAAACTTTAGCTCAGCATCAGTTTGATTTTATTGATCTAAAAGATCGCATTCCACCTGTATTATTGGATCATTGGGCCGAATTTATCAACCGAGCCAATAGTATTCAGATCATCAATTGGGCTAGAGAGCATCAACTTCTATCAGCGGATGAAAACGGCCAAAATAACCGTCAGGTCAAAACGGTTGAAACCACGCCTATTGTTTTGCCGCCACAAGCCCAAACATTACTGGCAAAGCTATCTGCTCAGCTTGGCGAAGAGATCCATGTAGGCGAGTGGTTTACAGTTGATCAAGAGCGAATCAATCAGTTTGCCAATGTGACTGAAGATCAACAATGGATCCATACTGATCCAGTACGGGCCCAGCAAGAATCGCCTTTTAAAAGTACCATTGCTCATGGTTTTTTAACCTTGTCTTTGCTACCCATGCTCACCGATAGTATCGATGCATCACAATCGCCCTATCCAGGAGTGCGAATGACCGTTAATTACGGTTTAAACGAAGTTCGTTTTTTATATCCAGTCAAAGCTGGAAGTCGCGTACGAGCGAGCACCAAACTTAGATCGGTAATCCCCATCAAACGCGGATTAGAAGTGGTCAAAGAGATCCGAGTGCAAATTGAAGGCACTCGTCGCCCAGCTTGCATTGCACAAACAGTGATTCGTCTATATTTTTAAGTAACTTTGAGTTCTATTTATCAGCTAGGAAACAAAGCGCTCTTTTGAGCGCTCACAGTATCTAGACGATTACCAGCCTCGAATAAAAAATCACATAACACTCATTTTGGTCGTTCCCGTGGCGGTTATCCATGGTCAATACCCAGCCATGGTGGCAACTGCGATAATTGCTGAATTTGATAGGTCATCGGCTCAGAGCTTGCCTGTGATTTCGGGTTAAACCAGACTTGATCGATGCCGACCCCCCGAGCCCCAGCTATATCGGCTTCTAAGCTGTCCCCTACCATTAAACATTCAGAGGCGGTTGCGCCGACAACCACCATCGCATGCTCAAAAATATCAGGATTTGGTTTATGCATTCCCAACTCATCTGAGATAAAAACCCGATCGAAATAGCTATTAAGATTTGCTGAACGCAGCTTATTATACTGAGTTTCACTAAAACCGTTGGTGATCAAATGTAACTGAAAGTGCCCATGGAGCTGAGCCAAACATTGATGGCACCCAGGAAAGACACCTGACATCTGAGAGCAATGTTCGAGAAACCACTCGTCAAATTGTTGACTACTGAGCGAAAATTGAGCCGGATCAACCCCTAGAGCGGTAAAAGTTTGATCAAATCGCTTTGCTCGCAGCTGATGTTTGTCAATCTCACCTTGATTAAAGCGTATCCAAAGCTGCTGATTCACTGCTTCATACACATCAATAAACCGTTGTTCAGAAAATTGACTCATCGACAAAAATTGTTGATAGAGCTGCCGTAGTACATGCCGAGCATTATTTTCAAAGTCCCAAAGAGTATGGTCTAAATCAAAAAAGATGTGTCGATAACTTATCATTGAGGTTCTCGTATTAGTTGGATCTGTAGATCAACGCAGGCATATAACGACTTTTCATCAGCCATAAAACTCGGTAGGCTACGCAAACCAAATATATTGACTAACAGCACCCAGGCAGCCTCTGCGGGCATCACACCTTGGCGTAAAAGTCCTTGCGTTTGTGCTAATTGCAATTGCTGTTCAATGCGCACTAGCAGCTGCTGCCATGGCTCGGATAGGGTCTCTCGAATATCTTCATCGACTGCACTAAAATCAGCCACTGTACGACTTAACAAACAATGCGACTGACTCAAACACAACTTTGCCACTAATTGGCGCAAATATTGGTGGATCCCTTCTAATGGATCACCGCTTTCAAAGCATACTTGGCTCTGTTGCCAGCGGCTTTCAATAAATTGAGTCAAAGCAGCCAATAGAACGCCACGTTTATTTTTAAAAGCACAATATAAACTTCCAGGATGCAATCCCGTTGCCAACTTAAGGTCTTGCATCGTAGTATTGGCATATCCTTTTTGACAAAACACATCCATCGCGGCTTCTAGTACTTGCTGACGATCAAATTCTGCAGTTCTCATAATCCATATTCAGTTAGGTTAGCCGTCAAAGTGTAACGAATCGTAAGACAAATAACTATCCTCTCCAACCGACTTGCTCAGATGTCCAATATAACTTAATCTTGAACGATTATTCAAAATAATCGTTAGTACGCTCATTTTGGTATCGGTCTGGTTCAGCTGATAATACTTGGATAGTGAATCATGCTCGCTCGTTTTTCAGCTGTACCGATGAAAACAGATACAAATTGGTTTTTGCCATGGAGACACTATGTCACTCGATAAACTACTTAGTCATTATTCACTTAACGGCTCACTTACGCTTGCTAATCACGTTGTAATGGCACCACTAACACGCTGTTTTGCTGATGAACAACTCGTTCCAACTGCCGAAATGGTCGCCTACTACGCTCGCCGAGCTAACGTTGGACTGATCATTACCGAGGCCACTATCATCAGAAAAGATGGTCAAGGCTATCCGAATACCCCTGGAATCTTCAGCGATGCGCAAATCCAAGGCTGGCAGCATGTGACCCATGCCGTGCATCAACATCATGGCTTGATTTTCTCTCAGCTTTGGCATACAGGTCGAGTCGCTCATCCGGCTTTTTTTGACCCGCAAGGCCAAGTTGTTGCCCCATCAGCTATCGCTGCACATGGCAGCGTTCCAAGACGCCGCGAGTTGACTTATCAAACACCTCATGCGCTGAACGAAGATGAAATAGCCATATTAGTGAATGATTATGCTCAAGCGGCTAAAAATGCACGCCAAGCAGGGTTTGATGGTGTTGAAATTCACGCGGCTAATGGTTATTTGATTGATCAATTCCTGCACTATGATAGCAATCGCCGTGATGACAATTATGGGGGCGATGCGAAACGAATGGTTCGTTTTGCCTTAGAAGTCGTCGATGCAATTAGTACTGCGATAGGCGCTGACCGCGTTGGCATTCGACTATCTCCCCTAGGATATGTCAATAGTATTACCCCAGACAGCCGTGATCGGGACGTCTTTGACACCCTGCTGGAAGCACTCAATCACAGAGAACTTGCTTATGTTCATGCAGGCTTGTTTGATCATGCCACCAGCTCGGCTATCTTCGATGGGAATATTAGTCACTATCTACGTTCACATAGCCAGCATACTTATATTGCCGTAGGTGGTTTTACGCCAAGCTCTGCCGAACAAGGTCTAGTCGATGAGCACTTTGATTTGGTTGCGATAGGGCGACCATTAATTGCTAATCCCGATTATATTGATCGTTTACGTGCCGATGAAGCGCTCATCGATTATCATGAACAGATGCTCACTTCATTAGATTAACGCACTCACGCGCAATACTTTCAGGCATTGAGCTCTGGTTAAATTGTATGAAATTGAGTTTTATTTATTGAGCTTAACTTGAGAGCAGAAAAAACAGGGCCTAGCATGCTAGGCCCGCGGCGGCTGATGCCCACAGCAACACTATAGATTATGGTTCAGATCTCAAACACGCTAGAGGAAGAACGCTATGCCATCACACCCGTGGCAACACCGTTATACTCGAAACGGCCCTGACTATCGTTTTGATAGTAATGTAAGCTTTATCGATATCAAACAGCAGTTTGGTTTTTCAACTATTCGCTTGGGTCGCTGGGTCAGTATCTTCGAGCAGCAACTGGCGGCTAATCTGATTTTTGATGCACTAGCCGATTTAAGCTTTATCTTAAATGTACCGCCATCTACTTTAGGGCTTCGTCAAAGTTTACATTTAGCCTTTGGCTGTGATGGTTCTGTTGATGCCAAAGCTCACTACCAACCCAATAAACGCACCTTAGCGCTTGCCAAAAATGCTGGAGGCGGCGCTTTAGCTCATGAATTTTGGCATGCATTTGACCACTATATTACCCAACATCTCTACCCTCATGCCCGAGAAGCGCTAGCAAGCCATGCTTGGCTTCATCACCATCAATACGCAAGCCACCCGTTGAATGAACGATTAGTTACATTGTTTAATCACGCCATGCTCGGCGAAGATGCAACCCAACCCTCGCGTTACCTACAACAGGCGATAGCCCTCGATAAACACCATCAAAGTCATTACTACAGTCAGCCCACTGAACTGATGGCGCGAGCCTTTGAAGCCTTTGTACAAGACAGCGAGATCACCAATGATTTTTTAGTTTCTGGCTCGCACCAATCACTGCTTGCGAAAGCTGGGGGCTATCCACAAGGTGACTGTCGTAAGCAGCTTAACCAGAATTTTTATCAGTACTTTACAGCGCTCGGCCAAGCGCTACAGGCGCAAAAATCAATTAAGTAACCACTTAACAAACGGGTGAAAGTAACGCCGGTTGCGTTAATAACGATTTACATAACCGGTCATAAAGCACCACATTCACTGTCGCCGCTAAATTCATGCATCCTTGAGTGGGGATATATACCACATCCTCACACCAGTCGAGCAAGGTACGATCGATTGATCCGTCCTCTGGACCAAAGATATAAAAAGCCTTATCAGGATGCTGATAATTTATCAGCGGTTTAGCTTGACGAGACAGCTCAACGGCCACCGGGCGAGCCCCTTTGGGCAACACCTGCCGCAGATCGTCAACACCTAATGTGGGGATCCGTTGATGCATCTTTTTTGTATCGGTCACATACCGACTAGCCCGATAGTAACGAGTACCCGTATAAAAAATTGACGAAGCCCCATAACACCCAGCGGCCCTTAAAATTGAACCAACATTTTCGGGTGACTTGGGGTTGACAAGGCCGATGCTCGTAAACGATGCGGCAACCACACCTTTATTATCCATTATTTAGTAACTCAATTAGATCAATCACAGCTGCATTACAGCGTGAAATATAATTTGCCATGACTAAGGAATGGTTAGCTAAAATGCCAAATCCACTGCCATTCAGTATCATAGGGCTCCATACAGGCTGTTGGGTCGCTTCGAGTTCGCGGATGATTTGACGGACACTGACCACCGCATTCTTTTTCACTAACACATCGTGAAAGTCAATTTCAACCGCTCTCATCAGCTCTAACAAGGCCCATGACGAGCCGCGTGCCCGATAAAAGACATTATCCAATTGCATCCAACTGGTTTTATCTTGAATATTCGAATCAACCGATGGCGCATCAGGGTTGGTGTCTTTAAGCGAGGTGTTCAGTTGCGCTCTCCCGACACTGGCACTGAGTTGCTGTGACATAGAGCCCAGACGATTTTGTACCTCTTTGAGCCAATCAACCAGATTATCAGCCCGAGCATAAAAATGCGCTTGATTGGCATTGTTTAACGATAATCGATGACGGTAGTCGCCCAATAGCTCAATCCCTTTACTATATTCACTTTCAGCACTTGGAAACATCCAGCTTTGATGATCGATATAGAACTTAGGTTGGGCGATTTTTAAATCAATATCTTCTTCTGACTGACTTTGACTGCGGCTCAGATCTTTACGCATGATCAATGTCATATCACGAATTTGAGTCAAGACGCCAAGTTCCCAAGATGGCATATTGTCCATGAATACTGAGGGAGGCATGATATCATTACTTAAATAGCCACCAGGCTTATCTAATAGTGTTTGCGCCAAACGCATCAGTGTCGTGGTGGTCACAAATCCAGGAACAATGGGTTGATTAATCTGTTTGGATACTTGCTGAGAGTATTTCTCGACATCAAACGTATCTGGCTCTTGGCTCCAATAGACGCTAATACCATAAAACACCAAGAAAATAACGGCCAGCGCAGCCGCAATCATTTTACTACGCCTTGACCAAGATCCTATCATACGATTCCTCTCTATCTATTCTCTGATGTTTTGTCTGCTGTATTCTCGACGCCCTGCTCACCCCTATGGTAATTTAAGGATGAACAACCAAGTCTACCATTGAAAGCAGTCAATGATGAAAAAGTTCCCTTATCAGCCCCGATTATTCCATCACACCTACAATAGAATATCTGGACAACGGGGCAACCATTGAGCAATGCAGATCATTCCCACTACTTTTCTAGAAAATAAGTCGTTTGTTACGACTTTTTAAACGCATGAATCGCGAAATAATGCCCATAGATCCCAACCACTCATCGGTGTATCAACCCCTATAAAAGTAATCTAGGTTGGGATTCACAATTCATTAACATTAAAATATGATCATAAATAACTCAAAAGATAAGCAACCATAGCTTCGTGTAATAAGCATAGCGCTTATCTTTTCTTAATATTGCAAAACATCAATCTAAAACTAAGACAAGACATCTTGAGCATTTCAACTTAGAACAGATGCAAAAGACGACCCTTCACGCTCTAATCATTTGATAAATCAAATATACGCTGATTTGCTAAGCGCGTATATTACACTCGGCAAGTCATGCCTTAAGCCGCGGAGGTAACAATCATATCGCCAAGCAGATATAAATGAACACCTCTCCGTGGGCATCTCTCAAAATGGCGTGCCTTTCGTTTTAAGCCCTCCTTTGACGTCCATTTGCCCTTATTAAGCTCACTAATGCTCATTGACTAGCTGAATGTAAGGTAATGTTCAATATATAAGATGCATTCGACTGTTCATCACAGCAAAGCTCAGGTATGTTGAGGCAACGGTTAAGTTTAAAAGCGATATATGATGAAAAAATTTACACATGAGCCTCAATTATTGAAAAAAGCGCTGATCATTGGTCAAGCCTATGCAACAGCCCGAGGTTATGGGCAATTTCCAGCCAATATATCTGAAAAAGATAAAGTAGAAGCGTTGTATCGGTTGTTAATCACCGATAAGCGGATCACCCCTTTGGCAGACGATAAACTCACTGGCCCAGAAATGCGTCACAAACTCGTCTTATGGTTAGCCAAGCAACTTCCAGATGATCACCCTCTATTACAAAACTAATGTCGATATAGCAAATTATAAAAATATCGGATCCCCCATACAAACTCAAAAAACAGCATATTGTACTAAAATAAACAATTTTTTTAGCTATAATGCGCTGGTTTTTTATATAATTAATTCAAATGTATGATCTGAATTTAATCAGATCACTCAAATGGATTATTTCTATTTGTCTTCCTATCTGTTTTAATGACTGCATTATTATTGTTCGATCTGTTCTTCGCTAGCTATCTGTAACAATAATGATTAGTTTTATCGCAAGATACATATGTGTCGACTCGCGAATGAGTCAATACTAGCGACAGGGTATTGCGCTAACAACCCAGTAAACATGGAAATGACTCACCCTAACCGTATAGCGTAGACTTATTATTATGGCAGTTTAGATATAACAATCGAGAAAAGAGAGTGAAAACAAAAGATAGAAAACATTAAGCCATTGCCAGCGATCAACCCTACATAAAATTGACAAGTGCCCACTATTTAACTTTTTTATATCACGGCTTATTTGAGATGAATGAGTATCGGCTCGTTATTTGCGGTTATAACAGCTCTTTCGGATACTTTCATCACTCCGATATAAATAGTAAATGGTTAGGCAAATGGGACAAAAAATAGGATTATTAAAACAAGATGAAATGGATCAGTTCAACCACCGTGTCTCAAACCGATGAAAAACTCGGTATTGTCCATCCAACCTCAGAAAACAGTCGATTTTTAGCCGTATTGGAGGGATGTCGAAGTACGTACTGGGAGTACCATTTACACACCCAAAAATTGCATTACCTATACTCTATTTGGGAGCAAACTACATCACAGTTTATTAGCTATCAAACGAGTGAAGATTTTCAGGCGTTACAAGCAAATATTCATCCCTCAGATCGCGCTTCTTTTTATGCTCAATTAAACCTCCATATAGAAAAAGTTAACCCAGTATTTGAATGTACTTTCCGCTATCTAACTGCAAAAAATCGCCGTTGGCGGTGGTTCCGATGCCGCGGTCACATTACACACTACCAAGATAATGAACCGGCCGTAATAGCGGGTATCTTTCGTGATGTCACGCGTGAAAAATACCGCCAGCAGAAGCTTCGGCAAATGGCTAAACGCGACCCGCTCACAGGTTTACCCAATCGCGCAGCGCTGAAAGAGGACTTTGACCAGCATCGGCCAGATGAGCATCAATCGGTTTCAATGGCGATTTTTTATCTCGACTTAGATGGCTTTAAAGAGGTCAATGATAAAATCAACCATCGAGCCGGCGACGTACTATTATGCGACCTTGCCAATCAATTAAATTGCTTCACGCGGCTACATGAGAAAGTCTATCGCATTGGTGGCGATGAATTTGTACTATTTGTCCCTCGCTTCAGCAATATACAAGAGATCACCCATTTGGCTGAGCGAATTACTCATACTTTTGCCAACAATAAACTCACTATATCAGGCTATTCTATCCAAGTTGGGATCAGTATTGGAATAGCCACATATCGCACCTCAGACACCTTAGATAGCATACTCGAACGAGCCGATGCACGAATGTACGAGGTAAAAAACAATGGTAAAAATGGCTATAAATTAGGTCACTCACTCAATGAATGATGGGTATGTTGATATAGATGAACATCTCGCTGTGGGAAGGGAATCGATAATCCGACTTCATCAAAGCGTAATTTCACGCTACGCGTTACATCCCAATAGAGCTCCCAATAAGCTTCGGTTCGAACCCAAGGACGAACAATAAAATCTACAGATGATTCCCCTAGACGCATCAGCCGAATCACAGGCTCTGGTTCGCGCAATACATCCGGATGCTCATCAATAATCGAGCGCAGTACTTTTTCTGCGAGCAAAATATCATCGTCATAGCTGATTGAGAATTCCATATCAACACGCCGAACTCGCTCAGCGGTAATATTATTGATAGTACTTCCCCAAATTTTATTATTGGGCACCATAATTTTTTGATTATCAAAAGTTCGAATTGTCGTGTTAACCAAACTCATATAGCTGACTTTCCCCGAAACTCCCCCCGCATCAACATAATCGCCCACATCAAAGGGCCGATAGATCAAAATCATCATGCCTGACGCGAAATTAGAAAGCGTATCTTGCAATGCGAAACCGATGACAATACCAGCCACACCAAGACCTGCGAGAATTGGGGCTAAATCAACACCAATTTGAGAAAACGCAGCAAGAATACCGAGCAAAATAACGGACTTACCAGTAGTTGCAATAAAAAAGTCTTGCACTAATGTCGACATCCGTGAGTGTTTAGATCGCACCATCTTGCTGACCAATTGTTTCATTACCCGTGAAATACCATAGAACAGCACAATCATCAAAATAAAGATCAAGGCCTTGGGTAAAAATGATTTAATACTGACAACAAAAAACTGATCGCCGCTAAAAAAGAAGGTTCTTATAAATGAAAGAAATCCATCGCTGTTGATAACGAGATCGCTGAGTTCGCCCGATGCTGAAAATATCAGCTGATTATAGACCGTGACATCAATATCATTGACTTTTAATACGGGCACCAACTGACTGATATTGTCACTGAGTGTTTTGCTCACACGCTGCTGAAGCGTCAATTCATCACTCATCTGTTGGTGCATCACTTTGGTTAAGCTACCAATTTCATCCTTGATTTGATCTTGTTTTTTAATACTTGCATTTAAATAATTTGCTAAATCATTCACATAGCGTAGTAGATCATTATGAAAACGTACGCGATACTCTTTTCTGGATCTAACATCACGCAGTCTCTCTATCAACTCACTTTGTTTGCTGTAAAGGCTGCTTTGATAATGCATCGCCGAAGAAACTGTCAACCAACTGAGCGGTTTATTAGCCAGTGAAGCTTGTTCATAACTGTGGAATAGATCGCGCAATCGCTGCGGAGCCTGCGTTTTTTGCAGCTCAATCACGGTTAACATTTTTTTGACAAGCGCATCATTAGCTGCAATTGAAAGCTGTGATTGAGAACGAGTATTTTTAAGCACCAGTGCATTTAACTCATCGACCCGGGAGCTTATTTGCTGCAGCAGCATACTACGACTCATATCTGATTCACTTTTGCGCCAAATTTGTCCCAGTGAATTGAGATCATCTTGCCCTTTTTGCAAGCTCTCTTTGAGTATCAACTGCTCGGATTGCACCTGCGCATAAACAGGGATGGTAAACATAGCCCATATCAATAGGCTTATCCAACCCTGTCGAATAACTCTGCGCATATTCACTCCTACTCCTCTATTATATTGATCAATCACTGTTATCATTGCGAAGACTTAGCAAGGAGAAAAACATGGCAGGTCAGCCCGCACAATCACCTTGGCGGCAGCGTCTTCATGAAATCATCTACGAAGCCGATACACCAGCAGGCAAAGGTTTTGATGTCACACTGATCATCTGTATTGTGACCAGTGTCATCGTCGTTATGCTCGATAGTGTTATCTCAATTCATGCCGAGTATGGCAGTTTACTAAAAGGGGTGGAATGGCTATTTACCCTAATATTTACGATTGAATATATCCTGCGATTATTATGTGTGCTTCGCCCTTGGTTGTATATGCGCAGTTTCTTTGGCTTGGTCGATCTATTCGCTATTTTACCAACCTTTATTAGCTTTCTTTTCCCCGGAACTCACTATCTTTTAAATATTCGAATTCTAAGGTTACTGCGCATTTTCCGTGTTTTAAAACTGGCCCACTATTTAGACGAAGCACAAACACTTCGCCAAGCACTCAAAGCGAGTAGTCGAAAAATCAGCGTGTTTTTACTCGCAGTCTTTGCGCTCGTCGTTATTTTAGGCAGTGTGATGTATCTTATCGAAGGACCAGAGAATGGTTTTACGAATATTCCTATTTCAGTCTACTGGGCCATTGTCACGTTAACCACGGTCGGTTATGGCGACATTGCGCCAGTCACCGCCTTAGGAAAAATTGTCGCTTCAATGATCATGGTGATAGGTTACGGCATCATTGCCGTCCCGACTGGAATTGTCACCGTTGAACTCTCACAAGCGCAGCGACGACAATCCAACGTTTCCACCCAAGCGTGTCCCAACTGTAGTGCGCAAGACCACGACTTAGATGCCATCTATTGCAAATATTGTGGTCACACGCTTTAATGCAGTTCTACGCAGTGACGATCACCGTGGGTCTTATTTTTCCCAGCAATAGCCTCGCGTTAATTATTCTTGCTCGTCATTATCGTTATCAATATCGGTATTTTTAACCCGCGATTGGCGCATCAAGGGTTGATCACCGACATCAATACCATCATGGTAAACGCGGCTACGTTTTTGCGTATTCACTCGTTTTGGCCGTGCAACAGGACTCGCCTTAGCTGGCGACTGAGGGCGATTCGTCTGGCGATTTAAACGGTTCATTTTAGGTACAACCCCTTTAAATTTACCTTCCAAACCATCTAACGTCGCAAACTCTACCTGTATATGTAAAAAACTGCGCAGCAGCAAATACTGCGACCAATCTTTAGGTCCCACTAACGAACAGGCTAACCCCGTACGCCCTGCTCGCCCGGTACGCCCGATACGATGTACATATTCCTCAGCATGCCTTGGCAAATCGAAGTTAACCACTAACCCAACATTGGCAATATCTAACCCTCGAGAGGCTAAATCAGTGGTCACTAACACCTGTTGATGGCCTCGCTCAAAGCCATCCATAATCTGATTACGTTTACTTTGTACCAGCTCGCCACTGAGTGCCTGCGCGCTATATCCCCACTGACTGATTAGCTCAGCTAAGCGGGTAGTATCCTGGCGGGTCGCTGTAAAAACAATCACTTGCCCTTGCTGATGTTTATCAAGCAATGCCTTGAGTAGTGCTTGTTTATGATCGAGGTGATCGGCTAAATAAAACTGCTGGGCAATGTCACTGTTAGGAACAAATCCTTCCCCAATAGCAATACGCTCTGGTTCATGCAATAACTCTTGTGCAATCGTATTGATGGGGAGGTCATCTAATGTTGCCGAAAACATCAAAGTCTGACGTTTGCGATGATTAGCGGCGTTATCAATCATTCGCAGCTGCGCGGAAAAACCTAAATCAAGCATGCGGTCCGCTTCATCAAAGACTAATAATTCCAACCCTTCTAAATACAGATTACGCTGTAATAAGTGATCGGCTAAACGCCCAGGCGTTGCCACAATCACTTGCGGCTGACGACGCAGCTGTTTAATCTGATCATTAAAATTTTCTCCCCCACAGAGTAACAACCCACGCCCTTGACTGACACTGAGTAGCAATCGCAACTGAGCATAAACTTGCTTGGCCAATTCTCGAGTTGGGGTTAACACCACGGCGCGCGGATCACGTCGACTCAGCGCTTTTACTCGCAGTAAGCGTTGCATTAGCGGGATCAGGTAAGCTAACGTTTTGCCTGAGCCAGTTTTTGACGACGCTATCAGATCCCGCCCGGTCATTGCCGTTGGGATCGCTTCTTGTTGGATCTCTGTTGTTTCAGTAAATCCAAGATGTTCGATGGCTCGAAGGATCCGATTATCCAGACCAAATTCGCTAAATTGCAAAATCGTGTACCTTAACCTGTGACTGAGGCTGAATTATAGCGGTTTAGTATCGAGAATACAGCCATTCCCTTAGCTTAAGCATCATCATCTCTGGCGAATAAAGGTTCACTACCCTATTATAGTTAAATTAGACTATACTCAAATTTAGACAAAATGTCTTAAATCTGAGCCAGACACTGCTGCGGAGGTTGTATGGACGCAAATTTGCGCTTAGTTATTGGGAATAAAAATTATTCATCGTGGTCGCTGCGTCCTTGGTTACTACTCAAACACTTTGCGATTCCCTTCAGTGAACAATCCATTAATCTCGCCAATCATGATGCAATGCTACAGATGCAGCAACTCTCGCCAAGTGGTCAAATTCCCGTCCTTTGGGCAAACGATATCGCTGTTTGGGACTCTTTGGCGATTTGTGAATGGATCAACACCTATTATCTTGATGGCCAAGCATGGCCAATCCGAGCTCATCTAAATGCATTAGGCCGTTCAATGAGCGCCGAAATGCACGCCGGATTTACTCTGATCCGCCGCTCTCTTCCTATGAATTGTCGGGCGCGCGTCGCCATTCCTGATATGCCAGCAGCGCTTGCCGAAGAAATAGTCCGAGTCGAACAATTATGGCAGCAAGCATTAGATGCCAGTGGCGGCCCTTGGTTGCTGGGTTCTTTTTCAATTGCCGATTGCATGTTTGCGCCGATGGTATTGCGCCTTCAAACTTATGAACTGGCCGTTGATGAGCATCTCATCACTTATTGCCAACAAATTCAGCGCCATGAAGCAATTCAAGCTTGGTTAGCTGACGCCTATCAAGAAGTTGATGTCATTGAATCCGTCGAACAGTTGTATAACGAGCAGTAGCATTGCCATCGATTTGACCATTACATGCTCACTACAAACAAATGATAATAATTATCATTTGTGTTATTGTTTATTCTTGATATACTCAATTTCAGCTTAGGGTCGTAGAGCAACAAGGTTCAAGCGGCACACTTGGATCGCTGCTAAGCGCTCAGCTCATTGAGCTCGACATTACGACAACTCCCTCGTACTGAGGTAGTTCACGATCTACCGCAGTACACAGCACTTGCTCCATGATTGTCTGTTATTTGTAGACAGCCGCTCTCAATTGAGATGCGGCTTTTCTTTCGCAATAAGCCATGACGTCGACACTTCAATTCAGCTAGCGGTGCATCACAACATCTTGCAACTGACCGAGGGCCCGATCATAGGCAAGCCTTAAGGTAATTAATAAACAGATGATAATGCCACTGGCTAATGCGCCAACCACACCCGGCCATGCAGCATATTGATAAAACGGCTCAAGATAGAATGCACCTAAACTTGCACCCAAATAATAAAACAACGTGTAAAGCGCCTGCGCGCTCGCTTTAGCTTGGGTCACCTGTTTGCCGACCAAACTGCTAGCTTGAGAATGACAAAAGAAAAAACCAGCCGACAACACGCATAGACCCGCGAATAATACCGCCAAATGATGGCTCAATAGCAACCCACAACCGGCGAGCATCATCAACAAACCCACTTGTATTCCGCGCACCAAACCATATTTTAGGCTAAAACGACCAGAACGGGCGGCAGCCACTGTCCCGGCAAGATAGCAACAAAAGATCAAACCACTGAATGCAGTTGGCATCGAATAGGGCGGGTTCGCTAACATAAACAACAGAAAACTGAATTGGTTCACAAAAACGCCAAAAGCTATTCCCGCAATGAGATAAATGGCAAACAGTTGTCGATTCGCCAAGTGTGCAGCAAAATCACGCCCCATTTGGGGCAGTGAAAAAGGCTTAGCCTTAAACCCTGAAGCCTGCGGCAAATATGCAATAGCCAACACCATCACCAACACGCCTAATGCGCCGAGTACCCAACAAGCGACCTGCCACTGACCACTTAGCTGGGTGAGTAACGCTGAAATAATTCGCCCACTCAACCCCCCTATTGAATTGGCCGCAACAAATAAGCCTATCGCAGCAGGGGCTCGTTTTACCGGCAGTTCATCGGTTAAAAAAGCAATCGCAACGGCCGGACAACCAGCCAAGAAGACGCCTTGTACAAACCGGGCCAACACAATCAGGCTAAAGTGCGCCATAAATGGGATCAGCAATGTGACCAGCGAACCACCTAAAATCGACCATAAAAATATTTGCCGTCGCCCAAGCGCGTCAGCAACGCCGGCAAATATAATTAGGCCAACCCCCATCCCCGCCATTGCGACAGCCATCAGTAAGTTACTGGTTAATTCACTGACGTGATAGTCAGCGGCGATCACCGGCAGCAACGGGTGAAACAGATAGAGATTAGCAAACGCCACAATAGATGCGGCGCAAACCAACCCAATTAAACGGTGTTGATGTTTTAACATATGAAGCTTAATGCTCCTCACATCGAGACATAACTCATGATCCCTAGAATACGCCTCGTTGGCGACATAAATAAAAGATCTTATTTTTATTGCCCCCATACCGACTCAGCATAGCTATAATGGCAACTAGCAACCCCTCTAACCTAGCTATATCATATGGAACTGCGCCAACTCCGTTATTTTGTGGCGATTGCCCAAGCAGGAACGATGACCCTTGCCGCATCCCAGCTAAATATTGCCCAACCCGCTTTAAGTCGGAGCATCAAAAAACTAGAAGATGAATTAGGTTCACTATTATTGATTCGCCATGAACGAGGCATTCGCTTAACCGAAAGTGGTCAACAACTTTTGGGCAATGCCCGTCAGATCCTCGCCCAAGCAGATGATGCTAAAAACGCAGTAGCAGGCATTGAACAGTTACAACGCGGCCAAGTTCGCATTGGCCTTCCCGCAATGTTGGGCTCTTACTTTTTCCCGCCGTTATTGATGGCATTTCGCGCGCGCTATCCAGGGCTAAGCATTGAAGTTGTTGATGCGGGAACCGTCTCAATTCGGCAGATGTTGCAACAAGGTACACTTGATTTAGGTGTGGTGGTCAAAGAGGATGGGTTGGCCGGACTTGCCAGTGAACCATTACTGAAAGAGGAGATGGTCTGCTGCATGGCGCAGGGTCACCCACTGACACACAATGCTGCAATTAGCGCCGAGCAGTTTTTAAATTACCAACAAATTGGCTTTCACAGTGGCTACTTCCATCAGCGCTTTATTGAACATATGGGGCAACACACACTGCGCGCGCCGAACAAAGTAATCACCACCAATTTAATTCCATTGATTAAAGCGGTGGTGAGTCAAGGCGAAGCGATTGCCATGCTCCTAAAACTGGTGATACAGACCAATGATGGCATTATTATTCGCTCATTTGCCCCAGCTGAGTATATTCATCTGCACATTGCATGGCACCCAGAGCGGTATCTATCACACGCCAATCAAGCCTTTCGCCAATTTTTAATCGAGCAGCTCAGTACACCATACACCAGCACTGAGCGCGACTTACTTACTCAGTAAGCGTTTTGCCGCCGCTAGCACCGCACTAACCGCACGTTGCTCACTTTGGGCCATCAACTTCGCATCTGGCGTTTCTTGTTGGGTACGATTGACGATCACTCCAGCCACCATCCCAGCTTGTAATCCATTCGCCGCACACATAGTCAGTAATGTCGCCGATTCCATCTCATAGTTAAGCACTCCGAGTGATTGCCACTCATGCAGTGAACCGCGCAGATGCGCAATCACGCGACCACTGTAGGTATCATAACGTTCTTGGCCGGGATAGAAGGTATCGGATGAAGCAGTGATACCTACGTGCGTAGTCCCCTCTTGCTGCTGGGCACTTTGCACCAAGGCTTGAGTCGCAAAAAAGTCAGCCACTGCCGGATATTCCATCGGGGCAAAATGCGAACTCGCCCCATCTAAGCGCACTGACGCGGTTGTCACAATCAAATCGCCGACATTGATATGGGGCTGAATGGCGCCTGTGGTGCCAACGCGTAAGAATTGGCGGATCCCAAGTTGTGCCAACTCTTCAACAGCAATCGAGGTCGATGGTCCACCGATCCCGGTGGAGCAGATGATAATCGGCGTGTCACCCAAATAGCCTCGCAGCGAGGTGAATTCGCGAGTTTGCGCAAGTAGTGTTGGTTTATCAAGCAGTGCACCAATGCGCTCAACCCGCGCAGGATCGCCCGGAATAATCGCCAGTTCAGCCCCGCTCAAATCAGCTTTGGATAGCCCTAAATGAAACACCGTTGTTTGACTCATTGCGTGAGACTCCTTTGTAAAGGTTAATTCATGGGAAAACACATCTTGCTTAACAGCCTATCGCGCCAATCCAACTTGGAATAAGCGTTCTATCACAATTTGATAGCACTCGAGGCCAAATCGACTGAATATTTTCGTCATCAGTTGATAACCGCCATGCATGTTAGCTAAGTGAATGAAAAAACCACGCATAAATGATAAATCCAACCCAAGAGGCGATCAGTAGTCCCCAAAGAAGATGCTGATGACCGGATGCCACCGATGAAGCCGATGGGGCATGGTCTTCGATCGTTTCATCAGCCGTAGGATAAGGCGTTTTGCTAGCAGCTTTACGAGCTTTATCACGCTCACGTGAGAGCGCTTTTTGTTGCTTTTTATATTGGGCAATCCCTTTACGGATCCCCTCTTCGATCAGTTTAGTTTGAGCTTTGGTTTGCCCCGGTCGCTGATTCGCTTTAGCCAGCGCATCAGCTTGCTGCTGGACTTCCGGGCTCACTTTCATTTTGGTCATAACAATTCCTTGGGCAAATACTTGCACAGTTTAACGCAAACCACTCATTAGGTATGTAGCCTGACCACCCCCAATACCCAACATAGAAGTGTTGTTAACGCAGCTAAATGTCATCAAGAAGCGAATCGATAGCAGCGGCATAAAGGTTATCACCTATAGACAAACTATAAAAAAATAGAAGTTTGTCTCATTTTTCACTATTATGTGCCAAATTCATCGCACTGAAATTTTATGAAGACTGTACTACTGGGAGCCCAAATGCTGCTTGTTGCATTCGGGGCAACCACATTGGTCCCACTACTTACGGGGATCGACCCGCGGTTAGCGTTACTAGGCGCGGGGATCGGAACACTTATCTTTCAAGTCTGTACAAAACGTCAAATTCCTATTTTCCTCGGTAGCTCTTTCGCCTTTATTGCCCCTATTATTCTTGGCACGAAACAGTTCGGTTTACCCGCCACATTATCGGGATTAATCGCCGCAGGGGTGGTATTTATATTGATAAGCGCCTTAGTGAAAATCCGCGGAATAAACGTAATTGAACACTTTCTGCCACCGGTTGTCGTTGGACCAGTGATTATGGTGATCGGGCTAGCGTTAGCGCCCAATGCAGTGAATATGGCATTAGGCAAGGCCGGAGATGGTTCGCAATTAATCCCCACAGGCACTGCACTACTCGTCTCAAGTGCGGCCCTTGTCACAACGATTGTGATTTCAATTTTTGGTAAAGGGCTACTCCGATTAATGCCCATCGTCAGTGGTGTCATTGTCGGCTATTTACTGAGTTTGTTCTTAGGTTTGGTGGATTTTAGCGCCGTTATCAATGCGCCATGGCTGGCTATCCCGACCTTTACCCATCCAGAGTTTAACTGGCAAGCAATTGTCTTTATTGCGCCGATTGGCCTGATTGTCACCATTGAGCATTTTGGTGATATTTTGGCAATCAGTAACGTCGTCGGCAAAGATTTTGTGAAAAATCCAGGTATCCACCGCTCGCTGCTTGGTGATGGCTTAGGTACCATTGTTGCTGCATGTTTTGGTGGGCCACCCGTGGTTAGTTATGGAGAAGTCACTGGCGCTGTCAGTCTGCTTAAAACCTATAATCCGGTCATTATGACTTGGTCAGCCATCTTTGCTATTGCCCTTGCTTTTGTTGGCAAAACTGGCGCATTTTTACTTTCAGTGCCGATTCCAGTTATGGGCGGAATTATGTGTTTGTTATTTGGGGCTATCGCAACCATTGGTTTGAACACACTGATCCATAAACAGGTTGATCTGTCGATTCCGCGCAACATGGTCATTGTCTCTATCACGTTAGTCTTTGGCATTGGTGGCATGGCAATCGGCTTTGGCAACTTTACCCTCAAGGGAGTAGGTTTATGTGGCTTAGTGGCCATTATTTTAAACCTTGTTTTACCGCAGCCTAAAGCAGAATAAGCGCCCATTAAGCGATCTTATGGGGCTTACACGCTAAGCCTCATAAGCACGCCCTCATTTGTCTATGCGACAATTATATAAAACTCACGTATTCTTATTGTCGATAGTGGCTGGCTGGGCCAGCCGTTCATGTTCGGAGAAATACTATGTTACAAATTGGCCGCATTCAGCCACTGCGATTAGTTCGTGTTGATGCCAACCAAGCAATCCTTCAATCGCAGGATGAACGTCAAATCCCGATGCCTAGCGAGCAACTACCTGAAGGACTAAACCCAGGCGATTCATTAGAGGCCTTTATCTACCCTGATAGTCAAGAGCAGTTGGTCGCGACGACCCACATTCCTCACGCTCAGATTGGGCAAGTCGCTTGGTTACAAGTGGTCGCGGTGCATCCGATTGGGGCTTTTTTAGACCTAGGCATCGATAAAGATGTGTTTGTCGCAACCCACGAACAATATGAACCGATGCATGTCGGCCAATCTTATGCGGTCTTTTTATACCTTGATGACCGAGGCCGTTTAGCAGCAACGCCCCGTTTGAGTGAGCACTTATGCGCGCATTCAGACTATCAACGCGGCCAAATAGTAACAGGGTTAATCAGTGCCCGTTCGGAACTGGGCTATCAGGTGGCTATCGATCATCAGTTTTTAGGAATGCTCTATCATAACGAACTGTTTCAGCGAGTTCGTGTTGGCCAGACCATCAACGCTTATGTTCTAAAAAACCGTGATGATGGACGATTGGACCTTCGCCAACAACCGATTGGCGATCATCAGTTGGATGAACTGCAGCAACGCATTTTACGCAAACTCGATGACGACGGTGGCTACCTAGGCTTAAGCGACAAAAGCGATCCCAAGTTGATTGCAGCGGTTTTTGGCGTGAGCAAAGGTCAGTATAAAAAAGCAATCGGCCATCTTTATCGACAAAAGCTCATTAAAATCAGCGCAACTGGCATTTTGCGCTACACCGATTAATCACGAAAGGACTACTGAATGCTAAGCTATCGCCATTCATTCCATGCCGGCAACTATGCGGATGTATTAAAGCATGTCACCTTGCAGCAGATTTTAATTTATCTGACGCAGAAAAATAAACCGGTCCACTATATCGACAGCCATGCGGGTGCAGGAGGCTATCAACTGACCAGTAAGCAAGCCGAAAAAACCGGTGAATATCAATTGGGAATCGGCAAATTATTTGAGCAAACGGATAAACCCGCGCTACTCCAAGACTACTGTCAATTAGTGCGTTCGTTTAATTCTGAGCATTCCCAACGCCTAAAACACTACCCAGGCTCACCGTGGATTGCTGCGCAATGTTTACGCGAACAAGACAAGCTATTTTTGTACGAGCTACATCCGCAAGATCACCTAATGCTCAGCGAACTATTTGCGAGCGATCGCCGTGTTAAAATCGGCAACAGTGATGGTTTTAAAGGTACGTTGGTCCATGTTCCACCGGTTAGTCGGCGGGGTTTAGTGCTTATTGACCCCCCATATGAGGTAAAAACCGATTACGACAAAGTTGTCACCTTAATCGAGCAAGTACATAAACGCTTTGCCACCGGTTGTATTGCCTTGTGGTATCCGGTGGTTGAGCGCTGGCGCATCAATGCGTTAGAGCAGGCGATCAAAGCAACAGGTATTGCCAATGTTCAATTATTTGAGCTAGCTCAGCAGCGCGATACAGCCCAATTTGGCATGACCGCAAGCGGGATGATCGTGGTCAACCCGCCATGGACGCTCAAATCGCAGTTAGAGGGCGTATTACCTTATTTGAGCGAACTTTTAGGGCAAAACAATCAAGGCTCTTATCGCATTAAGCAACTAAGTCCCGAAGCCTAAACTGTCGGTACTAAGCGATTCGCTTAACGGCTTCACTCACTCAGTGAAGCCATCGCCATCAACAACACCCCCATCAGTCATCCATTCTAATACCATCGATAAAATCGCCTAAGTCACCCGCTCCCACATAGACCTCATATATTCAATATATGGACTTGTTTTCGTCACAGAAGATCGCTATAACAATTCAATAAACCAGCAAATTTTAAGTTTTGGCATACACTTACATTTTAATCGCTCGCAAGCAGCTCAACCACTTGCTGATGATTGTCCTGATAAGGGCTAATGATGAATGAAACGATGCTAATAGAACAATTGCAAACCCACTATCAACGATTATCTCAAGATAACCTTGGTGAACTGATGACGCTCTATGACAAGCAGGTTGAGTTTTGCGACCCATTGCATCAAATCCACGGCAAAAGCGCTTTAGAGGCTTATTTTAGGCAATTATTAAAACATACTCGCCAATGCCTATTTACATTTCATGACAGTTGTATCAATACTCATCAGGCGCAGCTCAGTTGGACGATGACCTTTAACCATCCACGCTTAGCGGGTGGACAACCGATTGAACTCGCTGGCTGCTCGTGGTTACATTTCAACCAAACAATCACTTGGCATCGCGATTATTTTGATGTGAGTGCCATGCTACACGACCACCTACCTCTTGTGGGGGGCGTCTCTCGATGGCTCAAAAAGAGGGCTGGACAATGAATATTCTCATTACTGGGGCAACATCAGGTATTGGCTACCAATTAGCCCTTGATTACCATCAACAAGGGCATCGCGTTTATGCCTGTGGCCGCAATCAAGAGGCCTTAAAGACGCTGCATGAACTGGGACTCAAAACGCTGCAAGTGGATGTCACCGATCAGGCGCAGGTCAGTGAGTTATTTGCTGATTTACCCCCTATTCAACTGGCTATATTGGCCGCCGGCACCTGCCAGTATCATCAATACCATCAATTCAATGGCAAAGACTTTGCCAACACAATCAATACCAATCTTGCCGCCATTGGTTATCAACTCGAAGCGCTTTGGCTTAAATTAGACAGCCCCAGCCAGCTAGCAATGGTTGGCAGTCTGGCGCGCTATTTACCCTTTACCCGAGCAGGTGCCTATAGCGCCAGTAAAGCGGGGATCTGGCAGTTGGCGAATGTCTTGCGAACCGATCTTGCGCCCCGCCAAATTAGTGTCCACTGCATTGAACCCGGCTTTGTCGATACCCCTATGACGCGAGCGAATGACTTTAAGATGCCAGGGATGATCTCGGTGCAACGCGCCGCGAAGTTAATTCAAAAAGGGCTGAAGAAAAACCAGCAGCAAATCGCATTTCCAAAACTTTTATATTGGTTATTGAAAGTTCTATCAATTTTACCCATGCATTGGCAAAATAGTATTTGTCGAATGTTGGCCAAACGGGGAGACTAGTGAAAATAGCCATTGTTGGCTCGGGGATATCAGGGATGACCTGTGCCCACCTACTGAGCAAACATCATGATATTGTGTTGTTGGAAAAAAACAGTGCATTAGGTGGACATACTGCAACCAAAGATATTGAGATCGAAACGCAGCGCTATCAAATTGATACTGGTTTTATCGTTTTTAATGACCGCACTTACCCGCTATTTAGTAAATTGTTAGCGCGTCTACAGGTGAACCGCCAACCCACAGAGATGAGCTTTAGCGTGATCAATCCTGAAATGGATTTGCAATATAACGGCCACACGCTCAATACCTTATTTGGCCAACGCCGCAATTTGCTGCGTCCTTGGTTTTATCATTTTGTCGCAGAGATCCTGCGTTTTAACCGTTTAGCCAAACAGTCCATTGATTTGCAAGCTGACCTCAAAGTCGGGCAATTTTTAGATAAAAACCGCTTTAGTTTGTTGTTTTGTCAAAACTATTTACTCCCTATGGGAGCGGCAATTTGGTCGGTATCACTCAAGGATATTCGGCAGTTTTCAATGCGTTTTTTTACTCGCTTCTTTGCCCATCATGGCCTACTCGATGTCACTAACCGGCCACAGTGGTATGTTGTTCCAGGTGGTTCACGCCAATATATAAAACCGCTACTAGCCAGCTGTCAGAATAACATTCGTCTCAATAGTGAAGTCAGTGTTATCGAGCGCAGTGACAGTGATGTGAAAATTCGTTGTACAGATGGCTGGCACTGGCAAGGTGACCAAGTGATTTTTGCATGTCATAGTGACCAAGCATTAGCCATTTTAGGCGATACGGCTAGTCATGCTGAGCGAGAAATATTAGGCGCGATGCACTACCAGTCGAACCAGGTTTGGCTGCATCAAGATAAAACCATTTTACCGACCCATCCTCGCCTGTATGCAAGTTGGAACTATCGACTCGCACCGCAGTCTGAGCGCGAGACTCTGCCAGCAACCGTAAGTTACTATATGAATCGCCTGCAGGGGTTAACCTGCCCACAACCTTTTATTGTCACGCTCAACCCAACTCAGCACATCAATTCAAGCAACACTTTCGGTCAATATGAGTATGCACATCCTCAATTTGACCAACACACGCCACATAACCAAGGCCGACGCGCTGAGATTAATGGCCACCAGTGTAGTTGGTTTTGCGGTGCATATTGGTACAACGGCTTTCATGAAGATGGCGTACGGAGTGCCAATGATGTCGCCAGCGCACTGGGGGGAGAGACACTATGAGTTTGAACTCGGCTATTGTCCAAGGCACAACGTATCATCAACGCATCGTGCCTAAACACCACCAATTTAGTTATCCCATTAGCTATTTATGGCTAGATCTAGATGAAACAGTCCAAGTCCAAGCGATGTTAAATCAGCATCGTTGGCCTCGAGTACGCTTACATAACCGTGATTATCTAGGCAATGATGCCCGACCAATTAAGGATAAAGCACTGGCTAAACTAGGCGAATTTATCAGTGATTATCAGCCCCAGCAGGTGGTCTTAATGGCGCAGCTACGCTGGTTCGGCATCTATTTTAGCCCCATCAATTTTGTCTTTTTTGGTGATGCCCAACAATTTCGCTACGCGCTCGTTGAAGTCAGTAATACACCATGGCTTGAGAAACACTACTATTGTTTGGATCTCACTCGTTTAGAGCCTGTTGCCAAGCGCTTTCATGTTTCCCCGTTTAACCCCATGGACATGAATTATCACTGGCAAGTGGAACTCGCCGACACAATTCGTATTCAGATCGACTGTCATCGTAAAACTCGCGAGTTTAGTGCCGGAATGACGCTACAACGTATTCCACTGAACGTCATATCATTGCGACAATTTGTGCGCCATCACCCTTTTCAAAGTGCTTTAGTCATCATGCGGATCTATTATCAGGCATTACGACTATGGCTCAAACAGGTGCCATTTTATGGCCATCCCAACAGCAAAAAATCCGACTAATCGGTAAGTGATCACTTATGTTAAAAACTCGAAGTCTGCCGTGGAATTGGTTTAATCCAAGACGCGAGTTAGCTCGCAATGTATTGATTCATTTTTTATCGCATATTAAAGGGGCGCGCATCGAGCTGAAACAGCCCGAGCAGTCAAATCAGATCTGCGGTGAAGACAACGCCTCGGTGCACCTGATTATCGATATTCGTGATAACTGTGTCTTTGAGCGGGTTTTACGCGGTGGCTCGCTGGCGGCAGCTGAAACTTACATTGAAGGACTCTGGCGAACCGACGACTTACATACCTTGCTAATCGTCATGGCGCAGAACCAAGCGCGTCTTGACCGACTCGATTCCAACATTTCTAAATGGGTTGAATGGGCGGCTAAATCACGGCATTGGCTGCGTAGAAATCATAAATCGCAAGCCAAACGCAATATTTTGGCACACTACGATTTAGGAAATCATTTTTATAAATCGTTTCTCGATAGCCAAATGCAGTACTCATCGGCGTTGTATCATGGACTAGATACCACTCATCCGGAACAAAACCTTGATCAAGCCCAACAGCAAAAACTGCAACGGATCTGCGAGCAATTACAGCTCAATGCAGACTCTCATCTATTAGAGATTGGCTCGGGTTGGGGAGGCTTAGCGGTGTATGCTGCACGTCACTATGGCTGTCAAGTCACCACCACTACGATCTCTGATGAGCAATACCAGTACTGCTGTCAACTGGTGCATCAACAAGGATTAAGCGATCGAATCCGAGTACTGAGCCGGGATTATCGCGATCTACACGGACGCTATGATCGCTTAGTCTCAATAGAGATGATCGAAGCAGTTGGCGAAGCCTACTTGCCACAGTTTATTCAAAAATGCGCCATGTTACTCAAACCCGGTGGGCGAATGTTGCTCCAGTCGATCACTATCGCCGATGAACGTTTCGATAGTTATCAAAAAAACACCGACTTTATCCAGCAAATGGTTTTTCCAGGTGGCTTTTTACCTTCAATGGCGTTATTGAAAAAACTGATCAATAAATATCAATTTGTGACTGAAAATTGCTTTGATATGCGCTTAAGTTATGCGTATACACTACACGCTTGGCATAATCGTCTCAGTACCTATCGGAGTGAACACCCTCAAGCACTGGTCTTTAATGCACAGTTTTTCCGGCTCTGGCATTTTTATATGGCATATTGTGAAGCAGGTTTTTTAAGTGCTAATACGGGCGTTTGGCAAATCACCTTAACTCATTGACATTACTTTACAAAATCATTGACCCCGTGCCCTTGCACATCCACATCAATGGGCGTAATTTAATTTTTAAGCGAGCAACATGAGCCACTTAAGAACGTTGTTTATGTTGCAGTTATCGCTTTGGTGATGGTGTTCGCCAATATAACCGCCATAATGGCTGATGACGCCTGATATTAACCCTTACTCTAAGGAAGTATCAGTATGTCTAGTCACTTTGTACATGCCATCAGAATCTTATCAACTTCTATTTTTTTGAATCCCCCCTTATTTTGCCCAGCCCCATCGGTGCATACTTATCTGTCTTGTAATCTATCAACGAGGTGGTTATGACCTATTATCGTCATGCCCTTGTACTCGCCCATGATCAAGTAGACGGCAATATCTTACTTCATCACGGCAGTAAAATGGCGCACGCACTCGGCACGAAGATCACTGTCGGACACATTAGCTCTGACTATCGAGAACTGCAGTATCTCAATGATAACACGGTGTTATCAAAGCAATCGCACCACGTTATTGAAGCCAAACAAATGCTCGCAGAACTGGCTAAATCGATCGATTTTCCAGAAGGCGGCGGTATCGAGGAGCTCGTCAGCATCACGCGTTTTAAAGATATCGAAACGCTGATTGAAGAGCGGCAAATTGATCTACTGATTGTGGGTCATAAAAATCGCTTGTTTGGCGTCATGTCATCTTATTCGTTTGAGTTTATCAATCGCATTCTGATTGATGTACTTGTGCAACATATCCCTAATGAAAACTAACATGATTTATGTGTAACAGGGTTTTACATCAGACCGTAAACGGTGATTATCTTGATAATCAAACACCGCTCGCGGGCAGAAAAACCTATCAGAGAGTCCAAAGGATCTGATCAATACACTGATCGACCTGTAGCTCTTATTTATTCATTATTGATTTTGGAGATTTTATGCAAACTCAAATTAAAACCATCTGCGCTCGAGAAATCCTTGACTCACGCGGTAATCCAACCGTTGAAGTCGATATTTGGGATGAAGCGGGTCGCACCGCCCGGGCATCAGTCCCATCAGGCGCCAGCACAGGGTCTCGCGAAGCGGTTGAATATCGAGATGGTGACCCGAATCGTTATGGTGGTAAAGGGGTACTTAAAGCCGTCGAACATGTCAATACCATTATCCAACCTGCGCTGATTGGTATTGATGCCCGCAAGCAGCGTTTAATTGATAACATCATGATTGAGCTGGATGGTACTGAAAATAAATCGAAATTAGGGGCGAATGCAATTTTAGGCGTGTCGTTGGCGTGTGCGCGACTGGCAGCCTACCAGTCAGACCTTCCACTGTATCGTTACCTCGGTGGTGTGGGCGCAAATCTCATGCCAGTACCGTGCATGAACATCATCAATGGTGGTGTTCATGCACGCTGGCAAGGCGCTGATTTTCAAGAATATATGATAGCGCCTTGGGGTGCAAAAACGATTCGAGAAGCCGTGCAATGGGGCAGTGAAGTCTACCAATCACTGCGTCTTGTGCTTAAAGAAGAAGGTCTATCCACTGGTGTCGGTGATGAAGGTGGTTTTGCACCTCATGTCAAATCAAATCGTCAACCGCTTGAGCTGATTGTCAAAGCTATTGAAAATGCAGGATTTAAACCCGGCGAAGATGTCGCCATCTGTATTGATCCGGCGTCTAGTGAGTTTTATAAAGATGGGATCTATACGCTGCACAGTGAAGACAGTCAGTTGAATGCTGAACAATTAAGCGATTATTACAGCCGCCTGATTGATGATTTTCCACTCGTATTGATAGAAGATGGATTAGCTGAAGATGATTGGAGCGGCTGGAAAGTGCTGCACCAAAAACTAGCGGGCCGAGTCGAACTAGTCGGCGACGATCTGTTTGTCACAAACATCAAATACATTCAGCGCGGTATTGATGAAAATCTTGCTAACTCGGCATTAATTAAACTCAACCAAATCGGCACGCTATCAGAAACTATCGATGCGGTAAATCTTTGCCATCAAAACCATTGGGGAACATTTATTTCACACCGTAGCGGCGAAACCATCGACAGCTTTATCGCCGATATGACAGTCGCACTGCGTGCTGGCCACCTCAAAACTGGGGCACCTTGTCGCGGTGAACGGATTGAAAAATACAATCAACTGATGCGTATTGAACAAGAATTAGGCCAAAGCGCCGTCTTCGCCGGTAAACAAGCTTTCATTGGCAATGCGTAAGTAATGCGCCACCTGTTCATTCGCCGGATGAGTTTGTAATTCGGCGGGTGAACATTGCTGCACCACTTGGCCTTGGTCAATAAAGGCGACACTCTCGGCAATTGCTCGGGCATCGCTCAGTTGATGAGTCACCAGCAAGACAGCTAATTGATGTTGCCGTGCTAATTGCTGCACTAGTTTTAAACCGTCGTAGCGCAATACTGGGTCGAGAGCACTAAATGGTTCATCTAACAATAATATCGGCCGCTGGCGTAGCAATGCGCGCGCTAGCGCCGCTCGTTGGATCTGCCCACCAGAGAGATCAGCGGCCCGCCTGTCTAACAAGTCAGCAATACCCAGTTGCTGTGCCACTTGATGCAAATGTCCTTGCTGTGCCTTATTTAGCTTTAAAGAGCCATCCAGACCCAGTGCCAAATTCTGCCGAATACTTAGATGATCAAACAGGTTATGCGATTGAAATAAGCTACTCACTGGACGCTCAGCGATAGATTGCTCTAACATTGACTGACCATTCCATGACACGTGACCCGTTGCTTTAACAAACCCGGCAATCATAGCTAAAAGCGTTGATTTACCACAGCCACTTTGCCCAAGCAATGCCACAACTTCACCGCGCTGAGCGCGTAAATTATAACAAAATTGTTGTGAACCACGGCTAAATGTTAGCGCCTTCACCTCTAACATACTGTTCTCATTTTTTCTCCGAGACGCCTCATCACTACAAAGATAGCAATGCATAACAGCAATAACCACAAACCACTCATACTCGCCGAGGCAAATTGATAGTGTCCAAGCTGCTGATAGATAAGTAATGGGAGTGTAAGCAGATCAACATCACCTAACAATGCCACCACGCCCATATCTCCCAAAGAAAGTACCAAGGCAAACGCACTGGCAAGTGCAATTGGACGGGCTAAAACCGGCAGATAAACCACCCGCCACGCTTGATAAGGTGTCAATGCCAGCTCATTTAATAAGTGGCGGTAATTATCGTCTAACTGCCACAGCGCCGGTTGCAAAAAGCGACTGGCAAAGGGTAACGCCATCATCGCATTCACCAATGCCACCAACGGCCACAAGTAGCCCTGATAACCGCGCTGCCACATCCAAAAAAAAAGTCCGGTAGATACCACCATCGGTGGTACAAATAACAAAGCGGATGCCCAAAATGAGCTTAATCCCGCCAACCATTTTAGCCGCGCATTGTGCCAGCTTTGCCGCAATAACCAACTCAATGCCGACAGCATGACCACACAACATAACCAGCTAAGTCCAGCAATGACCAAACTGGTGGTGGTTGCTTGAGCTAATGCGCTCCATGCAATGTAGCGCCAATGAAAGGGCCATAACGCCGTGAATATGCCCATAATCACCGATAGAAAAAAACCGCCGCCTACCAGCAACGATCCCCGCATCAATTGGCGCATAGGATAACCGATAGAAGGGCGATAATTGTTTACCGAACTTGGTGGCGTTGATGCGCTACGACGGCTGAAGATGCCACTTAAACCTAGCGCAATCACCAGCTGTAATAGTGCACATGCGAGCGCAAATGCAGGCTCAAAATCATATTTTAGCGCTTGATAAATGGCAACTTCTAAGGTGGTATAAGCGGGGCCCCCACCCAAGGCTAAGACAATGGTAAAACTGCCAAAACATAATAAAAAGACCACAACAAATGAATTGAGCAGTGCTGCACGCAGCAATGGCCACTCGAGGTAACGCCAGCGTTGCCAACTACTCATGCCTAATTGCTGGGCTTGTTGCCATTGCGTTACAGCGATCCCTTGCCATAACAGATAACTATGGCGAATAAATAGCGGAATATTTAAAAACAGATGTGCGGCAAAAATGCCGCTTAACCCATAAATGCTTAAATGCTGGCCTAAAAGCCGCGACCAAATGCCATTATGACCAAAGGCACCGACCACGCCCAGTACCACTAGAATCACGGGTGCAACAAAGCAAACGCTTGCTAAATCGAGCCACCAATGCGTACCTGTCGCTTTAAGATAGAATAAACAGCGCCCTAACCACGTCCCGATGAGCAATGACAAACTTGCAGATATCAGTGCTTGATAGCTACTAAACCAGAGAATATGCCATAAATAAGGATCGCTAAATTGCGCAAGCTGAATACCATCCCCAGCTTGCCAAAGTCCCCAAACAGCGAGGACTAAGGTCAGTGAAATCAGGCCGCCACCCACGAGGATGGCAAGCCCACTAAAAATTATTGACTGACTGCGTCGCGCCACTGTCGAACCCAAGCTTGGCGATGAGCAGCAACTTCAGCGGGCGCTATCATCAGTGGATGAGGATGAACAATCTGGGCAAAAGGTTTGGGTAATGGCACATCATTGCGCACTGGCAGCATCCAGTTATTAAGTGCAATGACGCGCTGCGCCTTAGGCGTGATGAGAAACGCTAAGAACTGCCGAGCCAGCTTCACATGTCTCGCATACGCGCCAATCGCCGCCACCTCAATCTGCTGATAGTTGCCCTCTTTAAAGGCAGCTGCTTTAAAGTGATTATTATGTTCTTCTATCTCATGATAAGCAGAATCGGTGGTGTAACTAAGCACCATGTCGGCTTCGCCTTTGAGAAACATGCCATAAGCATCATCCCAGCTTTTGGTGACAGTAACGGTTTTTTCTTTCAGTTTTTTCCAAGCACTCGGCGCTTGGTCACCATAAACCGCTTTTACCCAAAGTAACAACCCAAGTCCGGGGGTACTGGTGCGGGGGTCTTCATAAATAATTGTACCTGGAAATTGTTCCACTAACTGGTGCATCGATGTGGGTGGATTCTTGAGCTTATTTTCATTATAGACAAACGCAAACTGCCCGCGATCGTAGGGTATAAAATCACGGTTATGCCAAGGTCCTGGAACATGCAGCATTTGGGTATTGAGCAAATGAGGTTGCACGAGTTTGAGCCTTTTTGCTTCAGGCATTAAGTTGGTATCCAACCCAACAACCACATCTGCTCGGCTATGTTGACCTTCCAAACGTAAGCGATTGAGTAATGCCACTCCATCATCTGAACCCACCCACTTCAAGGTACAATGGCAGTCCTTCTCAAACATTTTAGTTAATTTAGGACCAGGCCCCCACTTAGAGGTAAATGAGGAATAGGTATATACTGTCAATTCGCTCTGAGCGGCCTGCACCTCGCTGCAAAACACAAGCACCGATAAGATGCCCCATAGCCAAAGCATTCTTTTCATTTTAAACTTCCGTGATTATCAATCAGTTATATTACAGAGATGTCTCATACATCACCGTCATTTTTAAATCAGTTAAGCCCCTGCGGGCAACGCTGGTTACACCAACAACTAGGCCCTATCCAGCATTCTCGACAGCTTGATGGGGGGCATCACTGCATTTGGTGGTGCCAAAGTAAACGGGGCGAATTCATCGTTCGAAAACCACACTGCCCCGAACGCTATGGCACTGATTATCAACGTGAACAGCAAATATTACAAGCATTACACGGGGCAAGCTGGGCAATCAATGGTCAGTTTTTATCCATACAAGAGCCCTGGCTCATCTATCCCTTTATCAAAGGCCCCACTTTACATGCAGCGAGTTTGATCCAGTCACCCATGTTATTTACCCAACTGATAGCCATGTTAACGACGCTAAAAAGCTTGCCTATTCCCGCACAAAAAAGTTATCAGAGACCCATGCGGGATTATTTACACCATTATTTAGCTTTAGCAACCTGTGCCCCGATGCCAGCATTACAACAAGCGAGCCTTTGGTTGAAGAGCTTTCCAAAACCGACCAACTTAGTGCTCAATCATCATGACTTAAGTGCTGTCAATTTGATAGTGACTCCTCAGAATAAGCTCGTCTCTTTAGACTGGGAGTATGCAGCATTGAGCGACCAAGGTTGGGATGAAGCAACCCTCGCCGAATCATTTCAGTTGACCTCTGCGCAATTACAGCAACTGCATTTACTGGCAGATATCAGTGCCGAACGTTTCCAATATTATCGGTTAGCGTCCCAATTACTCGACCTATGCTGGTATAGTCAAACACCATTAGAGCAGGCGCAAATTGAGGGCTGGCAACGCTGGCTGACACGGATTAAGCAAAGCTAACAGCCTGAAAAGTGATAATAACATCACTACTAATTTATGCATCAGTTTGAAAGGCGCTAAAATATTACGCGCAGTGGCCGCTATAAGTAAGAATTAGGGGGGAGCACAGTATGCAAAATGATTATGGCTACAATCTGGGGGCAGCAAGTTTTGAGTCGGTGTACCATGCGCGTCAGCGGATCCGCGCCGAAGCACCTGTTAAAAACCTCACTGATTATACTGCGGAACGCCAACAAGCTTCACCAGGGACGAAAATATTTACATCGGACGATGTGCCACCCAATCAAAGCGCCGATCAATTACGCCAAGAGCACAACGCCAAGGTTGCCAATAGTAAACAGATCCGCGAAGCGATGGACAGAACGGTTCATAACAGTGCCACGCATATTCGTAAATACTATGAGATGATGCAAGAGATGGGTGATCGCGGCCAGATATTAATGGCGCGCGCCTAACTTGCTTAGGAACTTATCCAACGGCTAAAACGCCGCTCAATTAATGTATCAACATTATCACCATCTTGAGGATAGAGCGCCCATCCAATGGTTAATCCAATCCCATCTGTGGCAACCAACATTTGACGGGCAACCGTTGTCAATTTCTCAGCAATACGAATGGCGCCTTGTTCGTTGACGCCATTCAATAACACCAAGACCTCTTGTTGGCGGAAGAGCCCGATCAGATCGCTACGACGAAGCTGATGACGTAATTGGCCGGCTAACTGCTCACGACTAACTTGCGTCTTATCTTCTAAGTGCAACGCCATGAGCACTAACGGTTCACCATTGTGGGCATTACTCTGCAAAGCTTGAATCAAAAAGCTGCGAAATGTCGGGCAATTCAACAACCCTAATTCATTTTTCAAAAACAACTGATCACTGGTATCGGCGTTTTGCGTCAAGCAGATTAGTTCTCCACAAAGCAGCTCTTGATTGATTTGCGGCTGATATGCATACGATAAATCCATGCGAAACCAGCGATCATCATCATGACAAAAATGACAGCACTTCGACTGATGATCACCGCTAACCTGTGCAACTATTTGTTGCACTGCGCCGCGACAACTTGCATCTAGCGACTGCAACCAATGGGGCAATAAAGTGCAGCGACAGTTCTCTTCATCACGATAGTTAAACCAAACACGTTGGCTTTGCGGATCGCAATACCAACGTAGTTCATGTTGTAATGGCCCCATCAACTGCTGACAAACCCATTTCTGCGAAGAAGCTGACATCGACACGCTCGATTGTAATTTTGCTGCCTTAACCACAATTTAACCTATTAACTGAACAGATTAAATCAACTCTAACTGCTGCATTGCTTGTTCAATACGACGCTTGGTTTCATCAGCCAATTCCACAATCGGCAAACGACACTGGGCACTGCATAAGTTTAACAAGGATGCCGCATATTTCACACCGGCAGGGCTTGGTTCAATGAACATTGCCTGATGCAACGGCATTAATCGATCTTGCAGCGCAACGGCTTGCTCCCACCGTCCGTCTAAACACGCTTGTTGCATTTGTGCGCACAGCTTAGGCGCAATATTAGCGGTGACAGAAATACACCCTTGTCCACCACTAATATTATAAGCAACCGCAGTCGCATCTTCACCGCTCAACCAGAAAAAATCAGCACTGTCGATAAGTTGACGCTCAATCCATGGCCGCGCGAGGTCGCCTGTTGCATCTTTCACCCCACAGATACGCGGCAATTTGGCAAGTTCAGCCATCGTTTGTGGTTCGATATTCACTACGGCGCGAGGTGGAATGTTATACAAAATAACGGGTCTGGTCGCCGCATCATTGATCGCGCTGAAGTGCGCCAATAAGCCACGTTGATTGGGACGATTATAGTAACCAGCTACATGCAATGTTCCATCGGCCCCTACTTCTTCGGCATGTTGGGTATACTCAATCGCTTCAACAACATTATTCGAGCCTGCACCCGCTATCACTGGAATACGGCCTGCGACTTGATCAACGACTGCCTTGATAATAGCAACGTGCTCATCGTGCGTTAACGTCGGACTTTCACCCGTTGTGCCAACAGGAACTATTGCATGTGTTCCCTGCTCAACATGCCAATCGATAATACTTCGTAATGCGGTGTAATCTACTTCCCCTTCATAAAATGGGGTGATCAACGCAACAATTGATCCTCTGAACATGCCAACTCCATCATCTCTGTCATAAAAAAACCCGGTTGCAATAAACATCGCTAACCGGGTTGAAACTGAACGCCTGGTCAACGCGAGCTATACGGGCTTTATTGCCTTATAAACTTGCGCCTGTTTTATGCTTATCGAGGGGTATCCCACGTGAAAAGTCACCAAGAGTTCACTCATTTATTCTATCTGAATGCAGCTAGTTTCTCAGTAGCCATGTAAATGTCAATAGAAGGGTTAAAATTTCTGATAAAATTCGCCAATCTATTCTTTTTTATCTACACTAGCGCCCATTATTAGCCAAGCGTTTATCCTTCATGACCACCACATTGCAGCCACCAAGTGAACTACTCCAACGCCATCACACACTCTTTAATGGGACTCAATTGTTGATTGGCGGACAATTGCTTGATGATTATCCATTGGAACTGGCGCAACTCGCCCAAAGCTCGACGATCTGTACCACCCACGCAGGTCAAGCGGCTCACTATCAATCTCGCGATATCGATAACTGCCAGGTGACATTAAGTGCCGTGCCTGAACTAACCCAGCGTTATAACTGCCTCATATTGTATATCCCCAAAGCCAAGCAAGAAGCTGATTATTGGCTCAATTTATTTTTGCCTAAGTTGCACGCTAATGCTCAGATTTTCATTGTTGGGGAAAACCGTGGCGGCATTAATGCGGCTTGTAAATTACTCAACCAATATCAAATAGATGGCCGTAAAATTGATGCGGCGCGCCGTTGTAGTCTGATCTACGGTGAGCGTGGTGAACAGCCTATCGAATTTGACGCTGCCAACTGGTACCAGCAATTCAATGTTCATCTGCCACAAGGCGATCTTTGTGTGTGTTCAATGCCTGGGGTATTTAATCATGGCAAATTGGATGCAGGAACCCAGCTACTGCTCGAGACACTCCCTGCTTTGCAAGGCCGAGGGCTTGATTTTGGATGTGGCGCTGGCATTATTGGTGCCGCGATCGCATTGCAAACTGGAGCGCAGATAAACGCAATCGATGTCAGTGCCCAAGCGGCGCTGAGCACTAAGCGCACCTTTGCCGCTAACCAGTTGCAAGGCCATGTTGATTGTTTCGATGGTATTCGCAGTATCAATGGCCCATTTGATTTTATCGTTAGTAATCCGCCTTTTCATTTAGGCGTACAAACGCAATACGATACCAGTCGCGAATTTATTCGTCAGGCCAGCTCTAAGCTCACCGCAAATGGGCAGCTATGGTTAGTCGCCAACAGTTTTTTGCCTTATAAAGAGCTGCTTGAAGCACAATTTAGTCACTGCCAAGTCGTGACCGATAATCGCAAATTTCGCGTCTATTGCTGCCACAACTAGCTGTGACAAAAGCTCGCTAATCGCTTGGTTTATGTTGTGAATAGCTATCATGCTCATTATTCAAGGGCTAGGACAGGTCGAGGCCACCTGCCCTAATATTGAGTCATATGATCAATGGGAAACATTTCGACAGGTGGCAAAAATATCCATATTTCGCCGATAGACTTGGGTAGAGACATCCATCATTCCCAAGAATGAATCAAACAAATTATCTTGACTAAATTGTCCCGTTTTAGCTTGTTTTCTTAAACATTGCTCATCAACCCCTTTAGCCTTAATAAAGCCAGATGACATCCACACAAGCAGCGGGATATGGGTTTGATATGCTGGTGCCATTTGATAGGGCATTCCGTGTAAAAACAAGCCATGTTCACCTAATGACTCACCATGATCAGATAGATAGATCACTGCGCTATTATAGTGACTGGCCATTTGTGCTGATAATAATTGAATCGTCTGGCTCAACACAAAATCGGTATAGCGAATGGTATTATCATAGCTATTGACAATCTGAGCAACTGAGCAGTTCTCGATATCAGCACGTTGGCAATCAGGTTGAAAAAATGCCATGCTTTTCGGATAACGCTGATAATAAGTCGGCCCATGGCTGCCGATAAGATGTAAGACTATCACTCTATTGCCTTTCATTTTCGCCACCGTTTGCGCGAAATCATCCAGCATCACCATATCCCGGCAGGTTGAACCATTACAATAATTTGGATCTTGGTTCGGTTGAATCTCAATTTTTTGAATATTCTGAGCAACCGATTTATCACCGCCATCATTCTCTTTCCAGAGCAAACTAATCCCTGCTCGCTGCATAATATCTAATGCATTATCCTGATAGCTCGCTTTAAAACGATTATAGTTGCTGCGATCCATCCGTGAGAAGATACAAGGTAGCGCCTCTGCAGTAGCCGTTCCACAAGAGCGAACATGGGCAAAACTGATCGGTTGATACGGGGCACTAAACGCATTGGTCGGGCGGGCATAACCATTGTATTGGTAGTTCTGACTACGCGCGGTTTCTCCCATTAATATCACCAGCAATGTCGGTTTATCAGCCACATTAGCACGTTGTTTTGCATCAACCCCTAACAGCTGATATTTAGGAGGCGTTTTAAAATACTGATCACGCACATAACGATAAGTATTATGCATGACATTAGCTGGAATAATCATATCGCCTAAATAGCGGTGATTTCGCACCACTGAGGAATAATCTTGATAATAGCCAGCGGCAATCAGGGCGATAGCTGCCAAAGCAAACACGCCAGAGCCCAATTTGAGTAGAATAAATCGAACAACACTTCCACCTGTTAACGGCTGTAACATTAGCAGTAATGATGGAATGCCACCCATAACTAAAACCCAGAGCAGCAAGTACCCACTCAAATACGAGTTCGCTTCACTGGTGTTCGTTTCAAAGATATTAACGATCATCTTTTTGTCAAAAACGACACCGTAATTAAAGCTGGCATAGCTAACAATGCTAGCAACAATTAACAAAACTACAAAAATAGGTTTGGTAATATATGGCCAAATAAGCCACTGAAAAATAAAATTAAGAGCAAGTACGATGAAAATTGGCACTGTAATAACAAAACCAATTTTATACTCGCCTATATTTGACAATATATGATAAAAAGTTCGATAAAAAGGAACATTAACAATACAGGCGAAATAGATGGCTAATAGCCAACTTATTTGATTATAAGAGCGTTCTTTTTTAAAAGATATATTCATAATGCAACATCAACTATAATAACAATCCATATTAATACGGCCAATATGATGCAAAGCAGCACACTGGCTGAGCCTAAATCCTTTGCTCGACCACTTAGTTCATGCCATTCTGGCCCCACTCGGTCAATCGCAGCTTCAATAGCAGAATTTAAAAGCTCCACAACCAGTACCAAAATCAAACTTCCCACCAATAAGAGATGCTCAACCGCGCTTACAGGGAACCAAATGGATAGACAGATTAATGGGATAACTACATAAATTTCTTGACGAAATGCGGCTTCTCCAGACCATGCTAAACGAAACCCTGCTATAGAACATCGAGTCGCTTGAATAATTCGGGAGAAACCTGTTTTTTTAGGCTTCATAATCACTATATTTAAATAATAAACGGGTAATTATAGACAAATTTGACGACGACTTACTAATAGAATATTCAACATTATGGAATCTAAAATTATTTAGACAAACGTATTAGTTATTTAACAACATGTTTCTAATAAAGATACTAACATATGAAATATAAAAATAACATTTGCAGATTAATAAACAGCCGAAGGCCATTCAATGGCAGCAATAATACTCAATATGCACCCTTACTAATTTGTAACGACCATAAACAAGTATTCACACGCATGAATACGCACATTTCATCTAACAACGAGCACTGTTTCAATAAAAACATCTCTATTGATACAGACCGAAAAGCACTCTCGCCGCGTTCATTCACTGATGTCAATAACACGCATCAAACGTCCCCTAACCACTTCATTCAAGTAACAACTCACCAACAACTTACACCGTCTTGGTCGATGATAACCGTTCTTGGCGGTCAAAAATTTTTATTTTATCCTCTAAATGAGTTGAAAATGTGCCATTAAAGCCTGCCAACTAGCGGCACTATTAGCACACAATAAAAGCCCTCGATTACGTGTAGGGTAATAAGGTTCACCATCACTAAACGCACTATAGCCACCGGCTTCTTGCAATAACAATAGTCCAGCCGCGTGATCCCAAACTTTGGGGTCACGCGCAATAAGAAAATCAGCTTGTCCCCCGGCCAACAGGCGATATTCAAAAAATGAACAGCCAAATGCCATCAAACGCGCAAAGCCAGCGAGTTGCGGCGCCAGATGTAGTTGCATGGCTTGGTTAAATGAAAATAAAGAGACAAAACCACTCATCTGCGCCAAGTTCGCGCGATCACTGACAGTTAATGGCCGCTTCTCTCCTTGGGCATTCTGATAAAAAGCCCCTTTCCCGCGAGTGGCTAGCTGCCAGTCATTTTGTAATGGATCATAGAGTAGTGCATGCTCACAGGCACCATGACAGACAACCGCAACAATCACCCCAAACACGCTTAACTGATTGGCAAAATTCCATGTTCCATCGATGGGATCAATAATAAAAGCTAATGATGCATGTTTAAGTGCATCTAAACGATACGGATCTCGGCTAATCGCTTCTTCGCCGATAATAAGTGCTTGCGGATAGTATCGTTGTAATTGCTCAGTTAATTGTTGTTCAATACGCTGGTCAACAATGGTGACCAAATCGGTCGCTGATGTTTTAGTTTGAATATCTTGTGTTCGTAGCATCCGATAGTGTTGCAGAACATGTGGTTGAGCGACCCCTTGGATTAATTCCATTAATTGTTGCAGCTGCTCGTCATGAAGCATTGTAGCGTTATCCTCTTATTTATCTGCCAACCCGCCGTCACCTGCTGAGGCGCTAAAACCTCAGCTTAAACGTCAAGGTCCCACATGGCAACAGACAACATCGACTTCGCCGGTGCGCGTATCTAGATATATTTTGCGATAGCAAAACTCACCGACATCCATCTCTACAACCTTTACGCCATACTGCATTAACAGTGCAAATGCGGCCCCTGCATTCTGCTCACCCACTGAGCGTCGTTCCCAAAGGTCTTGTCTAGCATCAAGTTGAACTAACATAGGGTCATGACGTAGTAAATTTCCCCCGCCAAATACTTTCGCTTGATAATCTTTGAGCGAAGTTCCGCGCTTCTCTGCACTTCGACGAAAAATTTCCATACAGTGATCGCCATAGCGTGGATCGAGTGTTTTTTTTATGCTGCCGACATATTGGGGCATCGCAAAATGACACATTCCGCAAAATTTGTGCGAAGGATGCCACAAGGCAATCGCGATGCACGATCCAAGTAAGGTGCGGACTTCTCGATAACCGCGGCCAAAAATAATATCCCCCGCATACAGGTAAGCCACCTGTTGATGAGGATGATCCCGCCGTGTTGACGTTATTGATGGTGGGCTCATTGCGCTGATTTCAATAATGTGGCGGCAATATGTTGTAGTGGCAATTGCTGACAAACACCACCCCGCAGAAATGCCTCTTTAGGCATTCCATAGACGATACAACTCGCTTCATCTTGGCCGATAGTGTAAGCCCCTGCATCACGTAATTCCTTCATTCCGGATGCGCCATCATCGCCCATCCCCGTTAAAATTGCAGCCACGGCGTTAGAGCCTGCATATTTAGCCGCGCTGCGAAATAAAACATCGACCGATGGACGATGACGTGAAACTAACGGCCCATCTTTAACCTCGACATAATAGCGAGCGCCACTGCGTTTCACCAATAAGTGATGATTGCCCGGAGCAATCAATGCGTAACCACGTAAAAGCGTGTCGCCATCCTCAGCTTCTTTAACTTTGATTCGACATAAATTATCTAGACGCTGAGAAAAAGAGCGGGTAAACCCCTCCGGCATATGTTGCACAACAGCTATCGGCGGACAGTTTCCAGGCATGGCTTCTAACACTTGCCGAATTGCTTCAGTTCCCCCGGTAGAGGCACCAATCACAATAACTTTATCCGTTGTTTCGCTCATGGCACTGCCAGAAGGGCGACTTAGCACGGCATCAGCCGAAAGCTTTTTCGTGGGTACAGTTGGCTTGAGAATTTTAGCCACTTTCGCACTGGCCGCCGCACGCACAGCATCAGTAATCGTCACTCTTGCTTCGCGCAAAAAGTCGCGGGTACCAAGCGCAGGTTTTTGAATAATCTCAACAGCACCTAGTTCCAATGCCTTCATATGTGTGTCGCTGCGCTCTCCAACTAACGAAGAACAAACCACGACGGGAAGTGGATATTGACTCATCAATTTGCGTAAAAAAGTTAATCCATCCATCCGCGGCATTTCAACATCGAGGATCATCACATCCGGTAACCTTTGTCGTAACTTATCAGCCGCGATATAAGGGTCACCTGCGGTAGCTTGAACTCGCATATCGCTTTCACTATTAATAATTTCTGCAAGCGTTTGTCGCACGACAGCTGAATCATCGACAATCATTACCTCAATCATGCAAGAACTCCTTTATTCATTTTTTTGATAGACCGTTGGAATCAAGGAGTTCAAACCAAACTGTTGTCCAGACAAGCCTTCAGAATGCCCGATAAAAAACAACCCTTGAGGAGATAATGCCTGGGCAAACTGGGTAATAATGATCTGTCGTTGGGCTTGACTAAAATAGATCATCACATTACGACAAAATATACCGTCAAATTCACCCATTGTTGCAAAATTTCCGGTCACTAGATTAAATGATTCAAAACAAATATTCCGTTTTAACTCTGGCGATACTTTAACTAAATCCAACTGTTTATTTTTTTTTCTTAATAGATATTTTTTTCGATAAGCTATCGGGACAGGTTGAACCAAACTGTGATGATAGATCCCCTGCTGAGCGGTTGCTAATACCGATGGAGAGATATCCGTCGCCTCAATAGAATAATTAAAATGTGGATAATCTTCTTTGATGTTTTGTAGCACCATCGCTAACGTATAAGGCTCTTCGCCACTGGAACAGCCAGCACTCCAAAACCGATAACGCGCTTTGTGGGGCTCACTCACCAAACGTTGCTGTAGATATTGCATCAAAAATTCAAAATGCCCCGCTTCGCGAAAAAAATCAGTTTTATTGGTCGTCAATGCATCAATCAGCATCACCTGTTCGCCAGTATCACTGAGCGCCCAATCTAAATACGTCTTAAATTGATCTCGCCCAGTAGCCAGTAATCGCTTGCGTAGACGAGACTCAATTAGAGAGCGTTTATGCGCTGGTAATTGAATCCCGGCTACTTTATCGATAAATAGTGCTAAGCGTTTATGATCGCGATCATGCAACGACTCATGATCCATTAACATAAGGTGTTCATCCGATGATTACGCATCTGAATCCGCCGCCTCATCATCTGCTTTCGTAAGCGATTCAGCGGGATCAAATACGTCATGAAGCTGTTCATTGGAGAACACGCGGGTTAACCGCAACAAAATGATAAACTCATCATTATATTGTACCATCCCAGAGATAAACTGACTGTCAACTTTATTGCCGATCCGTGGCGGTGGTTTAATCTCTACAACATTAAACTCGACGACCTCTTTGACCTTATCGGCTAAAATGCCCAGCGAAGTTTCTTCGCCTTCAATCGGAATTTTGACAATAATGATGCAACTGTCGACAGTAGGTTCAATCACATTCATCGCAAACACCTGACGGAGGTCGACCACTGGCACGACTTGCCCACGTAAATTAATCACACCTAACATATAATCAGGCGTGCGCGGAACAGCAGTGACTTTGCGATATTCCAATACCTCTTGAATACAGCTAATTTCGGTGCCAAAACTCTCATCCTCAAGAACAAAAGAGAGCACTTGCAATTTGTCTAACTTCTCGTTGATTTGCTTTTCATCTCTCATAGCACACCTCAATAGCGAACAAAATCATCATCCCCATCGAGATCCAAATCAATTCCACCTTTGTTAGTGCCACTCGCAGGTTTGTTCCCAGTTCTCATCGGGGTATTTGAGCCTGATGAGTGAGGTGGTTTATGCGATTTAGAAGTGGATGCACGAGAGTGCGTTTGGTCAACTTTGAAAAACTCCATGGTCGAGTTCATCTGTTCCGCTTGCGCAGATAGCTCTTCAGACGTTGAAGCCATCTCTTCTGCCGATGCAGCAGACTGCTGAACGACTTGATCCAATTGCTGAATGGCGGTATTAATTTCTGAAGCCCCCTTATTTTGTTCGACAGCCGAAGCACTAATCTCTTGCACTAAATCAGCGGTTTTTTGAATATTCGGCACCAGTTTTTCCAACATATCCCCAGCTTGTTCAGAGATGTTCAGGCTATTACGTGACAGTTCCACGATTTCACCCGCGGCCCTTTGACTACGTTCTGCTAATTTACGCACTTCAGCCGCAACCACCGTAAACCCCTTGCCATGTTCACCAGCGCGCGCTGCTTCAATCGCCGCGTTAAGCGCTAATAAGTTAGTTTGACGGGCAATCTCCTCAATAATATTGATGCGTTCGGTGATATCTTTCATCGCCAGCACTGATTCTCGTACCGCTTTACCGGAAAACCCTGCATCATTGGCGGCTTGACTGGCAATCTGCTCAGTCTGTTTAGCATTATCAGCACTGTGTGAAATATTGGCCGACATCTGCTCCACTGCGGATGAAATCTCTTCAAGTGACGAAGCTTGCTCTGTTGCACCCTGCGCAATTTGCTGACCGGTACCAGATAATTGAATACTGCCTGAGGCAACATTGCTTGAGGCCTCTTTAATACGCCCAACAATATCTCTCAGGCGTTCATTCATTTTACGCAACACCCCATAGATATCATGATCACTAAATTTAGGGTTAAAATGCTGATTCAGGTCACCTTCACCAATAAGGGTCGCGATACGACTAATTTCATTAATCCGCAAAACTACCGTAATGGCAGCTGAAAGAGAGATCAAAAACGAAGCAGCTAACAAACCGATAAATATTTGAATAGTTGACTGAAAACTCGAATTAGTGCTAGTCATGGCATTATTCATAAGCGTATCAGCGCCGTTTAACATCATCGTTAAATATTTGCTGGCGTTATCCAGTGCCTCAGAGCCG
This sequence comes from Celerinatantimonas yamalensis, assembly GCF_046054155.1. Lineage (NCBI taxonomy): Bacteria > Pseudomonadati > Pseudomonadota > Gammaproteobacteria > Celerinatantimonadaceae > Celerinatantimonas > Celerinatantimonas yamalensis. Next base: position 308,747 of record NZ_JBEQCT010000002.1, read on the forward strand.
TCAGATTCGAGTAATTGAAATGCCCGAGTATTAGTATTCTCCCGAGAAAGTTTAAGCACTTCATTTTGAACGGCCAAATAGTGGCTAAATCCTTGCGCAATAGAATCAATTTCGCCGCGCTGTTCAGGTAATGCCATGCTTAACAGCTGTTTTTGAATAGCGTTAGCCTGCTTGATAGTTCGATCGAGACGAGCTGTGATTTGCGCCATTTGGGCTGTATCGGTGCTCATAATAAAGACTTTTTCTAAGCGCTGGACTTCACCTAAAGAGTAATTGAACATGGTTAATTGTCTATTTTCTCCAGCCAATAATCGCAACTGTTCAGGATCAAACGAACTGTTCACTTTATCAGCGATGTGATCTCCAAAGACCCGGACCTGATCCATCAATTTTTCATAAACAGAAAAGCCCTCTGTCTCACTTAAGTTAATCGCTTTTACATTGGTATTTTGACTAGAAAGCGCCACCACTTGCGTTAAAATCTGACGATAGCTTTTCAAATGGCTGTCAAACTGCTGCAATTGATCGGCATATTCAGCGGGTAGTATCTTGCTAAGGCTCTGCTTTCTCTGCGTAACACGCTGATACGCTTTGTCCATCAGAGCTTGATATTTTTCCTGTGTTTTTTCATCCTTCGCCAAAATATATTCAGCAGCATCCATCCCCAGCTCGAGTAAGTCTTGGCGCATTCGAGCGGTCAAGCGAATTGCTTCAGCGGGTCCTTCCACGATATAATTTATATCGGTATTTGCATGCCGCAACTTGCGGATCCCTTCCAGACTCGTCAATGCTAATAGCATTATTAACAGAGCAAATCCCCATATAACCAACGTTTTTAAGGTAATTTTCTTTAACATAGCTATTCCTACCTGCTCATATTTAGCATCGGTTCCGATGATCTGGCTTCATCCACCAACTTATTGATATCTAGAATCATCGCCACATCCCCATTCCCCAGAATTGTCGCACCTATCAGTCCGGGAACCTTCTGATACAAACGACTTAAGCTCTTAATAACCGTCTGGTATTGACCAATCACTTCATCAACCGTCACCCCTAACCGTTCCTTACCCACATGCGTAATCACCGTCTGTTCAATCACGGGTTGTTGACCATGAATAGTAAATAATTCACGTAAGCGAACGCATGAAATTAGCTCACCACGATTTTTCACCAACCGAGCACCATCATGACTCGATGACTCGCTCGCAAATGTTTCAATGCACTCCTCAACCACCGACAGTGGAATGATGTAGCGCTCATTGCTTACCCGAACCATCAATCCTTCAATAATGGCCAACGTCATGGGTAAATAAATGGTCGTGGTAGTTCCTTGACCGGGCTGGCTGTCAATTTCAACTCGCCCCTGCAAAGACTCAATTGAGGTTCGCACCACATCCATCCCGACCCCACGCCCTGAGACACCTGATACTTTGTCTACTGTGGAAAAGCCTGGTTCAAAGATAAGTAAATAAATTTCTGAGAGATCTAACTCTTGATGAGCACCAACTAATCCACGTTGACGTGCTTTATTGAGAATTTTTTCAGCATCTAGCCCTGCCCCATCATCGGAGATGGTAATTAAAATTTGCCCATCATGATGCGAAGCAGTCAAAAGAATGGTGCCCTTGGCCGCTTTACCTGCGGCAATACGCTGCTCAGGGTGCTCTATTCCATGATCCATACTATTACGTAACAGATGCACTAACGGATCGCCCAAATGATCGAGTACCATTTTGTCCAACTCTGTATCGGCACCTTCGGTTTGAAGTTGCACATCTTTATTAAGTTCTTTGCCTAAATCACGAATTAAGCGACGAAATCGGGCAAATGTTGAACCAATCGGTAACATACGAATATCAAAGGCAGTATCTCGCAGCTCAGAACCGAGCAGTGATAACTCCTCAGCCAATGTGTCAAGCTGCTCATTCTGTTCCACTCGGGCCACTTCATTTAGTCGCGCTTGCACAATGACTAGTTCACCAATTAAGTTCATCAACATATCGAGTTTATTGGATGGAACTTTGACAATCTGTCCTTCTGGAAGCTTTCTTTTAACGTCTTGTTGCGAGCTCACGCTTGGATTCGACGCCGGCTTAGAAGAGTGTGTTTCGGCAAGGGGCAATGGCTTTGAAGAAGGCGCTTCGGCCAACGATAAGTCTGGATTCGATTCGCTTAATTGCGCCGCGCTGAGCCATCCCTGCTCACCAATATGGGCCAGCACATCATCAAAACGACTATGGGTAATTTCATCAATCTTAATTTGCCAATCATCTGCCACGAAGATAAATACATCTTCAATATCATTGCGATTGGCAGGGCTTTGCAACAGCACTAAGACTCGAAGATAACAAAGCTGGGGATCAAATGTCTCAGCGGTCATCGTCGGTAATTGCTCATACACCTTCGATTGCCCCAGAGTGGCTAACTCACGCAGCAATGGCAGTAGATCAAACCCCTCTTGAAAGGCCAACTGATTAGGTGTTATTTCTATCCGCCACAGTATATCTTTGCCAGCAACACGGGATGCTGAGACAACGTTCTCATTCTCCACAACAACGGGATCGGCGGCCACAGACTGAGGCACAAATTCATTGAGTTGCTGACTCAATTGGTCACTCATCGCCGTTAACTCAATGGAAGGTTCCATCTCTTCTAAGAGCTGTTGAATATGATCACGACATTCCAAGATGAGACTAATCATCGCCGCTGAAAGTTCAAATTCACCGTTACGCGCCCGATCGAAAAATGACTCTAAATGATGGGTAAAAAGAGATAAATGGTCAAACCCGACCATACCTGCAGCACCTTTAATGGTATGCATCGCGCGAAAAGCCAAATTAATTTGCTCTGCATCTGGATGCTCTTCAATCTCCAGTAACGCCGACTCAAGTGTATCTAAATGCTCTTGTGCTTCTTGGCGAAAGATATCGACCGCTTCATTCATTATTATGCTCCTGAGCTGGTACGATGAAGGAGTCCAGTGAAGTTAATTGCAACGCATTCAGTAACTCGCCCGTCACGCCCACTAGCGAAAGTTGATATCCACGTTGTTGTAAACATTGGTTCAAATACAACAACAGCTGTAGTCCACAACTATCGATCTCGTGAGTGGCAGTCGCATCAAACTGCCAGTTACTTTGCCATTTTTGCGAATTGATCCATTGCTGGGACAACTCCGGAACGTCATAGACCGTTACGGATTCGGGCAGTATTTGGTGATGAACAAAATCAGTCATAACATTTCTCGTTGCTAGCCACTAAGCTAGCTTAGTAACAGCATTAAGCAGAACCTCGGGTTTAAACGGTTTAACAAGCCACGCTTTGGCTCCCGCCGCTTTGCCCTCTTGTTTCATGTTTTCCCCCGACTCCGTCGTTAGCATCAACACCGGAGTAAACTTATAGGCAGACTTTTGCTTCGCGGCTTTTAAAAAACTGATACCATCCATATTTGGCATATTGACATCACACACAATAAGATGAAATTTTTGTCCGTCTAACTTGGCCAATCCATCACGGCCATCAACAGCCTCCGTCACCTGATGGCCTGCATTACGCAGAGCCATTCCCACAACTTGGCGAACTGATGCGGAGTCATCAATAACCAATATATTTTTTGACATCATTGTCTCCTTTTTAGAAAAAAGTCAGATCGTCATTGTGACTCTGTGATGATGAATAGGTGAGGTGTTTGTCCCCACCATAAATTTGTCGCTCCATATCAGTGGTGGAACGCTTTTTCATATGCGCAAGTAATTCACCAACTCGTTGCTCAAATTGCTCTGGAGAATGCGCATCCGCTGGCAACAGTTCGATGAGTTCACCAAAGTGCTGTTCGACATGATCGATGATCTGACATAATCGATCTTGAAATTGCAGTCGAATGATCACCTTCGAGATACGCTGACTAATATCATGGCGCTGACGAATCAGTGCTAATGTATCATCAGTGAGAGATTGCATATGATCATCTAACTGTCCCAAGGTTTGGCTGATGGTCAATTCATGATCTTGATACTGTTGATGAACTTCACTAAATGTGCTTTGTACTGATTTCGCCAATTTATCCATATCATGACTAAAAATATTGATGGTTTGACTAATCTGATCACCGGTTTTAGCTGAGCGTGAAGCAAGAGTGCGGACTTCGTCTGCGACCACGGCAAAACCGCGGCCATGTTCACCGGCACGGGCCGCTTCAATCGCTGCATTTAACGCCAGTAAGTTAATCTGTTCGGCAATTTTTTGTACATCTTGGGACGCTTTTTCAATGCCTTGCATCTGTTCGTGAAGTGCTTGGATCGATTGCACTGTATTATGATCGCGCTGGTCGGCTTCCTTAAATGTCTGTTTTTGTCCTTCAAACGCTTCACGAGCCATATCGCTCACTTTTCGTGCTAAGACAGAACGATGATCTATGTCGCCATCATCCTTATCGGTAAAAACTGCTGCATCGAGATCTTGAACAATTTGTTCAAACTGCCCAGTCACATCCGTCACCGAACTATCCATATCATGACGACTACTAGCTAAAATGGCTTGCCACATCGGTAATATGGTTTGCAGTTGCACCACTAAGTACTCAAGTTCACGTGACGCTTTATCATCAGTTTGCGCTTGAGGCTCGACTAAGCTGACGACGCGCTGACCGGATACGCTTAATGTCCACCATAATAACAACCCCCCCCCTAACGCCAGCAAGGCGCCATACCACCACGGCAGAGCGAGAAAAGCACAACCGACAACCAGCACAAAACTGGCTATAGCAATCAGCAGAATTTGTTGACTCAGACGTGCAACCTCTGCGTTCATGTCAGCGAATACCTCATCACTCACATTAGCTCTCCCAAAGAGTTTATTAATTAATTTAAAGATTAGCAGTAATTGCAAGATATGCAGACTATCTGCAACTATTTGTCGAGTTATGCGCCATAACAAATGGACATATCAAAGTAAAAAGTGTAGCGATGAGGGAGGGAAAAACCTGACAGGAGCACTTGTTCTGATCAAAAAAATACAAATATTAAGTGCTAACTCAACGACGTTGTTCGACAAGGAATTCCTAGGCTAAAATTCAACGTCCAGTTTTCGGTTGCTGTAAAAAGATCCATCAACGATGATAAAACAAGCTTTCTTCTTGAGAACTACAGAGGCCAATGACTGACCCAGATTTATGCTAACGTGATTATCGCGCTTTAATTGAGCGAGACTCGCAGTTTATTGGTATTTTCTATGCGGGAGTGACCAGTACAGGAATAGTTTGCATCGCAACAGGTGGTGCTCGGAAACCTCAGGCAAAAAATGTTGTCTTCTTTCTACCACGAGTTAAAAGAAGCACTAGTTGCTGGATTTAGTCCCTGCAAAGTATGCCGCCCCACTTGATGTTGTGAGCAAACACCCATCATGGTGCAACGTGCCTTAGCGCTACTGACGCAATCGACAGATATGCGTATTAGCGATGTTTAAGAAGAACACCGACAGTCGACTAGTTCATTAGGCGCTACTTTGACCGTCATTACCACATAACTTTTTCAAACCTATCAACACATGATCAGGATCAATCAAGCGATGAATGAACTTCAACAAGGAAAATCAACGACTCAGGTAGCCTTTGCCAGTGGTTATAAATAATTGAGCGAATTCGGCTAACACCTTCAAACAACTTACCAGAAAAGCGCCATCTGCAGCGGAGGCTATCCTAAGCATTATCTACTTTATGTTCGATACTAAGTTTACCCAAATGAGGATGTATCAAAGATGGCTTTTAAGTTCCTAGCACTTTCTGAGCATGCGTTTAAGTCTTTTTTGACATGAATGATAGCGAGTTGGCTGAATGTGGGCTGTCTTGGATTGACGTTGACGCTCATCTAGGGTATCTGATTCGTAATCACCTTAGCCAATAGCCTCGACCTCTTTTTATTCCGCATTGGGCTCTCAATTATTTAGCAATTGGACTCTATTTTAGATCTATTTGCATTTACACCAACGTTATTTCCCCCCCCTTGCATACGCCTAACTCGCTTCAGTATTCACCAAAAAGATCAGAGGAATGGCTGCTGGGATTAGTTTTCCGCCAAATCACAGCAATCCAACAAATTAAAACGCGGCCATAAAAATCGACGAATTAACGCCTCTTATAGATATTTATGTCTAAAATTAGAACTATAAATATTGAAACAAAAATTCTGATGAAAGGCCGTTCTGTCATCAGTTGTTCTATATGACTATGGAGACAGATGTGAAGACAGAATCAGTGCCCTTTCAATCTAAGTTTATTACACAGCACTGGCGCCGTGATACCTATACCTATTTATTTGCATTATCATTTATTGCGCTACTCGCAAGCTGTTCGCATTACTTGACCCAACGTATTATTAAACAACAAGAAACAGCGGCAAAGGTGATTAACCTTGCAGGCCGCCAGCGGATGCTGACCCAACGCATTACCTTATTAGCTGGTGATCTAATAAGTAACGCATCAGTCGATGACCACTTTATACGCAATTATCAAAGTAACATTGATCATATGCTGATAGTTCATGATGCATTGCGTAATGGCTCAAGCAAACTTAATATTCCTGCTCCCTCTCAAACTATTCGAGCAATTTTTAACCAATCTCCCATTTTTCTTAATCAACAAGTGACCTTATTTCTAACCCACGCTACAGAGCTTGAATCAACAAGCAATAGTGCGGCAGAAAACCGACAAATCTATCAGCAATTAAAACAAGCGGCTTATCACAAGCTACTGCAATCTCTTGATGATTTAGTGCTTGAATATCAGCAAGAAAGTGAATCAGACGTGGCTAAATTACAAACTTACAATGTGATCTCATTAGTCATACTTCTGTTCACGTTACTAGCGGAGGCTATATTTATCTTTCGCCCTTTACTATTAAATCTCTATCGCCGTGAAACGCAGTATCACCAGTTGCTCAGAAAGATGGAAGGAGAAATTGCAGAACGGGTTAAATTTCAAGTATTTAATGACCCATTAACAGGCTTATCCAACCGCTTATCGATGATTGCAAAATTAGAGACATGTATTCAACTCGCTAAACATAATGAAGAGCATCTAGGGGTTGTCTGCATAGGCCTTAGTCGATTTAGTAGTATTAATGACAGTTATGGTCATGAACGTGGTGATAGCGTATTGCAACAGCTAGCAATTCGCTTAAATCAATTTATTGAGCAACGTTATGGCTTTATTAGTCGCATTGCCGGTGATGAATTTGCTTTAGCTCTAAATCAGCAAAAAAACCACCTTGAAATATTACATCTGATCCGAGAATTATCAGAGATCATTAATCAAGCAATGACAATAGGCGAGGACGAAATCCAATTGTCAGCCGTGTATGGTTTAGCTTTTTATCCTGAGGATGGCCATAAAGCTAACAACTTACTCACTCATGCAACGCAAGCAATGCGAATGGCTAAAACAGGAGAAAACAATCAGTTCCAACTGTTTCAACCCTCAATGACCGCGCAAATTACCCGTCGTCTCAAACTTGAACAACGCTTGCGCCGAGCGGTTCTAGATGACACACAATTGGTGCTGTTTTATCAACCTAAAATCGACCTACAAACCGGTGAAATAATTGGTGTTGAAGCACTCATCCGCTGGGAGCATCCTGAGGAGGGAATGCTCTCTCCCGCTGAATTTATCCCGATTGCCGAAGCGAGTAATTTTATCGTCGAGTTGGGTGATTGGGTGTTGGTCTCTGCCTTGAAACAGATAGCGCGGTGGAATCAACTCAACCACTCGATTGAAGTGGCCGTCAATGTCTCGGTTAAACAGCTACTGCATGGAAACATCAGTCAGCGGATTTTTGTGTTAACCCAACAGATGAATATTCATCCCCAGCAAGTACAGCTAGAAATCACCGAAGACAAATTGATGGATAACCTCGACCATATCATCACCCAGCTGCAACTACTGGAACAGTATGGCTTTATTTTAGCAATTGATGATTTTGGTACGGGTCACTCCAGTCTTTCCCGATTAAAAAGTCTCCCGTTTAAAGTCCTTAAAATCGATCAATCATTTGTTGCTAATATCACCACCGACAAAAATAATGCGCAGTTAATTTCCGCGATTATTAGTATGGGGCATTCATTGGATAAAATAATGATTGCCGAAGGCATTGAAACAATTGAACAAATGAAGTTATTACAAAGCCTTAAATGTGAACAAGGCCAAGGCTATCTATTTTCACGTCCCTTACCTGCCCACGAGATCACACACCTATTACAACATCCAGCCGATATGCGAGAACGGTATCTGCAAACACCATCTAAAACGATCTGATTTGCATAAAAAGTAACGTCTGGCTCCCCGGTTAAATCATTGAACATCTGCGGGTGTTTTATTCATCCATCTGCTTCTCATGCACAACGAACGAATACATCATATATACATAAATTTACAAAAAATGACAAAATATTACATATAAAAGCTATTTAGTTTGTCTTTTTTGAATTAAATCACCAAATTTTATTTAATTTTGGCAATGGAACACTTTATGCTAAAAATCATCTATACACAGCCATATTCATGGAGCATATGACGCTGTGTATCGTTATTAAACATCGATTCAAATCTAAATATAAATATAATAAGGAGTGAACATGGCAGGCGGAGTTTTAAAACAAAAACTTGGATTACTTGATCTCACGTTACTCGGTATCGGATCAATGATCGGTTCAGGCTGGCTTTACGCGGCGCTGAATAGTGCAGGCTTTGCGGGCCCCTTAAGTGGCTACGCTTGGGCTCTTGGCGCAGTTATTATTTTGTTGATTGGGCTAGTTTTCGCAGAATTATCAGCGAGTATTCCACGAGCCGGAGGGTTTGTGCGCTACCCCAACTTCACCCATGGCAACTTAGTCGGTTTTGTCATTGGCGTCAGTGCGCTATTATCTTACACCAGTACTGCCGGTGTTGAGGTTGAAGCGGTTCGTCAATATGCACTATTTTGGTGGCCGGCTTTAGGGCACAGCGATGGCAGCCCGACCGATCTCGGTTTTATCATGCAAATTGTGCTGCTGGTCTTTTTCTTTTTGCTTAACTACTGGAGTGTAAACTTTTTTGGACGCATTAACACATTAGTCACTGGGATCAAATTCATTGTACCCATCATTGCCATCATCACCTTTTTTGGTTTCTACAAAGGGGCAAATATGAGCATTCCATCAACCCATCCAGGCGGAGTGCATGGTATATTCTCGTCATTAACAGGCGCAGGCATCGTCTTTGCCTACCTAGGATTTCGTCAAGCAGTCGACTTTGCCAGCGAAGCGAAAAATCCACAGCGCAACGTACCACTTGCCATTATCTTCGCGTTGATCGCAAGTTTTGCCATCTATATCCTCTTACAATTTGCCTTTATGGGCGCCGTTCCAACTACGCTGCTAAAAACGCATGGTTGGCATGGTTTAGAGGGCGTCTTTCAATCACCCTATGCTGATTTAGCGCGCTCTCTAGGGCTCACTTGGCTGATAAATTTGATCCTGATTGATGCCGTTATTTCCCCAGCAGGGACAGGCAATATCTATTTGGCGGGCGCCAGTCGAGCTTTGTTTGCTTGGGCTAAAAATGGCCATCTGTTTAAAATTTTCGGTCAAGTTGATGAAAAATCAGGCGTTCCTCGCGGCGCCCTGTGGTTATCACTGATCTTAGCCATAGCTTGGACATTGCCATCTGAGTTCCAAGTGTGGGGCGGTCTGATTGCGGCGGTCACGTCAGCAACCGTGTTTACCTATATGCCAGGCCCAGTCAGCGCCGCAGTATTTCGTCTGCGTCGGCCTGATTTAAAACGTCCTTTTAAATTGCCAGCCTTTGTGCTCATCAGTCCACTTGCATTTATTGCCAGCACACTGTTGATTTACTGGAGTGGCTGGAGTGTTAATCAACTGCTCGTTCCTATCTTTGTCGCTGCATGGGTAGGCTATGCCCTATTCGGTCTCAAAGAACAAGGCCTAGCCGATGAAATCAAACGCAGCGCGTGGTTGCTGGCCTATTATGTGGGATTGTATGTGATCTCCTATCTTGGTACTTATGGCGGCATTAAAGCGTTAGGCTCAACGACTGCAATGGTTGCCATTGTATTGCTCGCACTAATCACCTACTTTTGGGGAATTGTGAGCGCTTACGAGCGACCTGAGATCCCAGTCGAAGCAGATGAATTTGATATTATTACTGAAGATAGCAACGCTGTTGTCTCACTCTAAACATTGATGGTAAAAATAATAAGGCCACCTAAAGGTGGCCTAGCTTAAGATTGAGTTAAGCGCTCCCGCGCCCTTAGCTGCGGAAATAAACGCATCCACACTGCCACCACCAGCAGCGTCCCCACACCGCCAATCGCCGCTGCCCCTACGGCACCAAAGGCACTGGCTAATACGCCCGATTCAAACTCACCTAGTTGATTGGATGTATTGATAAAAATAGAATTGACAGCACTAACCCGTCCACGCATCTCATCGGGCGTGTCTAGTTGCACCAAAGCGCCACGAATCACCATACTAATCATATCAAATGCGCCCAATAATGCTAAAGACAATAGTGACAACCACAGCCAATGGGAGAGAGCAAACACAATGGTGGCGATACCAAATCCAGCGACCGAGGCAAACATAATCAGGCCAACCCGTCGCTGAATAATGCGATGTGCTAACCAAAATGACATCAATAGCGCCCCAACCGCTGGAGCGGCACGTAATAATCCCAATCCCCAAGGACCAGTATGTAATATATCTCGAGCAAAAATGGGTAATAACGCCGTTGCTCCACCTAATAATACCGCAAATAGATCAAGTGAAATCACCCCTAAAATCACCGGCCGCGCACGGATAAAATGGATGCCAGCAAACAGCGTTTTAAGCGTTGCGGGGGTTCGAGCAATCACCTGTGAGAGCGGTACACCAATCATACACAACAGCGCCACCAAATAGAGCGCCGAACTCACCGCATACACTAAATCAGCTCCGCCAATATATAAAAAACCACCGAGTGCAGGACCGATAATCGTCGCCATCTGCCCTGCCGAGCTATTCATCGCCATGGCTCGCGGCAAAATAGATTCGGGAACAAGACTGGGCACAATCGATTGCATCGCCGGAAATTCAAACGCTCGAAACACGCCAATCCAGACCACTAATCCTAACAGCATGGTTTCATCCAAGATCTTCAGCCAACTGCCAATGGCTAATAGCACAATTGCAACCAGTTCAAAAAAGCGAGATAACACAATGATTTGACGACGCCGAAATTGATCGGCGACATGGCCAGCTGGCAGAGCCAACAACAATGAGGGGATAAATTGCGCCAGTCCAATCAGCCCTAAATCGAAGGCCCGTCCCGTCATAGCATACACTTGCCAGCCAAGTGCAACCGATAACATCTGAAAACCAAAACCTGATGCGAGTCGAGAGCACCAAAACCATAAAAATGCGTGATGCTTCCAAAGTGAAGCAGGCTTCGATGAAGTAGGATGGCTCATGTTCTTATATATGCCTATGCTTGAATCGACAGTACAATGAAAAGAGGAATAAACTAACATTCCTCCAGAAAAGTGATCGGAGGCAATCACTCGATAACACGCTGATCAATAGATAATTTAACAAGTCTGCTATATAGATAACATGTATGTTACAATAATCAGGGTTGAATACACAGCCTTTAGTAGGCGATAACGAACAGAGAGTCAATGGTCCATGTCTGACTAATTAAAGGACACGTCGAATGAATAGTTTCAATACCAAGGCAACCCTGCAGGTTGCTCACCAGTCGTATACAATTTTTCAACTCGATAAACTCACCCCAACCACTCAAGTTGAACGACTCCCCTATTGCTTAAAAATTCTACTTGAAAACTTATTACGTAAAGAAGATGGGCATATCGTCACAGCGGATGATATCCAAGCGCTGATCAATTGGCGTAGCGAGGCTAAACCCAGCGCTCAGATTGCATTTACCCCGTCACGTGTTGTTTTACAAGATTTTACAGGCGTACCAGCCGTCGTCGATTTAGCCGCGATGCGCGATGCCATTACTCAACTAGGTGGCGATCCACAAAAAATTAACCCGTTAGAGCCAGTCGATTTGGTAATTGATCATTCGGTGATGGTCGATCATTACGCCAGTGCAACGTCGCTTGAGCAAAACATTGCCAAAGAGTTTGAGCGCAACCAAGAACGCTATCAATTTTTACGCTGGGGCCAACAAGCTTTTTCAAATTTCCGTGTTGTACCGCCAGATACTGGGATTGTACACCAAGTCAATTTAGAATATCTCGCACAAGGTGTAATGACTAAAAGCATCGCCGGCACCCTCTATGCCTACCCTGACACATTAGTAGGTACTGACTCACATACCACCATGATCAATGGGTTAGGCGTCCTCGGCTGGGGAGTTGGCGGAATCGAAGCCGAAGCGGCTATGCTCGGGCAACCCATTAGTATGTTACTGCCTCAAGTGGTTGGGTTTGAGCTGACTGGCGAGCTGCCAGAAGGCGCAACTGCAACTGATTTAGTCCTCACGGTCACGCAAATGCTCCGTGAGCGCGGCGTCGTTGGACAATTTGTTGAATTTTTTGGCGATGGCTTAGCCCATCTACCATTGGCCGATCGAGCCACCATTGCCAACATGGCCCCAGAATATGGTGCCACTTGCGGTATTTTCCCCATCGATGAAGAAACACTGCGTTATCTGCGCCTAAGTGGACGCGATGAACACCAAGTAGCACTGGTTGAAGCCTATGCTAAAGCGCAAGGATTCTGGCGTTATCAAGGCGCCACATCGGCCGATTATTCAGGCGCTATCATGCACTTAGATCTAACGCAAATAGAGCCTAGTATTGCCGGTCCCAAACGCCCCCAAGACCGAATTCTATTATCACAAGCAAAATCTGCGTTTGTCGACCAATTACAACTAAACGGCCAGTCACTTGCCCGTTTTGCTGATGACGGTGGCTCACCGACAGGAGATGACACGGGTCGAGATGAATCACGACACGATCCCAAACGGGCGTTGCAAGATGGTGACATTGTGATCGCTGCGATCACGTCGTGCACCAATACTTCAAACCCAGCAGTGATGCTGGCGGCTGGACTTGTTGCTAAAAAGGCCCATCAATTAGGGTTAAAATGTAAGCCATGGGTGAAAACGTCACTTGCCCCAGGCTCTCAAGTGGTTCCCGCTTATCTTGAAAAAGCCGGCTTAACAGAGCACTTAGATGCACTGGGGTTCAATCTTGTCGGATTTGGCTGCACCACCTGCATTGGCAACTCAGGCCCGCTGCGGGAACCAATCGCACAAGCAATTCAAGATGATAATCTCACCGTTGCTGCGGTGCTCTCAGGGAATCGTAACTTTGAGGGACGAATCCATGCCCAAGTTAAAACCAACTACTTGGCGTCACCACCACTAGTCGTTGCCTACGCGCTAGCAGGCAGTATGCTGGTTGATCTCTATCGCGAGCCATTGGGTATGAGCGATGCGCAGCGGCCTGTCTACCTTAAAGATATTTGGCCTAGCCAACAGGAGATTGCCGAGCTTATCTCACAAACTCTAGATGCCGCCACCTATAAAGAGCACTATCAAGATGTCTTTCGTGGTAGCGAGCAATGGCAAGCGTTACCGGTTCCTGATTCTCAGACATATAATTGGCCGACATCCACCTATGTCCAAAACCCGCCTTATTTTGAAGGGATGACATTAGACCTAGAGCCATTACCGCATATTCAAAAAGCGCGCTGTCTCGTCAAGGTCGGCGATTCGATCACGACAGATCATATCTCTCCGGCCGGTTCAATCAAAGCCGATAGCCCGGCTGGAGAATACCTGCAAAGCCAAGGCGTGGCTCCCAAGGATTTTAACAGCTTAGGTTCACGGCGAGGCAATCATGAAGTGATGATGCGCGGTACTTTTGCTAATGTACGATTACGCAACCAACTCGCACCTGAGACTGAAGGCGGCTTTACCTGCTATTTTGAAACAAATGAAATCACCACCATCTTCGATGCAGCAATGCGCTATCAAGCCAATAATACGGCATTAATTGTTCTGGCTGGTAAAGAATATGGAACTGGCTCCAGTCGTGACTGGGCAGCCAAAGGAACGAAGCTGTTAGGCGTTCAGATAGTCATTGCACAAAGCTACGAGCGTATTCACCGCTCCAACTTGGTCGGTTTTGGCGTACTACCTTTGCAATTTAAAGAGGGACAAAGTGCCGAAAGCTTGGGCCTTAGAGGGGATGAAATATTTGATTTCGGCCCGCTCGAAGGTGAACCAACCGCTATAAAAGTGAGTGCACAGAATCGCCAGAATAATGATCTGATTGAGTTTGAAGTGGACGTACGTATCGATACCCCAGCAGAGTGGGATTATTACCGCCATGGCGGGATCTTACACTTTGTCTTACGTCAACTCGCGGCATAACAAACAGACAGCACTGCTAGCAGTGCTGTCCACCAGCTCGGTTGAACAAGTTGCAGCGGCTATACAGAACCGCTTCAATTTCCCATGTTGACGGTCACCCTATTATACGAACGACTTACTTTTATTATTTAATGCGTAGCGATGTAAAAATGCCACCCTCGATTGCAACAAAGACATTAGACGCCGCTCTAGCCACGGTGGCCGGCTATGTCACCAAGCTATCCGCTAAATAGCTAGATAGACTCACGCTAAAAGGATGAATATGAGAAATAATGGTGGCTGGTCAGAAGAAGCACTAGGATTATATATTGAATAGACAATCCCAGTACTTGCTAATATGCCTTACAAATTAAATTGCCCGACCAACTTGTTTAATCGGTCGGATAGTTCATGCAGCTCTTGGCTCGCCTGCGCTAATTCTTCGGCCGTATGCGTCGTTTTGGTATTGAGTTCACTCATACTTTCAATATTTTGATTGATACTGCCTACTGTGGTTGCTTGCTCTTCGGTGGCCGTCGCAACTTGGCTATTCACATCGCTCATATCTTGAATAAAGCGATAGATATCATCAAGCACAGCGACAGCCTGCTCCGTCGTATTTTCCCCTTTTTCAGAGAGCTGTTGACCGGTTTGCATGGCATCCACCGCCTGCTGGCTATCGGCTTGCAGTTTGCTAATCATGGTTTGGATCTGCGCGGCTGACTCGGTGGTCCGTTTGGCTAAATTACGCACTTCATCAGCAACGACTGCAAAGCCTCGGCCATGTTCACCCGCACGCGCAGCTTCAATGGCAGCATTGAGTGCCAACAAGTTAGTTTGATCAGAGACCCCTTGAATCACATCTAGAATAGAACCGATATCGCGGGTTGTGCTCGCCAACTGCTGTACTTGCGTTACAGCATTGCTCATACTTTGCGCCAGATGATGAATCACATCTTTCGTTTGGTTGATGACTTCTCTACCCTGCTCGGTATGCAATGAAGCTTGCTTAGCCGTATCGGAGGCGGTCGCAGCATTGCTCGCAATTTCGCTAATAGTCGCGCCCATCTGATTCATCGCGGTGACAATACTCAATGATTGTTCATGTTGATTCTGACTATTGTCATGGGTGATAGCCGATTTTAGCGAAACACTTTCAGCTTCCTGCTGCAAAGTTTGACTGGTTTGAGCCACCGCCATGATCGATTGTTGGATCTGCGCGACAAACGCGTTAAAACCCTCGCTAAGCAAGGCTATCTCATCTTGCCCTTGGACGTCTAAACGCTGCGATAGATCGCCGCCGCCATTGCCTAGATCACGGAAACGCTGGGCAATGTTTTTAATCGGGTTTGCAATCCCGTTGGCTAACACAAATGCCAACCCAATAAAAATCAGAACCACAACCAGAGTGGTTATCATAATCTGCATGGTGATCTGATGAATATCTGCAAATATTTCCTGCTCAGGAACCACCCCCACCACAAACCAATTCATCGATGGCACATAATGGCTCGCGACAAACAATGATTTTCCATCAATAGTGGTTTTAATAAGATTAAAGCTATCTTTATTGAGCAATGTCGATGCTTTATCAGCATAGAGTGCTTGAATCGACTTACTAGACTTAATGGCTGGACGCCCAATCTGAATCTCGCCTTTAGCATTAATCAGATACACATAACCGGTTTTTTCAATAGTAAAGCGGTTAAGCAGCGCCACCATCTCACTCATTGACTTACCAACACTAGTCATCAACTTACCATCAACTTGTTGATAATCGGCAAACATTTTCACGGTTCCATTCGCTTCTTGAAACATACTCACCATGGTTGGCTTATCGGAGTGAATAAAGTCAAAAAACCAGCTGTCTTGTTGATGATTCAGTTGCCGCAAAAAACCATCTTGGTTCCAAAAATTGGCAGACTGACGACTCGCAATGGTCGCATCCGATAATCCGTACTGTTGACGCAAGCGCTGCAGTTGCGCCACCAGATGCGTCTGATCAGACGCGCTAACTTGACCATCATGAAATACTGCTTCAACAAATTGATTATTCGCAAATTGCTGGCTGGCGGCCAGTAGTAGCTCAACTTGGTGATCAATATCTAAAGAAAATTTATCTAAAATACTGGGTAATTCCACTTCCAATAAACGATGGCGGACAATCGCCTTACTGTCTTGCTGGACCATCACCCCAACAGTGAAGGTGGATAAAATAACCGCCAAAGCGATCACGGCAATAATTTTATTGCGAATACTCATATTCTTAAAAAGACCCATAACTGACCCTATCATCCCTTCACTTAACTCAAACAATATTTGGTATGAAAACCATACCGAGACCCCAGCCTCTTCACCCTATTCATTCCAATCAACCGGTTATTTTAGGATTTCGAGAATAAACGCCCCCTTATGCGATGGCAACGATATAATGCCTGGTTGGCCTGCCTGATCATAATCACTTCTAGGCCAGAGAAATAGTGACAAATAAAATTTAATGATTTTTAAATCATTAAAAAATCATGATCTGGATCAATATATGTTAACGTTTGAGTCGTGAAGTAAAATCAAATCTAACGCGTATAGCCACCGCCTAAATTTACTATTATCCTGTTTTTAGTCGGTTTAAATTGAAATATAATCATTATATAACAGTGTATTAATTTAATTAATGATAGATATAACCTCTATATAAATGATTCATGAAATGTATTTATACTAACTGTAAGTGATCGATAGAAATAACAATTATTACTCTAAGAGTAATAGTATTACCCTGCACGTTATTGATGCATTCTCCTTTAGGCGATTAAACTTTAGCCATCTTATACAGATCCCTACCTAAAAATAGAAATCTGTAGTTGACTAAATGAGGAGACTTAAAATGCCGCAAAGTACAACGTCGGCGCGTAAGTGGAATACTCGGCGCATCGAAAAAAAACGCCGTATTGACTCAGTTCGCTCAATGTGTGATGGCAAAATACTCGCCACTGACGATATTATTCCCGCGCTAGAAAAACTCATTGCCCCCCATGACCGTGTCGTGATGGAAGGCAACAACCAAAAACAAGCTGACTTTTTATCTCGTTCGCTGGCTGCAGTTAACCCCGAAAAACTCCATGATCTGCATATGGTGATGCCAAGCGTCGGCCGCTCAGAACATTTGGATCTATTTGAAAAAGGGATCGCTAAAAAACTCGACTTTGCTTTTTCCGGTCCTCAAAGTCTACGAATTTCGCAGCTGGTTGAAGATGGTTTGCTCGATATTGGCGCCATTCATACCTACATCGAATTGTATGCTCGTTTATATGTCGACTTAATCCCCAATGTTGCGCTAGTTGCCGGTTTTAAAGCGGATAAGAAAGGCAATTTATATACAGGGGCTAGTACCGAAGATACCCCAGCCTTAGTTGAAGCTGCAGCATTTAAAGATGGCATTGTCATTGCGCAAGTCAATGAACTGGTCGATGACGAAGATGATCTGCCCCGTGTTGATATTCCAGGCTCGTGGATTGATTTTATCGTCGTCGCGGATCAACCCTTCTTTATCGAACCACTATTTACCCGTGACCCTCGCCTGATCAAACCCATTCATATTTTGATGGGCATGATGGCGATTAAAGGGATCTACGCCAAACATAATATCCAGTCACTCAATCATGGGATTGGCTTTAACACAGCCGCCATTGAACTACTGCTACCCACCTATGGTGAGCAATTAGGTTTAAAAGGCAAAATCTGTAAACATTGGACATTGAACCCTCACCCAACCTTAATTCCAGCTATTGAAAGCGGCTGGGTTGAAACCGTGCACTGTTTTGGCGGTGAACTGGGCATGGAAAATTACATTAGCCAACGTCCGGATGTTTTCTTTACTGGTGCCGACGGTTCCATGCGTTCAAACCGAACCATGTGTCAGTTGGCGGGTCAGTATGCTGCCGATATGTTTATCGGATCGACCTTGCAATGCGACGCTGATGGTAACTCATCAACCGTTACTCGCGGGCGGATCTCAGGCTTCGGTGGCGCGCCAAATATGGGTCATGATCCACACGGTCGTCGTCATGCAACCCCAGCGTGGCTCGATCTGATCCAAGAACCAACACCTCTATCACGCGGTCGTAAACTGGTCGTGCAAGCGGTCGAAACTCATCAAGCGGGCAATAAACCAACCTTTGTTGACAAGCTCGATGCCATCGACGTTGCAAAACAAGCCGGGATGCCTTTAGCTCCAGTGATGATCTACGGAGATGACGTGTCACATATGCTGACCGAAGAAGGGATCGCTTATCTGTATATGGCAAAATCAGAGCAAGAACGTCGTGACATGATTGCAGCCGTTGCCGGCATTACCGATATTGGAATGCGCATCAGTCGTGAACGAGTCAGCCAACTGCGCGCTGAAGGCAAAGTTGTCTATCCCGAAGATTTAGGAATACGCCGCAGTGATGCCACCCGCTCGTTATTAGCGGCCGGTAGTATTTCTGAGTTGGTTGAATGCTCTGGCGGACTCTATCAGCCACCCGCGAAATTCCGGAGCTGGTAATGTTTTTTATCTCTCGTATCGATACTGATCCAGCGATGGATCTCGCTGAGCAGCTCGCTAAAAGAGCGACTCAGGCGCTACTTGATGAAGTGAACCTCACGCCCAAGCCAGGGCTGGTCGATCAACGCAGTAGCGGTGCGCATCACGATTTGAGCCTAGATCTGATGGAAGCGTCAGCACATAGCTTGAGCGCAACCTTCTATGAACTGGCATTAGTCAGTTGGCAGCGTCAAGCGGATGTCGCTTTACGTCTTGAAATCGGCAAGATTGGTCGGGCTGGCGAACAAGCCATGATGAACGTTACCCATGGGGTCAATACCCATCGTGGCGCCATCTGGGCACTCGGTTTACTCGTGAGCTCAGCCGCGATGTTGGGCGGCGAATACGAGAGAGCACTTAACATTACTCAGGGCGCAGCTACCATGGCTAGCATTGGTGACCCAATGCAGCCACAGAGCTTTAGTAAAGGCAAATGTGCCAGCCAACGTTATCGGATCCCAGGGGCGAAAGAACAAGCTCAATTAGGCTTCCCTGCGATCATCAACCGAGGTTTACCGCAGCTGCATCTCAGCCGTCAACATGGCGCGAATGAATCACAAGCCCGTGTGGATGCACTGCTCTCGATGATGTCTTCACTGACCGATACGTGCGTTCTCTCGCGAGGCGGAACTGATGCACTCAGCGCAATGCAGCGCGCGGCTTCATTGGTATTGGACGCTGGTGGTATGGCAACCATCCATGGCCAAACGCGCTTTGACCAACTCGAACAGATCATGCTGACCCATTACATCTCGCCTGGTGGCAGCGCCGATCTATTATCTGCAACTTTGTTATTGGATGGGCTGACCCCCACCCCATTAACCAACCCAAATTGAGGGTGCTATGGAACATATCAAATTTACTTTTCCGGCAACTCACTCGTTGTCTCAATCAGTACAAGTTGGCGTGGTTGCTTCAGGCGATCTAGAAGCCTTGTATCAACCAACCGACAGTCAGCAACTTGAAGTCGCGATTATCACCTCGCAAGAGAACAGTACCATGCTTTGGCGCCACCTCTTCGAGCGGATCAGCGCCGCGACTGATTTACCAGCAGGCAAGCTGACAATACATGATTCAGGCGCCACACCTGGCGTTGCACGGTTACGTATAGAGCAAACATTTGAGGAGGCTAAAGGTGAATAAACGTCAAAGTTTTATCGAACTTAGTGCTCGCGCACGTGCTCGTTTACTACTTGATGAAGGTAGTTTTCGCGAGCTGTTAGGGCCGTTTGATCAGATCGAATCACCTTGGTTAGAACCGCAAGGAATCACCCCCCAGTCAGATGACGGCATGGTGATTGCTAAAGGGACAATCAATGGCAAACCCACCGTCATTGCCGCGATTGAAGGCAACTTTCAAGGTGGCAGTATGGGCGAAGTTTCTGGGGCAAAAATGGCCAGTGCCATTGAATTAGCCGCCGAAGATAACCGCCAAGGGAAAACCACTCAGGTCGTTTTGATCTTAGAAACGGGCGGCGTTCGCCTGCAAGAAGCCAACTTAGGTTTAGCAGCCATTGCCGATATTCACGCAGCGATTGTGGATGCACGTCGTTATGTTCCTGTCATCGGTGTGATTGCAGGAACCGTAGGCTGCTTTGGCGGGATGTCAATTGCAGCTGGGCTTTGCTCAAAACTGATTGTCACTCGTGAAGCACGCCTTGGACTCAACGGGCCACAGGTGATCGAACAAGAAGCGGGTATTAGCGAATATGATTCCCGTGATCGTCCCTTTATCTGGAGTATGACAGGGGGTGATGTTCGCGCTCATACAGGCTTTGCTGACAAGTTTGTTACTGACTCGCAAGCGGAAATTATCAGCGCAGTAAATACCTTTATTGACGAAGGTCTACCGACTTCGAATCGCTCGGATCGCTACAGTGACTATCTGAATAAATTTGCTCAATACGATGGCCAGCAGATCGATGGGCAAAGCGTTAAAGCGCTATTTCAACAGGAGGAATGCTAATGACTACGCAATCAACTCGCGGCGCTCTGTGGTTTGAAAAGCTCACTGACGGTCAGCCATGCAATCGCGATTTTTGTCCTTCAGTACAGGTCGCTGACATCTTGCTGGGCGAACAAACAACCCGCTTTATCGCAGTTGTTGCCGATGCGAACAATAAATTTCCACGCGCTGTAGGCGGTCAAGTTGGTATTCTTGAAGGATGGAATCTAGCCAAAGCCGTCACAGAAGCGATCCAAGCCGATGCTGACAAAGCAGAAAAACGTGCGATTGTGGCTATTATCGATGTCCCTAGCCAAGCTTATGGTCGCCGTGAAGAAGGGTTTGCCATTCACCAATCGCTGGCCGGTGCTGCAGGCGCCTATGCAAAAGCACGCCTTGCTGGACACCCAGTTATTGGCCTGATTGTTGGTAAAGCGATGTCAGGTGCCTTTTTGGCCCATGGTTATCAAGCTAATCGACTGATTGCACTCAAAGACAATTTTGTTGAAGTGCACGCAATGGGTAAAGAGTCCGCTGCGCGAATCACATTACGAAGTGTTGAATCATTGGAAAAATTGGCAGCAACCATTCCACCAATGGCCTATGACATTAAAAATTATGCCAGTTTAGGGCTGTTAGATGAGTTGCTTGAAGTGAGTCATCCAGATCAACCTAGTGACCAAGATTTAACCACCATCCGCAATAGTTTAGTCACTCAGATCAAAGACGCTCGTCTAGCTGGGCCTTCACTGGCTAACCGGCTGGGGGCTGACAATCGGCGCTCATCAAGCACCGTCCGTGAGCTGATGCGCCAGCAATGGTCTGACTAATTTTAACAAAACAACAATAACTATTGGATGTCAGTATTGCTGACATCCCCATACTTTGATGAGTAACTATTTATGACTTATGTAATTATTCATGCCTTAACACCTATTTTTGTCATTATGCTACTAGGTTTTTGGGCAGGTAAAGCCAAAATGGTCGACAACAAAAATGTCTCCCTACTGAACATTTTTGTGATGGACTTCGCGTTACCAGCGGCACTGTTCAGCGCCACAGCTAGAACGCCATGGTCAGGTATTGTCGATCAATGGTCATTGATCGTGGTATTAACCCTATCTATGTGGATAGCCTATGGCGCTATTTACCTGATATCAACTAAAGTATTTAAAAAGTCAGCTCAAGATTCAGCGGTCCTGACCTTAACGGTCGCACTGCCTAACTTCGCTGCGCTAGGCCTGCCTATTTTAGGTAGCGTATTTGGTAGCAGTTCGAGTACATCGCTGGCCGTTGCGGTATCAATTGCGTGTGGCTCAGTACTGATGACGCCATTTTGCTTACTTATCCTAGAACGCGAAAAATCACGCGCAGCCGGGACAATTCAAGGCAACGGTCTGTCATTACTGCCTGTGTTAATGTGGCGTTCACTGAAAAAACCCATTGTACTTGGCCCATTATTAGGAGTGATCCTTTCAGCAATCGGTATCCATGTTCCCGCATTGGTCTTACATGCGATTAAACCGATGGGAATTGCCGCAACAGGTGCTGCATTATTCTTAACCGGTGTGATTCTATCCGCACGTACGCTGAAAATTAATAAAACGGTCATTGTGGCTTGTCTCACTAAAAACTTGATCCAACCGTTTATCGCTTGGGGATTGATTATCGCCTTTGGTATCTCACCATCAGTTGCTGTAACAGCTATCTTAATGATCGCGCTTTCAGCAGGCTTTTTTGGTGTCGTATTTGGCAACCGCTTTGGGGTGCAATCACCTGATGCTGAAGCCACGCTGCTGTTAAGCTCTGCGCTATCAATCATCACCTTGCCACTGTTTATTTCGATGACATCTGGCATGATCCACTAAGCGTTCGTTTCACCCACCACAAACAAGCCTAATGAATAGCTTGTTTGTGGTGTATAAAATGACTGGATAAGGACTCTCACATGCCCCGCTACGCGCCCCATGATCTTGTTTGGATTGAATCAGCAGATGCCTTAAGCTTTGACTCAAACTTACCGCAATGGGTCAGGCAAGCTTGGCAGTGTGATAAACCACTGGTGATCCGCCGCGATATAAACCCAACAGGGAAAATAGCCGCAGGGATCCGAGGCAAGCTACGCAGTCAACGCTACGCTTGTTGGATTGACACCGATGCCATTATTGATGTCCTTTCCCCAGAAACACTCATTGAGCAACGATACTGGCAACGCTATGAATGGAATGATGTGCCCGTTATAGAGAGCTTAATTGCGCTGAGCACAATGCATTGGCCGCTCCCTTGGGGGGTTACCGGAAGCTGTGCTTACTCACTGGCAAGTCATGAAATGGTAATGCGTGCTGAAAGTGATTTAGACCTTCGCATTGTTACCCCAACCGAGCCTGATTTAAGCCAATTTAGCGAGCTTTTAGCATTGATTAAGACGCTGAAGGTACGCGTTGATATTCAACTAGAAACGCCAGCTGGCGGCGTCGCACTCAATGAATGGATCAAACGAGCCAATCAATTATTGGTCAAAAGCGCCCATGGTCCATTTTTATCGCCCAATCCATGGACCACACATCCTCAGGAGGCACAATGAAGGTTCTCTTTACTTTTCCAGGTCAAGGGCCGCAATATCCAGGCATGTTGCATCAACTTCCAGAAGCAACAGAAACCCAAGCATTATTGGCACACGCCAGTAAAGTGCTGGGAGAGGATGTACTTCGCTTAGATAACGAGCAAGCGCTCGCATCAACCCGCGCCGTACAGCTGTGCCTACTTATCAGCGGAGTCGCTTATAGTCAGCAATTACGTAACGCCGACATTATCCCAGATATGAGTTGTGGATTATCAATTGGCGCTTTTGCCGCGGCGGTAGTTTGCGGCGCATTAGATTTTGATGATGCACTACGCCTTGTCGCCAAGCGCGGCGAACTCATGCAACACGCTTATCCAAGTGGATATGGTTTAACCGCCATCAAAGGATTATTTCAACCCCAAGTCGAACACATTGTGGCTGATATCCAGCAGCAAGGTTTGCCTCTTTATCTGGCCAATATCAATGGGGAACAGCAACTTGTGGTCGCAGGTCGTGAAGATGCCATGCAGCTCGCCATAGAGCAAGCTTCTTTGCAGGGCGGAGGCGGTCAGCAGCTAGCGGTTAGTGTGCCCTCACATTGTGAACTACTCAAGCAACCCGCTAAGGAATTATTTGCACTCATCGAGCAAGTCAGCTTTAAGCGTCCATATTGTGCTTACCTCAGTGGCAGCAGCGGACGAGTCCTTTGGCAACCGCAGGCTATCGCCGATGATTTAGCGTTTAATATGGCCCGCCAAGTAAAATGGTATGATGCGATGGTCAGCGCCTATCAACGTGATGTTCGCTTGGCCATTGAATGCCCGCCAGGTTCAGTTCTCACTCGCTTAACCAAACCACTAATGCCCGCAGGCGAAGCGCTATCTATGTCACAAACCGCTCTGGAAACGATTCAAATGCTGGTGCAGCGAACCCTTCAATCACGCTGATCGAGTTCTTCTCGGCGACGGGCGTACATCCGCCCTTCCGCCACGAGGGCCAGTAGATAAGGGTCGAGTTCTTGATTATGGGCAAACACTAAGGCAATGGTTTGACGCATTTGATAGGCTGGCGCAAGTTCTAAGATTTTAACCGAATCGCGATATGCATGGGTTAGCCGGCCAGGAAGCAACGTATAGCCAACACCTGCCTGCACAAGATTCACCATCGAAAAGATATCGTTGACTCGGGTGGCTATTTTGGGCTTAAAGCCGGCAATTTTAAA
The DNA here is from genome assembly GCF_046054155.1 of Celerinatantimonas yamalensis. Taxonomy (NCBI): domain Bacteria; kingdom Pseudomonadati; phylum Pseudomonadota; class Gammaproteobacteria; family Celerinatantimonadaceae; genus Celerinatantimonas; species Celerinatantimonas yamalensis. The sequence goes on from NZ_JBEQCT010000002.1 coordinate 333,478, forward strand.
CGCTTCTTGAAAACCATTGTAGGTGGCAAAACCTTCGTTCAAGGAAACAAAACTCTCATGTTCAAGTTCACATAAGTCAACGGCTCGGCGATCATTTAAAGTGCTAGTCTTCGGAGCAGCCAAATAGATCTTATCTTGGAACAACGGCAAAATTTCAAATTGATGAGGATCGACCACCGTATCACTCACAGATATTAAAATAGCATTGAGCTTTTGATGTTCCAACTGATGGAGTAGATCACTATTGGAGCCCATCGTTAAATCGACTTCTAGATCAGAACGACGTAATTTGAGCCCCATTAATAGCCGTGGCACCGTATCTAGCGTGAGCGAATAAAGTGTTCCGATGCGGATCCGCCCCTGCCCAACTCCGGCTAACTGGCGCGTTTCATCAATCCCTTGGCGCATTTGATTGAGCACAATTTGCGCATGCTCAGCTAATCGATAAGCTTGAGGCAATGGCACCAAATTGCGGCCTTTATGCGTAAACAATGGACAACGCATCCCCTCTTCCAGTGAATGCAATGCGCGGTGAACGCTGACGTTACTTAGTCCCAGTTCTGCGGCGGCTCGTCCTATGGTTTCTTGTTCCATATAGCAGAGAAAGATCTCCAACTTACGAAAGGTAATTTCCGCATCGATCATCACGCATCCTTATTTGAGTGAAGCGGTGTTCTAAAAATATTCTAAGCTGCAGCAATGCGAGCTGATATAGAGGCAATTGTTACCAACTGATGGCCCTTGGACCGGCCGTTATTGTACATGAATAACCACCAAGCAAGTGTGCTTGACATCATCATTTTCTACCGCTTTCGCTAAAATGAGCGCTTAGCGTCGCCTAACCAATAACGCTGAGAAACGGTTATCTATGACACTAAAGCTGCCCTGTAACGCCAAATACAATCAATGGAATAGCGAACAATTAAGACAATTGCAGGGTGATTCCCATTTTAAAATAGGGGATCGTGGATTTATAAAATGGCTCGCTTTGAACAGTTAGGCCAAAACGCTGATAGAATTCGCAAGCAGAGGCTCTAGCATCACACCAAAAATAATCAATCGATTGCTGGCGCAGAGCCATCATAATATGGCCCAATAATGCGGAACCAATCCCTTGGCGCTGATAGGTTGCAAGCGTTGCAAATTTACGCAGCCTAGCGCTATCTCCATCGATAAAAACCGACGCGACACTCACCAACTGTTGCTCGATATACACGCCCCAATGACAACCGCGCTCATCATCATCCAATTTGCAGGCATCACAACTGAGCTGTGGCCACAACACTTGCTGGCGAATCGCCAATGTCTGTTCACTACGAATCGGTTGAATGTCCATCGTCTCCTCCTTGTCCCATTCAATTAGCGCGGACACGTTCAGAAAAACGCATCAATAATATAGTGTTCAAATCGCTGAGTTATACGCCATTGAAAGCTGCAAAAAATCGTCGCTTAAAACTCATAATCTCGCTCTACTTTAGCGATGCGGGTTTTAAATGAACGATACCAACGCTCACGCCCCAGTTGCTGCGCACCTAGATGCTCCGCATTCATTTTCCACTGCTTAATCGATTCGAGATCGCTCCAATAAGAAACCGTGATACCGATTTGTTCGCGAGCTGACTCAATGCCAAGAAATCCAGGTTGCATTTTGGCAAGCTCCGCCATGCGCACAGCCATCTCATCATAGCCACTCGAATCATCGCTACGTAGTGATGTAAAAATCACCGCGTAATAAGGCGGTTTAAGCGTATTTGCAATTGATGTCATCAACGATCCTTAAAACAAAAGTAGACACAATACCAAGCTCATTTTTAATCGCAATCAGCTTGGTATTGACCGAGCATATAACCAAACACTTGTTTATTGAATGTAGCAATAAAAGCGCTACTATTTGGATACCCGACCCGCCCACCTTGACTCAACAAATTTAAAGCGTGCAATAATCTAACAAGAAGACGCCACTGTCCAAATCGTATACCTGTTTGCTGTAAAAATTGCGGCTGAGGAGGCGTGAACGCATAGCAAATTGGCTCCCCCTCTAGCTTTGATATAAAAACAGGCTGATAAACTCGTTTTAGGTAAAGAAGAAGCACCCTATGGCCTGCCATCAACCGCTTCATGGTTGCCTTGAACCCATCAAAGCAACTCTTTTAGCATAAAGCCAATAGTGCTATATTCTTGCTCGAACATAACTGGCACACTCAAGTCATGTCGATATCACGGGGCACATCAGTCGATCAGAATTATCTCGGATCAACTGAGCGATCATTCCAATCGATATGATAATAAAGCAGCGTTATTCTTAGCCATTTAGTTTGCATTGAGCACGGTAATATACCGCAAACTGGAAGGCCACCAACTAGCAGCGATCATACAACATAACGACTTGGTGCATCACGCCAGTCCCTCTGATGGATATTTTATGAAACATAACTTTACCCGCATCTGTATTGCTGGCGCCGGTGCTATCGGCTGTACGCTAGCTGCTCGCTTAGCCACCACGGGGCTCATTCCGAATATACTGGCTCGCGGTGACACGTTAACCGCCCTCAAAACACAAGGCATTGAGCTGACTGATCTCGACGGCTACCACCATGCAACCGTTCATGCCAGTGACAATCCACAACAACTCGGCCCTCAAGAGCTGATCTTTATTTGTACTAAAGCTCCGGCACTTGCGGATATTCTAGAAACACTGCAACCGATGATCACCACCGATACCATTGTGATCCCCCTCGTGAACGGGGTTCCATGGTGGTACTTTCATGGTCTAGAACATGGCGATGAGATCACATTAACTAGCGTCGACCCCGATCAGCGCATCGAGCGATTATTGCCCGCATCGCAAGTGATTGGGGCGGTCACATTCATGACAGCACATACTCAGGCGCCAGCCAAAGTCCAGTCGACCAATCCGCACCTGCTTACGGTCGGTGAACTAAACCATCAGAGCAGCGAGCGATTACTCCGTGTACGCCAGCTTATTGAGGATGCGGGTATCGAAGCACGCGCCAGCGATCATATCCGCGATCCGTTATGGACGAAGATCATCGCTAACTTAACATCAAACCCGCTATCAATCATTAGTGGCGCGTCACTGTCACAAATTTATTCATCCACACAGCTGGCCCCACTCACGCGACAAATTCTCAATGAGACACTACTCGTCGCAGCCGCTTACAGCGCGCGCATACCGTTTGATCCACCGACATTTATGCAAATGGGTGCTGAAATGGGTGAATTTAAAACCTCGATGCTACAAGACTACCAAGCTGGCCGGCCGTTGGAACTTGCCACCATTGGCGATGCAGTCGTCGAACTGGCGCAGCGAGTCGGTCTGGATATGCCCATTACTCGTCACACCCTGGGCCTTGCTCATTTTATGGATGAGCAAAACCGTGCATCATCGATGTGAAAATGAAGCCGCCGTGAATGGCTGACATGGGTCTGTTTTGCCATTGATAATGGTGGCTCACATAGCTTGGGCCCGTCCCTGATGCAATAAAAATACACAGCGAAACTGGCAAAGGGTTTGATGTGTTTCCATCAGCGTATGCCCGTGAGTACAATCCGATAACAAAAGCGCAACAGATATCTTCGCTTCAATCGTTCGGTGTTGTAGCAGTTGTGCCACCTGCTGCATATCTGAACGATTCGACTGCATTAAGACAAATTGAAAGTTGCTTTGCTGATTTTACGCAGCCATGACCAGCGCAGTGGGATAGTCACCAGAACCACGCCACAGAGCATCAGCGCCCCGCCTAATGCGGCGCTGCAGCCAAAGGGTTCATGGTAGAACCAAACACCACCGAGCACACCGAATATTGGAACAAGCAGCATCAACGGCGAGACCACCGACAGCGGGTAGCGCACTAGCATATGGTTCCACACCCAGTAGCCGAACAAAGTGGTCGGATAGGCCTGAAATAAAACCGCCAACAGGGAATTCAGCGGAGGATGAGTGACCAGTGAAACGAAAGGCGCCCCGCCAAAGATCAGCCAGGTTAGCCCTATCAGGGGTAGCGGTGCCATCGCCATTCCCCACAAACTAAATGCAAAAACATTAGCTGGTGCAGCTCGCTTGACCAGGCAACTGGCGACTGCCCAACTGAGTGTTGAGATCAGTAGTAGCAGACAACCCAGTAATGCCGGCGGGTGATCGGGCAGCCCCACCAGTACAATCACACCCACAATTGCCATTGTAATGCCCAGCCATTGGTAACGACTGAGTGTTTCGCGAAACAGCCACAATCCGGCTAGAGTGGTAAACACTACACTGAGCTGCTCAATCATGGAGGTCAGCCCCGGATCTAAAGCCATACTCATAGCCCATGATGCCATCCCCCAGACTCCGACGCCGAAACTAAACCCATACCCCAACAGATAGCGCCAGGAAACGGCAGGTCGGGGTATAAAAACCAATAGTGGTAGTGTTGCAAAAGAGAAACGAAGCGCCGTCATCAGTAGCGGATTGATACCAGTGACAGCTAACTTAATGGCTGAAAAATTAAACCCCCAAATAACCATAACCAATAAAGTCAGTAGTTGATGGCGTCGTTGCATAGATTACACCTTAAATAGTACTACAAAATGATTTGCTCAGTGTGGGTGGCAACGCTAAAAGATAACAGTTACAATTTTTAAAATATTTAAAGGGTACAGTGGAAATATATGCTCTATCGACAATTAGCTGAACACTTTATGGGTGCTATCGAGGCTGGGCAGTTGCCAGCCTATGGCCGGATGCCATCGCTGCGTCAGGTGGTTCGTCAACATCAGGTCAGTATGACGACTGCGCTGAAATGTTTTGAGTATCTGGAACAACACAGTTGGATCGAATCTAAACCTCAATCAGGATATTTTGTGCTGGATGTTTGCCAGCGGGATAGCCCAGAATTGAGTTACTTTCAAGGGCAACCTAGGCTGGCAGATAGTGTTCTTCAGCCACCCACGATTGCAGATGGGCCATTGGGTTATGCCCGGCTGGGGCCCGACCCTATATTAGCCAAACAATTGGGACAAGCACTGAACCGGGCCCATCAACGCCTGCAGGGACAGCTGAATCAGTATCCAAGAGCTCAAGGAGAGTTATTCTTGCGCCAAGCATTGGCGACGCATTTTGCGGAGCAAGGGTTGATCAGTCAGCCGGATGACTGGCTGATAACCCATGGTGCGATGGATGCCGTGCGCCGGGCGTTGAATATCTGTACTCACAAGGGTGATGCCGTGGCTATCAGCTCTCCTTGTTATAACGGACTATTGCAGTTACTCGCGCAGATGGGACGCCAGGTGGTTGAGATCCCATCAATGAGCGATGGAGTTGATTTGTCGCAACTGGAGGCACTGATGAAACAGGGACAGATCCAGGCAGCACTCTTTTGTACCAGTCATATGAACCCTCAAGGGGTGTCTATGAGCGCTTCGCAAAAGCAGCAACTAGCGATGCTGGCCAACCGTTATCAGATCCCGGTGATTGAAGATGATGTCTATCTGGAACTGAGCCATAGCGGTGTTAATCCTCTACCTGCCAAATACTATGATACTGGCGGCTATTTGATCTGGTGTGGTGCAGTCTCTAAAACGTTAGGAGCAGCCTATCGGCTTGGTTGGTGCATACCTAGTCGTTACCTTCGCGCTATGCTAACCGATACGCAAAGTGGCTGTTTTGGCGTAGCAACACCCATTCAGCATGCCGTAGCAGATTATCTGGACAGCGGTTTGTATCGCCGTTATCTCAAACGAGTCAACCAACAGCTACGTAGCCAATGTTCAGACTATCGCCATCGTTTGGCACAAGCACTACCAGCTGCTGCTCGAATCAGTCAGCCACAAGGTGGATTGGTACTATGGGTGCAACTGCCAGATATTGATACCACCATGTTAGTCGCCGACGGCGAAAAGCCAGCTTTGGATATTCAGGTCGGCGCTCAGTTTACCACCCGCGAGCTCTATGGTGATTGCTTGCGGATTAATTTCGGTTATCCACTGCTGCCAGAGAGCGAAGCAGAGCATTCGCTACAGCGATTATTGGAGCAGCTTGCCGGATGACGATGACGTCGACGCTTCTTTACAAAAATCGTCTTTATCTTTTCAGTCTATTCGTTATAGAACATATAATGCATAACACGAGCGTATTGGCCCCTATTTAAAAAGGAAGCGCATGGATTTCCCGATTCAGGTCTTATTAGTTGATGATGATGAAGATCTCCGTGATCTGTTGCGGCAGTTTTTTCATCAGCATGGCATCGATTTTTCGGTATTACATGATGCGAATCATCTGCGCCAGCGCATTGACCGAGAACGCCCCTCGATTATTGTTTTGGATCTGATGTTGCCGGGGGTCGATGGTCTGAGCGCTTTGAAAATATTACGTGCACAGGGGGAGAACATTCCAGTGATTTTGTTAACTGCGCGAGATGAGCCAATTGACCGGATCATGGGCCTAGAAGCGGGTGCCGATGATTACATGGGCAAGCCTTATATGCCTCAGGAGCTATTGGCTCGTATTCATGCAGTGTTAAGGCGTCATCATCAACAACGGGAATTTGGTCAGCCCCAGATCACATTCGGTCCTTTTGTCCTAGATTGTCAGCAAAAGTCCCTTTTTATGGGAGAACGGCTTATTAAATTGCCGACGAGTGAATATCGCATCCTGGAAGTGCTGGCAAAAAATCTCAATCAGAATGTTTCTCGGAAAACGCTGATTGACGAAATCTATGGGCAGTATGCTGATATTACCGAGCGGGGAATCGATGTCCCTATCTGGCGACTTCGACAAGTTATTGAGCCAGAACCGTCAGCACCGATTTATCTGCAAACCGTGCGTAGTATCGGTTATATCCTGCAAGATCACCCCTTATGAGACATTTGTTTCGCCAGTTAAACTCATTACTGGGGCGTTCAGCATTGCTGATGATTACCTTGGTTGCGCTCGTACAACTTACAATTATTATATTAGTCTATAAGCGCCTGGGGCAACATGGTAGTCAGCGGGATGCGCAGTTTGTACAGGTTGCATTTCAGATTGCGGCGATACCAGCTGAGCGAAGCACTTTAAGTCAGTACGGAATTACCTACATTGCCCCGAGCTCAGCGCTGTTAACGCGCTGTCCCAATCACTGTCAGCCGCGTCACTGGCCATTCGAAAATTTACTCAGTAAACAGTTAGGACCTGACTATTTGTTGGTGCTAGATAAACGTTCGGGAAACGCTTGGGTCAAAAACCGTCGACTAGGTTTCTGGTTGTATGCATCTGACCTTGGTATTCCAGAGGAGAATTTTGATACATCCTTGATTGTTATTTTGTTACTAGCGATAGTGGCGAGTTTATTGTTGTATTGGCAGCTACGTCGTCCTATTCGTAAGTTGTCACACGCTGCCAGTCTGTTTCGTCAGAATGGTCAGCCCAGCCATTTGCAGCCATCTGGCCCTCAGGAGCTGTCGGCCCTTATGCAGCAGTTCAATGAGATGACAGAGAACCTGCATCAGCTTGAGCAAGAACGAGCGATTATGCTGGCGGGAATGGCTCATGATCTTCGTTCGCCAGTGACCCGGATGCAGGTGCGTGCCAATCTGCTTAATGATGAGTCGTTAAAAGCTGGTTTTTTGAAAGATTGTGTCGCTTTATCCAGGCTAATTCGCCAGTTTATCGATTTTTCGAAAACGCCGGAGCATTCAGCACCGGTTCCGGTTAATTTGCTTTGCCAGCAGTTGTCTCAGCGCTATAGGGAATCGATGGAATTAAGTTTAGATTTGCAAAGCGATGAAACGGTTTGTTTGCCTGAACAAGAACTTGAACGCATTTTAATTAATCTAATCGATAATGCATTGTACTACGGAGTACAGCCGATTATTTTGCAGACTCAGGTTACTGCAGATCGGTTAGTGATCAAAGTCATCGATCATGGTCATGGAATGAGTCCAGAGCAGTGGTCCACAGGCGTGAAACCATTTGTTCGTTTGGATAAATCCCGCGGTGGTGCTCACAGTGGTTTAGGATTGGCTATCGTTCAGCGACTGGTTCATTACCTACAAGGTGAGATCCAAGCCAGCCGCCAACCGGACCATTTTGAGATCCAACTGACATTTCCTCTTTAATCAAGATAGATTGAACGATTATCAAGAGCCTTTATAGGAAGAAGTAGCCTTACGGCTAGTAAGGTGTGTAATAGTTCACTAAGCCTAAGAATAACCAGGTTAACTATAGTTTACTCACGTAAATTCCATTTTATTTTATGGTGTTAGTTGATGTTATCCAGTGTTCTTTCTAAACGGCAACGAGTCGGTTCCACGTTACTGCTAATTTCGCTATCGCTGGCATTAAGCGGTTGTCAGAAACAGGCGCAAGCCAGCAGCGCACAAGCGGCTTATCAACATGCTGCTACTCCGGTGACGACCGTCACCCTTAAATCTCAAAACATTCCATTAACAACGATGCTTTCTGGCCGTTTGTCAGCACTATACACCGCTGAGGTACGTCCACAGATTGCGGGTATTATCCAAAAACGATTATTTAAAGAAGGTTCGCAGGTTAAAGCCGGCCAGCTTCTCTATCAGGTCGATGATGCGACCTATCGAGCAACCTATGAGCAGGCAACAGGGACGCTGTTACAAGCTCAAGCCCAGTTGCAAGCAGCTAAAAGCAAAGCATTCCGCTATAGCAAACTGGTTAAAATTAAAGCAGTCAGCGAGCAGGATTACGACGATGCAATGGCTAGCGTAGCTGAGTATCAGGGGCTGGTAAAAACCGATCAGGGAGCACTTGCGTCTGCACTGATTGATCTGCAACATTGTCGGATTAGCGCGCCGATTAGTGGTTGGATTGGCTCATCATCGGTCACGCCAGGCGCTCTGATTACCGATGCGCAAACAACAGCGCTGGCGACTATTTACAATTATGATCAAATGTATTTGGATGTAACTCGATCCAGTAATCAATGGCTGCAATTGCATCAAGCTCTGAGCAAGGGAAAACTCAGCGGCAAACAGCAGGCTAAAGTGAAAGTGATACTGGCTGATGGTTCTACTTATCAACATCTGGGAACGCTGCTGTTCTCTGGTATAGATGTGGATGCAACCACTGGCTCGATTACATTACGTATTCAGATCCCCAACCCACAACATTTGCTGCTCCCTGGTATGTTTGTGAGTGCAACACTCAATGATGGTCTCTCACCGAATGTCTTTTTGGTTCCTCAGTTAGCTGTTCAACGTGCCAGTAATGGTCAGGCCAGTGTCTGGACGGTTGTGAATGGTAGGGCGCATAAGGTCGTCGTTCAAATTGAACGTGCTTATCAGGGAGATTGGGTAATTAATCAAGGCATTAAAGCAGGCGAACAGGTTATTACACAGGGATTTAGCCATCTCGTTGAAGGTGCGCCGGTGGCCGTGGCCAAATCCGGACAGGGAGCATAACTGATGGCGAAGTTTTTTATTCATCGACCTATCCTCTCCTGGGTTATCGCCCTTATTATTATGATGGCAGGCACATTTACCTTAACCTCATTGCCTGTAGAGCAATATCCTACCAATATCGCGCCACCATCAGTACGGATTAAAGCCACCTATCCGGGTGCTTCTGCTCAAACGATTACAAATACCGTGACGCGGGTAATTGAACAGCAATTGAGTGGCATTGATAACCTTTTATATATCTCATCTAAGAGTAATAACGCTGGCGAAGCGACGATTACACTGACCTTTAAGCAGGGAACTAATCCAGATACGGCTCAGGTGCAGGTTCAGAATAAGGTCGATGAGGTCAAATCATCGCTTCCTAAGACAGTTCAAAATGAAGGCATTGAGGTTTCCAAATCCAATGATAGCTTTTTGATGCTGATCTCATTGACTTCTAAGGATAATCGCTACTCTTCGGTTGATTTGGGAAATATTATTGCCAAACAGCTGGAAGACCCGATTACTCAGGTGAACGGTGTCGGTGATGTCTCATTGTTTGGCCCTGAACATGCCATGCGGGTATGGCTTAATCCGGTCAAAATGAAAGCACTTGGGATTACCACCACTGATGTCGACGATGCGATTAGTAATCAGAACGTTCAGCTCTCTGCCGGACAGGTGGGCGGCGCCCCGGCCACAAATACGCAAGCGATCAATGCAACTATCACGGCCGATTCGTTGCTGAGCAGTGCGAAACAGTTCCGAAATATTTTGTTGCGGGTTAATAGTGATGGTTCGAAAGTGCTGCTTAAGGATGTTGCGCGTGTTGAAATAGGCGCCAACAGTTACGTTTCGGCATCTCGTTACGACGGTCAGACTGCCGCATCATTGGCGATTAAACTAGCCACTGGTGCAAATGCGCTGAAAGTAGCGACCGCTATTCGAAAAGAAATGAAAGTGCTGACCGCGCAGCTACCGAGTGATGTCGTTGTTAGCTACCCGTATGATACTACCCCGTTTGTAAAAATTTCGATTGAAGAGGTGGTCAAGACACTGTTTGAAGCGATTGTCCTAGTGTTTTTAGTGATGTATCTGTTTTTACAGAACATCCGGGCGACACTAATTCCAACCATCGTTGTGCCTGTAGCGCTGCTGGGTACTCTGGGTGTTATGCAACTGTGTGGTTCCTCAATCAACGTATTGTCGATGTTTGCTATGGTATTGGCCATTGGGCTGCTGGTCGATGATGCTATTGTGGTGGTGGAGAATGTTGAGCGCATTATGCATGAGGAGGGGTTATCGGCCAAGGCAGCAACGACCAAGGCGATGTCTCAGATTACCGGCGCATTGATTGGTGTAACGACTGTATTGACGGCGGTATTCATCCCGATGGCGTTCTTCTCCGGTTCCACGGGGGAGATTTATCGGCAGTTCTCGGTCACAATTGTGTCGGCCATGCTGATCTCTGTCTTTCTGGCTTTGACCTTTACCCCAGCGCTGTGTGGTTCACTACTCAAAAGCGGTGCCCAGACGCGTCATAATCGGGGCTTCTTTGGCTGGTTCAATCGGATTTTTGATCGCACTCTGCATCGTTATACCAACGGAGTACGACATGCGGTTGGCCGCTCCCAACTGAGTCTGGTCATTTATGCGGTGATGGTTGCGATTGTTGTTTATCTTTATATCAACATGCCAACTTCTTATCTGCCCGATGAAGACCAGGGCAATGTGATGGTCATGGTTACTGCCCCAGCTGGCACACCTATCGCCAAAACGAGCCAGTTGATGAAGCAGGTTGAACATTATTTTCTAAAAGAAGAATCCGCGACTGAAAAAATGGTGTCACTTATCGGGTTTAATTTCAATGGCTCAGGACAAAACAACGCAATGGCGTTTGTAACCTTAAAAGACTGGTCGAAACGAGGTGCCAATGAAAGTGCATCGGCTATTGTCAGTCGGGCTAACCGCCATTTTGGTGGAGATGTTGCTGGCCAGATTTTTGCGATTAATCCTCCGGCTATTCATGCTCTGGGGAATCAAAGTGGTCTTGACTTTGAGCTGATAGACTTGGCAGGTCGTGGACACGTCGCTCTGAAAAAAGTCCGCAATCAATTGATGGTTATGGCACATGAAGAGCCAGCTTTGGGGATGATTCGCTCAGCTGGGCTGCCAGATACGATGCAGTATCATGTGCATATCAATCGCCAAAAAGCGAAGGCTCTGGGATTATCGATCTCCGATATCAATAACACGTTGGAAACAGCTTTTGGTTCGAGCTACGTCAATAACTACCTCGATGGTAGCCGAATTGAGAAGGTCTATGTCCAGGCCGATGCACCATACCGAATGATGCCAAGCGATATTAATCAATGGTATGTACGTACTAGTAGCGCCACTGCCAGTAGCCGTAATGGATATGATGGCGATATGGTGCCTTTCTCCGCCTTTGCCAACGGTCACTGGACCTATGGCCCACCACAGTTGGAGCGCTATAACCGCTCAGATTCAATGGAGCTGACCGCTCAAAGTGCTCCTGGCTATAGTACGGGCGATGCAATGGCGGCAATTGAGCATATTGCGACCAAACTGCCTAAGGGATATCTCATCGAGTGGACCGGGCAGTCTTACCAAGAACGTATGGCCGGTTCGCAGTCACTCTATCTGTATGGGATCTCACTGCTGGTGGTCTTCCTGTGTCTAGCAGGTCTCTATGAGAGCTGGTCGATTCCTTTATCGGTTATTCTGGTCGTTCCCCTTGGGGTACTGGGGGCATTGATTGCGGCCGATTGCCGCGGTTTGTCGAACGATATCTACTTTAAAGTGGGATTACTGACGACTATTGGTCTGTCGACGAAAAATGCCATTCTGATTGTTGAGTTTGCCAAAGATCTGCAAGCTCAGGGGAAAGATATTGTCAGTGCCGTCGTGGAAGCAGCCAGGATGCGTTTGCGGCCCATTCTGATGACTTCATTGGCTTTCATTTTCGGGGTACTACCATTAGTTGTTAGTACAGGCGCCGGTGCGGGTAGCCGTCATTCCATTGGTACCGGAGTGAGTGGTGGGATGCTTGGAGCGACTATTTTAGCGATTTTCTTGGTTCCAGTATTTTTCGTGGTGGTCCGCAGACTTTTCCGAGAACACCATCATCAGGTTGTAGATAAGGAGTAATCGGATGAAAATAACCCCCACGCTATTCGTGCTAATACTGACCATGCTGTTAGCTGGTTGCTCGTTTGAACCGGCTTTTCATAAGCCTGTGGCCCAGATGCCGAAGCAGTATCCTGCCGACAGCCCTTCGGCCGGGGCAACTGCTTCGCAAGGTACGCTGCTGGACTGGCAAGGCTTTTTTGTTGACCATGATCTGAAGACATTGATCACATTGGCACTGAAACATAATAAGGATCTGCAGACAGCGGCTCTGGATGTGGCAAAATATCAGGCGGAGTACCGGATCTCCAGAGCGAATCTAGCTCCGCAAATTGATCTGTCGGCCAGTTCAACTAATAAGCACAGTACAGGAGCCACCAGCCACAGCGATTCATTGACTGTTGGAACCTCATCATGGGAGCTCGATTTTTTCGGTCGTTTGCGTAGTCTTAAACATCAGGCTTTGCAGCAATACCTAGCCACTCAGGCATCTGAGCAGAGTACCCGTATTTCGCTGATTGCCAGTGTTGCCACCGATTATCTGCAGTTGCTGGCTGACCAGCAATCATTGCGCTTAGCGCAGCAGGCGGTTGATGATTACCGACAGGGCTATCATTTAGCCGAGCAAACGCTGACTGTTGGCAGTTATACATTAACTGATGTGAATACGGCGAAAGCAAACTTGGCCAGCGCTCAGGCGGATGTTGCGGCCTATCAACAGGCGGTCGCAGAAGATTGGCATAACCTTGCACAGGTGATGGGAACATCTATTCCGGATGGGATCCGTCAACGTGCACCTGTTGATCTGTTGACTAATCGTTTCACCACTCCGATTCAGGCGAAATTACCCTCATCGCTGCTGACCAACCGACCCGATATTATTGCAGCGGAACACAATCTGAAGGCAGCAAATGCGAATATTGGTGCTGCCAGAGCGGCATTTTTCCCGAGCATTTCGCTGACTTCATCAGCAGGGTTTGCTAGCTCATCACTGGGTAATCTGTTTCATTCGGGAAGCTGGACTTTTACACCATCAATTTCGTTGCCAATTTTCGATTTTGGTACTAACCAGGCTGACCTAGATGTCGCCAAAATTGAGAAGAATCTTGAAATTGTTAACTATCAGCAGACCATTCAGACTGCCTTTAAAGAGGTAGCCAATGCACTTAGTGACCGCAAAGGGTATGCACAGCAATTTAAATCGAACCAGAATTACTTGGATGCACTGTCCAGTCAGTATCAGCTTACTCAAACCACTTACCATGTGGGGACAGATAGTCTCTATGATCTGCTTAGTGCAGCGGAGTCTTACCACAGTGCACAGGTCCAACTGGTCAGTGTACGCTTAGAGCAATTATCTAATCAGATCACGCTCTACAAAGTATTAGGTGGTGGCTGGAAGCCTCGCTCCTGAGTCTCTCTTAAGCGGGCGTTCAGCCCGCTATTTTGTAGCAATATGCAAGATCGTATTGATATAATCAGTTGGCGATAATTCACCTTAGATCGGGTTAAACCAGCATAAGATTAGTGCTTTCTAACAACTCAAACTCGTGAGCTGTTAGATCTAAACTTGGCTTCGTATCTTTAAAGCAATAGCCTATCAGCTCACCCAACAGATCCAACATAAACCGTGCAGGCTTCGACGGCGTGAGTGCTCGATGTAAGAGATATTCTTGAGTTAATCATTCACTGTATCAATAATAAAATACTTTTTGTAGTAAAGCCCTAACCCATAATGCGATGAACTTTTCCTTCATATTTTTACGGATAGTTGTGATGAATTCACGCCTTTATCTAGCGATCCCCCAGTCAAATGTTGACTAATTTAACCGGAAATTTGGATAACACATTGAAGTAAAAGAGGAACTAATTACTCTCACCTTGATCCGATCATTTGACCAAGACTGATAAGACCAACTAAGCAACGAGCATGGATAAACTCATCGAAGCCTGCGGTGATGTCGATGACTTTTGCCAGCTATTCATCGAAAAGTGGCAACTCATCGAAAGTAGAACAGTTAAGCGACGTCGAGCGTATCGGCTTTCTCTTGCCGAGATCATGACAATTATCATCGACTTCCATCAGCCCCACTATCGCGATTTCAAAAACTATTATCCGCACTACGTTTGCCACAACTTGGAAGGTCACAAAGAGCGACTAAGCGTGACTATCCGAAAATGAAGAGGCAAAGTTCCGGCTAAATGCGCTGACCGAACTGCAACATCACGGGGTTAAAAACACCCCTGCTTGCACGGATAGCCTAAAAGGTTTCCCATATGCCATTAATACCGTTTTTCCTGAGGCAAAGGTACAGCATTGCATTGTGCAAAGATCTGCTACTCAGAGTGCATATCCCTTGGAAAGACTGAAATCAACCTCTCATCCACCGAAGAAAAAGCGTTACTGACGCTCGAACACTTCGAATGAAACATCTCCCTCAAATCAGCCACTCATAGCGTGCTCACTGGAACAATTTGAATCAACGACCCAAGTAACATCGGTAAAGCGATTTACATGACGAACACCATCGAGGCGGTGTACACCGTCAGAGCGAGAACAGCTTGCTTAAGCTGCAGTATGCTAGGATATAAATGCATCTAAGAAATAGACAATGCCAATCCAGAATTGGAATATGGCATTGTCTCAGGTGATTCACTTCGATGACGTCTTAGATATCTAGCCAAAATTAGCTGGCACAGAATTCTGAACGTACTCATTCGAATAACCGTTTAATGGATTACATGTAAACTGAGGTAGTTACACAAAGTTATTCACAGATTCAAATTTATTTAAATTGAGGAAGATATTCCTTATTTATCTCTATCATTTCATCTAGAATTGTTTTAGTAATACTTCCCTTCCTGACCAGTGGATTAATTGTTAATGCTTGGAGCGCGGCACCATAGTCTCCCTCTACCCCTGCTTTTACAGTTAATTCTTCAAAGGCTTTTTGTAACTGTAATGTCCCTCGAATCGCTGGATTCTCAATCGGAGCGACATTTAATGGATGTGCACCTGAGGATGTAATTAACGATGTGACCTCAACAGCACAATCAAATGGAAGTTCTGAGATAGTACCATTGTTACGTGTATTTACATGCATAAGTATGCCTTTGTTATTGTAAATACCGTTAATCAGTTCACATGCAGCATCAGAATAATAAGCACCACCGCGTTCTTCTAGCTGTTTTGGTTTGACATCAAGATTAATATCTTCATATAAATTGAATAATTCTTTCTCAATTTCTTGAACTTCTTCACCTCGAGTAACAAAGTTTTCGGAATCCATTTCTTTGTGCTCAGAATCATCCTGCAAATAATAGTACTGATGATAACCACAAGGTATTGCGCCAAGTTGTTTGAGTTGCTCTGGAACCCATACAACTTTACCAAGGTTTTTGGGTAGTTCGAAATCATCTCCTTCACACATTCGATTGATGACTTCTTTAATATGATCTTTTCCTTTGCTATCCCAAATATGGAATGCATGAATAAAATGGTTTATGCCAGCAAACTGCACTTGAACTTTTTCCCCAAGTAATTCCTCGATGCCGTATTGAGTGATAACAGGGACATTACACAAACCAATAACTTTAACGTTGGTATGCTTTAATACAGTTTCAGTAATAATACCCGATGGATTAGTAAAGTTAATAAGCCATGCGTCTGGACAAATTTTTTCAATATCGCGGCAAAGATCCAGTGTGACTGGAATAGTTCGCATTGCTTTTGCAAACCCACCGATACCATTTGTCTCCTGGCCAATCATCCCATATTTATGTCCAAGACGTTCGTCTTTAATTCGAGCAGGGATCATGCCTATTCTCATTTGAGAACACACAAATGATGCACCTTCTAATGCCTCAGTGCGGTTGAAGGTAACAGTCAGATTAATTGGCAAACCCGATTTTTGAATCATCCGTTTAGCAAACGCACCAACGGTTTCAACTTTATAGCGGCCGTCTTCAATATCAAATAGGAAGATATCTGTAATAGGCAATTCATGATATCGGTTAATAAATCCTTCAACAATTTCGGGCGTATAGCTGGAGCCGCCACCAATAATAGCAATTTTAAGCATCTTTATTCTCCTTACTTAAACGATATAATTCAACCAGTTCAGTTGCAATTTCCTTACATAACATGCCATTCATAATGTGATCTTGGATGTGTGTTAGAATCAGTGTCATAGGGACTTTCCCTTTACCTTCATCCATACCTATTAACTCTGTCTGGCATTTATGGACTTCTTTGAATATTTCATCTGAAATCTTTAACTGATTAATTGCTTCCGAAAAAGAACCTTCACGAGCTTTAAAAATAGCTTCCATAGCCGCGCTTTTAGCAGCACCTGCTTGGCAAAGCAAATTCATTAAATATTCTTCATCAAGGATAGAGCTAGTTTCCATAATTAAACCTATAGCTATAGTTTATATTAGATTGTTTAGTTCGAAAGTTGTTGTTCCGCCTCTTCTTTTAGCAATGACTCTTCATATATCTTAAAGAATGGGAAATATATAATGGTCGCAATAGTAAAGTTAATCGCAATAACTAGCAGAGCTTGAACTGACCAGTTTGTTGCCCACATGGCACCAATCGGTGATGGGGTAGTCCATGGCGGGTAAATAACAATTCGAGAGAGTAGTTCAAATTTAAATGCAAACCATGCTACTGTACCACAAACTAGAGGTGCCAAGACCCATGGAATAAAGAATATAGGGTTAAGAACGATAGGAGCACCAAATATAACCGGCTCATTTATATTAAAACAACCTGGAATTAATGATAATTTCCCAATTGATTTTAAATGCATTGAGCGTGACCGCAAGAATAGTAAAACTAACCCAAAGGTAGCGCCTGATCCCCCAATCTGAATAAAGAAATCAATTAATGGTTGAGCAAAAATTGTTGGTAGTTCTGTTCCTGGAGTACCTGCGGCAAGAGCTTGCTGGTTAACAGCTAAATTTGATAAAACAAACGGCGCTATCACCCCACTAACAATCGTTGCTCCATGGACACCTGCCCACCATAGAATTTGAGCAATGAGTGTAATCATCAAAACAGCTCCTAGAGTATCAGAAGCAGAAACAAGTGGTTTGAACACGTGCATTATTAATACAGGAATAATCATCCCAGTTTCATTGTAAACAGCCAAACTCAATGGATATACAACGATCATTACTAAAGCTATTGGAATCAGTAAGTCAAAAGATTGCCTAATTTTATCAGGAACTTGCTCCGGCAATTTTAACCCAATGTTATTTTTTATTAAGAAATGCATCATCTCAGGAATAAAAATCCCGATGATCATTGCGGTAAAAATTCCTGTCCCCCCCATATTGGCTACAGGTAGTGCTCCATTAGACATAGGGGCTGAAAGCATTAAAAATGTTACTAGTGACAAGAGACCCGCTAGAAATGGGTTAAGTTTTGGATAGTTTTTAGCTAAATTATAACCGAGCCCAGTTACTACCCATAATGCCATTATCCCCATAGTATAATTAAATGGAGCCATAATTTCATTATGGTGTTTCGCCGCAAAAACAGTCCAAAAATTCACTGTTTGTTTTGAAAACGGAGGGTACGCAATAATAAGTGCAAACGAGCCAACAATAATAAATGGGATAGCGCCAATAAAGGCATCCCTAACTGCCATGACGTGTCGTTGGCCCCCAATTTTACCTGCAAAAGGCGCAAGATGTTCTTCTAAAAAATAGAATATTTTGTTTTTCATAAGACACCCAATAATTAGATTGTTGACAAGGCTTGATTCAGAATTGATTCGCCATTAAGCATTCCATAAGCTTTCATTTCAATTTTGTAGCATTTTTTCCCTAATTCCTCGCATCGTTTGTTAAAGTCTTTAAATTTATAACTGACTTGCGGAGCGACCATACAAATATCATTGAGTGGTAACATATCTTCAAATTCAGAGATTGAATAGGCTTCAATAACAACATCAATGTTTTTTTCAGCTGCCACTTTTCTCATATTGTTAACAACCATCGATGTTGACATTCCTGCTGCACAACATAAAAAAATATTAATACTCATAATAAGTCCTCTTTAAGTATGGTTTATAAAATAATAGTTTTCTAACGTGCATAAAATTCATAACTGTACTGGTTTAATCGGAAATAGTTAATGCTGTACTCAAATATATCTTTCTGAGCATATTCTCCAATTGAAATAACTTTAAGAAGCGGATGATTAATTCTGACATTAAGAATTTTACTTAACCTCTTATCTGCTAATTCAGGTGATATAATCTGTTTATTACCATTTATATTTATCCCTTTAGAACGAATATAATTATATTTTGAACCTGACATGACGCTAACTGTCAAGTCAGGGAATAAATTTAATGGAAGATAAGTTCGTTCAAAAATTTCAGCTTCATCATTAATATATCTGACACGCTCAATATGATAAACTTGTTCCCTTGGTTGCAAACGAAGTCGCTCAGCAACCATTGCATCAGGATGAATTATTTCGAATAACTCTACATGTGTAGTCAGTTCTTTTCCTTGGGATTGAATCTCTTCCTGAAAGCCTTTTAATTCTGAAACACCATGAATGGCTGATTTGTTTTTCTTGATATATGTCCCAGAACCTTTGATACGCACAAGCAAATCCTGCTCTGTCAACAAAGCTAGCGCCTTACGTAAGGTCATTCTACTTACATCGTAAATTGCACCAAGCTCCACTTCGGTAGGAAGCATATCGCCTTCTGAATAGATTCCTTCGTTAATTTTTTGAATTAAATCATTCGCAATTCTTATATAAATAGGTTTCATATGCTTTTTATCAATCTCAATAACTATACATATAATATACATACCATCTTGAGTATGTATAGCATTAGTACACATTTACGTGTAAATTTTGCGACATTAATCGCATAATATAATATCGATTTATTCTATCTATATGATAATAAATGATTTTATATTTTAAGAGCATGATCGATTAGATCGTTATTGTGTTAAATGAAGATTCTTACGGTATAGCGAATCCGCTGCTCTTTGATGAGAAACTCTAGGATGGGTGACACGAACTGGTTGCATGGGGTCGTAGCCCAAATGCGAATGATGCTGGTGATGGAGAGAGAGGTAGCCCAGATAGCTCTGGATATGTTCGCAATCATCTGAAACAACAAGTATTCTCGGATCAGTAAAAGCTAGTGAGTCCACTGGAAAAAGCTCAATACATTCTTGGTTACTCGCCCGATATCCGCAAGGTCATTTCTACCACAAGCATCATCGAATCGTTAAATAGCGAGACATGCAAGACGATCAAAAACGTAAAATATTTACGTATGATCAATCAACTAAAGTAATTTATCTGGTGGTAGAGGATGCTTCGGAGAAATTGGCCTTCCGCTGATGATAAAGCTGCATTGAAACTCACCGGCCAACGCTATCGCGTTTGGTCTCGCTTCGCTCGACTTCGAACTTGAACGCAAGCCGTCACCCGCACGACACATACAACATACTGTTTTAGTGGGATAATGATAACCAGAGTCACTTGAAATTGGCGGATCATACCCGATAAAGATGAGCACTACGAAATTGTCATCATCCTCTGATAGTTAATAGCGTTTTTCTATCTGTGTAGTTATCGACGTCGATTGCGTGACAAACAGCAACTATATTTGATGATTGGCAGCGCATCTCGCATTCGACACACTGCCACGAGGCTGCCGGGTCGTTTATTTTGTCAGTGGCAGCGTTTCGTGTGCCGCAAAGGCACTAAGATAGACATGAGTCGCATCTTCAACCGCAGTCCTGCGAATTGCTACATCGGGAACTTGGTTGAGTCCCCACAGCTGGCGCTCGACGAGGCCTGCTTCGCAGAGTGCCTTGAAATATAAGCCTGCTTGCCGGATGTTAGTACAACGCAGCTCACCACGGTCCATCAACAGTTCGATCGATTCGCAGATAACGATCAGGGTTTTTCGGGGACCGTTCTCATAAAAGATGCGACTCAGTTGAGGATGTCGCCCAGCTTCTCCCATGATCAACCGGTTAACCTCAATCACGTCCGAACGCGTGACAAGGTTCAGATATGCCATACCAAGGCGATGAAGAATCTCTCTCACCGACCCATACTGCTTCGCCGCTTCGAGTTCTTCCAAGCCGCCCTTGCCAGCTTCATGCACAAACGTTTCGAACAGGGCTTCCTTGTTCGGGAAATAGCTATACAGCGTAGCTTTGGAGGCACCAGCCCGTAATGCGATAGCCTCCATCGTAACAGCACCGAATCCCTGCTCGACAAACAGCGCTCCGGCAGCTTTAACAAAACTCAATCGACGATCCTCTGTTTTCTTTCTCACCAATGATTACTCCTTAGAAACGCTCACCTGCACAACGGTGATTCTGCTTAAATCTTAATTGAACGATATCGTATAGAAAACTTGACTTTTATGAAAGAATAAATGATAACTAAACGATGTCGTATAGTAATGATTCACCTATGGCTCACACATTGATACAAATCCGGTCCAACGAGAGAGCTTTTCCATCTCACCAATTCCATCGTGAGATCGACTGTGCTCGGAAGGTGCCCCACATGAATGTCCCCCGTCCGGAATTGCCTCCGATTTTCGCACTGCGGACAACAACGGCTGCACTTTTCGCTTTCGCTACTGCCTGGAACTTCGGCATCCACCACCCTTGGTGGGCGGCCATGACGGTGTGGCTCGTCGCACAGCCGACACGGGGACTTCTGCTCGAGCGTAGCCTCGCACGCCTTATCGGGACGATCTGCGGCGCGCTGGTTGGGGCATTGATCCTTAACCTGTTGGCGGAAAATCGGCTAGATGCGTTGTTCGCTGTCGCCGCTTGGCTGGCGCTGTGTGCTGGGTTAGGTAGCATTTTTCGGCATTTTCGCAATTACGGTTTCGTATTGGCTGGCTACACAACGTCTATCATTGTCCTGTTCGGAATTGGCGCAGGAGTGTCCGATCCCAGTCTCACGCTCGACCGAGTCATCTGTACAATGATCGGCATCATCTGCTCAGCGGTTTTTTCATTCCGCGCATTGCCGGGCCGAAGCGAAGAACTGACGTATCGAAGAGCAGATATAGTAGATCACTGCCTCTCTCATGTGGAAGAGTGCCTCCGCAAGGGAGCGATTAACAGGCCCTGCGTTACTCTTTATTCCGAAATCACAGAGCTCGATCGCTGCGTCGATGAATATGCCGCTGGTTCGCTTCATCGCCAGCGCGAAGCCCGTCGCACACGAT
Organism: Celerinatantimonas yamalensis; assembly: GCF_046054155.1. NCBI lineage: Bacteria > Pseudomonadati > Pseudomonadota > Gammaproteobacteria > Celerinatantimonadaceae > Celerinatantimonas > Celerinatantimonas yamalensis. The sequence goes on from NZ_JBEQCT010000002.1 coordinate 355,269, forward strand.
GCATCTCGGGATTGCTCCTGGAATTGATTGCCCTGAGCGCCACCTCGCACGAGGGCAACCTGCCGCCGGAGACCAATGTCCCCACCGAAAAACGTTTGGCGATGCTAATCGCGGCAGCCAACGATTCCGATCAGCCAGCCATAGCGGACACGCTCGCCGAATTGCAGCAGCTCTTAGCGAATGAGAGAACCTCGCCTGAGCCCTTCCGGTTTGATATCGATCTATCGTCCGTCTGGCGCGCGGCGTCACGTCCCGTTGTTGCCCTAACGATTGCCGCAATCATCTGGTGGGTGTCGGGCTGGGAGAATGGTGCCATGATGGTGATGACGGCAGCACTTTTCACGTCGTTGTTCTCTAGCCACGACCAAGGCAATCACATGGTAATCCAAGTGCTACTCGGCACTCTGGCCGGTGCTATCAGCGGGGTTCTGGCTCGACTCTTTCTGCTACCCCATGCTGATGGGCTTGCAACAACCTTGCTGTGTATCGCGCCTTTCCTGCTTGCTGGGGCTTGGTTAATGCAGCGTCCCGCAACCTCGAAGATGGCAATTGACCTTACCATGACCTTCCTACTGACGTCACAACCCTCATCGCAGCCAGCGGGGGTTGCTCTCGTACTCAACGAAGCAGCCGCGCTGATTGTTGGCGTGATGATCGCCGTGGCGACGTTCTGGACCATCCTTCCTGCCACACCATCTGTTCGCAGCAGTCTGCTAGCAAGGCGGATTGTCCGACTTACCCTGCAACTTTCGAAAAATCAGGGCACTGCGTCTGCCAAGGCTATGCGGCAAAATCTGCGCAGCGCTTTGGCCAGACTGCTCTATTTTACCCAGCCGCAGAGTACGATTTTTTTGGCAGCTCAAAAATGCCTCGCAGCCGCCAGCCAGATACTGGCAACGAAGAGTGATGATCACCCCCCATCAAACTCATCGCCGAATACACCAGCTTACGACTCTGCCGCAAGGCAAACTGCCGCCATACTGGCCAACACACTGACAAAAATCCAAAAGGGAGAGACCTTATGAGTGCTATCAATCAAGTCCAAAATAACTACACGGGCCAATATATCGCAGGCCAATGGCGGCCTGGTCGTGCCAGAACTACGCTTCAGGACCATAATCCCTATAATCAGAAGCTGCTGACCGAGATTGTCTGTGCCTCACACGACGATCTCGATGACGCTTACCGCTCCGCTGCCGCCGTCCAGCCCAACTGGGAACGGCTGATGCCAAGCGAGCGGGCCGCCGTTATGTACCGTGCCGTCGAGATCATTGACCGACGTCATAGCGAGATCGTCGACTGGCTGATCGCTGAGTCCGGAAGCACTCGACTGAAAGCAGAGATGGAATGGAATGGGGTTCGCGCCGGTACGCTGGCAGCTGCTACCATGCCGGCCCGTATCGCTGGCTGCATTCTGCCGATTGACGTTCCTCACAAGGAAAGCCGCGTTTATCGCCGTCCTCTCGGCGTCATTGGCGTCATCAGCCCCTGGAACTTCCCTATGCATCTGTCCAACCGCACGATCGCGCCTGCACTCGCTATCGGCAACAGCGTAGTGGTCAAGCCGGCGGATGACACACCGATCACCGGAGGCCTGCTGCTCGCGAGCATCTACGAAGAAGCGGGTCTGCCTCCCGGCCTGCTGAATGTGGTGGTTGGCGAAGTCAGCGAGATTGGTGATGCCTTTACACTCCACCCCATCCCGAAACTCATTTCCTTCACCGGGTCCACTCGCGTCGGCCGCCATATCGGTGAACTGGCAATGACGGGCCCGATGTTAAAGCGAGTTGCACTCGAACTCGGCGGCAATGCACCCTGCGTGGTACTGAATGATGCTGATCTCGACCGCGCGGTTAGTGGAGCGATAGTCGGTCGTTTCCTGCATCAGGGTCAGATCTGCATGAGCAGCAACCGAATCATCATTGAAAGTGGTCTTTACGACCGTTTTGTCGAAGCTTTCGTCGAGCGGGCGCGCAAACTCAAAGTCGGCGATCCCAACGAAGCTGATACAGTAATCGGGCCGTTGATCAATGAGAAACAGTTCAAGGCCGCACTGAACCATATTGAAAAGGCCCGTGCCAGCGGTACTCGTCAACTTCTCGGGGAAGAACCGTCGGGACTAGTACTACCGCCGCAGGTCTTCGCCGATGTTGCCAATGACTCGGACCTCGCACAGACCGAATTGTTCAGCCCTATCGCTCCGCTCATCCGAGCAAGGGACGAAGCCGATGCCCTGCGCATAGCTAACCAAACAGAATTTGGACTGTCGAGCTCGGTGTTCACTGAGGACACAGCGAAAGGCCTTCGTTTCGCCCAAGGCATCGAGGCGGGCATGACCCACATCAACGATATTTCTCCCAACGATGATCCCAACACAATGTTCGGTGGTGAGAAAAACAGCGGTCTCGGTCGCTTCAACAGCGACTGGATCATCCAAGAATTAACCACCGACCACTGGATTAGCGTGCAGCATGAACCACGCGCCTATCCCTTTTGAGCACCACCTAGTCAGTAATTCAACGCAAAAACTGAGGAGCATAGATCATGAGTTTGAAATTTCCTGAAACGCCGGAGTTCACCGGCCTATATAAACCAAGCCGTGTCGAAACGCAGGTCTTCGATCTGGAGATCGAAGGCGAGGTTCCGTCTCAGATTAAAGGCACTTTCTTTCAAGTCTCGCCGGATTCCTACTATCCGCCGATGCGGGGCAAGGACATTTTCTTCAACGGTGACGGGCTTGTATCAGCCTTCAAATTCGAGAACGGGCACGTCAGCCTGAACCGCCGTTACGTCCAGACTGACAGGTTGAAGGCACAATTGAAGGAGCGGCGCTCCCTCAACGGTGTCTACCGCAACATCTACACTAACGATCCGTTGGCAGCCAAAAACAACACGACGGCCAATACTACAGTGCTGTTCCATGCTGGCGTCTTGCTGGCAATGAAGGAGGACGCACTGCCTTACGCGCTCGATCCTAATACATTAGAAACGCTCGGCGTCTGGGACTTCAACGGACAGGTCAAATCGGCCTCTTTCACCGCGCATCCCAAAATCGATCCCGACAATGGCGACCTTTTGTGCTTTGCCTATGAAGCCAAGGGCGACGGTACATCGGACATTGCCTATTTCGAGATCGATGCCAGCGGCAAGCTGAAAAAAGAAATCTGGTTCAAGGGCCCCTATGCTGCGATGATCCATGATTTCGCTGTCACTGCTCATCATGTCATCTTCCCACTCATCCCGCTGACCGTCGATGTCGACCGGATGAAAGCGGGCGGTCAACATTTCGAATGGCAGCCAGACCTGTCACAACTCTTTGGTGTCCTACCGCGTGATGGCAACGGTGAGGATGTTATGTGGTTCCACGGACCGAAGAATGGCTTTCAGGGGCATACCCTCAACTCGTACGAGGAGGAGGGTTTGCTGCAGGTCGATATGCCGGTGACGAGCGGCAACGTCTTTTATTTCTTCCCGCAAGCTGACGGTTCTGTTCCCTTGCCAGAGACTCTAAGTTCACAGCTCATGCGATGGACGTTCAATCTCAATGGTCTGGAAAAATCAGAGGCTAGCAAACAGACTATCCAGCCACGCCCTCTCACTGCGTTCCCTTGCGAGTTTCCCCGCTGTGACGAACGCTTCACCGGCAAGCCATATGAACACGGCTTTGTCCTTGCCTTCGACCCGACCCTACCCTTCGACGAAACACTGGGCGAACGGCCATTCCAGTTCTTCAACCAACTTGCCCATGTCAACGTAAGGACAGGCAAGACAGATGCTTGGTATCCCGGTGATGCGCAGTGCTTTCAGGAACCGATTTTCGTTCCCCGTTCATCAGATGCACCCGAAGGCGACGGCTATGTAGTCGCGTTGCTGAATCATCTTCATGGCAACGATACCGAATTAGTGGTACTGGACTCGCTGAAGATGGCTGCTGGCCCTATCGCCCGCATCAAGGTTCCGTTCCGTCTACGCATGTCGCTGCATGGCAACTGGACTCCAGCGGAGATATTGGAAGGTACTCAATCCGGTCGGTAATTTGAAAATCAGACACAGTCAGAGGTGATATCACGTATAGCTGGCATCGACACAGACTCTCTTTGCAAGATTGTTGTGAGCGGTGCCAGCTTTGCGGGATTGCAATTCGGGCGCAGTCACCACCATCGTGGCGTTTTCATCATTCCGTAGATGTATTCAATGCTCACCTATAAGGCTCATTGGGTAGTCAGCAAACGACAATGCATTCCTATATTTTCTAACATAACATCAGCTCAAGTATTGTGAATTAGTATTAGCAGTTCATTAATGAGTTTCAACTCTAACTGAAAAGGAGCAAATTGGACTATGTGCTAATGGCAGTCGCCTTTGTCGAAAGAAAAAAAGATTACGGGTTAACATATGGGAGAGAAATATCACGTTAAATGCATTAATTCTGGTATACATACTTATAGAGCAATTATTAATAAAAATGGATCCGTTTTTCTCTGGAGTGAGAGCATGCAATCTGAACGTCAGCAACTTTTTCGTTCATTATGTGATGAATACATTGAAATGTATGCCTCACGGGATAATCGATTATTCTCTTATTTTAGTGACAATTTCAGTGGCTATGCGGGAAGTAGTGATGTTCTCATCACAGACAAAAATGAATGGATAAAAATAATAAAAAAGGACTTCGCACAAGTACCCGATAGGCTTCATTTAGACATGTTGGATCTGTCGTTACAAGATCTTGACGAAGATGTCTTCGTCGTTACCGCTTTTTTTCATATCCATCTTCCCTTTGCCGATGACATACTGTCAAAAGAGACGGCAAGATTGGTGTTAATATTTCGGCGAGAGAACAACCTTTGGAAAATTGTACATAGTGGGATCTCAATTCCGTATGACTTAGCCAATTCTAATGAAGTCTATCCCTTGAAGCGACTTGAAGAACGAAATATTAAACTGAAGCAACTCGTTGAAGATAGAACTCACGAACTGGCTGAAGCTAACAAACAATTGGAAATACTGAGCAACACCGACACGTTAACCAACTTAGGTAATCGACGCCTGTTTAATTGTATGCTCACGAATGAGTGGAACCGAAGTCATCGCAACAAAAATCCTTTATCTCTTATCCTGTTAGATATTGACTACTTCAAACAATTCAACGATCACTATGGTCACTTGGCCGGAGACGCCTGTCTTCACACATTAGCACATTGCCTATTGCAAGTAGGTCGTCGACAAGGCGAGCTTGTCGCGCGCTATGGAGGTGATGAGTTTGTGATTCTGTTACCTAACACAGATAAAACTACTGCCTTTGAAACGGCTCAAAAAATCCAACAAACCATTATTTCACTAGCTATACCCCACGAGAAAAGCCCTGTAGGTATTGTCACTACCAGTATTGGCATCGCGAGCCTTCTACAGACAGAAGATCACCCGCCTGAATACTTGCTACAACAGGCTGACGCAGCACTCTATCGCTCCAAGATAGCTGGACGAAATCAGATAGCAGAGGCCAATTGACACAATCGCTTGCCAGAAAAACATTCTGGCCCAACGCCTTGGATCGATTGCGATAACTGACTAGCTGTTAAAATAAACCAAACAGACAAACCCTGGGTATCGAATAGAGCGTTTTATCCAGGTGCGAACCAGAGACTGGCCTATTTAGGACCCTGTTAGCTGGCGAAACGATCACCATTGGCTAGCGAAGCCTATGTGTACAAGGGGCTAGATAAAAGACGAAAGGCTAAACGTCACAGTAGAACCTGTCAGCCACTCACCTAGACCAACGCAGTGCAAAAGAGCCTTGGTTACTCGTCACTAATACTCCTCTTTCGATTTTAAATCAGGTTCAAATAACCAAGATTTACGCGAAACGAATGCAGATCGATGAGTCATTCCGCGATTTGAAAAGCACCGCTTATGGCATTGCACTTCGACACAATCGAACCCGCTGTACAAAACGTCTAGACATAGAGCTATTAATTGCCTTATTGGCTGAGATCTTGATGGGGTGAACGGTTTAATTGCCATTCAGGCAAAGTGGCATTTTGACTTTCAAGCCAACCGAATCAAACACCGAAAAGTTCTCTCTATACCTCGACTAGGACGAGAAGTTAGACGCCATCGGCGATATCAAATCAATGAGTCCCAATATCAATAGGCAATAATTGAGTATCAACGGCTCACTCACAACGCAGAGCTTGGAAAATCATGAGGTGATCCGTCAGCGTTTTGTCATAGTATCACCTGTTAACTTATGAGGTGATGATATCGCCTCTAACTAAGTCACAAAATTAATAGCAAAACTACAAATACCAGTATTGCAAAGTGGTGAAGCAAATGACTTATAAGTCAAAATCACATGTTGTTTTTGATTCTAACAGCCCTTTTAAAATGCTGAGCCCTCGCATCATCTGTTCTCTATTACGAGGACACCCAATAGATATTCTGACCGCAGGAGTTACTTTGCCTGCTGGTAATGTAAAGTTTTCCGCTGACTTAACAATAACGCCTCTTTGCTTTGCTTCATTAATAAAATCACTTAGGCGCCAAGTATCGGGTAAAGCAAGCCATAAATGGAATCCACCTTCCTGGTATTTTGGTATAAATGGTCGTAATACATTTAACGCCATCTGTGACCTTTGGGTTATTTCACATCTTATTTTTCCTAAAATATGATCTAAACTTTTTGAACACATTAACTCGCATATAAGACCTGACAATAATGGGCTTAGCATCCAACTATGGTCTTTTAAAGCCATCTTTAAACGCGAATATAGTGCCTTAGGTGATTGTATATAACCAACTCTGAGTCCAGGTGCAAAACACTTCGAAAAAGAACCTAAATGTATGACACGTTCCGAATCTAAGTTCACTAAAGGTTGTGGTGAATGATCAGGTAATAAACCATTAACATCATCTTCAATAATAAGAACATTATGCTTTTCACATATGGAAATCACTTCTTTTCGACGAAGTTCTGACATAACAGATGTAGTTGGGTTTTGCAGAGTTGGCATTACATATAGAAAGCGAGGTTGATAGTGCTGACACGCTGCATCAAGTGATTCTGGAATAATACCGTCTTCATCAATTTCAACACCTCTTAGATTCAGTTTTTTATGTCTAGACAGACTAAATAGCCCAGGATAGGTCAATTTTTCGGTCAAAATAGTATCTCCTACATTTGTAAAAGCATCAAAAACCATTTGTATTCCGTGTTGCACCCCAGAGGTAAACAAGAGTCTATCTTTATCTATATTCCTGCCATGCTTCTGTAACCATTGAGCGAAAATTTTACGATGTGATTCAATGCCTTCAGGTTGTTGATATGCTAAAAATTCATTTAAAGATAATGAAGATTCCGACAAAACTTGCATTGCTTTTTTTATCTTGTCATTTTGTCCAACGGACGGCGGCATATTGTATCCAAAACTGCATAATTTAGGTTGCTCATCAATACTGTACTGAAATTCCCAATACTCTTTCTTTTTATCGACGATATACGTTCCAGCGCCAACTCTTGCTTCAACTAAACCACGATGTTCCGCCTCAGCGTAGGCTCGGGTGATTGTCCCGACAGTCACTTTTAACTGATCAGCTAAGGCTCTGTGTGTTGGTAATTTTTCATTTGGCTTTAATAATCCGTCATCAATCTGGGCAGATAACTGATCAGCAATCTGTTTATAAATTGCTCTTGAATCGTTCTTTGATATTTTCATTTCTAAAATTGTCATGGTGACAATAAACCTTTTGTGCAGATATCGATCTATTGATACCATACAAAACAGATTAATTAAACAAAAGTCGATGAATAGTTAATATTGTATCGGTACAATTTAGGAGTTTTACTATGGAAAGTTTAAAACACTACCCAATATCATTATTTGAAGTACTAAAATCAAAATCGACGATATCCCAATATCTTTCACCATCTCCGCTAATTCGATATGACAATCTCAGTCGGTATCTAAATTGTAATGTGTACATTAAGCATGAGAATTATAACCCTACGGGCAGTTTTAAAATTCGTGGGGGAATTAATATAATGTCCCATATAAAACATAGACAAATCAAAGGGGTTGTTACTTTTTCCACGGGAAGTCATGGGCTATCAGTTGGTACATCCGCAAAGCTATTCAATATTCCATCAATTATTGTCGTACCTAACAACACTAGCCCAGCCAAAATACAATTGATTAAAGATACGGGAGCCGATGTAATCGAAGCTGGAAACAATTTTGATGAAGCAGCTCAAGTCGTAGCAACGCTAAATAAAGAGAAAGGATATTATTACGTTCATCCAGCCAATGAACCATTGCTTATCAATGGGGTGGGAACCGAATTCCTTGAGATAATTGAAAAGCTCCCTGATATTGATGCAATAATTCTTCCCCTTGGTGGAGGTAGTGAAGTGGCTGCAGCCATCACGACATTGAAAGCCTTAAAACCAGAAATTGAAATCTATGCAGTCCAAGCCAGAGCGTCCAGTGCAGCTTATTTTTCATGGAAAACAAAAGAAATTTGTACACGTGAAAACAAAACCTTTGCAGGCGGATTTGCAACAGGTTCTGCTTACGAAACCACATTTAATATTTATAAAGACATCTTAACCGATTTCATTTTACTGGAGGAAGACGAAATACTTCGTGGAATTGCTTTGGCTGCGCATTATACACACAACATGGTCGAGGGTGCGGGGAGTTCGACTCTTATAGCCGCCTGGAAATTAAAAAAACGTTTAGCCGGAAAAAACGTGGTATTACAATTTAGTGGAGCTAACGCTTCTAGTGCTGAAATCAAAGAGGCATACCGTCTATCAGCTCTAGAAACAGGTGAATTTATGTAAGCGTCTAGATAAAAAGTGAGTCTATTGTTGCATGCCTGATTTCAAGCCAATAAAGATTCGATCATGTACGGCTGAATCGAAAATAGTCATTAGGAACATTATGGAGAATAAGCTTTGAAAATTGTAAAATGAACACGCCATCGCTCCATTTACCGATGGCGGTTTTCCGAGAAAAACTAAAGAATTTCGACTACGTCATCAAATGCTAGACGAGGTCCTCTTGGGTAGTTTTTGGATGCATCACCATAACCAATATTGATGATGAAGTTAGATTGATAACGACCATCAGCAAAGAATGTCTCATCAACTATTTTATTGTCAAAACCACTCATTGGGCCACAATCCAATCCAAGGCTTCGCGCTGCCATGATGAAATAAGCGCCTTGCAAGCTTGAGTTTCTAAATGCCGTCGTATCACGAAAACTCTCATTGCTTTCAAACATCTCTTTAGCCGTTGGATAAGCTGGAAATTGCTCAGGTAAATGATTATAAAATTGCGTATCAGAAGCAATGATGACCGTTGCTGCCGCAGTCATACTCTTTTGCTGATTCCCGGGTGCCAACGCTTTATTCAATTTTTCTTTCGCATCAACGCTTTTCACAACAACATAATAACCTGGCTGGCAGTTCATTGAGGTGGGCGCCCATTTCATTAACTCATAAAGTTCTTTAATTAATTCATCAGGGATATCTTTATCTAAAAACTCATTAAATGTGCGTGCTTCGGTGAACAACTGGTTTAGTGCGTTAGTGTCTAATTTGGTATTCATCTAATTCTCCACGTTTTGTTGTTTAATACTTTTATTATCAACCAATAGAGTTATAGCTATCATAATGATTTTAATTAATTTTTTTCGTTAAATGTTTGATATAAGCTAACCACAACTCAGGCTGGCCGTAATAGCTACTGTGATCGAGTTTAGTATATGCGCCATCAGAATGTTCAAATGCAAGCGTAGGAAATCCATTACCTCCAACTAATTCCAACATATGTCGTGCTTGAACAATATGTTGAGTCGTCTTATCACCATTAAAAATACTAAAGGCGTTTAAGAAATTGTTAGTATTAACACCAAACTCACTAGCGATATTTGTAAGATTTGAGATATCGGACTGAGACCGCCCTTCAATAAATTGTGCAATTTGCATCTTGTGCAACATAGCAACTGAGTGAATGCCCAGTGACTCAGCGGTAAGTATCGCTGTAATTGGCGTATCAGAATCAAGGATTCTCTGTTTATCGTCTAATAAAGTCGAATAGTAGATTTGACTCAACACTTGCCCAGTTAATGCCGTGATTCGTTTATCCATTATGATGATCTGCTGATGAAAGTCTACAGATAATAGGCGTTTGTGTGAGCCTGAAAATAATCCGCCCCCATAGGTTTTCACATCGATTGTGGGGATTTCAGTTAGCGCTTCGATAAGCGGATCCGCGGCGTAGCATCAGCCACACTGGGGTCCATAATAAGATGTAACCTCTTCATTTTATTTTCCTGTCAAAGCCGTATATTCAGTTCATGTACCCAGTCTAAATTACAAATGGGTTGCAATAAACCCCATAATTAGTAATTGATAATTGCACAATTCGAACATATAGAAAATAGAATGGACAGAATCACCGCTACGCAAATGTTTGCCAGAATTGTCGATGGTGAATTGTAATGGTACGATCATCTTGGAGACTAATTAAGCCTTATAATCATAATATAAATGAGGCAAAATTATGAAACGAAAAGAACGAGTAATCATCTCTGAGCAGCAGAAAACAAGGAGTACATATATGTAACGTGTGATTATAATTCTACGCTGAAAGAAGGTTCTGCATTGATCGCACTCGATCCAGCTTGGTCTATCAGCTACGAGGACGTTGGCGAAAGACACCGCCACTTCGGAGATCTGGGTGTTGAAACAGCTGGACGTTGTGGTCCGGCCTATGTAGGCCACCATTTGAATCATGCGGCAGTCTGTCATGGAAAAGCAGGTGACTCTCGTCATGCTATGACACTCTTTGCAGAACTACTTCAGTTAAGCCTCATTCTAAGTGGAACGAAGTTAGCCAAGCGATTGGTCATGAATTAGCTGATTGTTTCGACAGAGAACTAGAACGAATTCGGCCCACTCTTGATCGGTATTACCTCGATTATCTTGTATCTTAAGTAATTATTATGCACACAAAGTTTACGTTACGGAATTTTTCAAGTTACGCCACTCTATCCTTTACGATTGGTCTCGTGACAGTTGGTTTTGGCGCAATTGATTTGATCATGGTTAGTGCGCTTGGGGAAGTGCATGTTGCCGGAGTTGGTATTGGTGAGCTAATTGTCACCTGTATCCTTGCTAGTATGCTTGGATTTGTGGATGTTTTCGCAGCAAAGCTTGCTGCCTTGGAAGGCTCGGGTGCAGTTCGTTCAAAACAGCTAAGTCTGGCTTTGGGTTTCCTGTGGTCTGTTTTGGTTTGTGCTCTGTTAGCGCTCATTCTGACCGCCTTAATACAACCCGCCCTTATCCTGTTCGGGCAAGTAAAAACACTGATTAGGCCCATCACCGACTACACCGAATGGCGCCTGCTAGGAACCGCACCTTTCTTGATCTATATGGCTGCCAGTGAGGCGCTGAAAATATGTGGCCAACGAACGAGGGCGTTGCATATCCTTATTGCAGGGTTTATTGCAAACGCTGGGCTTAATGCATTATTTCTGTATACGCCAGTTGCATCTTTTTTCGCTTCACCGGAAGCGGCCGTTGCGGCTGGCACTGTGCTCGTACACCTATTTATGGGCGTGATTGCAGCCTGGATCTGGCTTTCACAAATAGGTATGCCGCCGAAAACCAAGCGATTCGAGATAGTAACTGGTGCATGGAAAAACTTTGCCATGCTTGTGACAAAAGCACCTGGGGTGATGGTGCGTATTTTCAATGATTATGTCGGCTCCGTTATCCCGATGCTATTTATCGGTACGATAAGTACCCAAACTGCTGCGGCAGCTGCAGTCGCAACTAAGATTTATACGCTGTTTTGCCGCGTTCCACAGGCAACACTCTCAGCCAGCTACGTCTATTATAGTTATGATTTGGCTGAGCACGAGACGCATCCTGCTTCGAAAAAGAGCGCTGACGTTGTCAGGCGACTTTTCCGCTATGTCGCTTTGCCAACCGCCATAGCACTGGTTTTAACGCTACTTGCTGCTCCGGCATTCATCTGGGTGTTTGGTGGTGGCTCCGTTGACTCTGCGTTAGTTCGCAGCCTTCTGCTGGCCTATCTTCTGTTCGTTCCTCTCTACGTTATCGAACAGTTCTATGCCGAATTGCTCACGGCTCACGGTTGCTCCGGGATGCTGTTTGGTGCATCGAGTATCGCAACCTATCTTCTGACTGTTCCATTGGCCTATATTTCTGTTTTCGTTTGGGATTCAGCCTTTCTAGCGATTGCGCTAAAAAGTGTTGCAGTCGGTCTGCTGGCATTATGCTACTTTTGGTATTATCGCTACCGCAGACGCATAGAAAGAAAGGTGTCATGAGTGAGTTCGTGTCAGCCTTCCACCATATGCCAGACAAATAGACTATTACGCCAGCGCACGCTACACTTTGGCGCAAGGAACCTGCTATAACGGGATACTATCGTTTTTTACCGTATCACAACCGCCGCTTTGATCGTGAATTGCTGTGCCTATTAGTGCCAGCCCAGCGATAATTCGAGTATTGGCGTTGTAATCGCGAGCGATGATGGATTCGTCCGGTTTCTTGGCGCGCATTGTATGACGTAGCTCTTTAAAGCGGGGGCAACTACTAATTCGTCATCATTGAACGTAAAGGTGATTTGGACGCCTTCAGACCTGAACCGTTCAGCTAGATGCTAGATTACGGGTAGATGGCTCTTGGCTTCTTTCAGCGCTTTTTTTACTGAGGTTCCAGAACCGCCTCGCGGCCCTGAATGTAGTTATCAAAGGAACGTTTAGAAATGTTGCAAGTATCAACTCTAAAACGTCTTAGGGCAAAAACGAGTGAACACAAAAAAGGCGAACCTTTCGGTTCGCCTTCTCATTTCTTCCTTCTGATGACTCAGCCAGTCACAATCTTAATTACGATCACTAACTTCATTAAAATAGTCACAAACTTTATCAATAGTCATCCATTCAGTTATTCGTCTTCATAGGCCGACATAGGCAAACAAGAGCAGAATAAATTGCGATCCCCATAGACATCATCGATGCGGTTAACGAATGGCCAGAATTTATTGCTGCGCACCGCAGGTGCTGGGTAAGCGGCAACGTGGCGATCATATGGGTGCGTCCAATCTGCATCGAGCATATCATCTAAGGTATGTGGCGCGTTAACTAACGGGTTATCCGCTAAGGGCCACTCCCCAGCTTCAACCTTGGCTATCTCTAGACGAATGGAAATCATCGCGTCAATAAAACGATCCAACTCAGCTTTTGATTCACTCTCTGTGGGTTCAACCATCAAGGTACCCGCTACCGGGAAGCTCATGGTCGGCGCATGAAAGCCGTAATCATTTAAACGTTTGGCGATATCTAACTCACTGATACCGCTCGACTCTTTCAGTGGGCGCAAGTCAATAATGCACTCATGCGCCACTCGGCCGTTATTACCGGTGTAGAGAACCGGATAATGCCCACTCAGACGCTGCTCGACATAGTTGGCATTTAAAATCGCAACTTCACTGGCGCGGCGCAGCCCTTTGCCCCCTAACATGGCGATATACATCCATGAGATCGGCAAAATGGAGGCACTGCCAAATGGCGCGGCAGATACAGCCCCTTGTGTCGATTTACCTTTGACCACGACATGACCGGGCACAAATGGCGCAAGATGTTGTTTCACGCCAATCGGTCCCATACCTGGGCCGCCGCCCCCGTGAGGGATGGCAAAGGTTTTATGCAAGTTAAGGTGCGAGACATCCGCGCCAATAAAGCCCGGAGAGGTCAGCCCTACTTGCGCATTCATATTGGCGCCATCAAGATACACCTGACCACCATATTGATGAATGATGTCACAGATCTCAGCGATGGGTTGCTCGTAAACGCCATGGGTCGAGGGATAAGTGACCATCAAGCAGGATAACTGCTCACTATGTTGCTGTGCTTTTGCTCTAAGCTCTTCAACATCAATATTCCCGGCTTTATCACAGCTCACCACGACCACTTCAAGACCTGCCATATGGGCAGATGCAGGGTTAGTACCGTGTGCTGAGCTTGGGATCAAACAGATATTACGCTGCGTTTCACCTTGGCTGGCTTGATAATGGCGAATCGCTAGAAGCCCGGCATATTCACCTTGCGCCCCTGAGTTCGGCTGCATGCAAACCGCATCGTAACCGGTAATGGTCACCAACCACTGCTCAAGTAGCTGAATCAGCTCATGATATCCCTGCGCTTGTGCTGCGGGGCAAAATGGATGCAGATTGGCAAATTCAGGCCAGCTAATGGGGATCATCTCAGCGGTTGCATTCAATTTCATGGTGCAGGAACCAAGGGCGATCATCGAATGATTCAGCGACAAATCACGCCCTTCTAAGCGGCGAATATAGCGCAACACTTCGGTTTCACTACGATACAGATGAAACACTGGATGCGTCAAAATCGCTGATTGACGGCGCAAAGCATCGTTCACGCCTGTATCTTCGGCTTGCACTTGCGTATCTAATTGGTGGATATCTAAACCATGCAGTTCACCAAAGAGTACCGTGAGTAATAGCGCTAAATCAGCCTCTGTGGTAGTTTCATCTAGGCTAATGGCGATGGCATTGTCTAAATCAGCACGCAAATTGATACGTGCCGCTTGCGCCCGAGCTAACACCGCATTTTTATCAAGGCCGGTTAATGTGAGCGTATCAAAAAACTGTGCATGGCGCAGCGTCACGCCTTTTTGCACTGCGGCTGCAGCCATGATAGCTGCCATCCGATGGATGCGCTCAGCAATGCAGGACAGCCCTTCTGGACCATGAAAGACCGCATAAAAAGAAGCCATATTGGCCAATAAAACCTGCGCGGTACAGATATTCGAGTTGGCTTTTTCACGGCGAATATGTTGTTCGCGCGTTTGCAGTGCCATACGTAGCGCAGCTTTGCCACGGCGGTCTTTGGACACACCAATAATGCGTCCTGGCATCGAGCGTTTAAATGCATCACGGGTGGCAAAAAATGCCGCATGCGGCCCGCCGTAGCCCATAGGCACACCAAAGCGCTGAGATGACCCTAAGACGATATCTGCGCCCATTTCACCGGGCGCTTTCAATGCGACCAACGCCATCAAATCAGAGGCAACGGCGACAATCCCTTTACAGGCATGCACCCTGTCAATAAACGGCGTTAAATCACGTACTTCACCCGTGGTACCCGGATATTGCAGCAATGCACCAAAAACATCTAACTCAGCCAGCTGCTCTGGTTTGCCAATAATCGTTTCAAAGCCAAAAAACTCAGCGCGCTGACAGATCACATCAATGGTTTGTGGGTGGGTATCATCGGCAATGAAAAAGAGATTCGATTTTTTATTTTTGGATACTCGCTTAGCCATCGCCATCGCTTCAGCGGCGGCGGTTGCTTCATCCAGCAGTGATGCATTCGCCAGATCTAACCCAGTGAGATCCATGGTCATCTGTTGAAAGTTAAGTAACGCTTCTAGACGCCCTTGGGCGATCTCAGGCTGATACGGCGTATAAGCGGTATACCAGCCGGGATTTTCTAGCACATTGCGCAAAATGACGTTCGGGGTATGAGTGCCGTAATAACCCATCCCAATATAAGAGCGATAAATATCATTTTTACTCGCAATGGCTTTAAGAGCGCTCAGTGCCTGGGCTTCGCTTTGGCTTTCGCCAATTGCCATTGGCGCTGGTAAACGAATACCTGCGGGGACTGTTTGTTCAATCAGTGCCTCAAGGCTTGGCAATGCCAAGGCGCTGAGCATCTCGCTCTGTTCTTGTGCTCCGGGGCCAACATGGCGACGGATAAAATCATCGGTTTGAGTCAGTTCGTGCAACGCCAACATGGGGGGTTCCTGCAGTTTGCTTGTGTTCATGGGGGGATATAAAAACGCCCTGACACATTGCATCAGGGCGTTTTCTGGTACTTATTCTTCTTCTAGGCTTTGCTCGTAAGCATCAGCATCAAGAAGAGCATCATACTCATCGCTGTCGTTTACTTGCACTTGAAACAACCAGCCATCACCATACGGATCAGAGTTGATCTGCTCAGGATTATCTTCTAACTCTTCATTAATCGCGACAACCGTGCCTGTCAGTGGTGAATAGATATCAGAGGCAGCTTTAACTGATTCTGCAACCGCACAATCTTCACCACCAGCGACTTCATCATCCACATCAGGGAGATCGACAAATACCATGTCACCAAGAAGTTCTTGGGCGTGATCGCTGATACCTACGGTATACAGGTTATCACCTTCACTACGAACCCACTCGTGAGTGGCGGCAAATTTTAGATCAGCTGGGATATTACTCATGACTTATTCCTTTAAAAAAAATCAGCAAACTTGTTGGCCATTACGCACAAACACTGGAGGAACCACTTTAACTGTAACGGCTTTTTTACGCATTTCCACCACTACTGTGTTACCAAAATTTGACGGTACACGCGCCAAAGCAACACTAACGCCTAATGTAG
Source organism: Celerinatantimonas yamalensis (assembly GCF_046054155.1). Taxonomy (NCBI): domain Bacteria; kingdom Pseudomonadati; phylum Pseudomonadota; class Gammaproteobacteria; family Celerinatantimonadaceae; genus Celerinatantimonas; species Celerinatantimonas yamalensis. Next base: position 371,757 of record NZ_JBEQCT010000002.1, read on the forward strand.
GGGAAAAACTGCCTGAAGTAATCACACCCGTTGCCTCACCACCGTCACTATCACGGACGATCTGCCCTTGGCGCATCACACCTTTTTGCGCCATCACCAGCCCAACTAATTTGTCAGTGCCATATTGTTTTTGCTCAGTGAGCGCAGCACGGCCGATAAAATCACGATCATCAGGTTGCCAAGCAATGGTCCAGCCCATATTCGCCGCAAGTGGTGACACACTCTCGTCCATATCTTGGCCATAGAGGTTCATCCCCGCTTCCAAACGCAAGGTATCGCGCGCGCCTAAGCCGCAAGGCGCAACGCCTGCGTCTAACAATTTTTGCCACAATACAGGTGCTTGTGATTCATCCAGCACAATTTCATAGCCTGCTTCACCGGTATAACCCGTAGTAGCGATAAATAAATCGCCCGCTTGCACACCAAAAAATGGTTTCATTTCGGCCACTTGTTGGCGCTGTTCGATGCTGAATACCTGCTGCGCTTTGGCAATTGCATTCGGGCCTTGCACGGCGATCATTGCCAGTTCTGGGCGCTCAGTGATAGTGACATTAAAGGCTTCAGCTTGCTTAGCTAACCAAGCTAAATCTTTATCATGCGTGGCAGAGTTAACGACCATCCGATAATGGGTATCAGATAAATAATAGGTAATCAGATCATCAATTACCCCTGCTTCGGGGGTCAGCATCGCGCTGTAGAGCGCTTTCCCGGGGGTTTTCAACCGCGCTACATCATTGGCCAATAAATTTTGTAAAAACGCTTTTGCATCATCGCCAGTGATATCGACAATTGTCATATGCGAGACGTCGAACATCCCAGCGTCAGTGCGCACACTATGGTGTTCTTCTAATTGAGAGCCGTAATGAATAGGCATCTCCCAACCATGAAAATCAACCATTTTGGCACCAGCACGTAGATGCTGATCATACAGCACTGTCTGTTTTACCATGTTATTTCCTTGCTTGATTGAAGTTCTACGAACCGATCTTTAAGGGGGGCCGCGAACGAATACCTCGATTATAACCATGAGGTTTTATCAGATAAAAGCGTTAAAACCCAAATTTAATTAATCGTTAAAATATTTAAGCGATTTATCACATGGGTGTACCTTACATAAAAAACGCTTTTTTTGGCAGTAAAAACCGAATGAAGTGACCAAATATTCAGTAAATTGAAATATTTAGCTATAAAAATATAAATCTGAAGAGTTTATCTTCAAATTATCGAAACCTGTTTTCCATTAGTTTTTCTAATCAATAAGAACTCTTGAATTAGAATAAATCATTCCTCGATACAGCGAGAATGTTGTCAATAGGTCCAAAATGAATCATCTTCTGCTCATTGATGTGTTACATAACCCATCATTGCCAAATTCGATGTCGATGTCGCCAACACAAATACGCATTGGTTGATCCGAAATGAAAGTTAGGTAGGTATTAAGCGTGGCGCTTTCACTGAGTATCGGTGAAAACGCAATTGCTAAGACGAAAAAAGCAAAATAACATGAAATAGAATGTGTCATCTGGGCATATTTGCCCGTCTACGCCAGCGCCCTCACTTTAACGATCATAATGAAAGTTTCTAGCGCGAAGAGAAAACTGACTAGCGTGTTAGATAGCCAGCCAAATCAATGCCACACCAAGGAACAACCGGTAAATCACAAACGGCAGCATGCCGACACGGGTCACCCATTTTAAAAACAGATGAATACACGCCAAGGCACTGGCAAAAGAGAGCGCCAAACCTAAGCCTAATTGGTGCCATGGCACATTGATAGGTGATCCGGCCACTTCAGCCCCAAGCAAGGTCGCCGCACCTAAGATCACGGGAATTGATAATAAAAATGAAAAGCGAGCCGCAGCGCCGCGACTATAACCCAACTGACGCGCAGCCGTCATGGTAATGCCTGAACGAGAAGTGCCGGGGATCATCGCTAGCGCCTGTGCAAAACCAATATAAAGCGCATGCTTCACCCCCATATGCGATTCATCATAGCGTTCCGGCGCTTGCAAATCGACCCAACCTAACAACAAACCAAAGACCAATGTGGTGAATGCAATAACCGAAACCGAACGGGCATAGGTTTCAATCAGTCCGCTAAATAAACCACCAAAGACTACCGCCGGAATCGTTGCCAAAATGATCAACCACGCCATGCGACTTTGTGCGCTATGTTCTTTAGCAACGATGGCGCGCCACCAAGCACAAAACAGCTGGCTAACATCTCGTCGAAAATAGAGTAACACAGCCAGCAGCGTGCCTACATGTACCGTCACATCAAACACAGGCCCTTGATCGGGCCAACCGAGTAGCTGCGAAGGCAAAATCAAATGCGCCGAACTGGAGATCGGTAAAAACTCAGTAAACCCCTGAATGAGGGAGAGGATAATTACGTGTAGGGTGGTCATAGGCATCACTCATTTGGGTCAAAAAGCTATCGTCAACACGGGTTAAAGGGCTGGAATTATTAGGCGCCAATTGCAGCCACATCTGCTGTAAGGATACCCCAGTAATAGGGTGTCGTTTATCCCCAGCAAGCTCGGCGAGAGGACGCAACACAAATGCATTCATACAGATTTCCGGGCGCGGCAAAACGCACGGCGTATCACAGATCACATCATCATAAAGTAGTAGATCAATATCTAACATACGTGATGAACATTTATGCGCTTGTTTAGGCCGACCACAGCGGTACTCGATAAAACGCAGTTGCTCGGCCAATACCGTCAGCGTCAGTGAGGTTTCAAATGCACCCACCAAATTATAAAAATCGGGTCCATTAAAACCGAGTGCTTTACTTTGATAGACCGGCGAACAGCGCACATGCGCGATAAGCTCTTCTATCAAGCCAATTCCTTTGGCGATGGAAAATTCACGATCGATGTTACTACCAATCCCAACATAAACTTGGGCCATTACACATCGCTCCGCGTCCGCTCAATGCTTACCCCAACGCTCAATGCATTGGCAACTGCGCCAGGTTTACGCACTTTCACAGTGAGATGAGTAATAGCAAATTCACGCAATAATAACTGGGCTACATGTTCCGCAACCGTCTCAATTAGCTCATAGGGCTGTGCTTGTATCAGGCTAGTGACCGCTTCGCTAACAGCGGCATAATTCAAAGCGTAACGAAGATCATCATCAGCCGCAGCAAGGCTATTGTCCCAATCCATGATTAAATCCAATACTAACTTCTGCTTTATTTGTTTTTCCCAGTCATAAACACCAATCGTGGTATAAACACACAGCTCTTCGATGAATACTTTATCCATTTAATCTTAAACCTGCTTTGATTCACCATAGCGCCACGCAAATAAACCACGTATCATAAATTCGCTAGGTGATACGAACATCACATTATTTAAATGGGCGATGATAGCTCAAATCTGCTAGGTTAGGAATCGGTGAATGAGGCAGGGTCGTTCAATATGGGAATAATCGGTTTTTTATTTATTGTTGGGAGCTATTTCATCGGCTCAATTTCAAGCGCTGTCTTGATTAGTCGATTGTTCCGCCTACCCGATCCTCGCAACAATGGCTCGAAAAATCCAGGAGCTACCAATGTTTACCGCCTCGGTGGACGTTTTCCCGCTGTATTAGTCCTGCTATTAGATATTATCAAAGGCGTCATTCCGGTTTGGAGTGGCTATTTTGTCGGGCTTCCCCCTGTGGTCTTAGGCGGCATTGCCATCGCGGTTTGTTTTGGCCATATGTTCCCTATCTTCTTTCATTTTGAAGGAGGAAAAGGCGTAGCAACAGCACTCGGTGCGGTTTTGCCCATCGGCCTTGATTTAGGTGGATTACTGATTGCTACTTGGCTGGTGGTGTTATTAATAACGGGCTACTCATCAGCCGCTGCGCTGATTACTGTATTGCTCGCCCCATTATTTACTTGGCTCATCAAGCCCGAGTACACATTGCCGGTGTCGATGTTAGCGTGCTTGATTATTCTGCGTCATCACACCAACATATCCAGACTTTGGAACCAAACCGAAGCTAAAATTTTGCGCCATCGGCAAAAAAAATAATCGGTTGTTCCACCCGTTAAACCGTGCCGTCTTCGAACGTCCATGACGGCCAACAGCAAGATATTTCCGTCACCCTCAGCGCGATATCACCTCACCTGAAATCAACAACAGACGCTCATAACCCAGAGTCAATGGTACAGAACACCGATACGGGGCTCCAAACGGGTAGTTTAAGCCCCTTCTGGGTGTGATTTGAGCCAGTGCCTAGTCGATAGCAGGCAATTGGTCTAGAGGCCAACGCGGCGTCGCACCAATCGAAAGGGGCTGACGCACGCCCGCTTTAAAACGCTGCATTCCAGCAAAGGCGATCATCGCACCATTATCGGTACAAAACTCGGTGCGCGGATAAAATACCTCACCACCACGACTTTTCATTAACTGGCCCAAATCACGGCGCAAGCGCTGGTTAGCACTCACTCCACCGGCGATCACTAACCGCTTAAAGCCCGTTTCATCAAGCGCCCTACGGCACTTAATAATCAAAGTGTCGACCACCGCTTGCTCAAATGCCAACGCGATATCCGCTTGGGTTTGAGCATCCGTGCCATGGGCGGCGATGGTATTTGCAGCAAAGGTTTTAAGCCCAGAGAAGCTCATATCCAGTCCGGGTCGATCCGTCATCGGTTTGGGGAAAATAAAGCGCCCCGCTATACCCTGCTCGGCTAATTTGGATAACCGTGGGCCACCGGGATAATCAAGCCCCATGAGTTTGGCCGTTTTATCAAAAGCTTCACCGGCGGCATCGTCAATCGACTCGCCCATAATTTGGTAACGGCCAATGCTTTCCACTCGCACGATCAGGGTATGACCACCAGAGACTAGTAGCGCCAAAAAAGGAAACTCAGGCGCATGCTCTTCCAGCATCGGCGCCAACAAATGCCCTTCCATGTGGTGCACCGCCACCGCAGGCTTATTCCACGCCATGGCTAATGCTCGCCCCGTGGTTGCCCCGACCAATAGTGCGCCGACCAAACCTGGCCCTGCGGTGTACACGACCGCATCAATATCATCAACACTGGAGTGCGATTCAGCCATCGCCTGCTTGATCAGTGGGATCACCTTTCGAATGTGATCCCGAGAGGCTAATTCGGGTACAACCCCGCCGTAATCAGCATGTAATTTGATTTGACTGTACAATTGGTGAGATAATAACCCACTCTGGTCATCGTAGATGGCGATGCCAGTTTCGTCACAAGAGGTCTCGATACCGAGAACGCGCATGAGTAAAGCTCCGAGTGCCTAAAAACTGACGCCATATTACCCGTCTTAATCCGCAGAAACCACAATGAGGTGAAAATGAGCTTTACAAGCACACCTCCTTTTGATTAAAATTCTGCACCATTTTTAAACAATCAGGCTGAATTTGTCTCAGCCGTTAACTAAACCCCTGAGGTGATCGGCATATGCCAGTAGTTAAAGTACGTGAAAACGAACCATTTGACGTTGCACTGCGTCGCTTTAAACGTTCATGCGAAAAAGCAGGTATTCTTTCTGAAGTTCGCCGTCGCGAATTCTATGAAAAACCAACCACTGCTCGTAAACGTGCAAAAGCTGCAGCCGTAAAACGCCATGCAAAAAAATTGGCTCGTGAAAACGCACGCCGTGTTCGTCTGTACTAATTGATTGATATCGATTAAGTTAGTTAGACACACAAGTTAAAGCGAGTTTAAATAAAAATGTCCCTGAAAGTTCAATTACAAGACGCTCAGAAGGACGCACTGCGGGCCAAAGCTAAAGCCCGCTTAAGTACGTTACGCATGGTCATGGCTGCGATTAAACAACGCGAAGTTGACGAACGCATCGAACTGAGCGATGAGCAGATCATTGCGATTATCACCAAGCAGGTGAAACAGCGCCAAGATGCTGCTCAGCAGTATCATGATGCAGGCCGAGAAGATTTAGCCGAGCATGAACTAGCAGAAATTCCAGTCCTTCAGGAATTTTTGCCTAAACCATTGACCGAAGACGAAGTTGCCGAGCTTATTGCATTAGCAATCGAACAAACGGGTGCCAGTGGCGTCGGGGACATGGGCAAGGTCATGGGCGTGTTAAAACCACAAGTCCAAGGCCGTGCCGACATGGGAGCAATTAGTGGGCTTGTCCGAAGCAAATTAAACTAATTGACTCTCCTATGATATGCGGACAAGCCGCACACTCACTTGAGTGCGCGGCTTGCTTGTTTCTGTCAGCAATGGCAACACATCCTTATTGAATATATTGAGGGCGTATGGCAGGGCGAATTTCGCAGCAATTCATTGATGACCTATTAGCACGGGTTGACATTGTAAGCTTGATTGATCAGCGGGTTCGTTTAAAAAAAGCTGGTAAAAACTATCAGGCTTGTTGCCCCTTTCATAACGAAAAAAGCCCATCATTCACAGTCAGTCCTGACAAACAATTTTACCACTGCTTTGGCTGTGGTGCGCATGGCAATGCCATCGGATTTTTGATGGAATACGAGCGTTTTGAGTTTGTTGAAGCGGTCGAAGACTTAGCCGCAATTGCCGGGGTGGAAGTTCAGCGCGAAGAAACGGGTCAAGGTGGACACCAATCAGCGCCGCCGATAGCACAAAGTCGCGACCTGTATGAGCTAATGACTCAGGTCAATCGCTTTTATCAATATCAATTACGCAAGAACACACGCTCTAATGTAGTCATCGATTATCTCAAAGGACGCGGATTAAGTGGTGAAGTCGTCAAAGATTTTGGCATTGGCTACGCACCCGATGAATGGGATGCTCTTAGTCGCCAATTTGGTCAGACAACTGAGCAAATTGAACAACTACTGCGCTGCGGTATGTTGATTGAAAACGACAACAAACGCCGTTATGACCGATTTCGCGACCGCTTGATGTTTCCCATCCGTGATCGTCGAGGTCGCTACATTGGCTTTGGTGGCCGCGTACTAGGCGATGGCACCCCCAAATACTTAAACTCACCAGAGACCGACCTATTTCATAAAGGCCGTGAGTTATATGGCTTGTACGAAGTGCGCCAAAAGCATAAGCGCATTGATCAGATCTTAGTCGTCGAAGGTTATATGGACGTCGTGTCGCTGGCGCAATTTGGTATCGATTACGCAGTGGCTAGTTTAGGAACATCCACTACTTCAGATCAATTGCAGTTGCTGTTTCGTGCCAGTAATCGGATTATTTGCTGCTATGATGGCGACCGTGCAGGTCGCGACGCAGCTTGGCGCGCACTGGAAAACGCACTGCCACAACTGCGCGATGGTGTTGAGCTACAATTTATGTTTCTGCCCGATGGTGAAGACCCTGACACCTTAGTGCGTAAAATTGGCAAAGCAGAATTTGAATCTCAGCTTCACCAAGCACAGCCACTGTCTGAGTTTATGTTTCAAAAACTGGGTAAAGAGATTGATACCCGCACCGACGCGGGAAAAAGCCATTTAGCAGACCAGGCACGTACACTGATTGGCCAAGTGCAAGCGGGATTTTATCAAGATATGCTCAAAAGCAGCCTTGCCCATTGGTTACGTTGGGATGAGCGGCGACTTGAGCGTTTTTTTACAACGCCCAAACAACCGCAGCGGTCCACGACAGCCAACAAAATGAAATTGACCCCGATGCGTCGCGCTGTCGCGATTGTATTGCAACATCCGCAAACCGCATTGGATGCACCCGATTTAAGTTTTTTACACGCGCTGCCGCTCAAAGGCAGCAACATGCTGATTGAACTAGTTCAGCAAATCCGGGACAAACCGGATATCACCACAGCACAATTACTAGAACGCTGGCGAGAACGTCCAGAGGTAGCCGCTTTAAGCAAAATGGCCAGTTTAAATCTGGAAGGCGACGAGCTCATCGACATTGACGGCTATACTCAAGAGCTAAACGACATTCTCGCTAGTTTTGTAGAACAGCTGCTTCAGCAGCGCTATGACGAGCTATTGCAAAAATCGTTAAATCAAATGCTTAGCCGTAAGGAGAAGCAAGAAATGTTAGAATTACAGCAAGAACTTCGGGCCAATTGATTAAATGGTCACTAAACGTTGCGGACAATTTTTCATCAACATAGCTTGATTTAAGAAAATTTGCCCATATTTATGCTATACTGTGACGTTTCACTGAGTAAGAGTGAAAAGGTCTTGAATGTAGCAAGCTTAACTAATTAGCGGATGATCTCTATGGAGCCAACCCCACAGTCACAACTCAAAATCCTTCTAGCGAAGGGTAAAGAGCAAGGCTATCTCACCTATGCACAGGTGAACGATCATTTACCTGCAGATATTGTCGACTCTGATCAGGTTGAAGACATTATTCAAATGATCAATGACATGGGCATCACGGTCTATGAAAATGCCCCTGACGCCGACGAACTAATGCTGGCAGAGAATTCTGCCGATGAAGATGCTGTCGAAGCGGCGGCACAAGCATTAGCATCAGTAGAGTCTGAAATCGGCCGTACAACGGATCCCGTACGGATGTACATGCGTGAAATGGGCACCGTTGAATTGCTCACACGCGAAGGCGAAATTGATATCGCCAAACGAATTGAAGATGGGATCAACCAAGTTCAGTGCTCTGTGGCTGAATACCCTGATACTATCGCAATGTTGCTCGATATGTACGATCAATACCAAGCTGAAGAGCTGCGTATTGGTGATATCGTCTCCGGATTTTTAGATGAAAGTGAAGTAGAAGACGCCGCTCCAACCGCCACCCACATTGGTTCAGAACTAGCGGAAACCGACCGCGATGATGACGATGATGATGATGATGACGACGATGACGACGATGACGAAGAAGATGTAGGGATTGATCCAGAACTGGCTAAAGAGCGCTTTGACGCATTGCGTGAAGTGTACGAGAAGTCATTAGCCACTATCAGCTCCGAAGGTCGTAACAGTAAAGCTGCACGCGAAAGCATTGAAGCATTAAGCGAAGTGTTCCACACCTTCCGTTTAATACCCAAAGTATTTGATAAAATCGTGGCACGAATGCGCAATATGATGGACCGCGTGCGCACTCACGAACGGTTAATCATGAAAATGAGCGTTGAACAAAGCAAAATGCCGAAAAAAGCTTTTGTGAACGCGTTTAGTGGCAATGAGTCATCTGATGCTTGGTTAGACCAACAGATTGTCAGCACGAAATCTTACGCCCCTGCTTTAAGAGAGGTTGAAGAAGAAGTGCGCCGAAGTATTGGCAAACTACGTCAAGTTGAAGAAGAAACTGGCTTAACCATTCAAGGCATCAAAGATATTAACCGCCGGATGAGCATTGGTGAAGCCAAAGCTCGTCGTGCTAAAAAAGAGATGGTGGAAGCTAACTTACGTTTGGTGATCTCGATTGCGAAGAAATACACCAACCGTGGTTTGCAGTTCCTTGACTTGATTCAAGAAGGGAACATTGGGTTGATGAAAGCGGTTGATAAATTTGAATATCGCCGTGGTTATAAATTCTCAACCTATGCAACTTGGTGGATCCGTCAGGCGATTACTCGCTCAATTGCCGACCAAGCGCGGACGATTCGTATTCCAGTGCATATGATAGAGACCATCAACAAACTCAATCGTATCAGCCGTCAAATGCTCCAAGAGATGGGCCGTGAACCCAACCCTGATGAGCTAGCAGAGCGGATGATGATGCCTGAAGATAAAATTCGTAAAGTGCTGAAAATTGCCAAAGAGCCCATTTCGATGGAAACTCCAATTGGTGATGATGAAGATTCACACTTAGGCGACTTTATCGAAGATACCACATTGTCACTGCCTGTCGATGCAGCCACCAACGACAACCTGAAGTTTGCAACCCAAGAGGTGTTAGCAGGCCTCACACCGCGTGAAGCGAAAGTATTACGGATGCGCTTTGGGATTGGCATGAACACTGACCACACCCTTGAGGAAGTGGGCAAACAGTTCGATGTGACCCGTGAACGTATTCGCCAGATTGAAGCAAAAGCGCTACGTAAACTGCGTCATCCAAGCCGCAGTGAGCAACTTCGCAGTTTCTTAGACGAATAGTTGTAAAACCGGCTAATTATTGTGCAAACAGTATGTTAGCTCATAGACATGACAGGCAGGATTACATATAATCCTGCCTGTTTTCTATAAAACATCTCACATTGGCCCTATAGCTCAGTTGGTTAGAGCAGTCGACTCATAATCGATTGGTCACTGGTTCAAGTCCAGTTGGGGCCACCAATCTTAACATGGCATCTAGCCGTAGTAATCACTAACTTTTTGACCTTCAAAAAATCCTGTGTAGCAAATATGTAGCAGCGTTTAGCAACGTTTTCGTCCATAGATGCTCTCTATTAGATATATTTCAAGCATTTTGGATAGAAACAAACTTCCGACAATTTGAGAATTTCTAGCATGCTTATTAAGCTTACTGTCCACTTCCCCGTCTCATAGACTCTATCAAAAGTATCATTAGAAATTTCGTGTATGGTCCTACACTCTCAGCTACCTCAGCCAAACACATGATGTGATCATATGTCATATTCTCCCACTACAGATTCAATAATATCGAGCGTAGAAAGAACGTAGATTGATATGTGGAAAATTGAGATTTTCTTAAAAATAAGAAGTTTTTGTTATAATCAGTATTTACTGCTTATACATTCAAAATAGTTTATAGCGAGCAAGAAATTGCCCGCTGAGCAACTTTTTGCTCGATTTAGGCAATTTCTTGCTCGAATATCCCACTAAATAAGTAACAACACAAAATATCCCTTAATAAACAAATAGTTATATAGTGGCATATATATTGCTATATTACTAATTTTATCAAATAAGGAATAGATATAATGCCAACCCCTTGTTACATTTCTATCGAAGGGAAAACCCAAGGTAACATCACTGCTGGAGCATTTACGGCTGATTCAGTCGGAAACATTTATGTCGAAGGGCATGAAGATGAAATGCTAGTCCAAGAGTTTCACCATAAAGTCACGGTTCCTACTGACATTCAATCAGGACAACCCACTGGCCAGCGTAGCCATCGGCCTTTTAGGTTTTCGGTTTCTCTAAATAAAGCCATTCCACTTTTATATAATGCCTTAGCTTCAGGTGAAATATTACCAACTGTTACCTTAAACTGGTATCGCACCTCAATCGAAGGTAAACAAGAACGCTTTTTTACAACAGAGCTAACTGATGCAGTCATCGTAGATATCGATGCATATATGCCTCATTGCCAAGAACCAAATGATCAGAGTTATACTCAAATTATAGAAGTTTCCATGAGCTATAGAAAAATTGATTGGAACCATAATATTGCAGGTACTTCTGGTTCTGATGATTGGCGCTCACCACTAACTGCATAATATATTCATTCCTATTAATTCGGGTAAAATTGATAATGTTACAAGCACTAAGACTACTATGGACCCTTGCAGGAACTATTTATGGACAAATTTCTGGGATGCTCGATGCAGAAAGGGCTTATGAAGGAATTGTTCCATTAACCAAAAAAGCTCTACAAGGAGGCACAAATTTTAATGATCCTGATATTCAAAGAGCTATACTAGAAATAGAAAAGTTGCCTCCGTTTGGTGCAAGACGAAACAACTTTCGTAAAGAATATCTTAAAAATAAGAGCGATTTTCTCTCTTTACCAGATGATCCTAGACATCTAGATAATGGAGTGTGGTGGTGATAAAACCTCGAAATATTAAAATTATTTTATGGATAGTAGTCATTCTCTTAGCGATTAGTATCTCCGTTTCCTTTGATGAAATAAAAGATACTTTTTCTTGGAAAGACATATACTCCGCTATATCGGATATACTCGTGTTACTTGTCCTTTATTCTTATGGATATGAAAAGCATTTATTTTCTCCCACTATTTTAGCCTTAATAGGAGTAAATTATATAATTGATTCTGTAATAGGATTATATTTAAATATAACAGAAAACATATTTACACATACAGAATTAGCTACATTTATAGGTACATATGTTATTTGTGTTCCTTTAATATGCATATTCATTAAAAAATATTGCGATTACTTGAAAAACCAAACTAAAACAGAGTGTTAATCATAAAGGGATATGTTCTATACTTGAACATATCCCTTTATTGATCCAGGGCGCGAGCATACTTTGTTCAATTTATAACCCAAAGAATACCCGTGCCCGATAGTCATCGCTCCAACCCGCTTTTTTGAGCTTACTCTTCTGGCTTGGTGCACCACAGTCGCTCTGCTTGAGCATATTCATCACGAACCGCCTAAACAAAGCGATATTTTCTACCGCGCCATCCAGCGTTATTCTTGAGCTATCTTCTTTAAAGACAACATCTAATACATAGTGCTGACTATTTTCTATCCGCCAATGTTGGCGGATAGAGTGACCAAGCAACTTATGGATAGGCGACATCGAACTGACGTAATACGAAGTATCGACACTGCCTTTTCCATTGATACTTCGATGGCGCTCTACGGCAATAATGCTTCGTATCGTCGGCCATTTTTGAGCAAGTCCTTCGGGTAGTCTTGCTTTTAACTGAAATACATATCGTTCTTCTTGGCGACCATGATATTTTTCTTTGATTTCAGTAACGATTTTTTCTTTTCCGGCGTCGAAAACGGCTTGAAATTTCTCCACAACCGCTTTTCTGAGTTTCGGTTGGTTGTGTTTCACTTGGACCACAACATGGGCCTTTTTCTCTGCAATTTTATCGAGGGTTTCTCGCTGACAATGCAGCGCATCAATAGTAATGATACTGCCCTTTACATGAATAACATCAAGCAGTTGGCGCACAACATTGATCTCACCATTTTTAGTCGCTGTCGGCTTCTGGCTTAAAACGAGACCACGCTCAGTGTCATAAGCGGTCACCAGCTGTAACGCTGTTTTGCTGTCATTTCGGTACGAGCCACGTAGGACTTTTCCATCAAATGCGATGACAGGCTTATTTTGGCTAGTTCTTTGTTCGTTAATCCAACAAGTAAGCGCTTCAAGTAACGACTCAGCAACGACTGAACACAGGATGCGTGCGATGGTATGTCAACGTGGAATACCATTTTCAAATGGACGATACTTTCTCAACCAGTCGAGTTTTTCTTCGCCATATAGTTCAATATCTTGCCAACCTTCACACCCCGATGCGATGGCGCTGATAACGAGGAACATGACGTCGATAAGGTCATGTTTTTGATTAATGCCTGAGCGAGTATCTTTGACTACGGATAGATGTTCTATTAGGTTTAAAATGGCTGAATGAATGAGGGCTTTCCGATATTAGATCATATTCGCTAACAAAGTGCGATCCCGCCCTGGACTCACATAACACGCATTGGGTCGGTGATATTACCTGTATTAGGAATAACCAAGGGTGGAGTTACTTGGCCTGTGTGTTAGATTTATCAACGAGGGAAGTTGTAGGGTATGCCTTATCAACAAGCCCAAATGCTGAATTGGCTATAGCAGCATTGAATAATGTTATTAAGCGTCAACAGCCGGTTCTTAATCAACTGATGTTTCATTCAGATCAAGGGTGTCAGTATTCTGCGGCCTCGTTTAGGGCTCGGTTATCACAGCTAACTATAACGCAAAGTATGAGTCGTCGAGGTAATTGTTGGGATAATGCAGTAATGGAGCGATTTTTTAGAAGTTTAAAAACAGAGCGGCTGAATCGCCTTTCATTTATAAATCATCATTCAGTTATAAGTGAGGTGGACAATTATATTCAGTTTTACAATTACAAACGTAGGCATTCTACGCTTAATTATATGACGCCACATCAGAAATATAATGAATTAAAAAATGCCGCTTAGAATCTCTACAGAATTAGTTGACCATTACAATAAGGTGAGATAAATCAATTTCGACAACCACATGATTTACAAAATAAATAAAATGAGATGCGATAACTTGAGATTTTATGGAATATCCCATTTTCAGGACTCATAATCGATTGGTCACTGGTTCAAGTCCAGTTGGGGCCACCAATCTTAACATAGCATATAGCCGTAGTAATCACTAACTTTTTTGACCTTCAAAAAATCCTGTGTAGCAGATTTTATCATGACTTTTATCATTAAAGGCCATTTTTAGGGCGTCCCTCGACTTCTCACCTCTCAGTATATCGGATCACTTAACTCTATCGATTTGACCTGTTTGGGCTATGGTAAAACTCTTTTTTTAGCCCTAAGGACTCGAGTGTAATCAAATATTGTGTTATTAGAACTATTCCGTAGTATTCAGCGATAGAACATCTGAAATAACCTTCACTATAGGATGACATGTTGAGAAGCGTCCCACCCATAATCGAGTTTTTCACCAAGATGGCTAGCGCTATCTTTACACTGCTCATCGGAAAGCTTCTCTACGATGAAACCAATAGTCTGTGGGCATTTGCGACCGCTTCTGGTGGAGAGTTCATTATTGTCACCATCATTCAGCTGGCTGCTGGAGCATTAGCTGACCGCCACGCTCCAACGAAGATCCTTATCGTCATTAATGCGTTGTGCATGGCAGTCTTTATTCTCCTTGCTTTTATCTATCATTGGGCCCCGACAGTGGGCCTCTTGCTAGCCGCTGGGATAGTCTATGTATTTCGACCTCTCTATAGAACATCACTATTCGTTTTGGTCAGAAAAATGGTCGCTACAAATGACTTGAGAGCAGTGAATGGTCAAATTGCTTCGGCATCACAATTAGGACAGATCATCGGTTTTGCCCTTACCGGGATAATCTTATCGTGGACGTCAGAGGTAGCCGTATTTTATCTAATGGCCCTCATTTATGGTTTTTGCCTGCTACTCAGCACGTTTATCTATTATCGTCAGGATGTAGTTCAATTAGCCGTAACATCATCTAAAAAAGAACTACTCAACTGGGCTGACTTTGTGCAGTTTTCTAAGGGCCACCACGCATTCATTGTGCGTCTAGCCAGCAGCCTATCAATCGCAATATCGCTGGGTGGATTTTATGTTTTGATAGCGCCTCTTGTGACAGCCAAATTCACTGATAACAGCCAATGGCTATCATGGTTGAGCGTGAGTTATGCCCTAGGTGCCACGATATCCGGCATTCTAGTTAAAAAATCAGAACAATTCTTAAAAGTACTATCATCTGATAAGTTGCTGATGATTAATCAAATTATTTCAGCCACTACGTTCCTATGTTGTGGTTTATTAAACCAATTAGTATGGCTTCCCATATTACTATTTTGCTTTGGCGTAACAACAACTTTAGCGGCAGTGAGCTTATCATCATATCTGCAAACGGTGGCTCTGAGTGGTGTTATGGGCAGAACATCCGCTATTCAAAATATCTTTATTGCCGCAGGTAACGCAGGTGTCGCTTTTTTCTGTGCCTGGATATTTAACTGGTCGTTTAATGCGGCTGCAATAGGCTTAGGACTCCTCATTTTATTCATCATGTGTCTCTTTTTATTAGTGTTCAGGCGATACCCTGAATCGACACATTCTGACTCACCCAGCATTAGTAACTGATGGCAGACCTAACTTAATGAGCGGTGATTTCCTATCAAAGGCTCATGCCAGTCTGGGCAGGTCACTCCACAAGTACTCCAACACTCGTGATTGTTTGTCACTGCACGGAATGTCAGAAATTATCTACCGGGCCATTTAGCACAACTGCTGTAGTTGCAGTGGATAAAATTGAATTCAGCGGTACACTCAAAGAATGGGAACGCATCGCTGAAAGTAGTCGTCGAAACTGGGCTGTATTCTATCCAGAAAGTGGTAATCGAATGTACCACTTTCATCCTGATCATCCATCGACTATTAAGCTAAAGCTCAAAACGATTTATTTAGACGATGCTAGTTTATTTGAGCCTCATGCTCATATCTGGATCAGCGAAAAAGTTAACTGGTACAAAATTCCGGAAGGTGTTCGAACATTTCCAAAACAATTTATCGCTGACAGCTCTAAGGCTTAACCCTCTCTCCATCTACTTATTCACAGAACGCCAAGGTGAGGAGATGCCTCACTAGTGAGGTTTTGAGGTCGTTGCTTTTTTTCAGGAATTTTTAGAGAATTTCAGGACGTTTTTCGGGAAAATTCCGAAACGAGAACCTGACGAGGTCAGTAAAATCAGCGGTTCGTCGGAAATTTTAGGAGTTAGGTTTTTTAGGTGTGGGAAAGCGGTCGGAAAGGTTCCGATTTAAGCCGAACGGCAGTCAATTTTCCATTCCCAAATGCGGGTAATGATTTCCCGGCCATCCGCGAGAATGCCTTTGAGTCGGGTCATAAAGCTATCCCGATATTGGTTAAGGTGACACTCCCCTGTTTCATCATCAAACACCAGTTGATAGAAGGGCTGAATCGGACGCCCAGCACGTTTACGCCATACCCCACCCATCTTGTTTGGTATAGATTTGCCAGTTGCCGTAATCGGCAGCATAGTGGATTTTCTGACAGGTTTTCGAAAGTGTGTCGGAATTTTTCAGGCGTCGCAGTTCACGCCAGGCGGTCACTGATGCCCCACCAATTTGTTGAAACTGGCGAATGCCCCAACAGGAGGCCCACGCATCTACGCGTGCAGCCGCTTCAATCGGGTCTTCCCCGTAAATTCCCGATTCTAATCCTTTACTGTAATGTTCTTTTGGCAATATAACTGGTAACACTGCCCATCTTGGGGTCAATGGTAACCACTTTCAGGCGGGAGTCTTTCGCGACAATTTGGTTAAAAATGTCGAATCGTCAAACCCTATAGACTCTCGTTTTTTTAAACGCATATGAGCTACGATTACGACACCTAAAGGCCCCGATAGAACAGTAAATCATAAAAACACGCTGTTGTTACAGTGATTCCTATCTTTAAAGCAAGTGCTAAGCGTCAGAGATTCAGCCATATCGTTCGACTTTGCAGTGTGTTTATTGGGTATCGTATTTCGCTGCAATAGACGATTTTTCTTATCAGACAAGAGCTCCAACCTATGGATGTGCCCATCTGCTGCTGACTTTTTAGGATGAGTGCGCTGTCGTACAGACAAAACTATAGTTGCCAAGCAAACTGCCTAAGTACTCGCGTTTAAGCGCCATCACAGCCATTCTCTCTTAACACTGAGATACCGGTACGAGCCAAGGAATCGGCATCAGGGGATTTTTGCAAACGTAGACTCACCCCCCGCTATGCTGACGGCCTCGACTCGCTGGACACAGCCACAGTGATCAATATGCTACGCAGCTATCTTGGTCAATAAAGACGGCACAAGACGCTCCGGCGTATGACTTAGCGAGACCTCTGGATCGAACATAAAAATCAGGCTCTGCAAGCGCCCATCAAACGACGTACTGAGTTTGCCATGACGCTAGCTGTCAATCAGCCCTTCATAGGAGCAATGAAATGCCTATTCATCACATCAACTTAAATGATAAGTCTAGTATGCGAGACATCTATGCCACCGATGCCTCACAAAAATCGCTCCCCAAGTATCAGCTCCCGGAAGGTCGCATGAAATCTCGCACCGCCTATGCACTAGTACGAGATGAACTGTTGCTGGATGGGAATGCACGCCAAAACCTCGCCACTTTTTGCACGACTTGGGTGGAGGATGAGGTCAAGCAACTGATGACCGACGCAGTCGACAAGAACATGATCGACAAGGATGAATATCCCCAAACAGCTGAAATCGAAAGTCGTTGTGTCCATATTCTGGCAGATCTCTGGCATGCGGAACGATCTCGGCAAACGGTAGGGTGTTCAACCACTGGTTCAAGCGAAGCCGCCATGCTAGGCGGTCTGGCATTCAAGTGGGCATGGCGCAAACGCCGTGAAGCAGCCGGCAAGGATACCAGCAAGCCCAACATCGTCACTGGCCCAGTGCAGATCTGCTGGAAAAAATTCGCTCGATATTTTGATGTTGAAATCCGCGAGGTCCCCCTAGAGGGCGACGCCCTAGGCCTAAAACCTGAAGATCTACGCCAGTATTGCGACGAAAACACCATTGGTGTGGTGGCAACGCTGGGGGTCACTTTCACCGGGATTTATGAACCTATTGAGGCTCTGGCAGATGAACTCGATGCGATGCAGCGTGACCTTGGGCTTGATATCCCTATCCACGTGGACGCCGCATCTGGCGGATTTATCGCACCTTTTATTCAGCGCGATCTAGTCTGGGATTTCCAGTTAGAGCGGGTCAAATCGATCAACACTTCTGGCCACAAATACGGGCTCGCTCCACTCGGTGTGGGTTGGGTAATTTGGGCATCGCAAGAGGACTTACCCGAAGAGCTGATCTTCTATGTCGATTACCTAGGGGGCAACATGCCCACATTCGCGTTGAATTTCTCGCGCCCCGGCGGTGAGATCATCGCGCAATACTACAACTTTTTGCGGCTTGGCTACGAGGGTTATACTGCAGTCCAGCAAGCCTGTTCTGACACTGCTCAATGGCTAGGTAAACAACTGGCAGAGCTCGGGTGTTTTGAGATGGTCTATGATGGCTATGGCGGCCTTCCTGCTGTTGCCTATAAGCTGACCGATAAAAATCACGGCTTTACGCTTTACGATCTCTCTGAGCGAGTACGCATGGGCGGATGGCAAATAGCTTCTTACCCATTACCAATGAATCGTCAGGGAACGATCGTTCAGCGCATTCTGATTCGCCATGGAGTCAGTCGAGATCTGGCGCAACTGCTTCTTGACGACATGAAGCGAGCCATTGATCATCTGACCCAAAACCCGATCCCACACTCGACTGCAAAGCCAGGGTTCCATCATGGTTAATTTTAATCGCTGCAACTGGGCGATCAAAAAATCAGTTATCCGTAGTCTGAGCCTGCTACTTCTTGTCGTAGCAAGGTCCGCCTCGGCCCAAACCGATGCGACCTCACCCGCAAGCGGTGTGGTCGGACAGGTGTTTGACTCGATCAAACCCATCACCGAGGCGGGGCTTCACGGGTTTTTCCAGCTATTGGGCAACCAACCCATTGCGTTCGTTCTACTTGCACTGGCTCTCGGTACGCTGATCGGAAAGGTAAGTTTCAAGACTATCTCGCTGGGGTCGACGGCGGGCACACTGCTAGTTGGGATCGCGGTCTCAATGATCGCTGAAGCCATGTATGGCATTACCTATGCGATACCAAGTATCTTGTCGTCCTTCATGTTGTTGCTCTTTATGTATGCCCTTGGGCTGAGAGTCGGGCCACAATTCTTCTCGGGTCTACGTAAGGGGGGATTAGCATTCGTCAGCATCGGACTGATTGTCTGGAGTCTAAACTGGGTTATCTGCTATTTTGGGGCAAAACTAGTCGGCCTCGCGCCGGGGTATGCAACTGGGCTGATCTCGGGCAGTTATACTATCACAGCGATTTTAGGTGTCGGTCAGGGAGCGCTAGCTAGTGGCGCGTATACACCGCCGCCAGGTATGACGGTCGCACAAGTCGGAGCCAATATGGCAGCTGCCTATGCGATCAGCTATGTTCTGTCGACCGTGGGGATCATCCTGCTGATCCGCTATCTGCCACGCATTTTCGGGCGAAACGCGGTTGCCGACGCGAAGCTGGCAGAAGAAGAGTACAGTGGCGGTGCAGTTCATCCCGTCCCGGGCGCCCCCCACGCTTTGGCGATGGGCTTTTCGCCGTTCGGTGTCCGTGCTTTTGCCGTCACGCACAAACGGTTTATCGGCCGCACCGTGTCGCAACTGGCCGACGACTTTCCCGAAGCGCCCATCCTTCGCGTGATACGCGATGGTCAGATCATTGACCTAAACAGCGACCCTACAGTGCAAAATAATGACATTGTGACCGTGCGTGCAGACGTGGATGACCTCATTTTAGAAGAAGGTGAGCTAATCGGCCCTGAATCCGATGACCCGTTGGCTCGAAACGTACCGATGGAAGTAGCCGACGTGCATATTGGGTCACACAAGTTATCCGGGCAAAGTTTGTCAGAGTTTGGACAGATCATGCCAGGTGGTGTTGCCATCAAAGCCTTGTTCCGTGACGGCACCGAGCTGCCACTCGGACCAAAAACCGATGTCCGATTCGGCGACGTGCTGCGTTTAACCGGTCCAGATGTAGCCTTACAGAGAACCGCAAAACAGCTAGGTGGGCATGCCATCTTGCCAACCATGAAGTCTGAAGTTCTCTATCTTGCAATTGCCATGCTAGTCGGTTATCTAGTGGGGATCGTCACGGTGACGATTTCGGGTATTCCTTTTGCGCTTGGAACATCCGCAGGGGTTATTATGGCCGGTGTGGGCGTGAGTTATTTTCGAAGCCGCAATCCCAACTTTGGTGGGCCAGTCCATGAAGGTGCACGCAGCTTCCTTCAGGATTTTGGGCTGAATGCTTTTGTTGCCGTTCTTGCCGCTAACGTCGGCCCCAAGGTCATTTCCGCTCTGGGTGGCGACACCATTTTGTGGCTTGCACTGATTGGCGTAGCCGGAGCGTTGATCCCGCCGTTCGTCGCTTTCTGGGTTGGAGTAAAGGTTTTTGGTCTCAATTCGATCATTGCCGATGGTTCTGCCACGGGGGCTCGTAACAGTACGCCAGGGCTGAACGCAATTATGGAAGAATCCGGTAGTTCTGTCGCCGCCGTTCCCTATCCGGTCAGTTATGCGTTAACCACGGTGCTAGCTTTGATTGGCGGCTATATCTCGATGATACTGTCTTGATAGGGTAACGCATGACGCTGGAATATTCGATATGGCGAAAAAACGTCGAATAATAGCTCGATGTGACCTCTATATCGAGACTAACACATTGGCGATTGACACTCCGTTAGTCACAGCTATGCTCGATAAGAGGCGCTTTATACATAAAGCGCCTCTTTAATGGGCAACCGATAAGCGCCCAGTGTCACGGACATAATTGCGCAAGGTACAGACATACAGGCAGCCTATTTAATCTGCGGATAACCCAAATAACAGCCTTTGCCACGATGCAAAAAAGGTCATCAATGGCTCATCCGCTATGACTGCGCGAAGAAACAAATGCTGTTTTGCCTATGGATAGATTCTCTGACTATTCATTTTTATAATTTATATATCGAAAAAATTTTCGATATATAAGTATTGAAAAAAAGTTTTGATAGCGATTCTTTTTAACCAGACTGAGTGGTGAATAAGCGCCGCGAAGAGGAGCGCTTTAAAATTTTCTAATCAAGCATGCATCCAATTGTTTTTCAAGCGCCAAATACGAATCATCACTTCCCTCCTCTTGTTGAAAATGCGCTAGGTAAAACATAAATAAAACCGGCCCGTTAAGCCAGCCGCGTATCGAATCAAATCACTGCCCCGATATACAAAGCCGCAAGATAGCCATATCCAAGACGCATTGTTCGCTAGCGCACAGTGTCCCGATAAAACAATCAGTATGATGATAATCGTCGTCAGACAAGCCAGATACTTAATCATCGCTCGTCCACGATCCAAGTACAGCAACTGACACGAGGTTCTAGGTTGACTAAACACCAAGTTTCAGGCAAAGCAAATACATCCCACGTTGGCACGATCATCGCGGTCCGTGGCAGTGTCGTTGACATGTGCTTTGAGCACGAATTGCCGCCGATACACAGTCTGCTGCGCGCAGGAAAGGACGACGACGTAGCGATTGAAGTGATGGCCCAGAGCGATGCGCATCATGTTCGGGGGATCGCTTTAACACCAACCCAAGGGTTGGCCCGTGGAATGCAGGTCAAAGACACCGAGGGGCCACTGCAACAACCGGTTGGCAAAGCCATTCTGTCACGAATGTTCGATGTATTCGGTAATACTATTGATCACGGCCCGCCGCTGGAAAATGTGCAATGGCGCTCAGTTCACAATGAGCCCCCCTCATTGTTACGCCGCTCGACCCATTCCGAAGTATTTGAAACAGGGATTAAGGCTATCGACGTGCTCACCCCGCTTGAACGTGGTGGCAAAGCAGGTCTATTCGGGGGGGCCGGCGTTGGCAAAACAGTACTGCTGACCGAAATGATCCACAATATGATTGGTCACCAGCAGGGCGTGAGCATTTTCTGCGGCATTGGCGAGCGTTCTCGCGAAGGCGAAGAGCTGTACCGCGAGATGAAAGCCGCTGGCGTGTTACCAAACATGGTGATGATCTTCGCACAGATGAACGAGCCGCCCGGCGCACGCTTTCGAGTGGGGCATGCAGCGCTGACCATGGCCGAGTATTTTCGTGACGACGAACACCGTGACATCTTATTGCTGATCGATAACATCTTCCGTTTTATTCAGGCTGGTTCAGAAGTTTCCGGGTTGATGGGACAAATGCCGTCTCGTCTTGGTTACCAGCCCACGATGAGTACAGAATTAGCTGCGTTAGAAGAGCGTATCGCCAATACCGAAAGCGGCGCCATCACCTCACTACAAGCCGTTTATGTGCCAGCAGATGATTTCACTGATCCGGCTGCCGTGCATACATTTTCACATCTGTCAGCGTCTATCGTATTGTCACGCAAGCGCGCCAGCGAAGGTCTATTCCCCGCCATCGACCCACTACAGTCCAGCTCAAAAATGGTCACACCGGGCATTGTCGGCGAACACCACTATAACCTTGCGCAAGCTATTCGCCGTACATTGGCGCAATACGCCGAGCTCAAGGATATTATCGCGATGCTCGGGCTAGAGCAGTTATCGCCCGAGGACCGTAAGATCGTCGCCCGTGCACGTCAGCTAGAACGTTTTCTTACCCAGCCGTTCTTCACCACGGAACAGTTCACCAATCTGAGCGGCAAACTGGTCAGTTTAGAAGATGCATTAGACGGCTGCGAGCGCATTTTAGCTGACGAGTTCAAGGATATGCCTGAAAGTGCGCTGTACATGATCGGCGCGATCAGTGAAGCCCAAGAGAAAGTAGACGCTAGTCATCACAAAAAGCCGCACAGCGATACAAAAGAACACCCCTCGGAGGAGACTGCTCATGACATCGATGACACTTGAGGTGCTACTACCCTTTGGTCTATTCGCTAGTGAAACCGGCGTATCACGTATCGTCGTCGAGACAGTGCAAGGTTCATTTGGCTTATTGCCACTTCGATTGGACTGCGTCGCAGCGCTGACACCGGGCATTCTATATTTTCAGGATGACACGCAACGTGAGGTCTTTATCGCATTGGATGAAGGCGTGCTAGTCAAGACTGGGCAAAAGGTGATGATCTCAGTGCGCCGAGCCATTCGTAGCACCGATCTTGCTCATCTACACGACGCCATCAAGCAGCAGTTTTTGCAACAGGACGCCGAAGAAGCCGCCCTAAGCTTGTCTATGGTCAAATTAGAGAGCGGCTTCATGAATCGTTTTGCATCCATGCAGGATGAAAAACTATGACTCAGGATCCCAAGCTCAACCCGCCGAATTTATCCTCTGCTGAAACGCAATTGGAACAGCGGTTAGGTAGAAAAGTGTGCCGTAAGCTCAAAGCACGCCGTAATGGCACGCTGAGCGTCTGGTTTGGCCTTGGCATGATGGGCCTCATTGGCTGGTCTATTGCCGTTCCCACACTCCTTGGCGCTTGGCTCGGATTATGGCTCGATAAACACTATCCAGGCGGCCATATTTGGACCCTCGCTCTTATCGTAGCTGGGCTAGCGATCGGTTGTTTGAACGCATGGCATTGGATGTTTCAAGAAGACCGCTCAATGCACCCAGAACAAGACGATAAACAGGACAACGACAATGAGCATTTATGATATTAACTGGCTACAGGCAGGACTGGCGCTGCTTGCTGGGGGCATTCTAGGCGCTATATTTTTCGGCGGCCTATGGTGGACCGTGCAGCATGGCGCCACATCGACGACCCCTGCTCGCTGGTTTATCAGTAGCTTTATTGTGCGTACTGGCATCACTTTGTTTGGTTTTTACGCAGTCGGTGCTGGGCAACTATTACAGCTTGGGTGCTGTCTGCTGGGATTTATGTTAGCGCGTGCAATTACCCTGCGCTGGCGTCTGCCACCTAAAACACAGCATACACCAGCCCGGCTCAACAAAAACGGAGAACCTCCATGCGCCTAACGCCTGATACATGGATCTTCTGGCAACACGGTATTTTCAAATTAAACGCCACCATCGTCTTCACATGGATGATCATGGCGG
Organism: Celerinatantimonas yamalensis; assembly: GCF_046054155.1. Classification (NCBI taxonomy): domain Bacteria; kingdom Pseudomonadati; phylum Pseudomonadota; class Gammaproteobacteria; family Celerinatantimonadaceae; genus Celerinatantimonas; species Celerinatantimonas yamalensis. The sequence continues at coordinate 395,775 of NZ_JBEQCT010000002.1, forward strand.
TATTGGTGTTAGGAGCAGCGCTAATCACGCGCCATCTTAGCACTGATCACAAACGCTCTGGCTGGCAGAATCTGTTAGAGATCGTCGTGATCGCAATCATAGGCCAAATCAGGGATGTTGGCCTACTCAACCCACGCCACCACATTAGCTTTCTTGGCACCTTATTTCTGTTCATCGCGGCGGCGGCTCTAGCCACAGTTATACCCGGCTATGAGTCGCCAACCGCTTCTCTCTCCACTACCGTAGCCCTCGCCCTCTGCGTATTCGTCGCGGTGCCGCTATTTGGCATCACAAGTCAGGGACTGATGGGTTACCTAAAATCTTATATGCAGCCAACCCCAATTATGCTGCCCTTTAACCTGATTAGCGAAGCGTCTCGCACAATGGCATTGGCCGTACGTTTATTCGGTAACATGATGAGTGGCGCAATGATTATCGCCATTCTCCTCTCGATTACACCCTTTGCGTTTCCCATTGTGATGACACTATTAGGTCTGCTGACGGGAATGGTACAGGCCTATATCTTTACCATTTTAGCGGGCGTTTATATTGCAGCTGCCACGGCCACACGCAGTAGCAAACCGGCCAAGGTAGCGCCACCAACATCCGAGGCATGAACGGTTTTATTTTAAAATCAATCACCCTACATTAAGCAGAGGTATACTTTATGGACGCACTTACTTGGATCGCAATCGCATCCATTACTATGGCTGGATTCACCACTGGGTTTGGCACGATGGGTCCGGCTCTGGCTGAAGGTCGAGCGGTCGCCGTAGCACTTACCTCATTAGCCCAGCAACCCGATGCATCCGCCACTATCACTCGCACACTATTTGTTGGTCTTGCGATGATCGAATCTACCGCCATTTATTGTTTCGTGGTATCCATGATTTTCATCTTTGCCAATCCGTTTTGGAATGCAGCGCTGGCTGCAGCCTCTCAAGCTATAGGTCAATAAGCCATGCTCATCGACTGGTTTACCGTCGGCGCACAGGCGCTGAACTTCATTATTCTAGTGTGGTTAATGAAGCGCTACTTTTACCACCCAGTACTGGATGCCATCGCCGCACGCGAAAAGAAAATTGCCACCGAACTCACAGATGCCGCTACCACAAAAGCCAAAGCGCACAAACTGCAAAGCGAATTCGAGAATAAGAATAAAGCGTTTGAGCTACAAAAAGCAGCCTTATTTGAGCAGGCTACAAAAGAAGCAAAAGCAGAGGGGGAGCGTTTGCGCACCGAGGCAATTCAGGATGCAGATGAGGCGGAGGCTTCGCGTGCTCAGGCAATTTTAACCGATACCCAGCACTTACACGCCGAGATTGTCCGGAAGACCCAATTGCAAGTATTTGACATTGCCCGCCATGTACTCGATGACTTGGCCGATATCAGTCTGGAACGACGAGCCTGCGCGGTGTTCATTCAACGCCTGATGCGCAGCGAGGACAAGGACCTTGTCCCTCTTAGCGCAGCGCTTAAGGCCTGTTCAAAAGATTCGCCAGCCCTGTTGCGTAGTGCTTTCGAGCTACCCGAGGCACAGCAAACAGCCATTCAATCGGCACTGGAAGATACCTTCGGACAAACGATCGCACTTTCGTTTCTGACCACCCCAGAACTAGTCGGTGGTATCGAACTGAGCGCACAAGGGCAGAAACTAGCCTGGAGTATTGCAGACTACTTAAAAGCTTTATCTTTAAGCCCATCAGCAGATAGCAATAAGCCGGATAAGAAGGCAGTCATATGAGCTCAGAAACCCCCCGTATCGTTAGCCTACAAAGCGTTTATGCGGGAGCTTTTGCTGATATCCACCAGCGGTTGCAAACGTTCAAACCGCAATTGATGCCACAAGAAATAGGCGCCATTGCCAGTGTCTCCACTGGCATCGCCCGAGTCCACGGACTGCAAGGCGTTAACTCAGAAGAACGGCTGATATTTCCCGGTGGCCTGTCTGGCATTGCGTTCAACCTTAACGAGGACAGTATCGACGTCGTCCTGCTCGGTAACTATGTACACTTACACGCAGGCGATGAGGTGCAACGCACAGGCCAAGTGATGAGCGTGGCCGTTGGCGACGCATTGCTCGGACGCATGATCGACCCGCTAGGGCGAGAACTGGATGGACTCGGACCCATAGCAACGCAGCAACGCCTTCCTATCGAGCGGCCAGTCACCGCCATTATGGACCGCGCCCCAGTGACCGAGCCACTGCAAACGGGTCTAAAGGTTATCGATGCACTCATCCCCATCGGGCTTGGTCAGCGTGAGTTGATCCTCGGCGATCGTCAGACTGGCAAGACAGCCATCGCCATTGACGCCATTTTCAATCAACGCGGCAAAGATGTGCTCTGTGTTTACTGCGCGATTGGTCAACGAGCATCAGCAGTGGCAAAAACGGTGGCGAACTTGCGCGAAAAGGACGCGATGGCTTACACCATTGTTGTGGTCGCTGAAGGCAACGATGCACCTGGTCTGGCCTATATTGCGCCCTACGCGGCGACCAGTATTGCCGAATACTTTATGGAAAAGGGCCGAAACGTACTCATTGTTTACGACGATCTTACCCATCATGCCCGCGCTTACCGCGAGTTGTCATTGCTACTGCGTCGCCCACCGGGTCGAGAAGCCTTTCCTGGTGATATATTCTACATCCATTCACGGATGCTAGAGCGCGCCACACACCTCAATGACGCGCGCGGTGGCGGATCGATGACCGCACTACCCATCATCGAAACCGAGGCACAAAATATCTCAGCCTACATCCCGACCAATCTCATCTCCATTACCGACGGGCAGATCGTGTTATCACCATCATTGTTCGAATTAGGTGTACTCCCAGCCATTGATGTTGGTCAATCTGTCTCCCGAGTTGGCGGCAAAGCGCAGCGGGCAGCTTACCGAGCAGTGGCGGGCGATCTGAAACTGGCTTATGCGCAATTTGAAGAGCTAGAAACCTTCGCCCGATTCGGTGCGCGACTGGATGAAGAAACCCGTCAATCCATCAACCATGGCAAACGTATTCGCGCCTGTCTGGGACAGGCAGAATTTTCGCCAGTACCGGTAGTCGCACAGATCGCTATTTTATTGGCACTCAATGCAAATCTGTTTGATCCCGTCGCCCTTCACCAAATGGCGGCGGCGCAGCACGCGGTGACCCAAGCCACCAGCAACCTACCCGATGATCTTGTCAAACGCATTTGTACCAATGACACGTTAGCCGATGCTGATCGCCAGCAGCTTAGTGACCTCGCTCAAAAAGCAATTACATCGTTCTTGTCTGAGGCAGAAACAACCTCGCAGGTAGATGATTCAGCCCAACCAGCAACCGAGACTGTCACTGAAACCAAGGAAAAATCATGACCATTCAGATTCACTTTCATCATCATGTCAGCAAGCCCTGATGGCCACCACCCTAACAGCACTGCGACGCCAGATAGATAGCGCCGGAGACCTTAAATCCGTGGTTCGTACCATGAAGGCCTCTGCAGCATCCGCTATTGGACAGTATGAACGCTCAGTAGCCGCTCTTGCCGACTATTCACATACCGTCGAACAGGGCCTTGGCGTGTGTCTAAGATCAGCCGAACGGATGAGTTCACCGACTACGCGCTTGTCATCTCGCCCCGATAATATACTTTTGCGCGCGGTGGTCTTTGGCTCGGATCAAGGGCTCGTGGGTCGCTTCAACGAAGTAGTAGTGGAACATTCCGTCACAGCACTGACGCAGACGACATCCAAGGTTTGGACGGTTGGTGAGCGAGCCCATGCCCGACTAATCGATGCCGGTATTCAACCTGAAGGCCGATTTGAGGTTCCCGGATCAGTCGAGCTTATCACCCGATTGGTCGGAGAAATTCTAACCAAAATTCAAACGCCTGACGCAAATGCCAAGAATGAAACTCAGCCCACCGCATTGATTCTTTTCTATAATCGGCCAACTGCAGTGGGTTACGCCCCCGTGAGCCAGCAACTACTGCCGCTTGATGCAAACTGGCAGCACGAGCTTGCTAGCCGGCCGTGGCCCGGTGCGCAGCGCCCCGAAGTATTGGACACCAGCGTGCAAACTTTGCGAGCCTTTATTCGTGAGCATCTGTTCGTCTCGCTATTTCGTGCCTGCGCTGAGTCGTTGGCCAGCGAAAATGCCAGCCGTCTAGCCGCGATGCAGCGCGCCGATCGTAACATCGGTGAATTATTAGCCGCGCTGCACGCTCACTTTCATCGGCTACGCCAAACAGGGATCGACGAAGAACTTTTTGATGTAGTCTCAGGTTTTGACGCATTATCGTCAAGTGACACCACCTGAGCTTTTGCTTTTCTCAGTTTCTTTCGCGACCCAAGCACCACCGACCGCCAACCACTGAGGCGAATCAGGAACAAGACCGTGACTTTGGTAAAAAACAAGCTCGAGAGGTATTCTCAAGGCGGGATCACTGGCAAACAGACCAAGAGTGCGACTCAATGATGGTGACTTAAGTTTTAAGCGATTGGCAACATCCGCTATAATTGTCGGCGCTCCCCACTTCGATGCACTCAAGCGCCATAGGTCGGCATAGCTAGATGTGTAACGGTTCGGTCAGTAGACGATCCGTTTCTTTTTTTACAACCGCGTAGCATTCACAGCAAAGTTTCTCAAGTGCTGGCCGATCAAGCACGGTGATATGTCCACGGCAATACTCAATCACACCTTTACGTTGCAATCTGCCTGCGGCCTCGGTAACGCCCTCGCGACGAACGCCAAGCATATTGGCGATCAATTCTTGAGTCATAATCAACTGATTACCGTTCAAGCGATCTAGCGATAATAGTAGCCAACGGCATAGTTGCTGATCAATCGAGTGGTGACGGTTACAAACCGCGGTTTGCGCCATTTGCGTGAGCAGTGCTTGAGTAAAGCGCAGCATCAACACCATCAACTCACCATGGCGATTAAATTCCTCTTTGAATAAACGCCCTTGGAAGCGATAAGCATATCCAGCACTTTGAACAATAGCTCGGCTCGGGGTGCTCTCTCCCCCCATGAATAGGGCTGTCCCCACCATTCCCTCATTACCGACTACCGATATCTCTGCAGAGGCACCACTTTCCATCACATACAGCATCGAAACAATTGAGTCGGTAGGGAAAAACACATAGTGCATAATATCGCCTGACTCATGAATTACCTTGCCCAGCGGCATAGGCACGAGTTCGAGCTGGGGAAAAATTCGTTCTTGGACTTCGTCAGATAGTCTAGCTAATAAGTGGTTCTGTTGCGGCGATGATAGTTCAAGCATGCATTGTTCCTTTTTCAGGATCACTTCATTCCAATTACCATAGCCTTTTGGAAGGTGTGAATAAGCCTAAATTATAAGAGCATAGTCACATTTCAATACTCTTGTGAAATCTGACATGATGTAAAGACCAGTTGCTGAACTTTGCCGATGCTGAAGTCGCAAGCATCGCGCCATTCGAACAGGAACCTGTCGTAGCCATGCAGCACAAAACCTAGATTGATAGCATCAAGTATTATACCCGCTTGATCGGCAAAATTGTCAATATTGTGCATTGTTCGATGAATATTAATATTAATATTGTAATGGATCCTATTTACTACGCCGCTTGATCACGCATGTTAAATTTTTAGCAGAACGATTTTTGACTCATACAATGCGGCCCGACAACACATATCCTTTGTTTGGGTATTGACAAAGTTATCTATCTAAAAGCGATAAATGGGGCATTTACAGTTCGAACCTGTATAGAATAGAAAACATCTAGCAACACATCTTATCCAATGAAGAGGTTATAGTTCATAGGATCGTTTATTGAAGGCGGCAAATGCGCCGCGTTCGCTATACTGATCACCGATTGACGAGGAGTGATGTCCCTCAAAAATCATTCGACCTTTGCTTGAGTCGCTCTAATCAGGTTTTGAGGGCCAATTTAATCTGTTCAATCTATCGTCATAATATGTATGAATGAGATATCGCTCAAAATTAAATGTAGCCAAATCTGAAAAAGTATTTTTGCCAAATAGCGGCATAATAAACGAGAGCTATAGACAAGCCGCTTGAACGTTTACATGCCTCATCGTCTAAACACATGGGCATTAACGGCAATATACGAAGACGCTCTTAATCTGCCAATTTGTCAGCGAATCGGACATAGTAAAAAACCAAGTCTATCGGTCTTGATAGACTTGGTCTGTGCTTATTTTGATTGAGTCTAGTGGAATAGCTGAACAATATGTCCCAATAGAATACCAACGACCCCAAAGTCAGAATCACTAAAGGTGGTATTAGAGTAGCCCAAGCTACCGAGTACGGGTAACAAGAACACTGGCAAGAAAGTAATTAATAGCCCTTCGCAAAAAGAGCCAATGACCGCGCCGCGTCGTCCTCCCATTGCATTACCAAATACCCCCGCTGTTGCACCAATAAAGAAGTGAGGGACAACTCCAGGGATAATCACGGTGATGTGGGTAAGATAACAGATGAACATGCCGACCAAACCGGCACTAAAACTACTAAGAAACCCGATCAAAACAGCATTCGGCGCATAAGGAAAAACAATCGGACAATCTAATGCAGGTTTTGAATTCGGCACCAGTTTATCTGAGATCCCTTTAAACGCAGGGACGATTTCAGAAATCAACATTCTTACGCCTTGGAGAATAATATAGACCCCAGCCGCAAACGTAATCGATTGAATCAGTGCAAACACAACCCAGTATTGCCCGTGGCTAACACCAGTGACAAAATCTTTTCCAGCAAAAGCGCTAGACACCAAAAAGATCACGGCCATAGTGCATGAAATAGCAACGGGAGTATCTCTTAAAAACATCAACGACTTGGGCACGACAATATCTTCTGTCGATTTAGATTTATTACCCACTCGTTTAGCAATAAATCCAGATAGAACATATGAAAAAGTCGAAAAATGACCCAAAGCAATATCATCTGACCCCGTTATCTCCCGCATGTATGGCTGAGCCAGAGCGGGCATCAGAACCATAATCATCCCCAGCACAAGCGATCCCAGGCCGATAAGCGCAATCCCACTCATCCCTGCAGCGGTTAAAATAGCCGCAATCATAACGGCCATGTACAAAATATGATGGCCTGTTAAGAAGATATATTTCCAGGGGGTTAATCGAGCGATTACAATATTGACAATCATCCCGAAAAACATAATCAGTGCCATTTCTTTGCCGAATGATTTTTGTGCAATCGCAACAATTGCTTCATTGGTCGGAACAACACCGTGGATCCCAAAGGCAAACTGGAAAATAGTTGAGAAATCCCCCAGCGAGGCAATGACAACACCAGCCCCGGCACCGATGATCAAAAATCCCATCGTAGTTTTAATTGAGCCTTTGATACATTCATCGATTGATTTCCTTTGCACCAACAAACCAATCAGTGCAATCAACCCCACTAAAACAGCTGGGACAGATAGGACATCATATATTATAAAGTGAAAAAAAGTACCCATGACTATCACCTCCTATGATTCGAGCTGTTTAATCGCCGCTAAAATTTTCTCTTTCATTGCGACTTGATCAACTACATTATTTAACGATACGACCATGCCAGATTTAACCGAAAACTGAGTAGTGATATCTCGCGTACCAATAAAAATATCAGAGTGTGTTCCTTGCACAGAGGATAAGTCGACATGATCAATTTCATATTCTATTTTTTCTGCATCTAATATTTTTTTGATCATGATTTCCATCATTAAGCTACTACCTAATCCATTACCACAAACGACTGTAATTTTCATAATTCTCTCTCTTTCAATATTTATCTAGAATTGAATAAACTTCAGTTATGTTTTTACTTTTTATTAACGATGCAATATCGTCTTCATTTATAAATAGTTCTGAAACATTTGCGATAATATCAACATGTGAGTTTTTATCAGTTGCAGCTAATGTGACGATAATTTTGACAGGATCATTTTCATCAGCACCAAAACTGACGCCATCTCGAATCACGGTTAAACCCAAAGATAGCTGATTGACACCATCTTCCGGGCGAGCGTGAAGTAATGCGATGCCTGGTCCTAATACATAGTAGGGGCCAATTTGCTCATGCATGTTAAAGATGGCCTCTTTGTAAGATGGACGAATACACCCGTCGTCTAAAAGTGGTTGAAGAGATATATCAATCGCCTCTTTCCAATCACAGACAGAGTCGACTAAAATGATCCTCGATTTAGGTAATAACTTTGTCAGCATAGCAAGTCCTTTTGGTCATCTATTTTTTACATTACACACAGAAATTTACCCATATATATGTGATATAGATCGACAAAATAAAAACACCGATGTTATTTATAACATCAGATAGCAGTTTTATATCAAAAATGTGATATATATATCATTGTGATAGAAGTTGATTTGGAGTGTGCATGGAAGAGAACAGCAAGAAAAAAATAAACCGCAAAAAACAAGTAACATTAGCGGATATCGCCAAAGTAGTTGGCGTGGGGAATATGACCGTTTCTCGGGCACTTCGAACGCCAGAGAAAGTCTCTGATGCGGTTCGACAAAAGGTCGAAAAAGTTGCCTTAGAAATGGGATATCTAACCCCGATACAAGCTAAACTCACGCAAAATACTGGGCTAATCCTTGTTCATTCCTCTGATTATCTAGCCTATTTTGAACTATTCTCAGCACTGCAAGATATGTTACATAAAGCCAATATTAACTTTTTAATAGATTCGTCTATCCGTAACAGTGATGATGAAACCAATAAGTTAAAACTATTAACTTATATTAAACCATCTTTTGTTATTTTATCCGCAACACCGCATAGCGGAGAAACAACTTATTTACTCAGTGATCTTAATATACCTGTTATTGAAATATTATCAGAGATACCCACACCGATAGATATTAATATTGGCATATCACAACAAAAATCGATGCACGATCTCACCACTAAACATATTGATCATGGTTATTCTGATATTTGTTTTGTTTGTGACAATTCAGATATTTGGAAAATAAAACAACAAATCATTGGTTGGCAACGGGCGATGATTTCAAGAGGGCTCAATCCAGAAAAGACCTTAAATATTCCTCAATCTTTTCACTTTTCAAAATCATCAAGTGTAGTGCCAGATATATTATTTCAATGGCCAACAACTCAATTGATATTATGCAGTAGCACTCAGATCGCTAATGCGATTATTTGTGAATGTCTTCGTCGAAAAATTAAAATTCCGGAAGTATTATCGATAGCCAGTATAGGGAGCCTTGATGTCGCTCAAAGCCTCTATCCAAGTCTTAGCAACGTAGATATTCCATTTGCTGAATTGGCCAAAGATATCTATAACGTCATTAAGCAGTGTTTAAATGGCGCCCCAATTGAGCATAAAAAAATGATCCGTGAAGCACATATTCAACTTCGAGAAAGCTCATCTAGAAGAAAACCAAAACCTTATACAAAAAATGACTGGTTTTAGTTCTGTGCGAATTCAAGCTACATGAGAAAAACATAAGTCAATGGCGAAGCTGAGACAACATAGGCATGAATAGCGCTATGCTGTCTGTTTGGGATTAAATCACTATTTAAATAGGTAAAACAGAATAATGATCTAAACATACCACTTGCTGATCGATGAAAGAGGCCTTTCCCCCAACTGGAGTCGATGTTTGCATAACCCTTCAGCGAAGTAAGAGCTCGGCAGTTGCATAGTCGACAATCAAAACATCAATATAATGCCCCTGTAATGCACCCTTAATGGCTTGAGTTTTGTCTTTGCCACCCACTAATGCAACCACTCGTGGACAGGACTTGAGCAAAGCCAGATCCATACCAATCACCGGATCATCCTCATCGGATAAGACGGGTTGTCCCTTTTCATCATAATAATGCAAACAAATATCGCCGACGGCCCCTTTTTTGGAGAGAAGATCGAGCATATCGCCTTGATAATAATTGCCCGATGTTTTTAATAAGCTGGAGGGCTCTAGCATACCAATCCCCACCAGCGCTAAATCAACTTCTTTAAACATACCCACCACGGATCCTACATCCTCAGTGGTCAGCAACCGATTTTTATACTCTACCGTCCGCTCAATACTCTGAGAGGGCAATAAATAGGAATGACAGTTGAGTAAATTAGCCAATGAGTAAGTGAGCATAGTGGCCTGAATATTTCCATTAATACCCACCCCACCAAGCAGTTGTACCACGCCCCGGGCTGTCACATTAGTCGGATGCAATTGCTCAACCATCGCTCGGATGGTACTACTCCACGATGAGATACCAACAAGATCATCATGATGCAAGGAGGTCTCTAAGTAATGGGCGGCCGCTGAACCAATCGACTTTTTAATCTGTTCTTTGTTGTTCGGATCATCCACATCTACCACAATTGCCTGACTCAGCTCAAACTGTTGTTGTAATTGGGCTTCGAGGTTTAAATAGATGTTAGCTGGTTGCACCACGCTAATTTTAACGAGGTTTTCTTTCAGGCAGCGAGATAACGCGCGAGACACAAATGACTGGGATAGATCGAGCAACTTAGCAATATCTGACTGCTTTTTCCCCTGTTCATAATAGAGGGTTGCAATCTTAACTAACAGTCGCTGTTCATCTCTTTTTAGCATTCAAAGATCCTCAATCACTCAACCTGTTCAACTGCGCAATTTAGCATTTTTATGCATGATTGCATACTGACCGCATCAGCCACATTGCGCCAATCAATATAGGGAGATAAAGCAAAGGGAAAAATAGGCATGCCCACACATGCCTATAAACAAAACGGTGTTAGTGGTGGTAATGACAATCCACCTGCATATATTTAGAAAAGACTTCATAAAGCACATCAGCACACGATGAATGATTAAAGGCCACATGGTGCTCAAATCCATTCTGACAAATATAGGCCAAGAGTTCTTCTAAATGAGGCACTTGAGCGACCGCGCGACATCCAACGGTTTCAAGGTCGTCATCAACGAGTGCGCCTTGCCCCACATAAGCTTTCATGGTTGCGCTAAACTCATCGGTTGATAGACGAAAATAGGTTAAAGGCCCCGATTTCATCCGACCATTAATCGCCCCGCAGGTATTTTCATTGCCAACGGTTGTACCAATGATATCAGCAGTACTCATAAATGGTTCATGCAAGTGCTTGGTCGCAAAGTTACCACAATGGAATAACACACACTTATCCCGCTGCTCGCCAAAATTATTGTTCCAATCGGCAATCGATGTCGGTTCATCAGCGGCAATGGTTAAGGCATACATCGAGATCGCACCCATGACATCCACTTCACAGGCACTGGGAATAAACGAGCTGGCCATCACACTCATAATCGAGCAGACATTTACACCTAATGTCTCCTGCAATGAAGTCCAACATTGAATAGCGGTTGCATCAATATCGTTATCGCTCACCCACTGGCCAATCACAACAAATAGCTTCGCCATCGTGAGCAGTTTATCTTGGGGAATTGAGCGAGTATCAGCATTGGCTTTGAGCAATTCAAGCTTATCTATAATCCGCAAGTCGTCATCACGCAGTGAGTCAACCTTGGCAAAAATTTCTGATAGATCAATCGGCTCGACGCTAATCCCAAGTCGTTCAAGCATTTTTTCGCTATAACGGACGGTGTTGAAGCTCGCTGGTCGTGTGCCAATTGCGCCAATTCGACACCCTTTTAACGCCGCATAAGTGCGGCAAACACGCGCAAATTTATCTAGGTCTGTGCGAAAAACATCACTTTCAATTTTACACACATGTTGGGTCGTCAAACTGAATGTAATCCCATATTGGCGCAGATTATTACACAGTGAGATCTTGCCACAGAAGCTGTCTCGGCGGGTTTCAAGCCCCATTTTATCGAGATCGTCTGCTTCAGCCTGAATGAGCACTGGCACCGTCAATCCAGACATTCGAATCGCATCAGCCACCGCTTTTTCATCACCAAAATTTGGCAATAACACCACAATGCCTGCAATTTTATCGCGATTAGCTTTCAGCATCGTCGCCGCAATTTTAGCATCTTGGTAGGTTTCAACCTGCCCATAAGGCGTTTGTTCAGGGCTTAACATCACCGGTTCAATAGCCATCTCAGTGAACATGGCCTGAATGCTGTTACGGGCATCTTCAACCAAATAGCTCGGAAAAAAGTTGCGGCTCCCAATCAGGACAGCCAAAGACAATTTGTTAGTATTTTTCATCATGTATTCCTTTTCTTTTACAGACAAATTTGCTCAATGAGTGCCTTCCACTCTGAGTATTTGGCTTGAATGAGTGATGCATCAGGATTGGGTTTGATCATTTCGACGTGCTGCTCTAGCGCCGCGATATCCTGATAGGTGGGCCACCAGCCTAATGATTTACCCGCTAAATAGGCGGCGCCTAAAGCGGAGACTTCCGCGACATTATTTTTGATCAATGGAACTTGCAGTAAATCTGCCTGAAACTGCATTAACGCTTGGTTTTTTGTTGGGCCACCATCAACAGATAACTGTGCCAGTGGATGACCACAAACCTCCTGCATGGCGAAAAACAGATCGGCAATTTGATAGGCGACCGACTCAAACGCCGAACGCGCCAAGATGCTCGGACTCGAGGCATCAGTTAACCCCGTAATCATTCCTTTCGCTTTAGGTTGCCAGTGCGGTGCACCAAGACCTGATAACGCAGGGATAAAATACACCCCCGTATATTCAGGCGAGCTCCACGCCAACCGACTGAACTCATCAATATCGTGAATACCCAATAGCTTCGCCATATATTGGATCGCCGCGCCGGTGTGGGTAATGTTGCCCTCCATAGCGAAATACGGCTGCTCGTCGAACCAGGCAATGGTTGTTGAAACTCGCGGATCAGGCGGCTCAGTCGGTTTCATTAAAGTCATCAATGAACTGCCCGTACCATAAGTGGCTTTCACAATACCTGGTAAAAAGCCTCCCTGCCCAAACAATGCGGCATGCGAATCACCCAACTGCGCGTGGATGGTGATACCATCTGGTAGTCCTGGGACGTGCGATGTTACCCCTCGAGGGCCGCAGGAGGAGACAACCTCCGGCAAACAGCGCTCTGGAATATGAAACAATTCCAGCATGAGAGGGTCCCATCGAAGCTGATGAATATTAAACAGCTGATAACGTGATGCATTGGAATAGTCGGTAACAAAGCGCTTCCCACCGGTTAGCTTCCAGACGAGCCACGCATCCACAGTACCAGCACAAATCTCCCCAGCCAGAGCTCGTTCATAACCTCGCTCAGTGTGCGCTAACAACCAGACAATTTTAGATGCAGGAAACAGCGGGTCTAGCTCCGAGCCACTGATCGCTTTGATGTTAGCGGCTGCCGGTTGCTGAGCTATCGTCTCGCAAATATCAACTGAACGGCGACACTGCCAGCTCACTAGCGGCGTCAATGGCTTACCGCTCGCGCGCTCCCATAGCAACACAGATTCTCGCTGATTGCTGATCGCGATACCGCTGAGTTGTTGAATGTCCAGCGGCTCTAGACATTGCTTTATCGCTTCCAGCTGGGCCTGCCAAATCGCCTGCGGATCTTGTTCCGCCCAGCCCGGCTGCGAATGGCTGAGCGTCACAGGAACACTGGCTTTGGTTAGAATATGACCCTGTTGATCAATACTCATCGCCTTGGCATTGGTGGTTCCCTCATCGAGCGATAAAATGTAGGGACTAGACACAAGCACCTCCACCCAACAGTTCTTTGGCACGCTGACAGATATGCGCTGCATCAATACCATGGTGGGCTCGCATATCGTTTCGATCCGCAGCTATCGCATACTCGCCATCACCAATGCCCAGACGCTGCAATCGTACGGCCAGGCCTTGCTCGGCAATCACTTCAGCGACAAGGCTTCCAATCCCACCGTTGATGTTATGTTCTTCAACACTGATAACCAGCGGCACATCAGCGAGTAACTGCGCAAGCTGCGCGCGATCACAAGGGCGAATCGACGGGATATTAATCACCTGCGCCGAAATCCCTTCTTGATCTAGGCTTTGAGCGGCACTCACCACTTCATGCGCGGTAGAGCCCATTGCAACCAACGTAATATCGTGGCCTTGGCGCAACAGATCAATTTGCCCAGGAACAAATATATAGTCATCAGGATAGATCTCAGGAAGTGCCTTGCCATCGAGACGAATATAGACAGGCCCGACCTTTTCGATGGCATAATCGATGATCTGCCGACACTGGTTTGGCGATGCGGGGGCATAGATTTCGATATTGCCAAACCCACGCAGTACACTGATATCATCAATGCTGTGGTGGGTACTGGCTAAAGGGCCATAACTTGCCCCGGCATTAAGACCAAACAACTTCACATTGGTGCTGTTGTAACAGATATCAACTTTAACCTGTTCATTGGATCGTGAAATCAAAAAGGGCGCGGCATTACAGGTCACTGCCACTTTTCCGCCCAGTGCAAGCCCTGCTGCTGTGCCAACCATCGCCTGTTCAGCAATCCCAACATTGATCATTCGACCGGGAAAGGCTTTTTCAAACGGGGCAATTTTAGCCGTCGACGTTGAATCTGCAACCACGGGAACCAAATCGACACCGCGGTTAACAGCAGATATCAGTCGCTCTACCATCACATCTGCCAAATGTTCTCTGTTATCCATGACTTAGCTCCTCTAATGCACGATCAACTTCATCCCCTTTGGGAACACGGTGGTGCCATTCGGGTCGCCCTGCAATAAACGAAATCCCGGCGCCTTTGATAGTATGAGCAATCACAACATGCGGCTTACCATTAGCTTTTAAACTTTCTAATACGCTAACCACTGAGCTCACGTCATTGCCTTCGCATTCACTCACCTCCATCCCAAATGCCCGCCACTTTTCATCGAGTGGATCAGTATTCATGATGTCTTTGGTGTAGCCAGCCAATTGCAGCCTATTTTGGTCATTTATAATAATAAGATTATCGAGATGATAATGTGCGGCAACCAACGCGGCTTCCCAATTACTCCCCTCAGTGAGTTCCCCATCACCAGTAACCACGTAAATTTTTCGATCACTCCCACTTTTTTTGGCGGCGATGGCCAGCCCAACGGCTACCGGCAATCCATGTCCCAGAGCCCCAGTATTTAACTCAACACCTGGGGTTTTATGCCGAACAGGATGGCCCGGCAGTTTAGAGTCCGCACACTGATAGGTAGGCAGCAATGATTTGGGAAAGTAGCCCGCCTCAGCCAAGCAGCAGTAGTAGCCACCCGCGGCATGACCTTTGGATTGAATATAGATATCCCGCTGCGGGTCAGTGATGCGATCCGGTCCACAATTGAGAATACGAAAATAGAGTGCTGTAACAATTTCGACTTGCGACAAGTCTGCTCCGGTGTGTCCACCTGCTGGACTTTGTGAATTTAAGATCACGATATCTTTTCGGATCTCCCTCGCCTTCTCTTTTAACTGCTCAATCGACAATTGATGGGCATTCATATCATCCTCCAGATATATTCATATATGAATATATATTCATGTTGTTGACAAAAAATCGCTGTTTCGTTTTAGGTCAACTTATTATTGCTGCGCTGAAATGGCAGCTTTGTACTGTAGTCGGCTTTGCATCTGATCGATGATCACAGCAATGATAATGACAATACCTTTGATCACCATCTGCCAGAACTCACTGACACCGAGCATCACCAAGCCATCAGCCAGAATACCAATCACAAAGGCGCCAACTAACGTGCCCATGATGGTGCCTCGGCCACCGGCTAAAGATGTTCCCCCGAGAACAACCGCTGCAATGGCGTTCATTTCAAACGATGTGCCAGTCGCAGGGTTACTAGCCACTAATTGAGAGGTCACCACAATGCCAGAGATCGCAGCACAGAGCCCAGAAATGGTATACACCCAGATTTTGACATGATTGACCTTCACTCCCGATAACTCGGCGGCTCGCTCATTGTCGCCAATGGCATAGACATGACGACCAAAGGGAAGCTTTTTGGCGATATAAGCGATAATACCGGCCATCACAAACATCATCCAAATAGCATAAGGAAGCCCGAGTAGATGACCAGAACCAATTTGCTCAAACCCAGTATTACCTAGCAGAGGATCCCCCTGCAGACCGGGAAACGTTTCGCCGTTTGAGAGCAACATGGCAGCCCCACGGATCACATACATACTGCCCAACGTACAAATAAAAGGCGCGACGTTATAACGGACAATAATCAAGCCATTAGCCGCACCAATTAACCCGCCAATAATCATCACACTTGGAACAATCACCCAAACGCTTGGAAAAATAGCAATGCCAAACAAGGGGAGTACAATCCCGTGATCAATTAAATAGCCTGCAACCATGCCACAGAACCCGAGAATAGCCCCCACTGAAAGGTCAATTCCTGCGGTAATAATGACAAACGTCATTCCTAGAGCTAAAAAGGCATTAATGGCAACATGTTTAACCATAATAATTAAGCTTCCGGTTTCTAAGAAACCATCCACCGTTGAGGTGAAAAAAGCTAAAATAATAAATAACGCAATGAAGGTCCTCATTTTGAGCAACATTAAACCAACATGACTGGAATTAAATCTCATGCGTGCAGGTGATGTATTTTTAATGGCATCTGTTTTCATAATTAAAACCCTTGTGCACTGGCTAAAACTAAATCAGACTCAGTTGTTTTTTCACGAGCAATATCTGCTGTCATCTTGCCATTTGACATGACGATAATACGGTCAGACACCGACATGATTTCTTTAAGATCTGATGTTGAAAATAATATTCCAATACCTTGATTTGACAATTTAACCATCATTTCAAATACATCCCCTTTAGCGCCAACATCTATTCCTCTAGTCGGCTCATCTAATAATAGTAATTTTGGCTCTGTCAAAAGGGCTCGACCAATTACAACCTTTTGTTGATTCCCACCACTGAGTGCATTAATTTCAATATCAGGTGATGACACTTTAATCGATAAATCGCCAATAATATGTTTCACCGCTTGTTGCTCTTCGTCATTAGAAATGACCACACCCTTTAATCGTTTCCATAAACTTGCGATGGTTAAATTATTAGATACTGAGCTAACTGAGAATATGCCTGACTGTTTTCGATCTTCAGGGACTAATCCAATTCCCATTTTTATGCGATCCGATGTTCGCACTTTATTTTGAATGATTTTCCCATTAAGATAAAACTTACCCGAATATTCCTGCTTACCTAGAATACATTCAAATAACTCTGTTCTACCCGCACCCATCAAACCATAGATACCAACGATCTCGCCTTTTCGAACATAAAAGCTAGCATCATCTACAAGCTTATGTTCTGATTCACTGGCAAGCGTGATATTTTCAGCTTCAAAGATCTTAACGCCATACGATCGCCTCTCAGGCAAAAAATTACTTACCGGGTCGCTACCTAACATCTGCCGAACAATCCATGGCACGCTGATATCTTTTACTTGCGCCTCACATTGGAACTTACCATCGCGTAAAATCGTAATGTAAGTACCAATCGTCATCAGCTCTTCCAGTCGATGCGAGATGTAAATGATAGAAACTCCATCGGCAGTCAAATCCCTGATCACATCAAATAAGATGGCGATCTCTTTGGCACTTAAGGCCGATGTGGGCTCATCCAGAATTAAAATATCAACCTCATAAGCCAGCGACTTTGCAATTTCAACAAGCTGCTTCTGACCAACCTTCAAGTTTCCGACTAACTCATCAGGACTAACATCTTGTTTGAGGCGAGCCATCAACTTTTGCGTAATTTGATATTGATTTTTGTTATCGATGGGACGAATCCCCTGCTGATGTTCCCGACCGAGGAAGATATTATCGGCCACCGACAAATTTTCAGATAAAGTCAGCTCTTGGTGAACCATACCGATGCCATGGTTTGATGCATCTCGAATATTCTTAATAACAATGGGCTGTTCATTTAAATAAATTGTTCCTGATGTAGGGAGTTGCGTACCCGACAAAATATTCATTAATGTCGATTTACCAGCACCATTTTCACCAATAATGACATTAACCGCACCTTTATAGACATTATAAGAAACGTCGTCGAGTGCTTTGGTTCCAGGAAACACCATAGATACATTTTCTGCCCTCATAATAATGTCATGATCAATCGAATCCATTATTGTCTCCTATCGATAATTAGAGGGATTGCAGCAAGTATTTTATGATTATTGATCGATACTGCAGCAACAACATGGATGGGCGAATTAACCCATGATGTTTCAGGAATGGTAATATTGTGAATAGCTTTTTTATTGATCGCTTTTGATAATCGAGCAAACTGAACTTGGTTTTTAACATCATCAAATGAAATAATGGATGATGCATCACGAATCGCATTACTTAATATCATTGGACCGAAATTAAGTTGAATATCACCCACGTTGGTTGAAACAGTTAATAAACGTTTTAACCCTGTAGGCTGATATGCGGTCACTTTCCCGTCAAATTTTACAAATACATGATAGGTGTCACTGTGATTAAGCTGCATGGCCGTGTTTAAATCAATCGCTTTAGTTTGAGCCTCCGCAAATAATTTTGGCCATATTTTATTAGTAATATCACTAGGTGACATATTATCAAATGATAGCTGTGCTTTAGGGTCAACTGGTAAAATTGGATTCCCTTGAGCATCTAATTTCACGACATGACATGCAGTTACTGTTATAGCTAACGATATCGAAAACAAGATGCGCAATATATGTTTTAAAAACATACCCGTACCCTCTGTAATCATTATTAGGTTGGCAAAGAGTGGCTATGCACTCTTTGCCAAGCGTTAGCTATTTTTTCAAAGCAAACTGATCTAATCGGCTCGCATTGTTCTTGTCGATCAAGATGCAATCGATCAATTGTTTTTCCGCCACGCCAGTTGAGCCGGTACGAATGTATTTATCCGCCTCGATTACGGCCAATTGAGCTTGATACCAAGCAGGTTGTAAAACGGTCGCCTTAATATTGCTGTCGTTTAAGATTGAGTCACGAGTATAGTTACTGCCATCAAATCCAACCACAACAACATCGTGACGGTTCGCAGCTTTTAGCGCCGCTTCAGCACCAAGTGCCATGGTGTCATTACCTGCAATCACCCCTTTAATGTCAGGATGAGCTTGTAACATTGACTCCATCCGAGTAAAAGCCTCTGTTTGGCTCCAGTTAGCTGTTTGCTGAGCGACCATTTTCAGCCCTTCATAGTCATCCAGTACATCATGATAGCCTTGCGAGCGAACATGGGCGTTAGTGTCTGATTCACGGCCGAGCAACTCAACGTAATTGCCTTTACCTCCCATAAGTTCAACAAATTTTGCACCACCAAGCTGGGCACCTTGATAGTTATTCGAAACAATTTGTGCTGCAGCAATCCCCGTCTTGTTAATTTCTCTATCAATCAAAAAGGTAGGAATACCTGCTTTTTTAGCCTTTTCAACAGCACCGATGGTCACATTAGCGCCGGCATTATCAAGAATAATGGCTTTGGCTTTGCGAGCAATGGCAATATTGACCAACTGATTTTGCTTGTTGGCGTCATCATCATGTGACGCAACCAGTGTCTTGTATCCCAATTCTTTCGCTTTAGTCTGAGCAGCTACCGCCTCGGACTTAAAAAAAGGATTATCGTGGGACGGAGTAATAATGGCGATTAAACCGTTATCGGCGGCAGCCCAACCAGAGAACAACATGGAGAAGCCTAGGACACCTATTTTAAGTAGTTTACTGTTCATATTTCGACCCTTTGAATATATATTCAGTTATTATTATTTATTCATAATCAACTTAACCGAGGAAAATAAGGGTGTCCATTAAAAATTGAGCAAAATATAAACAGCGTCACAAAATTAGGATCGACATTGTCTATTTTGTGTAAGAAGTCATTGCATCGAGGTTGAGATATTGAAGTTGGAATGGGAAATCTGAAAGTAGATAGACTCGCAGAAATAATGGGAGCAGCTTCCGTCAAGACTAGCAAAAGAGGCACAGCGGCCCTGACAAATTCCAAGCAGAAACGCTCAAATTAGGCACTGTATGAGTAAACTGGAAGTGATTGAACCCTTGAATATCTAAGAAATAGACAATGTCAATCCAGAACTGAAATATGACATTGTCTCCTGATGAGCACTTCGATAGGCCTTAGCTAAACTAAGGTAGTAGGATACTAAGTGCCTAATCGCCTCAGCGTATTCGTTTTAGTTCTGTTTGAGTTGCTGGCTTGAAGGCGACACCGGCTTTATCCCTGTTAACCACAATACTGCACCGTGCTTTTTATCATAACGGGGATGTCCAACTAGCAATAACTGATATGGGGTTTTGGCCGATAATCCAATATATGTCATTGGATTCTTTTTAACATTATCGATGTCAACCAGAAGGTAGTCATATTGACTGTCTTTACCATCGATGATCTGCTGTACACGGGCTTTTGCAACCATAGGAACAGCCCAATCATCATAAATATAAAATATCGATGACATGGTTTCGCTAAAATCGACGCCCGCAATGCGAGCTCTCTTATCTTGTGGGATCTGACTGACAAAAGCATTCAGATCAGGTTTCATGTTTTTAGCCACATCAATCCCCACAAAAATATGATGAAAAACAGCAATAAAAAACAGTGATGTCATTAACGCTAATTTTGTCCAACTCGGCCATTTTGTCACTTCGATTTTTATGATCAAAACAATGGCTAGCACACACCAAAGTGCGCTCATCTGCCAGGTTGAGAGCCATGTCATCAATGCTTTTGGAATTTTTCCACTAGGTAAAAAACCAGCCCATAATGGCGTTACAGCAAATATTGCTAATAACACAATCATGATCCCTAACCAAAACCGTCGATACCAGAGCGACCAACGACCTTTCACCGTTAAAATCGCATCCGCTGCCATAAGAGCAAACAAAGGCGTCAATGGTGCAAGATACATTGTACGTTTTGTTACCGAGTAAGAGAGAATAAAAACGGCCAAACAAAACCAACAAAGAAAGAAACCATCTGACCAGCTTGATGGATGCCGACTCACAACTCTTTTAACCATTGAGACTAAGCCGACGAAGAAAAAAGCAGTCCACGGTAAGGTATATTCAATCATTCCGCTGACATAATAAAATGGTTTACCGTGATTATTATGTCCTAATGTTTTGGGTGCAGTGCCTGTCAAACGACCGACTTGATTATCCCAAAACCAAGAGTGCCAAAGTTCGGGAGATGCTTGCTTATAGAAGGGATAGACCCAAGCCGCAATCACTAAACACATGATGGCTAACCCAATGATGTGAAACAACAACACATTGACCCATGATGAAGAGGCTCTCACGGTATCATGGCGTCTTAAATAGAGATAACGAGCAAAGAGTGCAATCCAAGCGGGTCCAACACAGATGGCAATGGCAACAGGGCCTTTACTTAAAAATGCCATCCCAGTTAATGCGCCTGCTAATAGCAAATAACGAAGTTGAAAACGTAAGTATGCTTCTGCAAAAGCCCAAATTGCAGCGACTGATGTGAATATCATAATGGCATCCACTCGTGCCCAATGAAAATTCAGCAAAAAACCTTCAAACGTTGCTAAGATACTCACACTGATCCATGCGAACTCTTTCCCCTTCAGTAACCAAGCAAGGCGAGAAAAAACAATCAATGATGCCAAACAAAGTATTCCTAACCCTAACCGTGAAGCCATCAGTGCATTCAAACCAGTAAGATGCATCAATGAAACAACATAAATAAAAAATAGAGGTGGCTTTTCAACAAATGGAATACCTGCAAATTGCGGTATGATGAAATTTCCAGAAAGATACATATTTTTAATAACTGCAACAACTCGTGGCTCATCAGGTGTCCATATTGTGTGATTGAATAATCCACTAAATATGACAGCTGCAATCGCGAGTAGTAAAAAAGACTTCCAAGAGGCTCTGTTACCTGAGTCTATGAAGATGGTATGACGCACTTTTATCTCCCAAAATTGGTATATACAGTTTTCAATAATGGCTTACCATCGTAAGCATCTGGCAACTTCTATCGCTTTAAAACCTAAGCATTATCTATTGAATTTACGCGACAGCGATACGACTGCATGGTTCAGCAAGCACGTCAATACCATGCTTATGCCCACAAAAACTACATTTATTCAGCACATCACTTAAATCATCAACATCCATTTGTAATATTTAAGGATTCCCCATTTAAAATAGCAAGTTATATCATCGACACTGCATCTTCAGGGTCATGATATGTTGTCATTTACATGTCAATTTGCTCTGATACCTAAAAGTCCTACGCGTTATTGTTACTATAGAAAAGACTTAACAATGACTTTAGCTCATTTATATCCAGAAGCAATAGCCATTTATTATGATACTTTCGTATTTGAGATTTTCCTGTTACCCCTTGAAAAACAAGGGCTATTATCTCAACTTTTTGTATCAAATAAATACAGCTTTATCGATTGATCTACACCAACCATTTCAGACTCTGAGTTGAGTGCGTAAAATCACAAGTAAAGAAAATCTATGACCACAAAGAAAACAACTAGAATCAAATAAACTTCTGAATTCAGTACTCAAGCGATACAATTGGCCTTAAAAAAGCTGCAAAACAACTGATGTTTGGTGATCTCAGCTCTTTGCATAAAAAAGAGCTGAGGCTGGAATAAGAATCTAAGCCATAGGGCGAGAACAAACTGAAGGAATGGCCAACATAGTTACTTGATCGGGTATGTAACGCAATGATTCGCTGAGTATTTTAATCAGTGCAGAGGCAATAGAAACCTGCTCTGGGAGCTTGCCATAAATATGTGAATCCGTTCTTTAGGATGCCTTAAATCCACAAAAAAAATGAAAAAAGGCGAAAGACTAATTGTCAAACCCAAGAATTCTTGGGCTATATTATGATTCCAAGTATATGTTTACCCTGCACTATGATGGGTATTCATTCAACGTGTTTTATTTGAGTATATGAATGGGACATATAAAATACACGAGTAGCCATGACAACACCGACAATCAGTAGGACTATACCACCTATATCAATAAAGCTTGGCAAACGCGATTGCGTGATGAGGCCAAAACAAATACCAAAGATAGTTTCGAAAACGACTAGCTGTGCAGACAAAGCAACCGGAAGGCGGCGCGATGCGATAGTCCAAGCCCAAACACCACCAACCGAGGACAAAAACGCCAAGGATACACCCCATAACCACAGTGAATGGGCTGACGACCAAGATAACCCGAGTGTCGGAATTTCAAATAAACCCATAGAGGAGCCTATCGGGAAAAAGAGCACTATTTCAACCGCACTAGCAACAAGTAGCATTGCACTCCACACTGAAGAATCCATTGTGGGACGATTTTCTAACGCATTTTGATTGAATAAACCAAAGCATGTCCAGAGAATAACCGCTCCCATTGCACACAGCATCCCCATATATGGCGGTAATAACTGATAACCGCGATGCATCGTATAATCATAGCCATTCAACACAATTAGCCCTGTGGCAATGAAAAACAGTGGGATGAAAAAGGAACGCCAAGCAACTGAGCCTTGATATAGATTTCCACTAATCGATAAAACCACAGGTACAAGACTCAAAATGGCAGGCGCAATCACGGGGCCAGCAAGCATTGCCGAACTAGATACTAACAGAAAGAAACCGACATACCCGGTCAAGGACAACCAAGCGATCACGGCCATATCTTTTATACCCATCCTATAAATTCTATCTCGCCGCAGCACAAGAACGATGGCGCCAACACATCCTGAAATAACAAACCGAAACAGCGCAAAATCAAAGATACTATATCGTCCAATTACAAAAGGAATAATAAAATTAAGCGACCATACTCCCGTTGCAAACAAGGCAGCAGAAATCCCTATTGCGTAATTTGCCATTTTATTTTGATAGAGCATTTTTCTATCATTATTCATAACAATTCTCTTTTGATTTTTAATTACAATACGAAAAATTCACTTTGACTTATTTAATAAAATTTATGAATTTTATATCATCGACCTAACTAACTATTCCAAATATAGAACACTGGACTCATGCCCATTGCTATAGAGAGATTGAGGGCATATGTGGCTTAGCCTTATTGTGTGACGTTATTGCCTCCCAATAACGAGGAAGCTTTTCAGTATAAGGCTCCTAGCAAGATATGGAGCGATTAAGAATAGTGACTTAGATTTACACTTAATCCACATAGTTTTTCATCGAAAAAACCAGATTTCATCATTTATTTTGAATAAAAACACTACACTTCATATATATTTAAAATTAACTTATTTCATCACAAATTAAATAGATCAACTTCATTTAGCACCTGTTTTTCTATACTTGAACGGTATCGTTACGATTTATTTGACATCATCTATCTATGACGAAATAATTACAAACGATAATAATTCACTAAGTGATGAAGTAAATTCACAAATGAGTATAAAAGATTCAAAACGCAGACTTCCCCCGTTAACGGGATTAATCGCAGCAGATGCCGTCGCGAGACAAACTAGTTTTACAGCAGCTGCAGATGAACTCAATCTCACACCTTCAGCGGTGAGTCATCGCATACGGGCTCTCGAAGACTGGTTAGGTTTTGCTCTTTTCATTCGAAATACTCGCACAGTTACCCTTACAACGCTCGGTCACCACTATCTACAGGATATCGCTAAACTTTTATCTGGCCTTGAAACAGTCACAACCCACGCGCTTGCGCAGATAGAGAAACACCAAGTGATTCGACTCCAAACAACTGATTCGTTTGCTAACCGATGGCTCGTCGAACGACTCCCGCGATTTATAGATGCTCATCCATATATTTCTGTGCAGATTATGACGCGTGAATATACCGAAGGATTCCGTACCACAAATGCAGATATCGCTATTTTATATGGCCGTGGTAACTGGGAAGGATGTATAGCGACGAAGGTTCTTGAAGAAACTATCTTTCCTGTGTTAAGTGCCAAAATGGCAAGCGAGTGGACACATTCGGAGCATCTATTTCAGTCTTATCCGCTCATTCATGATGACAATCTGGGAACAACATGGTCTGACTGGTGGTTAGCCGCTGAGGTTGAACCCGGTTACTCACATGCGCATCAATCCAAAGCAGGACTTCACTATAATCATTCACACCTTGCACTAAAAGCTGCTGAGCGAGGCGATGGCATCGCCTTAGCTAGCCAGCCATTGGTATCAGATGCTTTAACCAAGGGGGATCTTGTTGCGCCGTTCGCTTTCAAATTACACACTGGATATAGCTATTATTTACTACATCGCCATATCCCTCAAATGGCGTGTCGTATGTTTATTGATTGGATTTTAAGAGAAGTAGCATTATCCCAATCATTTGTGAAATAACCCGTCTGCACCCAGCTTGCTTGACACAACAATCACATTCGCACTAAATGAAAATTATTTTTGCCATGGTGTTTCACTTGATACATAGCGTGATCGGCTTTTTCATAGGCCATGTCAAAATTAGCATCACCAAGAACAAACTGACAGATGCCGATACTTAAGCCAATTGTAACTTCACCATTTTCTAAGCGAATAGGCAGCTGTACGCGGGATAATAAACATTCTACCGAGCGGATTAAATCGGCTTGGCACACATCAATGCACAGAAACATAAATTCATCCCCCCCTAGACGCGCAATCTTAGCCTTGGGCGGAGCATCACTTTGCAACCAGTTGGCCACCTCCAATAACACGCTATCCCCCGCTTTATGTCCTAAACGATCATTAACACATTTGAAATTATCGAGATCAATAAAAACCAGTGCACCGTCGTGATTTTTCATTTGCGTGGCTAAGTTAGCAAAGATTTGCTTAAACGCGTTACGATTAAGCAAATTGGTAAGCGGATCAGAATGAGCACGTTTCGCAAGCTCTAATTCATAACGCTTCTCTTGAGTGATATCAATGTGTGTGCCCATCATTCGCAGTGGACATCCTTGGTCGTCATATTCAACAATGCGTCCACGATCAGAGACCCAGCTATGACTCCCATTTTTGTGCAGCATGCGGTGAACAACTTGGTAAGACTCACTTTGACCATTTAAATGAGCCTGAAGATTCGCAACTACATCGAGATAATCATCTGGATGTAGTTTACTTTTCCAAATATCGACCGTCGCGTCTAACTCAGAGGCGCTAAAGCCGAGCATTTTGCCCCATTCCATATTGAAAATAGTGAGTTTACCCGTTGGTATATGTTGCTCCCACAAGCAAATCCCGGTGCCATCGAGCGCCGCTTTGAGTTTTTCTTCTAAACGTGATTTTTCACGCTTTAAGCGTTCATTTTCATCCGCTAGTCGATCGTTTTCCCGCTCTAAAGTGATAAGTCGCTGCAGGTCTGAGTCCACTATCATCGACTTCTTTGGAATATCTTGAAGTTTTTTTTTCATCGAAAATAAACTATTTTCCTTGTTCCAAAAAATTTCCCAAGAGATCGTCGGAATAAGAAAAACTACCCCCATATATCACTTTGCGAATTTGCGATTGAAGCACAAGCACAAGAAAGTGCAGTTCAACATTCAAATCCGTCATGTTGATCGCAAGTTTTAGCTGTTTAGGTAAGTCGAAGAAGACTTAAACCACAACATTTTACTGATTGAATATCTTCCTATTTTTACTCAGTAAAAAACAATAGCTATGATCCTAAACAGTACCGTTTCCCCATCTACTTGACAATCATTTATAAGTACTAAGTTTTTTACTAAATAGTATATTTTAGATTTGTTGACACATGAATAATCTAACGCACTAGCACGCAGTGCTGCCTTATCCCATGACAAAAAAACCAAGAAATAGATGATTTATTGAAAATAAAGTTCAAAATATCAATTAATATGCGCTATATCGCACTTCAAAAATGAATGTTTTTACCAATTAGATAAAAATGCATATGTTATATACCTCCTTGGCTATGAAGAGACGTCAAATATGAAGATTGTCGCTATTACTTCCTGCGCTGCTGGTATATCTCATACCTTTATGGCAGAAGAGGCTCTATTGGCGGCGGGCAAAGCCAGCCAACATAATATTCGAGTTGAAACACAAGGTAATATTGGTGTGCAAACTCCGTTAACAGCTGATGAAATAGCTCAAGCAGAGCTGGTTATTATCGCCACCGATGTGTATGTCGATACGCACCGCTTCGTCGGTAAACGGATCTACCAAGTCAGTACCAATGCAGTCATCAGCAACGCCGCAAACGTGATTGAGCAAGCAACGGTGAATGCGCAGTTACTGCCCGATGAAATAGTGCAAGGCAAAGGGACGACGGTCGGCTCAGTCACATTAGGTACAGCGAGTCATAATAGCTTCTTTCGACACACCATGAACGGCGTGGGGTATATGATCCCCATGGCCACATGTGGTTTACTGTTGGCATTGGCAAATATTTTTGCATTTCACAGCGATGCCCAAGGCCACTTAGTGAAATGGGGCTTTGATAATAGCACTGCTATGGGTTATTTCATGTCGCATCTATTCCAGGTAGGCAAGGTCGGCTTTACTTTAATGATCCCGCTATTTGCTGGATTTGTCGCCTGCTCTATCGCCGATCGCCCCGCTATTGCGCCAGCGATGATCGGAGCTTATTTAGCCAATGATCCGAGCTTTTTAGGCACTAAAACTGGGGGTAGTTTTTTAGCCGCACTTTTGATCGCCTTTATTGTTGGTTACTTTGTATTGTATTTAAAAAAATTACCATGGCCTAAGTTTATTCAGCCATCACTGCCTATCTTAATTATTCCCGTCATCTCGACGTTCTTTATTTTTATTTTTGTCTTATATGGCATCGGCAAACCAATTTCGCTGGCAATGGATGCAATGTATCACGGCTTAAATGTCTTAGTCACTCAGCACAAAGGTTCTAGCTTCTTAATTGGCGCGGTGATTGGCGGCATGATTGGCTTTGACTTTGGCGGGCCGATTAACAAAACAGCTTATCTATTTAGCACCGCGATTTATATCGATACCCTAGGCCAATATGGTGTTCAAGGTGCAAATTTACTCCCATTTACCGCTGTGCAAGCCGCTATTTCAATTGCACCATTAGGGGTATTTGTTGCTTCACGCTTATTTAAACATAAATTTACCACTGATGAACATAATGCCGCCAACGCCGCTTGTGCAATGGGCTTGGTTGGTGTTTCTGAAGGAGCGATTCCTTTTGCTGCGGCAAATCCACTGCAACTTATCGTTGCCAGTGTCTGCGGCTCAGCCTTAGCCGGTGGCTTAGTTGGCCTATGGGGGATTAAAAACTTTGGGGGGCTCGGCTCGCCGCTTGGTACCATTATTGGTTATGTCCAACAGCCTTGGCCAATTATCTCATGGCTATTATGTACAGGTGCGGGAATTCTCGTCACAGCCCTCATTATCGGTTTATGGCGTCAACAACCTGTCACAACGGAGGCACCTCATGTTTAATCGTTTATTTAAAAGTACACCTCATCTGTCACGACCTTTATTTGACATATCACATATCATTTATGACAACGATTCAACAGATAAACGCCAAGCGCTAGCGTTTATTGCCCGCAACGTTATGCAGGCCGGTTATGTACGCTCCGATACCGTATTTTTAAACGATCTGCTCGCTCGCGAGGCACAATCTTCAACCGGTTTTAAAGATGCCATTGCGACCCCCCACGCAAAAAGTAAACAGGTCCTGCATGCGGGGATTTGGGTCTGCCAATTCAGTCATCATATCGCGTGGGAAACGATGGATGAAAAACCCGTAAAAGTCGCAGTTGCGCTGCTTATTCCAGCCACGAATGACCAAGCCGCCATGTTGCCGTTAATCTCGATTTCACGGGCTAATATGCGCGATGACTTTCGCCGCATTCTCACCAGTGAGCAACCTAATGAGATTGACCAAGCGATTCTGCGTGCCATTGAGGGAACACGATGAGTAAAGTCATTCACGTTATTGCTCATACCCATTGGGATTATGAGTGGTATTTCACCCATTCAGAGTCAACCGTGCAGCTGGTTTATCATTTAGACGATCTCTTTGATGCATTCGAGTCAGGCCAGCTCACGCACTACATTCTTGATGGGCAGCTCAGCATTGTTGAGGATTACTTAGCCCTAGTCCCCCGTAATAAAGCAAAGCTGAGTCAATGGGTTTGCCAAAATAAGCTCAAGATTGGCCCTTGGTATACTCAAACCGATCAGTTAATCATTAGCGGTGAGTCAATCGTGCGTAACTTGCAGCTCGGCATTGAAAGCGCACGCCACTTAGGTGGCTGTTGGATGATGGGCTATGTTCCAGATGCTTTTGGCCAAAGCATCGATATGCCTAAAATATATGCGGGTTTTGACATTAAACGCAGTGTGTTTTGGCGGGGTTTAGCCTCATCAACCTGCCCAACACGCGAGTTCAACTGGCGCAGTGAAGATGGCAGCCAAGTACAGTGTTATCAACTGCGCAATGGCTATTACTTAGCTGAAGAGCAAATTCGCTCGCAACACCCTGATGACATTGTGACGATGATTGCTCAAGATACCAATAGCCATCATCTACCCATGCCTTATGGTGCCGATCAAATTAAGGTAGATACCTGCTTGACCGAGCGTATCAACACCTATAATCGTCAGAGCCAGCATCAATTTATTCAAAGCAGTTACGAAGCTCTTTTTGATGGCATCAACACCGAAGAACATCAACTTGCGACCATCGAAGGCGAGATGATTGATGGGCAGTTTTCCAAGATACATCGTTCCATCTATTCTACCCGTTATGATCATAAACAGCTCAACGATAAGATAGAAACGCATATGAGTTTGGTGCTCGAACCATTAATGCTTATGGCAAGTCAGTTAGGTATTCCCTATAAACAAGGCGTGATAACAGCGCTGTGGAAACAGCTGCTACGTAATCACGCTCACGATAGTGCCGGAGGCTGCAATAGCGATCGCACCAATCAGCAAATTTTACAACGCCTCACCACCACCGCACAGATGACAACGGCCAATATCGACTTCTTAGTCCACAAACTCGCCGAATCATATATCTCCGCAAACACCCAGCACATACCGTTAATGTTGCTAAATACTTTACCCGTCGCTCGCCATGAAGTGACCGTCGTCGAGCTGGCTACCGAACAACCTGAATTTCAGTTGATCGATCCAGATGGGAAGCCAGTTACATACACACTATTAAGCTCGACTCGTTGCTATCGCGGCAGTATAAAGCGCGATCCCAAAGATCACGACCCCGCGCTTTATTATTACCAACAGCAAATTGAGTTTTTCGCCGAGTTGCCTGCATTAGGATTTTGCTGTTACAGCATCCAAGAATGTAAGGCGCCAACTCATTTGATTCAAAGTTACTCATTGGCAAATGCCAGTATCCAAAATCAGCGATTACACATAGAACTGCGCTACGGGCAATTGCATTTAACCGATACCCTGACCCAGAGCCATTGGCAAGATTTCTTAACCATTTATGATATGGGCGATGATGGTGACAACTATGATTATTCTCCGCCGCAGCAAGACTGGCAGCTATCACTGAAC
The DNA here is from genome assembly GCF_046054155.1 of Celerinatantimonas yamalensis. Classification (NCBI taxonomy): domain Bacteria; kingdom Pseudomonadati; phylum Pseudomonadota; class Gammaproteobacteria; family Celerinatantimonadaceae; genus Celerinatantimonas; species Celerinatantimonas yamalensis. The sequence goes on from NZ_JBEQCT010000002.1 coordinate 426,284, forward strand.
TTTACCAATGCTCAAAGTCTGCAGCAAACCAGTGCCACCAGCCAGCGATTAATATTAGAAGGTCACTGGCTACTACCAGCTAATTTAGCAGAACGCGCATTGCATCAGTGCTCGGTTAAACAAACCTATCGCTTAAGCTTGATCCTACGCAATGATGGGCCATTGGAAATTGATTTAATGGTTGACAATAAAGCCTGTGATCATCGCATGCAACTGTTGGTTCACAGTGATATTCAGACTACAGATTCCATTGCAGATACACCGTTTGGCTGTGTTCAACGTGCGAATCACCATCCGTTGATGGATAACTGGCAAAAACAAGGCTGGAAAGAGGAACCCTCGGCTATTTATCCATTGATCCACCATGTTTCATTCGTAGATCACTCCAAATCACTCACGCTCTATGCATGTGGGATCAAAGAGTATCAAGTTTACACCGATTTTCTGACCACAGAGGCAACAACACCAACCACTGCATTGGCATTAACGCTATTTCGGTCCATAGGTTGGCTTGGCAAACCGGATCTTCAACGCCGCCCTGGCGTCGCCTCTGGGCAGCAGTTTAAATATATTCCGACGCCGGATAGCCAGTTACTGCAACCATTAACCTTCAAAATAGGACTCGACTTACATCCGAATTATCAAGGCGCACTGCTGATGCAAAATTGGCAGCGTTTAGCAGTGCCGATCATCAGCTATCAGCAGCAACAATTAAACCGATTTACCAATACTATGAAGTACTTTGGTGTCAATCCGCTACCGAATGCGTTAGCATCGCGTTTTAGTTTACTCACGATTAATGCGCCTCAATTAGTCTGCAGCGCGATAAAACAGGCCCAAGCGGATGAGGGATGGATTATTCGAATCTATAATCCTGCTAGCTACGCAATTACTGACGCAGGCTTTGTACAATTGCCAGAGCACATCAATACAGCAGCCTTAGTGAACTTAAATGAGCAGCAACCCCAACCAATTCCGATTCACCAAGCGATGCTGCATCTGGGTCTATTTGCACCGAAGCAGATAAAAACCTTTAAGGTATATAGCGCCTAATTGGCCCCTTCGCACGGTGTCAACGGCGGCAAGGGAATCATGACATTGGGATATGGATGCAAATTGAGGAGAATGAGTCATATGGCTATGAATAACGATCTGACGATGATCATCCGTTATGCGCGGGTCAAATTCACGCGAACCGATCATCAAATCGCCGATTATCTGCTCTCGCACTCCAGCCCAGAAAAAATTGAGCCATTAGCGCTGCACATTGGCGTATCCATCTCCAGTTTAACCCGTTTTATTAAGAAACTTGGATTTTCATCGTTTAAGGAGTTCTATTATCGCTATCAACAGCAACTTAATGGCAATCAACACGACAATTCCGCCAATCAACATGACGCACTGCATTATGAATATGTCAATCTATTACAAAACATCCATGAGCAGTTAGATGTCACAGTAACCGAAGCTCTAGCTCAGGGTATTGCGCAGCGAACAGGGTTTCATGTGTTTGGCGCAGGGTTTAGCACGTTTGCCGCTGAAGATCTCAAGCTACGTTTTCGCCGATTAGGTAAATTTGTTGAGATCATTACCGATATCGACTCAATGAAAATGTACAGTCCGCTGCTTAAAGCCGATGATTTACTCATTGTATTGTCACTCAATGGTCGCAGCGAGCGTTTGACACACTACTTAGCCACATTGCAAGAGCGCCACGTCACCATTGCGTGTATCAGCGCAAATAAAAAATCTCCCCTGTTGGCCCTGGCAAATCACGCACTTATCACCGCATCGCTCAATGGAGAAGAGGCAACCGGCATGATTACACCGCAGCTGCCTTTGCTGATGGCCATTGACTTTCTCTATTATATCTATGTATCGCGTTACCAAGACTCGATTAATTTGTGGATGCAAACAGAAAAAGATTATCTGGCTTAAAGCCCTCTTCTCATCACTGACCAGCATCATTCATCTTCTTCATTTTACGGTTATTTCAAACACGCTTTTAGCGCATCGCTCTGATATATTATTCAAGCGGTTAGCGTTAAGATGAATGAACACCGCCTCACGCGTTCCGATTCGTCACCAAGATGCTCATCCTAAGGAGTTCCATGTTTATTGCCTTTCTCGCAGCCATTGTGCCGGTATTAATCATCGCAGGGCTTGGCGCTATACTCAGTCGCAACACCAGCTATTTAGACGATCCAAACCTGCCACAGTTAGTGGTAAATGTCGGCATGCCGTGTCTGTTATTACACTCGATGCTCGGCAACCACATTGACTTTTTTGGGATGGGTAAATTGGTGCTCGCCAGTGCTCTAGCACTATTGGCAATGGTGATTGTCTCTTTGATTGTTCTTAAGTTGATGGGATTAAAAGCGCGCTTCTATCTGCCGGTCCTAGTCAACCCTAATACTGGCAATTTAGGAATACCTATCGCTTATGCACTGCTTGGTAATCAAGGGTTGGCAGGCGCGGTGATCATCTCATCAGTGATTGAAATCAGCCACTTTACGTTAGGTATTGGATTGATGTCAGGCAGTTATTCCCCACGTCGGTTACTCGCCAACCCACCCATTATCTCGCTGATCATCGGCGCGGTGATTTTAGGGCTTAAGATCCCTGTCCCTCATTTTCTGTTGCAGGTCTTTACCATGCTAGGCAGCATTGCCGTGCCCATTATGTTATTGATGTTAGGCCGCTCTTTGGCACATATGAAGGTACATGAAGCCAATTGGGTGCGTCTATCATTTTTAGCGCTGTATCGCCCCGCGATTGGCTTATCGATGGCGTGGGGCGCAGCGCTATTATTACATCTATCACCGCTTCATAGCGCAAATTTAATGATCGCCTTTTGTATGCCTGTCGCTGTTTTAAACTATATTTTTGCCACCCGCTACAAAGGCCCTGTCAATGATGTTGCGGGATTGACGTTTTTAACCTTACCCACGGCCTTTCTCGCTTTAATAGTGATCCGGCTGTTTATCTTGCCATAAATAGATCGCCTGATATGAGGTGCTGAAGCAGAGAAAACGCATGAAGGGCGAGCCAGTCAACTCAATGCGCTCACATCGTTCCCTAATAGATAGAGTGACCACACCTATGTTCACTTTTTGAACGCAGCCTTTGGTTTACTAAGAAAATCGCTTCAGATCATCCAAAGGTGATTAGGTTTACGCCAATCATTGTTTATTTAATGAATATGGATTGATTAAAAAATATTTAAGCATTTGCTCTGCCCTATTAGAAAGCCAGTAAATTACTAAATTAACTAAGAGCGGATGCTATTAGTACAAAATATACTATCGATACACTATTCACTTTGTGCTAAATAGGACTAATATAAATCTCGTGTTTGAAATATATATTCAAATATAAATCAAAGGGTTAACTGTTAGTTATCAATGATGAGGTAACATATCATGGCTAAAAATAAAGAAACTAAAAAAGCAGCTCCAGCGCCAGCTAAACAAAATACTAAAAAAGCCAGCCCTAAAGTTTCTAAATAAATTTTAGAAAGGCTCCTGCCTTTAACGTCACAATCTAATCATCTGTGCGTTAATGTACAAGTTCCGTCCCAAACGGAACTTGTATAAAATAGCTCTATTCATCTCTGTTTAAATCCATCGGTAAATACAAACTTCCACCTAGATCGTTTGCTATTGCTTCCATATTGACTTGTTTACTCAGTGTGATGGCTTTGAGTTAGATAACTTAAGAGCCCTGCCGCCGCATGTCGACCTTCAGCCATAGCAGTGACCACTAAATCAGCGCCGCGCACCGCATCCCCCCCAGCAAAAATCTTTGGATTGCTGGTCTGATAGGGATAATGGCTTTGCACACTAGCGACAATGCGCCCTTGGGTGTTTATATCAATATGCCGTTCAGCTAACCATGTAAGATCGTGAGGCAAAAAGCCAAAGGCGATAATCACGGCATCGGCGGGCATCACAAATTCTGAGCCCGCGATAGGCTCTGGTCGACGTCGGCCATCATCCCCCGGCTCACCAAGCTGGGTGCGCAACATTTGAATACCACTGACAGAGCCGTCTTGGTTGAGCTCAATACTAATGGGTTGCACATTAAATTCAAATTCAACGCCCTCTTCCTTAGCGTTTTGCACCTCTTTTTTCGAGCCTGGCATATTCGCTTCATCACGTCGATACGCGCATGTAACGTGCTTAGCGTCTTGTCGCAGCGCAGTACGCACACAATCCATTGCCGTGTCGCCGCCGCCTAACACCACCACTTGCTGATGGACCAAATCAATATAAGGTTGCTCAGGCAGCTCATCTAAACGCATTAAAAAACGGGTGTTCGCAATTAAATAAGGCAACGCATCAAACACACCAGGCGCATCGTTATGAGGCAACTTCACTTGCATCGGCTGGTAAGTTCCCACCCCAACAAACATCGCGTCATACTCTTCGAGCAATTGAGAAACCGCAATATCTTGGCCGACTTCACAATTGAGCTGAAATTCGATCCCCATCTGAGCAAAAATATCACGGCGCCGAGCCAGCAGTGATTTATCCAATTTAAACGCCGGAATACCAAAGGTTAGCAGCCCACCTATCTCAGGGTGGCGATCAAACACGCAAACCTTAACACCATGCCTCACTAATTGGTCAGCGCAGGCAAGCCCTGCGGGACCGGCCCCAACAATGGCAACTTTGTATCCGGTCGGCACCACCGACGAGAGATCGGGCTGCCAGCCGCTAGCAAACGCTTGCTCAGCGATATAACGCTCGATATTGCCAATCGTCACCGCACCAGTACTATCTTTTAATGTACATTGGTTTTCACAGAGGCGATCTTGCGGGCAGATGCGTCCGGTGATTTCAGGCATACAGTTAGTCTGATGCGACAGTTCAACCGCCTCCATCACCCGTCCAGCTTTAATCAGTTCAATCCATTGAGGAATATGGTTATGCAGCGGACATTGCCACTCACAGATACTGTGATCGCCACATTTAAGGCACCGTTCACTTTGTTGTTGTGCTTGCTCTGTCGAAAAGGTTTGATAAAGCTCTGTAAACTGAGTTCGACGAATAGCTAACGGTATTTTGATGGGATCTTGACGAGGCGCAGTGGTCGCTATCTGCGCGAGTTTACTTTTCGCAGACTCGGGTTCGATACTCTCATCCAACGCATTATCATATTGATCGCGATGCCAAGGTTGGGCACTCTTAATCGCCGCCAATTGGCGCCGCGTATTGTTCATCACCGCTAATTGCGTCGCATCAACTAATTGCAAAGCGCCGCTGGGGCATTGCTCCACGCAAGCCGGACCAGCGTCACGGCCTTCACACAAATCACACTTTATCGCTTGGGCGTTTATTCCATCATCAACAGATTGCAGCACCACTTCAAATGCGCCAAACGGACAACTCACTTCGCAACTTTTACAACCAATACATAGACTTTGCTCCACGTGGACACTCCCCCCTTGCGAGGTTATGGCACCCATCGGGCAACTGTCTACACAAGGCGCTTGTTCACAGTGGTGACAAGTCACCACATTGTGATGTTCACCGATTTTAACCACTCGAATGCGGGGGTGAAACAATGCTTCAGATACGACATGCTGATCATCGTTATGCGCCATAACGCAAGCTATCTCGCACGCATGACAGCCGATGCATTGTTGAGTATTAGTAAAAATAAAATGATTCATCACAACTCTTCTATTTAGTTGAATATACTCATTGCGATGGATTTAAGTGGTTCGTTAAGACGCTCAGAGGCGCCGAGCCATGTAGCCCAGTTGGGACAAACATTCTATTCGATTCAACATTTGTGTGGTCTTCGGCTAGAATGTAACGAATCATCAGCCATAGCGTTACTTTTTATCAACATGACATAGAAGTTGCGCGATGTCGTCTATTGCCATCAAGAGTTTGCGCTTTCACTGATCCGGATCAAAAGCGTAAGATCAATACATCGTAAAACCAACAATGACGAGACCAGATAGAACGCAGGTATAGAGCCATTGAACCTTGCCAGAGTGCGCTAGGCCAACAATCGCATAAAATGATAAAGTCGCTGATGATGAGTCGAGTTTATCAGAGTTATTAGCGTGTTAATTCAACAACAACCGCGATCATACCATCGACATCGATCATGGCGCGACGTTGGCCTAGTCATCGAATATTCGATCGCATTAGTGCTCTGTGGCGCTTATCGGTGCTGACGCCCTTGAAACAAAGCGAGATGAGTGGATATCATCAAACCGATGCTCTTTTCAAGAACAAGGCGGTCGCTCACCGACACGCGCTATCTAGAAAAATCACTGTAGGTCGGCACCCCATAACACCGTTCAGTCACCCATGATGACAACCAACGTAGTGATGACTTAATTGAGATAAAACTTAGCATGAGCAACTATGTTTAGGGCCTCTAGATCATAAAATCAATTAGTGGCATAAATATCAAGGATTACGCTCCTCCCTATTTTAAAAATTCGAAACAACTCACAGTTCAAACCACCATCTCATTAAAAAATTGATATAGGCCACACCTTATTCTGCAACCGGTTGCAAAGCGACTCTATTATTTTACTCTGAAACCGGTTGCAGATATATTTATAAACAAGGAAGGGGTCCTATGGCTACAGCAGTAAGAAATTATGCTCAACTGGCGCGCGATATCCTCGAAGAGATCGGTGGCGAGGAGAATTTGTCGTCATTCTCCCGCTGTGCGACTCGACTTCGTTTAATTATTAAAAGCATACCGGAGCATGCCGCTGAACGGATTAAGTCAATGCCGGGGGTGATTACAGTCATCATCAGTGGGGGTCAGTTCCAAGTGGTGGTAGGCACTCATGTCAGTGATCTTTATCAAGAAATGAGTCAACTGGTTGACCAGAATAAACTCAATGATACCGGCTCCAAGCAAAGCGTGATAAACGCGATGATTGCCACCATGTCAGCCATTTTTGCTCCCATTATTTATGTCTTAGCCTCCGCTGGGATCCTGCAAGGGTTATTGATCCTCGCCAAACTAGCCGCCCCTAGTTTTGAGCACACGAGCACTTACTCAATACTCAACTTTATGTCATGGACACCCTTCACCTTCTTACCCATATTTATCGCGGTGACAGCATCTAAACATTTTAAATGTAACCCCTATATTGCGGTTCTGTGTTGCGCGGCTCTGATTAATCCAGAATGGGGGAAAATGGCCGCACAAATCGCCCAAGGCCACCCGATGACATTTCTATTTTTTCCGCTAGCGAAAACGGTGTATACCGCATCGGTTCTACCGCCCATCTTCTTAGTTTGGTTACTTTCCTATCTACAACATTACCTTGAAAGAGTGCTCCCAAATATTATCAGCACCTTATTTTCGCCGCTGCTATGCATGGTCATCATGGTGCCGCTCACTTTAGTTTTAATAGGCCCTATCACGACCGATGCGGCAATGTGGATAGCCCACGGTTATAACTGGCTCTACGATGCTTTCCCGCCATTAGCAGCAGCCATCATTGGCGGTTTCTGGCAAGTGATTGTTATCTTTGGGATCCATTGGGGGATAACCCCTGTCGTTTTTGCCAACTACGCCGTTTATGGACACGATTCATTTCAAGCCTATCAAACCATTGCCGTGATTGCGCAAATGGCAGCAGCCTTTGCTTGCGCAATGCGTACTCGCAACAAATTGTTCCGAGCCACGGCACTCTCAGCAGGGGTTACGGGGATTTTTGGTATCACAGAACCGGCTATTTATGGGGTGACACTGCGTCTTAAAAAACCATTTATCTGTGGGTGTATTGGCGGTGCGCTAGGAGCTATTGTCACCAGTTTATTTGGTAGTTATTACTATGTATTTGCTGGTCTGCCCGGTATTTTGACGATGGTCAATGCGATCAGCAGCACCAATCCAATGTCATTTATTGGTGAGCTCGCAGGCGCCGCTTGCGCGATAGTCACTACCTTTATACTGATTTATAGCGTGGGGTTTGATGATCCCAAATCGGCAAATGAAAGCGATAAGTCAGCTAGTGCCCCATTATCAACATCACCTAAACCTGCGGCAATTGCCACTTCAGCGGACGCATCACAGCCATTCACACTACTTAGCCCAGCGCAAGGTCAGTTGATCGCACTAACTCAAGTCAATGATGATGGCTTTTCGCAAAAAATGCTCGGCGACGGGATAGCCATTTATCCATCTGAAGGGCAGATTATCGCCCCTTGCGATGCCATCGTGATGTCGGTAATCGACTCACAGCACGCCGTTGGCTTAATCTGTGATAACGGCGCCGAACTTCTCATTCATGTTGGATTAGACACAGTAAAGCTAAACGGGCAGCACTTTAATACGCGGGTCGCCGTGGGTGATAGCGTAAAAGCAGGCGATCTATTGATCGAATTTGACCTGTCCGTGATAGCCAACAGTGGTTATGATTTGACCACGCCTTTTATCATTCTTAATAGTGATGACTATCAACTTGATCAACTCACAACAGAGACTGCGACATTTGCACAGCCGCTCATGCAGTTATCTGAAAAGCACATTTCTCAAACACATATCTCTCAAGTTGAGCTATCTCAAGTTCAACTATCTCAATCGTAGGAGCTTATATGAGTCAACAATTACCAGATGATTTTTTATGGGGCGGCGCAGTCGCAGCACATCAACTTGAAGGCGGCTGGGATCAAGATGGGAAAGGCCCTAGTATTATTGATGTTGTCACCGGTGGAAACGTTAACACAGCTCGACACATTGATCAAAAAATTGACACTCATGCATTTTACCCAAACCATGAAGCAGTCGACTTTTACCATCACTATCGAGAGGATATTCAGCTATTCGCCGAAATGGGCTTTAAGTGTTTTCGAACCAGTATTGCGTGGAGTCGGATCTTCCCACTTGGCGACGAAACAACCCCCAATGAAGCTGGTTTAAAATTCTATGATGATCTATTTGATGAACTTCTTAAGTATGGAATAAAACCCGTTATCACTTTAAGTCATTTTGAGATGCCGCTCCACCTTGCGCAAAAATACGATGGCTGGATGAGCCGCAAGGTATTGGACTGCTTTGTGAACTTTTCAAAAACGGTCATTGAGCGCTACCAACACAAAGTTACATATTGGATGACCTTCAATGAGATCAACAACCAAAAGAATATCGAAAATGAGCTCTTTGGTTGGGTGAACTCAGGGGTTCTATTCAAACAAAAGAGCAAACCCGAAGAGGCGATGTATCAAGCCGCTCACCACCAATTTGTCGCCAGCGCCATCGTGGTTGACTGGGCGCATCAACTCAACCCCGAGCTAAAAATTGGCTGCATGTGCGCCATGGTGCCCTACTACCCTTATTCCTCTAATCCAGATGATGTCATGTTAGCCCATCAACACATGCATGATCGCTATTACTTCTCTGATGTGATGATCAAAGGTCATTACCCAAGCTATGCCAAATGCGAGTGGCAACGTAAGGGATATCACATCGTGATAAGCGAAGATGATGAAGCGATACTCGCAAAAGGCAAAGCGGACTATATGGGACTCAGTTACTACATGTCTAATACCATCAAAGCCGATGTGCAGACATCCATTAGTAATAGCTTAGATGGCAGCAGTAGTGCTTCGGTCAAAAACCCCTATCTCAGTGCCAGCGATTGGGGATGGCAGATTGACCCAGTTGGCCTACGTTACTCCCTAGCCGCACTCTATGAGCGCTATGAAGTGCCACTATTTATTGTCGAAAATGGCTTAGGAGCAAGTGATACCCCGGATGCTAACGGAGAAATCAATGACGATTATCGAATTGATTATCTACGTGCCCACATCGAACAACTCAAAAAGGCAGTGAGCATAGATGGCGTCGATTTGATGGGATATACCCCATGGGGATGTATCGATTTGGTGTCATTTACCACCGGTGAAATGAAAAAACGCTATGGGTTTATCTATGTTGATAAACATGATGATGGTACCGGCACGCTTAAGCGCAAAACGAAGAAGTCATTTCGATGGTATCAACAGGTGATTGCCTCCAACGGTCAGACCCTCTAACATAACCAAACAATAGGTCAGCCTACGGGCTGACTCACTTATCGATGGTTTTAACGAAGATGGATCACTGATGGTTACAATGTTGGATGTTGCCAAACGAGCTGGCGTCTCAAAATCGACGGTCTCACGCGTGCTAAATAGCAAAAATATTGTGAGTAAAGATGTCACTGCCGCGGTCTTTCGCGCCATTGAAGAGACGGGGTATCGGCCTAATTTATTAGCGCGCCAACTCGCCACCCGTCAAACCAACTTAATTGGCTTTGTCATGACCAACTCGCTCTACAATGGCCCCTACTTTTCAACCTTAGTCTATAACGGTGCCAGTTTTAGTGAACAGCATCACCATCAGTTGGTGTTAGCCGATGGGAAACATAGCGCTCAAGATGAGCTCAATGCCATCCATTTTTTGCTCGACATGAAATGTGCTGGCGTCATTGTCTACCCACAGTTTTTAACCGCAAAGCAGTTATCTGAAGTAAAACAAAGCAGCCAAACCCCAATCATTGTTATCAATCGAGATATAGTCGGTCAAACCTGTATTACCATGGATCATTACGGATGCAGCGAAAAGCTGAGCGAATATATACTCAGTCAAGGCCACCAGCGCATCGCTTTTATACAAGGTCATCCTGATTCGCCCAGCAGTTTACAACGTTTTGCAGCATTTAAAGCAGTCTTGAAAGCACACCAGCTTGAGGTCAATCCCAATTGGGTTGCACAGGGGGATTGGTCGCCTGAAAGCGGTTATCAAGCGGCACAACAATTGTTAGCGCATCGAGGAGAATTTACAGCCTTAATTGCCGGTAATGACGATATGGCGATCGGAGCAATGAAGGCATTTCAACAAATTGGGATCAGATTGCCTGATGAGCTGTCCATCGCTAGCTTTGATAATACTGTCATGGGACAGTTTTATACACCGGCATTAACCAGTGTGAAGATGCCCCTTGAGCAAATGATGCAGCAAGCCATCCGCCATTTAGCGACGCGTGAGCCACTTAGCTCATCGCCTCTTTTAGGACAATTGATCGTGCGTGATTCAGTGCAAAAGCCTCTAAATATTGCCCCAAACACTAAGCCATCACTACAGAGCAGTTGACGGCCTAGAACTTGGTGAAAATAAACTTAATTGATCGACTGACTGATGGCTAAATAGCCTTCAACTTGCTCCGCTAACCGCGCTTTCGTATCCGCATCAATGAAACTGGCTGCAATCGCATTAAAGGTAAACTGTGCGATCTGTGCTTTAGTCAGTGGAAACGCCTCAACAACTGACCAAAAGTTGTCATTCATATATCCACCAAAATAGGCTGGATCATCTGAGTTGATGGTCACACACAAACCATGATTAAGCAGCTCAACAATATTATGTTCACTCATCTGCTTAAATACTTTTAACTTGATATTCGACAGCGGACAGACTGTCAGTGGCATTTGCGTTTGGGCAAGCATCTGCACTAACTGCGCATCGTCAACGCAGCGTACGCCGTGATCCACTCGCGTCACGCCAAGCAAATTAATCGCATCATGAATATTGCTAGCAGGGCCTTCTTCTCCGGCATGGGCAACGGTTTTAAAACCAAGTTCGAGCGCTTTAGCAAACACGTTGGCGAATTTTTCGGGTGGATGGCCCAGTTCTGATGAGTCCAACCCAACGCCAATAATTTCACCACGATAAGGGAGTGCTTGCTGTAGCGTTGCAAATGCACTGGCCTCATCTAAATGGCGCAAGAAACACATGATCAACACACTGCTGATACCCAGTTGCTCTTCAGCTTGCTTTAAAGCGCGGTTAATCCCGCGGATCACCGTATCAAAGGCAACGCCGCGCTGTGTATGTGTTTGTGGATCAAAAAATATTTCGGTATGCACAACGCGATCCACTTGGCAGCGTAATAGATAATGCCAAGTCAAATCAAAGAAGTCTTGCTCATGCAATAACACATTGGCACCTTGATAATAGATATCCAAAAATGATTGCAGATTGGTAAATTGATACGCTTGGCGCACCGCCTCCGGAGAGCTAAATGGAATCGCCACTTGATTACGTTTAGCCAATTCAAACATCAACTCAGGTTCTAACGTCCCTTCGATATGCAGGTGCAGTTCAACCTTCGGCAATCGTTCTACAAACTCTCTCATGTTGCGTCCTCTAACAACTTATTAATCAAATTAAAGCTTGAAATGACCCAAAGCATAAATCATGCACGTTAGCATAAGCTAAACATACCCTTAACTGGTTACTCGATCGCATTAGCTGTGATCACCATGCTATCCAAGCTGCACTCAAGAGAGGCGAAGGGTCGATTCATCTAAGACAGCAATTTGCATTTTGGGCCGCATCAAGCTCATCATTTAGGTCACGTTAATATTATAGAGGTGCTTTCTAATTGACCGTTACAAAGAGAAAAGCACCACCCCATGAGACTGTCGCGTCAGCTAGCGCCAGCCTTTGGGATTTATACTTTGCTCTTCGTAATCAGAATTTTGCGGATTCTGGTAGAGACCCCCACACCTTATTAGTGGGGTTATACGAAGATAGCTTATTGGACAATACGCTTATTCACTCTTGGCATCGCACCAAGCTATGGGAAAAACTTTACCTGAACATTCACTCAAACGATAGTATTTTTCTTATCTACGCGCTAACAAACTTTTTACATCACATACTTTTCATGGCACTACAAATGCCATTTTACGATCGGCGATTAGCTCCAAGTCCTTAACGCCAAAGCATCAAGCAAGATGGGTGAAGCGCAAAACCACTGCATAAACAACCGCCGCATGGATATGCTCGTCCTATGAGTCTATTTACCACATAAAACAATAGAGGCTCTTAGCCCTTGGTCCAAATACCTTAGATGTAAATAAATATTAACTTATAACATATTAAATTCACAAATGTTTGCTACGGTAAATGAGAATACCCTGTAGATTGAGGATGTCATTGTGGCTAACCAAGTACTTTTTTTATCTGCCTGTGAAGATGGCCGCAGTCGTATCGCTGAGGACTACTTCAACCAATGGTGCTTAATTCTACATCTTCCCTATCAAGCCGAATGCCGAATTCTAACAAGCGGTCTCAATCAACAAACAGCGACCACACTGAGCAGCCAAATTCGTCAGCTATTGCTAGGTATCACCCCACGATCACCGACTAACGAGCTAGCATGGCTCAAAGCCAGCTATCAGGAATTGCTCGATGCCAGTTATTTATTCGCTTTAGATCAATTTAAACCAAACTCACTGATCGAGTATTGCTACCCAGAGTTGGCTGGCAAAGTGCGCTATTTAGATATGGGGGATGAAGAGATAGAGCTGGTATCTATCACCACCGATCACATGATGAATCAAATTGACCAATGGATAGCAGAGCTTGCCAGACAAAACGAAGCACCTTTAAAACTGCATCCACAATGGCAATGAGGGCCACCAATTCGGTAGCCCTCAATATAACAATAGGATCATTCTAGATGAGGCTAGTCATCATCTTCAAATGACTCGTCATCATCAAAGTCTTCATCACCTTCAAAGTAGGTGCCCCAGCCGTCATAGAATACTGATTCATTCGCAACTAACGCCGCTAACTTTTCAATATCTAATTTGATTTGCTCGCCTTCCAGCGCCATTTCAATGATGACATCAAAACTCATGACTTTAGCACCATCATCAAGTTCGATTTCTTCAGCATCAGTGACATCGAAGCCGGCTTTAAAGCAATTGACAGCGGCTTTTTCCAAGGCTTGAAAATCGCGACTGGCGAAGTGATGTTCAATCGTATAAATCGCATCAGGATCACTGCCATCATCCAACAACTCTTGAATAATCGCATCGGTTTCATCCTGCCACTGCAACGTGTTATTTTCCAACTTATATTCCTTTTAACTGAGAGGCTGTACACCCTTCATAATCGGCGGCGTCACCACGAGCCTCGACCGTTAATTGATAGATCCGCTGCTCCATCGTTTGATGTAACTGAACGATTTCATCACGAACCTGATGTTTCGGCCACTGTAGACAATCGATAGGCTCACCGACTTCAACGATGACCGTGCCATTGTGCCAACGATTCAATTTAACCTGTTCATGGGTCGATGAACAACACACTGGAACAATCGGTTGTTCCGCCTTACGAGCTAACTGGAATGCCCCCGCTTTAAATGGCAACAACCCTTTGCCGTAACTGCGCGTCCCTTCAGGGAACATCCAAACTGAAAGCTTTCGCTCATCCATCTTAGCGGCTGATTGGCGCAGCGTCTCAGCCGCGCGAGCCTTTTTATCTCGGTTGATGAGGATATTGCCCGTCAACCAATAAATCTGGCCAAATAAGGGGATCCAAACCAAGCTTTTTTTGCCGATGGTCACAACCCCAGGGCGCAGCGCATAGGGTAAGGTGATCATGTCATAAGTACTTTGATGATTCGAAATATACACGGCTTGTTTGGGAAGTGCGGCTTTATTGGTATAACGCACTTGAACTTTCACCCCAAGAATATAACTAAACCATGCGAACAGGCGACCAAAGTAAAATACCGAGTTACGATGACGAGGACGAATCACTCCATACAAACAGGCTGAAACAAAAATAACGATCAACCCGATACCCATTAGGATAAACCGAACAAAAGCGAGCATAAATTAGGACCTTAAATAACAAGGGGTGCGAGTATACGCGTCGATTAAATGACCAACAAGAGCCGTTTGGCCAATCGACGCTTTAAAATCTGTCGATCAACGATCTAATCGACCGTTGGACCACTATCATGAGTGCTAGGTTCAATCAACAGTTCATCAACTCGTTGTAATCCCCGAGGAAGTTTATTGCCTCGTCGACCTCGCTCACCTTGATAATGTTCCAAATCGGACGGTTTAAGCGTTAATTTTCGTTTACCCGCCCAAATAGTCACACTGGCATCTTTGGGCACCACCGTCATCACCTTCACAAATTCTTCGCGATTTTTGACTCGAGCCGATGGAATACCGATGATCTTATTTCCTTTCCCTTTGGCTAACTCAGGCAAGCTTGTCAGTGGGAATAGTAACATCCGCCCTTCATTGGTGATCGCCAAACATTGATCGTGCGCTAGCATCGTAACAGGGATCGGTGTCATCACTTTAGAGCCAGTAGGCAAGGTTAACAACGCCTTCCCATTACGCGTTTTACTGATCATATCAGAGAATTTACAGATAAATCCGTAGCCGGCATCACTACTTAAGACAAAGAGCTGGTCATCCGATTCAGCGCTCACAACATGGGTAAACATCTCTCCTGCGACCAAATCAAAACGTCCAGTTAAGGGCTCTCCTTGACTGCGAGCAGAGGGGAGTGTGTGTGGCAATAGCGAAAAGCTTCGCCCTGAGCTGTCAACAAAGACCACCGGTTGATTGCTTTTGCCGTTGACGCTATCCAGATATTGATCACCTGACTTATAACTTAAACCCGCCGCATCAATATCATGCCCTTTGGCACTGCGTGCCCAACCCATCTGAGAGAGCACCACTGTAATCGGTTCAGCGGGCACTAAGTCTTTCTCTTTGAGTGCCTTCGATTCACTGCGTTCAACTAGCGGTGAACGGCGATCATCACCGTATTTTTCAGCATCACTGAGCAATTCTTTTTTGATCAAGGTATTTAAGCGCCGCTCAGAACCCAGTAGTTTTTCTAACTTTTGACGCTCTTCATCTAACTCATCTTGCTCAGAGCGGATCTTCACTTCTTCTAATTTGGCTAACTGGCGCAGTTTAATTTCGAGGATCGCCTCAGCTTGTTTCGCCGATAACGAAAAGCGCTCCATCAATGCCATTTTAGGGTTGTCTTCGCCGCGAATGATCGCAATGATTTCATCGATATTTAAAAACGCAACCAACAACCCCTCTAAGATATGCAAGCGCGCGAGTACTTTATCTAAGCGAAATTGCAGACGCCGGCGCACGACGTCACGGCGATAGGTGAGCCATTCGGTCAAGATCGCTAATAGATTTTTAACCCGCGGACGACGATCTAAGCCGAGCATATTCAAATTCACTCGGTAGTTTCTCTCCAAATCGGTGGATGCAAACAGATGATCCATCAACATTGGAATATCGACCCGGCTGGAGCGCGGGGTGATCACAATACGAGTAGGGTTTTCATGATCGCCTTCATCACGTAAATCTGCCACCATTGGCAGTTTCTTAGCCTGCATTTGGCCGGCGATCTGCTCTAAAATTTTAGCACCAGAGGTTTGATGAGGCAGCGCCATGATGACAATTTCACCATCTTCTTCTGTATAGACAGCCCGCATTCTTAAACTGCCGCGCCCAGTTTGATAAATTTTCTCAATATCTTTAATCGGGGTAATAATCTCAGCATTAGTTGGATAATCAGGCCCCTTGATAAAGGTAAGCAGATCGCTAAGCTGCGCCTTTGGATTATCTAATAGATGCGCACATGCATTCGCAACTTCTCGCGCATTATGCGGCGGAATATCCGTTGCCATCCCGACGGCGATCCCCGTCACACCATTAAGCAATATATGGGGTAACCGCGCGGGTAACGTCAACGGTTCAAGCAGTTCGCCATCAAAGTTGGGGCCCCATTCAACCGTTCCTTGAGCAAGCTCACTTAAAAGCACCTCGGAAAACTTAGATAAACGCGCCTCGGTATAACGCATCGCAGCAAATGACTTCGGATCATCGGGTGCTCCCCAGTTGCCTTGCCCGTCAACTAACGGATAGCGATACGAAAATGACTGAGCCATCAAAACCATGGCTTCATAACAGGCTGAATCACCATGTGGATGATATTTACCCAACACATCACCCACTGTACGTGCCGATTTTTTATATTTAGCGGCTGCCGAAAGGCCAAGCTCTGACATCGCATAGATAATCCGCCGTTGTACTGGCTTTAGGCCATCACTGATATGTGGTAACGCCCGATCCATGATCACATACATCGAATAATTTAAATAAGCCTGCTCGGTAAATGTCCGCATCGGCTGGCGTTCAATACCTTCCAGACTGAGATCAGCCATATCACTCATGGTGAAACACCTTTTCTTGTTCTAAATAGGGAGACTGGGGAAAACCCAGAAAATACTAATGAGGGCGTAATGATAACACTTGTGCACTGCGTTGCGTTGACCAGATTTGCTCAGCAGGCATCGGTTTACCAATGTAATACCCCTGCGAGAAATCAACCCCTAGGCCCTGTAATTCATGATAAAGAGCTGAACTTTCGACAAATTCGGCCACCGTTAACAGCCCCAAATCATGAGCTATTCGGCACAACGAGCGCACAAAATAACGGTTTTTAGTATTATCGATAATATCGCGAACAAACGAGCCATCAATTTTAACGTAATCAAGTGGCAATTCACGTAATGAATGAAATGAGGAGTAACCCACCCCAAAATCATCGAGAGAAATCGCACACCCAAGATCTTTTAAGATCTGAATATGTGCTTGTGCCATCTTAAGATTAGGCAGCGCCGCTGTTTCGGTGATTTCAAAAATGATCAGTTCACCGGGCAGTGAGCGGTGCTCAACTTCATAGGCTATCTGCGCTATCACATGCTCAGAGCAAAATGACCGAGCTGATAAATTGATCGCCAAACGATCGCGATGATGGTGGCGAAAATTATCCTCAAGCTGGTCAAATGCACAGCGAATCACCCACAGGTCAATATCACTGATATAGCCATTTTTCTCGGCTGCAAGGATCAACTCATAAGGCGAAATCAATTGTTGATTATCGCCGCGCACACGTAACAACACTTCATAATGACGGATCTCTTGGATGCGGTTGTCATAAATAGGTTGGTAGTGCAAAACCATTTGCCCACGCTCAATAGCATGCTGCGCCAAATCGAGCCAATAATGGAGCTGAACCACATCACCACCACTTTGATTATCAACTTGATAGAATACCGAGCAGTGTTTACCTTGTGATTTCGCCTGAAACAAGCAGATATCGGCTTTACTCATCAAACTATTATAACTGTTACCATGTTCGGGGCCCAAGACCACGCCGATACTCGCCGAGGCGGTATGGATCGCCGAATGACCAGGCACTCTAATTTCACCGATCAACTTATTGAGCCGCTGCGCCATATTTTTTGACAAAATGCTATCGGCTTGCTGGATAAACAAGCCAAATTGATCGCCGCTGATGCGAGAAATAATCGCATTTTCCGGTAACAGACGTTTCAACATTTGCGCGACTTGTTGGATCATCTGATCACCGGTGTTATGACCACTTAGTTCATTCACATAACGAAAGTTGTCCAAATCAAGCAGCATCAAACATCCTGGTATGTATGATTCCAGCTGTTGATTGATCAGCTTTTCAAATTCACGGCGATTCGGCAGTTGCGTCAAATGATCATGTCCCGCCAACCATTCTAGTTCATCAGCACGGCTTTTTAGTTGCCGCTCTAAGCGTTCCAATTGGTAAGATAATTGCGTTGCAGCCTGCCCGAGCTGATCCGACTCATCAACAATCCGCCCTTGCCGTTGTTGGGCCACTGCTTGCCGAAATTGTCGATAATTTGAGCTAGCCAGCATCGGCAAACATTGCGTTAACCAACGGATACGTAGCAAAGGTCTGCGCAACAACAGCATCAACATCAATACCGCGATCAGTAATGAGCCGAGACCATAGAGCAAATTATTGCGATTGGCCTGACGAAAATGTGCCACTAAGCCATTAATCGAATGAAATTGAACGAAAAAAATGGGTATGTTGCTGGTGGTATTGCTTAATCGAAAACTGATCAATTCAACCACCCCGTTGGGGGTAATCAGATCAGCAAGCCCTTGCTGCAAGGCGCGCCGGGTCATCTTGTCAATTAACAGTCCCAGAGAGCGATCGATTTTGCTGCTAGAGTAGAGTAACGCAATTCGGTCATGCGCTTGGATCCCCACGAGCATATTCTGTGGCTGATCGCCGATATAACTGTCATATAAACGCTGCGCATCGAGGCCATAGATCACCGTATATTGTTGCTCCACGATTGACAGCCGAGTTTTAAAATAGACCTCACAATGTGATGCACAATCCAATAACCAAGGCTTAGAGTGGTGATTACCGCGGGGATTTTCAAACCAATCTAATATTTTATCACTCACGGGACGAGTGCCCTGGCTCATCAGTCGATGATGATTTTTATCGATAACCACCATATTCAGTAATGGGTGGTGATAACTCTGCTGCAATTGTAGCCAAAGCAGCTCGGCATTTTTAAATGGCTTCGCAACAGGTTGCTCCGCAAATTTGGCGCGGCTAATCAATTGCAGCTGTTGGTGAACATCAGCATAGTGCTGAAAAAAAAGCTTTTTCTCATGTTGGATCGTTTCACTTCGCTCAATTTCAAAGAAACTGCGAATATTGTAATAGTTCAGAGCCACTAATCCTGAAAAAATCAGTATCAATAACCCTGATAAAACAAACAAGGTTTGATGTAAAACGCCCAGAGAAATACTCTTTCCCACGCTCAACTCCGTTTAAACGAGGTCAATGGCCATATTCCCATTCGCTTCCAACCAAATACGTCGATCTGGCGCTCGTTTTTTTGCGAGTAGGCGATCCATTAACTCAATTGTGCCAATATCATCATCAATCGTTAGCTGAACTAATCGGCGAGAATTCGGGTCCATGGTCGTCTCGCGAAGCTGTATTGGGTTCATCTCCCCTAAACCTTTAAACCGCTGCACATTAACCTTACCACGCTTTTTATCCGCTTCGATCCGCGCCAAAATGGTCTCTTTTTCCGATTCATCTAGTGCGTAGAAAACTTCTTTGCCCAAATCGATACGATATAATGGCGGCATGGCTACATAAATATGCCCATGGTCGACAAGGGGACGAAAATGCCGAACAAACAATGCACATAACAACGTTGCAATATGTAAGCCATCGGAGTCGGCATCCGCAAGAATACAGATCTTACCATAGCGCAATTTATCGAGTTGGTCACTGTCTGGATCAATCCCCAATGCGACAGAAATATCATGAATTTCCTGCGACGCCAACACATCAGCGCCATCCACTTCCCACGTATTTAAAATTTTTCCTCGCAGCGGCATAATCGCTTGAAATTCGCGATCGCGCGCCTGTTTAGCACTGCCACCCGCCGAGTCACCTTCCACTAAAAACAGTTCGCCGCGCATTGGATCTTGGGTTGAACAATCCGTTAGTTTACCCGGCAGTGCCGGTCCATTAGTGACTTTTTTGCGGATCACTTTTTTACCCAAACGCATCCGCTTTTGCGCATTACTAATAAAATAGTCTGCAAGTTGCTCAGCCTCAGCCGTATTGGCGTTGAGCCACAGACTAAACGCATCTTTGATCACCCCTGAGACAAACCCAGCCGATTGGCGAGATGATAATCGCTCTTTGGTTTGCCCAGCAAATTGAGGGTCCTGCATCTTAACTGACAAAATGTAACTACAGCGATCCCAAACATCATCAGGGGACAGCTTCAGCTGCCGAGGACACAGATTTCTAAAATCACAAAACTCACGCATGGCATCTAGTAACCCTTGGCGCAGCCCATTCACATGCGTACCACCGAGTGTAGTCGGAATTAGGTTGACATAGCTCTCGCTGGTATTGTCGCCTCCCTCAGGTAGCCAGGTCAGAGCCCAAGCAACGCCTTCATTAGCATGGGCCAATTCGCCACAAAACGGCGTCTGCGGCAGACATTCCCACCCTTCAACGGCTTGGCCCAGGTAGTCACTTAAACCGCCTTCAAAACACCACGTTTGAGTTTCAGCTTTAACTTCATCGACAAACGTAATCGTTAAACCTGGGCACAACACTGCTTTGGCTTTGAGCAGGTGCGCCAAGCGACCCGACGCAAATTTGGCTGAATCAAAATAACAGGGATCAGGCCAAAAATGCACATAAGTTCCGGTATTTCGCTTACCCACTGTGCCTGATACCGTCAATTCTTGAGCTTTGAGCCCCGCTTCAAACGCCATTTTATAGAGCTGTCCATCGCGTTTAACTTCAACCTCAACACGAGTCGACAAGGCATTCACAACCGAGATCCCAACACCATGTAAACCACCCGAAAATTGGTAGTTTTTATTGGAGAATTTGCCCCCGGCATGTAATCGGGTAAAGATCAATTCAACACCGCTGACACCCTGCTCTGGATGAATATCGACGGGCATCCCACGGCCATCATCACTGACTGATAATGACTGATCTTTATATAAGGTCACACTAATATTTTTTGCAAAACCAGCCAAGGCTTCATCGACACTGTTATCGACAACTTCTTGCGCCAAGTGATTGGGCCGGTCGGTTTCGGTATACATACCGGGACGTCGTTTAACCGGATCCAATCCACTTAAAACCTCAATGGCATCAGATGTATATTCATTGGTCATGGTTATTATATCTTTTTGTTGTTAAGTAAAAACTGAATGATTGCCGGCACGTAGCGAGCAAATCCAGCAAACCCATGATTGCCGCCACACTCAATCGTTTGTTTGGTATGGGGATACATTTTCAGCGCTTGCTGAAAATCAAGTAATTCATCGCCTGTTTGCAGGATTAACCACTGCCGCTGAGAACATCGCTCTGGCGCGATTTGCATCTCTTTAAGCTGCTCTAGATGCTTCGTATTCAACCGATATTGCTCTTGGGTCTGGGGATGAATATGCTCACCTAAAAGATTTGTTACAATCGATAGATCTGCCAGAGGGTTAACCAATACAGCGGGTAGCCCACTATCAACTGACGCTTTGGCCGCCATTAACCCACCCATCGAAGCTCCAACAATACCGATTAATTCTCCGGCAAAGGTATCGAGTATCTCACGGATCTGCAACCATGCAGGCTGGGGGTAACAAGCTAATTGAGGGATAAGCAACACTGTATCTGGATTATGTGTCTGTAGATATTGGCGTAAACATGCGCCTTTATACGATTGACTACTTCCTTGATAACCATGGATAAAAAGCAAATAACGCGCCATTTATAATCCTACGACTTAGCAAACCAACAAGGCAAAGCTTTCGCGCTCGCCTAGTATCCTTGCGATTGATTATCAGGCAAAAAAGCTTGACCACTCAGTCGTTTGACCCGAGAACTAATCGTCCCATCAGCTTTCAGTGTAAGGTAGCGATAACCCGGTTGCTGCTGATCAAGCGCAAAATCATCTGATAACGGTAAAAACTGAATACAAGTACTCGGTGATGCAATATAAGCCACACCATCACACTGGTATTCATAATTTTGATGAATATGACCGAACAATACAGCTTTTACATTAGATCGACCTTGCAACACTTGGTGAAAGGCATCCGAATTTTTCAAATTGTGCTGATCCAACCAACGGCACCCAATCAGGCGACTTTGATGATGCATCAACACCAGCGCATTTTTATCTGGATAATCATCCAGCGCGCCCGCTAAAAACTGCAATTGCCCATCACTCAGATAGCCATGTGGCTTCTCCGGCACCTGAGTATCAAGCAAAATCAATTGCCAGTGGTCACTCACTACTTGTTTCGTATCACACACGCCATTCGTTGAAAACGTCTGGCTCATCAACGGCTGCATATCATGGTTGCCAGGTAACCACAAAATCGGCTTTCCTAACGCTTGTACAGTATCCACAAAGCGCTGATAGGAACGAGCACTATGATCTTGAGAAATGTCACCCGTTGCCATGATCCAATCAAAGGCGATCGAGTCGGTTTGGATCTGTGCCACAACCGCTTGCAATGAGGCGAAAGTATTGACACCCAATAGCCCCATCGCCTGATTAGCAAACAGGTGAGTATCAGTCAATTGCAATAGTCGCAGCTCACCATTGGCATCTGCATGTGTAAAGATTTTCTCAAATTCCACAGTCGTTATCTGGCAAAAATAATGGTTATTGGGTCAACATTATCTTATCGTGATTACGCATCAACAGCTACTCGATGCGCTAAACAATAATGCAACCAATCATATAAGAATTGATTGACCTGCTGTTTCTCATCTTGTTGATACATTTGATGATTAGGGTAATCATAGCGTGGTTTAAGCTTGGAAATCTGCTGACTTGAGCACACTTCCGCAAGTGATGCGTCATGGAACAATCTCACAACCATCTCAGGCTCATTGAGTCCAGCGATTGAAGCGCAATATTGCTGGCGAATCGAAAAAACAGAGGTATAGCGAGTCTGCTCGCAGCATTTACACTCAAGTTGCCCCATAAATAGCGGTTTTTGACCTTGCGCCGGACGCAGCGTCAGCCGCTCGCCTACTTCCATATCGGTAGGAAACATCCGACAAAACAGTAGGTAATTCGCCGCATAAATTTGCATCAGCTTATCTAAGTCAACACGATATTTTTTGGCCACAGACTTCAACCCATACTCCTCTATTGAGCTATCTTGGCAAAACCCCAACGCACACGTAATGCATTCACGTTTATCGTTAACCATTGTAACGCAATTAATGCTGCGGCGTTATCAATTCGCCCTGTCTGAGTTAATTCGACCGCGTGAGTTCTATCAAGCACATGTACTAAGATATCTTCGTTTTCATTCGCCAAACCATGGATACCACCGGCCTCACGAGCATCAACTTGAGCCACATATAGATGGATCTGCTCAGTCATCCCACCCGCGCTAGGATAATAGCTATACAACTTTTCAATACGACCGAGGGTCAGTCCTGACTCTTCTTGCGCTTCGCGCTTCGCAACCTCATGGGGGTCTTCACCTTCTTTGTCGAGCATCCCAGCCACCAGTTCTAGCTGCCAAGGTGAGGCGGCTGTGGGATACGCCCCAACACGAAATTGCTCCACCATCACCACTTGATCATGGCTTGGATCATAGAGTAGTACTGCCGCCGCATGGCCTCTGTCTAACACTTCACGCGAAAACCAATCACTCCATCCACCACCAAACAATTTGTGGCGCAGGTGGTAGCGATCAAGTTTGAAAAAACCGCGATACAGAGGTTCAACCGTTTTCATTTGAACATCATCATGCCCAAATTGGGCATGATCAACTAGGTTGTTCATAAGACTCCTTATATATAAAAGATAAGTACTCGAATAAGACCAACAAGGATTGCACAAGCGCGATATAAGATCCTGGATAATTTAATTGCCCAGGCAAACATAAATGCGTACTATACAGCAATATCTAGTATAAAATTGTTTAATACTGTTGCAAAATCCATATACCTTTAATTATTAGTGGTATAACGCCGGGGATAAAAAGGAATCAGAATGAAGCTCAAATTAACGTCCGTCTTGGTCGCAGTCGGTTTAGGCTCATGTGCCTTGAATAGCTATGCTGACAACTTACTTCAAATTTATCAATTAGCTCAACAAAAAGATCCGGTCATTTTACAATCTAAAGCAGAGCGCGATGCCGCGTTTGAGCGGATTAATCAGTCGCAAGCTTCATTATTGCCACAAATTGATTTAAGCGCGGGTTACACCTATAGTACATCCGTTGGTGATTATCAGGCGTCAAAGTACAACAAAGCCAGCGCTGGCCTTAATTTGACGCAGTCAATTTTCTCACAGTCAAATTGGATCAACTTAGGCATCTCTGAGAAGTCCGCGACTGAACAAGCGGCGCTCTATGGTTATCAGCAACAAGACCTGATGATTCGGGTTGCAACGGCTTATTTTAATGTGCTGCGGGCAATCGACGATTTATCCTATGTGCGGGCGAATAAAGATGCCGTTAAACGTCAGTTGGATCAAACTCAACAGCAATATAAAGTAGGTTTATCCCCCGTTACGGATGTCAACGAAGCGCAAGCGGAATATGACCGAACAGTAGCCCAAGAGATCCAATCAGAAAACTCACTCGACAATAGCTATGAAGCGGTACGTAAAATCGTCGGAATGATCCCGCGTAATTTAGAATTGCTTGATACCGAATCATTTGATCCGGCGCCCCTGCAACATGAAGGGCAATATTGGATGAACGCAGCATCGAACAAAAACTTACAACTAAATGCAGAGCGCATTGCCAAACAGATTTCGGAACAAAAAATCAGCTTAGCGCAGAGCGATCATCTTCCAAGCCTGTCATTAACAGGTGGACTGAGCACGCAGGATAAATATTATCGTAATGATGCGATCAATGACACCGCGAGTGACGCAGGTCACGCCGATGCCGCCAGTGTTGGTTTAGAATTCTCAATGCCGCTGTATCAAGGTGGTGAAGTGAATTCAAAAGTGCGTGAAGCTCGCTATAACTACGTTTCGGCCTCTCAAACATTAGATCAAACCTACCGGACCGTACAAAGTAATCTGAATAGTACCTACAACGACGTTCGGGCCAACTTAAGCTCTATCGCCGCCTATAAACAAGCGGTAAAATCGTCGCTCAGTGCATTGAAAGCAACAGAAGCGGGCTTTGAAGTTGGAACTCGCACCATTGTTGATGTACAAGATGCTACGAGTAATCTTTATCAAGCCAAAGAAGAACTTGCTGGTTCTCGATATGATTACATCATCAATATGTTGACCTTGAAGCAGCTTGCTGGCACCTTGAAACTGAGTGATTTAGAAGGTATCAACGCACTCTTGTATAAACCTAAACAGCAGATCCCGGTCCAGCCTGCCGCACCCAGCCTTAGCAGCTCTGCGCAAAAGACCAAATAAATAGGTGATGTGAGCTAGCGCTGCGCCGACATATCATTGCAAACCAGCACGTATTGTTACGTGCTGGTTTTTTTACATTTCCCACAAACTTTCAACACACCTTCTACTGCCTTCCACTTCAATATAAACCGAATACATGCATCACGCCCAGTCAGCCAATGTGTCGTGATTGTGATTCAAGGTGAATCAGATTATGGCATGACGATTCATCAGTAAAAATGAATATAAGCATAAAATTAACTTATTATTAACTTTCTTGTTCTTTGACCGTCATCAATGTAAATTCCTCTCTTATTACATTTAATAGCACCATCTTATTATTCCTATAGGAATCATTATGTCTCAATCGCATCAACGTCAATCAACTGACAGTGCCTTATTATCACCCTTATTCTGGCAAGTTGCTGGCATCATGGCACTTGCCATCCGGCTCGTGTCTGGCTGGACATACTGGGGCGGTGCGAGTCGGCGTCTCATCTATGCAACCGCAAAGCTTGATCCAACCTCTCACGCCTATTTAGCCAATAAGCTGGTGCATGCTGCTCCGGGTATGGCGCTAGATTTAAGTGGCTTCATGTATTGGTTGCTTAACCACAGCACGCTGCTGCATGTGGCGATTATCTTCTTTACACTAGTTGAGCTGGTTGTTGGTGTAGGCTTAATTATTGGTTTTGCAACGCGACTCATGTCTATCATCGGGTTGGGCCTTGCCTGCACCTTGATGATTATATTTGGTTGGATGGGCACCACCTGTTTAGATGAGTGGACTATGGCTGCGCTTGGCTTTGCCACCTCTGCGGTCACACTTTTAACTGGCGGCGGGCGCTACGCGGTCGACCAATTATTTCAAGGCGCCATTGAACGGAAAAACATCCTCTGGGCGCGGTGGCTAACCAGTGGTCCTCTGCCACTCTCAACCCCACAAGTGATTAAATTCTCGACCATCATGGGGATTGTTTCTATTCTCTTCACGGTTGGTTTCTATGGCTACAACTTTGGTGCACTGGTTACCCCATTAGGTAAACGTATCGATAACGCTCATCACACCGTGGCGTTGTCACAGGCAACCATTCAAGGTAATTTGCTTAAAGTGCACAGCTATATCACCACTGGGCCAGATACCCAAGGCGCTTATATTGCACAGGTCTCATTAAGCCAAGATGGACACGTGTTAGCGACTTACCCAGCCTCATCACTGAAAGACAAAACCATTGTAACGATCCACAACCAATTTGCTCCTTGGTCAACTTGTAAAGCAATGGCTTATGCAGTGCGTTGCCAGCTCGGCTCAAAAGCGACGTGGTCGTTCAAACTGCCAGATGGACTGGCATTCAATAACACGCAGCCATTGACCCTGCAAATGAGTAATGTCGAAGGCAAAGCCTTTAAAATGACTATTCAGCCTTAACCCATAAGGCAAGAACAGCACCATCTCATCAAAGCGAGCGTTTATACGTTCGCTTTTTTTATCCTCTCTAATAATAGTTTTTTAAGCGCCAGTGAACTGGGTGGATTCCCGGATTTCACATTCGTTACATCTGGGCTACGTCGAGCCTTGTTCAAACCTAAAACGCCTAATGTAGCCCGGTAGTAGCGCAGCGGATGCCGGGGAATGAAATAAGTGTGTGCTAACAATCCATCCATGGAGCGGCTTACATCGGTCATCCATGACCTCACTTCCTCAGGCTGCGAAACTTATCTTTCGGTCCTTCGTCACCTAAGCTGCCTGCTGTAGCCCGGTAGTAGCGCAGCGGATGCCGGGGAATGAAATAAGTGTGTGCTAACAATCCTTCCCTGGAGCGCCTCACATCGCTCATCCATGACCTCACTTCCTCAAGCTGAGAAACTTATCTTTCGGTCCTTCGTCACCTAAGCTGCCTGCTGTAGCCCGGTAGTAGCGCAGCGGATGCCGGGGAATAAAATAAGTGTGTGTTAACAATCCATCCATGGAGCGGCTCACATCGGTCATCCATGACCTCACTTCCTCAGGCTGCGAAACTTATCTTTCGATCCTTCGTCACCTAAGCTGCCTGTTGTAGCCCGGTAGTAGCGCAGCGGATGCCGGGAAATGAAATAAGTGTGTGCGAACAATCCTTCCCTGGAGCGCCTCACATCGGTCATCCATGACCTCACTTCCTCAGGCTGCGAAACTGTGTTTCGGTCCTTCGTCACCTAAGCTGCCTGTGCGGCAGTGAACGGTGGTTTAGTGAAGTGTGTGTTAACAATCCATCCATGGAGCGACTCACATCGGTCATCCATGACCTCATTTCCTCAGGCTGCGAAACTTATCTTTCGGTCCTTCGTCACCTAAGCTGCCTGCTGTAGCCCGGTAGTAGCGTAGCGGATGCCGGGAGATGAAATAAGTATGTGCTAACAATCCTTCCCTGGAGCGGCTCACATCGGTCATCCATGACCTCACTTCCTCAGGCTGCGAAACTGTGTTTCGATCCTTCGTCACCTAAGCTGCCTGTGCGGCAGTGAACTTGACCATTGGCAATAATAAAAGACGGCTGCATTTCTAAGCTGCCTGTGCGGCAGTGAACATCACCAAAACGGTGACCAGTCGTTCTATTGATTTCTAAGCTGCCTGTGCGGCAGTGAACTTAAGTTCGACTGTTTTGGTATTCGCCCCTGTTTTCTAAGCTGCCTGTGCGGCAGTGAACTTGGGATTAAACGGGATAAAAATTAACGATGATTTCTAAGCTGCCTGTGCGGCAGTGAACAAATCCTGAGAAATTTATTGATGATCCACATTTTTCTAAGCTGCCTGTGCGGCAGTGAACAGGTGTCAGGCCAATAACTCCTGACGCAGATGTTTCTAAGCTGCCTGTGCGGCAGTGAACGTGCTTAGCTTGTCAGATTGAGTATTTGTGTTTTTCTAAGCTGCCTGTGCGGCAGTGAACTTAGACCAAAACTCATATAACTCATTTTCTACATTTCTAAGCTGCCTGTGCGGCAGTGAACTAAAGTTGTGTCTTCTTTTTCATCGTCTTCGATTTCTAAGCTGCCTGTGCGGCAGTGAACTCTGGTTCAATTCAAGATTATGGATTCTTTATTTTCTAAGCTGCCTGTGCGGCAGTGAACGTCGAATATGGACTGGTCTTTTTGCTCTGCAATTTCTAAGCTGCCTGTGCGGCAGTGAACTAGAGCGTCAATCAAAATAAATAAATGACACCAATAGGTTAGCTAAAAAATGAGGTTTTAACCCAAATTTTTAAGCACTTTTTAATTGATTGTTTTATATAAACTTTTTAAAGAGCAAAATAAAAGGGTCAAAATTAGGGTCAATTAACTGTCTAACATTCACCTTCAGCTGTCAATCAACTCGTCACTATTTGAATCCATAGCGCTGGCATCGAGAGTGACGGCTCCGCTGTTCATTACCTGAATCATCAGCATCAAGCTAATCATACTCATCATTTCAACGCGAATTGTTGCCACGGAGGGAGCCATTCGGTAAGTTGACTCTGATGCACTAGAAACAGCTCACCTTGATTGGGTAGCCGCATCACTTCAATGGCTTGCCCTTGCCAATTGAACTGAAGACCAAAGGCATCCAGATACCCGCGATCAGCTCGCAAGCCAGCATAACGCTCATCGCCTAAAATCGGAGTACCTAAGCTTTTCATCATCACCCGCAGTTGGTGCGTTCGCCCAGTAGAGGGCCGCAGTAAATATCCCCGAAGACCATCTCCTAAAGATTGGCTGATAAAACGCGTACGGGCAGGGTTTTCAAGAGTGCGCATCAACATCCAACTCCCAGAGCGCGCTTTTTGCATATCCCCTGTGATCATGCCCTGTTTTTTCTTTGGTTTGCCATAGGCCAACGCAAGATAGTATTTATTCATCTGATGGCTGGCAAATAGCGTCTGAAACAGTGCTGCAGCTTGGGCACTTTTGGCAAATATAATCAGCCCAGAGGTCAGTTTGTCTAAGCGATGTACGGGCCACAGCGTTCCAAATTGTTGGTTCGCCAACTGGGCTAATCCAAGTTCATTCTCTTCGCAGTGAAAACTAACCCCAGCAGGCTTATCTAAAACAATAAAATCGTCATGCTCAAATACTAACGGCAATGGCATCAAGCCTTCCCCTATAAAATAGCAACCGCTTTAAGTTGCGCCCAAACATGTAGGTTTGGTGCGAGTTTAAGATGTCTACACGAGTACCCTGACAACTGTGCAAGCAATTCAGGGCCTTCATCATGATGCAGACGCAAACGGACCAGTCGTTCATCAGCGTTTGCAGCCGAGTCAATCGACACCACTTTCGCCGGCAGCCGGTTAAGGATTGAACTGTCTTGCGCCTGCGTTAAACTAATACTGACATCACTGGCAAAAATGCGACAGCGAATAGGCGTTCCCACTGACAAATCACGCTTGGATAAATACAATATCACCTTGCCATTTGATAGTTCAGTAAGGCCGTCATGATGGCCTGTCACCACCGCATTGATCACACTACTGGCTCCATCGGCAAACAAATGGGCGCTTTGTACATTGAGCAAAGTTTGTTGTAGCGGCCCGCTTAATCGCACCGAGCCTTGCTCCATTAACACTAAATGGTCGGCAAGACGAATGACCTCTTCAGGCGCATGGCTAACATACACAATCGGAATTTTCAGCTCACGATGTAATCGTTCCAGATAAGGCAAAAACTCTCGCTTTCGGGCCAAATCTAAAGCTGAAAGCGGTTCATCCATGAGCAACAATTCAGGTGAGGTCAACAAGGCTCGAGCAATCGCAACCCGTTGGCGTTCGCCTCCAGAAAGCGAATAGGGACGACGCTTGAGCTTATCTTCAATGCCCAGCAGTTGACAAATATCATCAAAACGGCTCTGCCGCTGTGTCCTGTCCACCTGACGCCAGCCAAATTCTAGATTGCCGCGCACATCTAAGTGATCAAATAAGCTGGCCTCTTGGAACACATAACCAATCGCGCGCCGATGAGTGGGTACGAATAGTCGCCGAGATTCATCTTGCCAACAATGATCAGCCAACTGACAATAACTATTGGGCAAACGTTCAAGACCCGCTAAGGCGCGTAAAATCGTGGTCTTACCGCAGCCTGAAGCGCCAAATAATACGGAGATCCCGCTCGCAGGCAAGGATTCGTCAACATCTAAGCAAAATTCACGCAGCTGACGCTTAAAACGGATTTTTAACTCACTCATGCTTGCCTCACGCGCTGTTTCATTCGCCCATTGAGAATATAAGTGATGAGCAATGCCACAAACGAAAACGCCACTAGCACTGCGGCAAGTTGATTCGCTTGGCCATATTCCAGCGCTTCAACATGATTATAAATTTCCACCGACATGACGCGTGTTTGACCCGGGATATTTCCCCCTATCATTAACACCACGCCAAATTCACCGATGCTATGGCAAAAGCCTAAGATAGCAGCTGAAAAAAAACCGGGGCGAGCTAACGGTAATGCCACTTTAAAAAATGCCCGTAAAGGCGCAACCCGCAGCGTGGCCGCTACTTCCATCGGCCGTGACCCCATAGCAGCAAAGGCATTTTGTAGTGGCTGCAAGACAAACGGCAAGGTATGGATCACGCAACCAATCACAATACCAGTAAAGGTAAAGGGTAACTGGGCAATGCCCAGCCAATGCGTAAGATGACCAATGGGACCTTGCGGTCCCATTAAGAGCAGCAAATAAAACCCTAACACCGTAGGCGGTAAAACGAGCGGTAATGAGACAATAGCGCTAATAGTCGATTTCATACGGCTTTGTGTCTGCGACAACCACCAAGCCAACGGAGTGGTGCCGATCAATAAGACCAGCGTGACAATAACAGCTAACTTTAAGGTTAAAGCCATAACGGCTAGATCACTTTGTAACATCGGTGATAGTACCTGCTCGTTGTTCTACTCACTGAAATGAAGAATTTATTGGTTATGTTTGGGGATATCATAGCCAAAGGAACGGATGATTTGTTGCGCTTTAGCGCTTTGCAAATAATTTAAAAAGGATTGAGCAGCAGCCTTGTGCACACTATTGCTGATCAACACGGCATCTTGACGAATTGGCGTATAGAGCTGATTGGGCACAATCCAGCCTGAACCTTGCGATAATTTACCGTCACGATACACTTGTGACAAGGCAACAAAGCCTTGCTTCACGTTACCGTAGTTCACATAAGAGAACGTTTGTGCAATATTTTGCCCATAAACTAGTTTCGTTTGAAGCTGTTTGTATAGACCGAGTTTTTTCAGCACAGTGACCGAGGCTGCGCCATAGGGGGCCGCTTTGGGGTTGGCAATAGCCAATTGTTTGAATGTTGCTGATTTTAAATAGTCAGAGTTTTGCGCGATTAAATCGGGCTGTTTAGACCAAAAAATTAAACGCCCTTGGGCATAGGTAAATTCACTGCTAGCAACGCCCTGGTGATCTTTAACCAGTTTTTGAGGCCGGCGCTGATCAGCGGCTAAAAACAGGTCAAATGGTGCGCCATTGACAATTTGCGCATAGAGTTTTCCCGTTGAACCAACACTTAATACGACATTATCATGACTTTGCTTTTGGTAATCAGCCACCAACAATTGTAGCGGTTTGTAAAAATTAGCAGCAACAGCAACATTCACCTCAGTGGCTTGCGTTTGCCATGCCACCAACAACGCAGCCCCTGCTATCACCCCGACTTTTATATTCATCATTCAATCCCTTCTGTTAGATATCATAACGGCACAATACTACCGATGCAGGTGAAAACCCAACGCCGACAGTCTGTCCTAATTGAAGCGCTAACTGCTGTGAGCGCGCCTGTGTAATCAATGCGCCAAGACGCTTATGTTGACCGACCGCAATACTGAGTTGGCAGTGACGCGCATCCGGTAACATACGGATAATCTCGCCCACATAGTTATTGGCTGGGCGACGCGTTAGCGCATCAAGACGATAAACTTTCAGTTGCGGCGCTTTAATCAGCGCTAACACTTGTGTTCCGGGGGTTAACATGAGCTCGCTGACCGATTCACTGGTCACTGATGCCTTAAGCTCAAAATCATCCCCTGCGCCAATCACCACCTGCGCATTCACACCATGCTGGCGAAGCGCTATAACTTTGCCGCTGAACTGATTGCGAGCGCTACTTTGAAAATGCATCTGGCGTAACATCCGGCGTACTTGATCTAATTGCAGATCAGGCTGCGCTTGCACTAAAGCACGCAGTTGCGCTAACGAATGCTGATATTCCAATTGCAGCGCCCGATATATTCGGATGAGTTGTCGTCCAGCGCTTGTCAGCAACGTTCCTCCACCATGACGCCCGCCACTTTGGCGAATCACTAATGGCTGCTCAGCTAAGTTATTCATGGTGTCTAAAGCATCCCACGCCGCCTTATACGACATTGGCAATGCTTTCGCTGCTGCATTTAATGAGCCATGCCGTTCAATAGCCTCCAACAAGCAGATCCGCTGCTCGCTGACCAGTGGATGCCCGCTAATTTGTAGTTGTAATGGCAACAATGTTGTCAGAATTGCATCATTCATTATATATCTCACTATATAACGCCACTCCCTAAAAGGCCTCATTAAAGAGGCCTCAGCGAGAGCTAATCGACTTATTCTAGGTGCAAATTACGCCACTAGTCTTGATTTAAAACAAACCGTTCTATCACTTGAGCAACGCCATCTTCATCATTGGTTGCGGTCACGCAATCTGCTAGTGCTTTGGTTTGTTCATCGGCATTGCCCATTGCCACACCAAGTCCTGCCCAGCGCAGCATATGGTGATCATTCCCGGCATCACCCACACAAATCACTTGCTCGCGAGCGATATTAAGGTGCTCAGCCAACGCCGCTACCCCCGCCCCTTTATTCGCAGACGGGTGCATAAACTCGAGAAAATAAGGGGCACTGCGCAGCACGCTAAAATCTTGGTGCCAAGTCACTGGCAGCCTATTGACTGCCTTTTGTAAGAGGTCGGCTTCATCGATCATCATCACTTTCACCATTGGCTCGTCATCATCGAGCTGATCATAGTTCAGTGTCGTACAGGTGATCTCATTCATGAACGCTTCATGCTCGGTGTAATGGCTGAGCTTTGGCGTAATCAGCCCCCGTTGTAAACTAAAAGCATGGGTATGTACATTGAGCTCTTGCGCCATGGTGCCAATGCGTTTGGCATCACGGCCGGTTAATTGATGATTTCCCAGCACCAACGTACTACCAAGCTGCTGAACCAACGCCCCGTTATAACTAATAACAAACTGACCATCTTGATCAAGCTCAAGGGTTTTTAGATGCATCAAGATCCCTTCAACTGGGCGACCTGAAGCTAATACGACAACCACACCCGCAGCTTGAGCAGCATGGATAGCTTGGATGGTTCGCGAAGAGATTTGGTGATTTGAATTCAGCGTTGTGCCATCAATATCAAGGGCAATCAATCGATACATAAAAGATGATTCTCTAAACTAAACATATCACTAGTTTAGAGAATCACACCTTGATGTAAAGATAAAGCCAAAGCGGCAGACTTTAAATCGACAAACGAATTAACTTTCAGAAATATGGATACGTTCGGACAACTCCTGAAATTGTTTATCAACCAGCCCCCCAAAGAGCGGATCAACAACGCCAGAATAATCCCAATTTTGTTCAATATTACGCCAATCATCAGCAAGTAATGACTGCTTTAATATAGGGAAAACTTCGTTTTCTTCATAATTTAAATGATCCCATTGCAGCTGAATATATTTTTCCAATTTTTGGCTAAATTGATCCAGCGGGATCACCGCATCCAATAAAATAAGATCGAGCACATCGGCTAACTCTACCGTCAATTGGCAGAGCTGTTCATGCTCTTGGGCTAACCGATTCGACAGCTGTTCACTGTCAGATCGGTATTTACGGTAGTATTCATAAATCACATCTTCTTTGGGGTGATGATATTTATCCGCATAATCGCGCATGTAAGTGATTATATCGGCAATAAGTTTATATTTCACAGCTTGTCCACTACGGATCAAATGTAACTTTTTCTCCAATACCCGTAATAGTGATGAGATATTGATGTGATCCTTTTTGATGCTATCTAACATTGTGCAACTCCTGTAACGTCCAACCCTGCGATGACTTACGTTGCTTAACTTACGACCACGCCCACCGCTCATTAAACCGAATGGCTACTTCCTCCTCATGGCACAATTATAGATCATTGAGCCATGTTCAATGGTAATTGCCAGTGAATCGGAGATTTGCCCTGTTCTTGTAAATATTGGTTTGCCTTCGAAAAATGTTGGCATCCTAAAAACCCGCGGTGAGCCGACAACGGAGAGGGATGCGGCGCTTTTAACACGCAATGGCGCTGCGGGTCTATCACCGTCCCTTTTTTCTGCGCATGAGCACCCCACAACATGAAAACCAACCCATCACAATGGTCATTCAATTGACTGATGACAGCATCGGTGAATTGTTCCCAACCACATTTAGCGTGCGAATGGGCCTTGCCATACTCAACGGTTAATACGGTGTTTAATAACAATACGCCTTGACGGGCCCAAGATTCAAGATAACCGTGCTGAGGAATTTGAAATCCGGCAATATCTTGGCTTAATTCCTTATAGATATTCACTAGCGATGGTGGCACTCGAACACCGGGCTGAACAGAAAAACACAAGCCATGTGCCTGACCCGGCTGATGATAAGGATCTTGCCCTAAGATCACCACTTTCACGTCATCTAACCCTGTCCATTTGAACGCGTTAAATACGTCATCTTGCGGCGGGTAAATCGCCTTGCCCGCGGCTCGCTCTGCGCTCACAAAGGCCATCGCCTGCTGAAAATAAGGCTGTTTTTTCTGTTCACCTAAAATAGGTGTCCAAGAGGTCTCACTCATCATTTTAATCTCATCATATTATTTTAAAGTCGATAGCATACGAATGAGCATCAACAAGGACAAGACTAGCCATTCATTTACTAGCTGATTACACTAACACTACAACCGACTCATGCGAATATTATGTACTATATTGGAGCTCATGTTAGCGCCGCAGGTGGTGTCTTTAATGCCCCTGTTAATGCCGCTCAAATTGGCGCTAGCGCCTTTGCACTATTTACGAAAAATCAGCGCCGCTGGCAAAGCCCGCCTTTAACCGCCGACACCATTGCGCGCTTTAAAGACCATTGCCAACATTATCAATTTAGCGCCGCACAGATCCTGCCTCATGATTCCTACCTCATCAATTTAGGTCACCCCGAGCAGGGTGCCTTGGAAAAATCACGCCACGCATTTATCGATGAGATGCAGCGCTGCCACCAGCTAGGACTCAAGTTGCTTAATTTTCATCCGGGTTCTCATCTTCGCAAACAAAGTGAAGAAGAAACCTTAACCAAGATCAGTGAATCGATTAATTTAGCCCATCAACACGTCCCTGAGGTTATCGCTGTTATCGAAAATACCGCTGGCCAAGGTTCAAATCTCGGTTGGAATTTTAATCAATTAGCCACCATCATCGATCAAGTTAATGATAAACAGCGGGTGGGAGTTTGCCTCGATACCTGCCATGCTTTTGCCGCCGGCTACCCTTTGCAAACCCCGCAAGGATGGCTTGAAACCTTCCATGAATTTGAGCAAATCGTTGGCTTTGACTATCTTAAAGCGATGCATCTTAATGATAGTAAAGGCGACCTTGGCTCTCGATTGGATCGCCATCACAGCTTAGGATTAGGTCATATCGGTCGCGAGTGTTTTCGTTTGATCATGCAAGATGTACGCTTTACGGGCATTCCGCTTATCCTCGAAACTATTGACGACACATTATGGGCAGAGGAAATAAGTTGGCTCAAAGCGCAATCAAGTGCCTAAGGCGATTAAGCGAGAATCATGAACGTTGCTGTTTACCGCCATAACAAAGCCGCTTAATCTTGCCCCGATGAGTGTCATCAACACACGAAGGGGCAAGTGTGCCCAATCAGCATGAGAGCCTTTAACGAATACCTCAATACAACTTAACCTTAACTCGGCTAACTCACATAAACCTTTATCTAGATCAAAGCATCCTCGCAAAGATGTATTTAAACTACATATAACCATACAATTTTAATGGTTAATAAACCATGTTAGTATGAACAATATTGATTGAGGTCAATCAAAGGCTTGTCTAAGACATCTTATATTACTAATTTGTGATATGGATCAGGTGAAGAGCAGACAGGTCAGCTTTACTTAGGTAGATAGCAATAGGAGCATATCATGACTAAGGGTATTCAAATCACTAAAGCAACTAATGATGCACTACTGAACTCTTTCTGGTTACTCGACGAAGCGAATGAACAAGCTCGTTGCCTGTGTGTCAAAGATGGTCTGTATGATGAAGATCAAGTCGTATCTATGGCGCAATTAGGTGCCATTGAGTATCGTGAAATTCCACTACGCGCGGCACCTCTCGTTGAAGGTGGTCAGCACCTAAATGTCAATGTCATGCGCCGTGAAACACTAGAAGATGCGGTGAAACATCCTGAAAAATATCCACAGCTGACTATCCGTGTATCAGGTTATGCCGTACGGTTTAACTCTCTGACACCCGAACAACAGCAAGATGTAATTACCCGTACATTTACTGAAAAAATGTAAGATCCGAGTGATTTAATCACTTTAAAGCCGCTTCATCGCGGCTTTTTATTTACCTTGCAAACCAAGCCTCTGCGCGCTCACAACATGTTCTAAATCACTCAGATTGACTCATCACCTTAAAAGTTGACGGTTCAACCAAGACGATCAAGAGCTGTCGTGTACGTTTAATCAACAGATAGTTTAGATCCCCCTGATAAGACTTAGGTAGCACCGTAAAATAACGCCCTTGGGGTGGCGCATTCACAAACTCATTTCCTAAGAAGAACTCAACCCCCGCCCTATCACCATAATCAGGTAGCAATCGATTTTCAATGGCAATCGGAATATTGGCATTGTAGCTTAACTGCTTCAGATCACGCAGCGACCGGTAGCTGTTCCACGATAATTTCATGGGAGCGACGAGAATAAAAATGATATAACTGATGCCGAGTACTTTGAGCCAATTGACAAACTGAACCCTCTTTAACTGAGGGATAGAAGCGATACCAAAAGCACAGAAAAACGCCGCTGTGGTGTAAAAGGTAAAGAGGTAACGCTCAGCGCGGGTTGAGATAACTTGGATCGCAAGCCAGCTCAGCAACGTAAAAATAGCAATTAATGTCAAGCCATTGCGGTCAAACTGATGGCTATTTTGATAGCATTTATAGCAACCAAAGATAAAAAAAGGTAAATACAAGAAATAATCTCGGCACATATAGAGCAGGTATTGGTACACAGGTTTGCTATGGTAATGCACCGATTCTTGCGCTTGTAGCCCACCATCAAACAGGCGAGCGATCACCTCATCATAGAAGAAATGATGAAAAAAGTTGGTGTGCAACGAAATGTACACATACCACCACAAAAATGTTGCCAAAAAAAGGCCAAAAGCGGCGATGCTATGCCAAAACAGACGTTTAGTTCTAAGTTCTCTGGCCAGAGGGAGACAGAGATAAAGCAGCCAAACAGCCCACGGCAACAACCCCAAAAACCCTTTGGTCATTACCGCTAAACCACTCATCAGCCCAAATAACAGCAAATGCCAACACTTCGCCGAGCGAAGGTAATGCCATAAAAAACAAAGTGACACGGTAATCAGCAGCGCAGACAAACTTTCCATGCGCACATCATGAGCATTTTTGTAGATCACATAGGTGGTATTGACGCAAAAAATAGCCAAATAACCGAGGTTATAACTGCGGGCGATGCGAACAAATAGATAAAACAGCGCAACGTTTAATAGTATGGCCGTGAGCACGGCCACAAATTTTACCGCAAAAATAGTATAGCCAAACACAGACAAACTCAGTGCGGTTAACCAGAAAAACAGCGGTGGTTTATTTAGATATGTCGCCCCATCAAAATGCAAAATGAGCGGCGAGTGCAAGGTCAGAATATTTTTGGCTATCGAAGCATAGACGATCGCATCACCACGCAGATCAGCACTACTCATATTTGAAGCATGTACCGCCAAAGCAAAGACAATAACCCATAGACTTTTCGATAAAAATCGGCGAAAACAAAAATCAGTGGCGTCCATTTCATTGACCAAATTTAAATTCAATAACAACGCAGTATTTTCATATATATCGAAAATTTGTCAAATGATGGTAAAAAATAGGGTCAGCCATGGCAAATAGCTGACCCTATCTTTAAATGGAGGTCATTGCAGATTAAGAGACGAGTGGACGAATCACACCTTCTTGGGCTGTAGAGGCGACTAATACCCCATCTTGAGTGAAAAATTGCCCGCGAACTAAACCATGCCCTGATGATGCCGCCGGGCTATCCACCGCATACAACAGCCACTCATCCAAACGAAATGGCTGATGGAACCACATACTGTGGTCAATCGTCGCCACTTGCAGATCGTCATCAAAAAAAGAACGGCCATGCGGCTGCAGTGCCGTCGGTAGAAAATTCACATCCGACGCATAGGCCAGCATATAATTGTGAATTGCCGCCACATCGGGCATCACGCCATTCGCCCGGATCCATGCATAGCGTTTTGCCTCACAGGCTTCAGGTTCAAGTGGGTTAATAAACTGTACCGGGCGAATATCAATCGGCTTATCACAAATAAATCGATTACACAGTTCCACAGGCAGTTTATCACGCATGCCAAAGGCATACTCTTGTTCTGATTGGAGCTGATCAGGCCCTGGTACATCGGGCATTAAAGCTTGATGCTCAAACCCCTTTGTGCGCGTGTTAAAAGAGCCAATCATGGTAAAAATTGGACGGCCATGTTGGATGGCCCGAATTTGTCGGGTAGAAATGGTGCGACCATCGCGCAGGTTCGTCACTTCATAGATAATCGGATTGGCCGTATCACCAGGATGTAAAAAATAGGCATGTAATGAGTGAACGCTCCGCTCATCCGGGACAGTATGACGCGCAGCACAGAGCGCCTGACCTAAAACTTGACCGCCAAATACCACGCCAATCCCTAGATCCTGACTATTACCCCGAAATAACCCCTGCTCGATCTGTTCCAAACTCAATAGATCGAGCAGGTTTTTGAGAATTTTACTCATCGTTTTATCGCACGTGTTTTTACAAAGCGCCAAGGATGCGCAAAGTTAGTGCGAAGGTCAATCCCTTTATGATTATATTTTAGCCAGTCACCTTTAAAAGTAGTGCTTTAAGTGGCGCAAAATCAGCACTCAGATAATTGGATAACAACGGCAGATCGATCCGCTCAGCAAGCGGGGCTGGTAATGGCACAGAGATGGATAAAATATCTTCCACCGCTGATTGGAACTTAGCCGGGTGAGCCGTACATAAAAAGACCCCATGTTCATCGGCTTCAAGTTGCGTCTCTAACTGGCGCCAAGCAATCGCACCATGAGGCTCACTCAAATAACCTTGCTGATAGAGATCTTGCACCGCTTGGCGAGTTTGCCGATCATCCATAACACCATAACTAAGCTCACTTAAAGAGCGTGACTGCACCCGAAATAACTCTTCGATACGAGGCCAGTTATTGGGTTGGCTGACATCCATCGCATTTGATAGGGTGGCTTGTGTCGGTTTAGGCTGCCAGTTACCATCGGCTAAATAACGCGGCACCGTGTCATTGACATTGGTGGCAGCAATAAAGCGTTTTACCGGTAAGCCGAGCGCTTGGGCCAATAACCCGGCCGTTAAATCGCCAAAGTTACCGCTGGGTACCGAGAACACCAGTTGCTGGCGTTTGGCTTTAGGTAATTGTGCAACGGCCTCAAAGTAATAACAAACCTGTGCCAGTAATCGACTAATATTAATTGAGTTAGCCGAGTTCAAGCCAATTTGCTCACGCAGTGGCGCATCATCAAATGCTTGTTTTACTAATGTCTGGCAAGCATCAAAATCACTTTTGATGGCCACAGTCGTAATATTGTCACCGAGCGTACAAAATAGTTTTTCTTGCAGTGGACTGATTTTTCCATCTGGATAAAGCACCACCACTTTGATGTTTTCAATACCATAAAAAGCATGCGCCACAGCCGCGCCTGTATCACCTGATGTGGCGGTTAAAATGGTAACTGGCTTATCACTGGCAAAGTGCTTGAGACACTGCGCCATAAAACGCCCGCCGAAGTCTTTAAACGCCAGTGTTGGACCGTGGAACAGCTCTAATGCATCAATCTGCCCACTGACCTTGTGCAACGGCGCAGGAAAACAAAAAGCGCGCTGAACCATCTTGGTGAGATCATCGAGCGTAATTTCATCACCAATAAAATGGTGTAAAATAGCGCTGCTGCGCGTGACAAAATCTTGTTCTAATAGCGCATCAATATCATCCAGTGGGATTAGCTCTGCGGGGAAAAACAGACCTTGCTCACGACCCAATCCAATCTTTAAAGCTTGTTCAAAACTCACTTGTTGATCGGGACATTTAATATTGTATAACTTCATAACAGGTTTCCTGTAACTTGCGTGCCTTGCTCGTCAATACGGCAAATATGGCAAAAGCCATCATCATTTTGAATAAAGTGCTCAGTAAACCAGGTTTGAATACGCTGCGCTTGGCTCATATCATTAACCACCGTGAAGACGGTCGGTCCCGAACCTGAAATGCCGCAGGCAAGTGCCCCAGCCTGCATCGCATAGCGACGCGCCTCATCAAATTGAGGGATCAGAGCACGTCGATAGGGTTCAGCGATCACATCGGTTAAAAAGCTCGCGGCTAAATCAGCTTGCTGAGTGTGGCTAGCGTGAATGAACCCTGCCAATTGACGACCATAGGTCAATACATCTTGGCGCCGATACTGAGCGGGCAAAATAGCGCGGGCCTGCGCTGTTGAAATGTTAATGCCTGGATATGCTAATACCCACAACCATTCTTTAAAGGTTGGGATCGCTTGGCTTATCACACCTTGGCTTTCCAGCATTAACTGAATACCGCCTAAATAGCATGGGGCGACGTTATCATAATGAACGCTACCACTAATTTTGCCTTCTAACTCACCCATCATAGCGAGCATTGCCATCGGTTCAAAAGGTGCGTCATAAAATTGGTTGAGCGCTTCTAAGGCCGCCACCACCGAGCATGCACTCGAGCCTAACCCACTCCCAATAGGCAGATTTTTTTCTAAAATCATCGCGACCGACTGCACCGCAATCTGCCGCGATTTCAATTGCTGGTTAAAATAGTCATGACAATCAAATAGAATGTTCTCCCGCGGGTCGCTCGGCAATTTAGCCGCAAAACGTCCACGCACTTCAATCGCGAACGAATCACTGCCAAATACTTGTACAC
Organism: Celerinatantimonas yamalensis; assembly: GCF_046054155.1. Lineage (NCBI taxonomy): Bacteria > Pseudomonadati > Pseudomonadota > Gammaproteobacteria > Celerinatantimonadaceae > Celerinatantimonas > Celerinatantimonas yamalensis. Next base: position 468,234 of record NZ_JBEQCT010000002.1, read on the forward strand.
GGTCACCTAACAAGCTGCCATCTATAGGAGACAACGCTGCACCTAAGACATCAAACCCAACACTGACATTACCAATAGATGCGGGGGCATACGTTACAACAGCCATTCTAAATCTCCTGTTTCCAATTCAAGGTGCGCAAAATATCGGCAAACACACCCGCTGCGGTGACTGCACTGCCTGCACCGTACCCTCTTAAGACCAATGGCAGAGGCTGATAATAACGGCTGTAAAACGCCAATGCATTTTCACCGTCTTTGACTCGTTGCAGCGGATCGGCACCATCAATCATCTTAATGCGCACGGTGCAATGTCCATCATTAATTTCTCCAATATAACGCAATACTTTGTGCTGCTCTTGGGCGCTTGCAACTAACTGATTAAAGTACTCATCGGCTTGTTCAAGGCGCGCCATAAATGCATCCGTGCTACCACTTGTATCAAATTCAGGTGGCAGCGCAGGTTCAACCACAATATCATCGAGATCCAACATCACACCAGCTTCACGGGCCAAAATCAATAATTTACGCGCCACATCCGTGCCCGCTAAATCATCGCGCGGATCAGGTTCAGTAAAGCCATTTTCGCGAGCTAAACGAGTCGCGTCAGAAAAACGCATTCCCTCATCCAACTTACCAAAGATATACGATAACGACCCAGACAAGATGCCATTAAAGCGTTGCAATTGATCGCCCGCCTTTAATAGGTTTTGCAAGTTTTCAATCACGGGTAAGCCAGCGCCAACATTTGTGTCGTAGAGAAACTTACGGCCATTTTCTAACGCGCGTTGGCGCAATTCACGGTAATAACTAATCGACCCAGTATTAGCCTTTTTATTGGCGGTAACCACATGAAAACCGCGACCCAAAAATTCACTGTATTGGCTGGCAATATCATCACTGCTGGTACAATCGACAACCACAGGGTTAATCAAGTGATTCGCACGCACGAGTTCACAGATCACCTGCATATCAAACCCACCATTGGCACACTGAGCACCAAGCTCGTCTTGCCACTGGCTAAGATCAATACCGTTAGCGGCACTGATCATCGCTTTACTATTGGCGATACCGCACACACGAATACCAATCTGCTGCATTAATAGATGGCTTTGCTGAGCATATATTTGCTCAAGCAAGGCACTGCCAACCCCGCCACAACCAACCACAAATAGATCAATGTAATGGCGCGAATTGAATAGGTTTTGATGGCAAGCCCGAATCGCCTCTTCACTTTTATCATCAGCAACCACCGCCGAGATAGAACGCTCGGAGGAACCTTGGGCTATCGCGACAATATTGATAGAGACCTGTGCTAAGGCTGTAAAAAATCGCGCGGCAACACCTTTACTGGCACGCATCTCATCGCCAATAAGCGAGATAATTGCCAAATTATCAACCTGCTCGACAGGCTCCAATAATTGGTTTTTCAGCTCTAAGTTGAACTCGTCGCGCAGTGCCCGAATGGCATGCATCGCATCAATACTATAAACACAAAAGCTAATGCTATATTCAGATGACGACTGAGTGATCAGTACGACCGAAATTTTCTGCTGCGCCATGCAGGAAAACACTCGCCCACTCATTCCCGACATACCTTTCATACCGGGGCCTGAGACGGTCAGCATAGTGAGGTTACTTAAACTGGATAAGGCTTTGACCGCTTGTGGTGAGCGCGCAGCTTGGTGGGCATCAATCAACGTTCCGGGTAACTGGGGGCTGAAGGTATTTTTGATTAAGCAGGGAATTTGATACTGAGCAATGGGCGCAATGGTCCGTGGATGTAGTACCTTGGCCCCAAAATAGGAAAGTTCCATTGCCTCAGCATAGCTTAGATGTGAGAGCAGTTTAGCATCTGCGACTAAACGTGGGTCGCAGTTATAGACACCATCCACATCGGTCCAGATCTCGCAACAATCGGCATCAAGGCAAGCAGCCAGCACCGCGGCGCTATAATCAGAGCCATTACGCCCCAATACCATCGGCGCACCTTGGCTATCACCTGCGGTAAATCCAGGCATTAAATAGATAAACGTTGCTTCAAGCGGGTGCTTAGCAAACCGCTCACGGCTGACATTAATATTTACGCTCGCTTGTAGGGGATCACCTTCTCCGGCAAATAACTGGCGTGGGTCAAGGATTTCAGTCGCTTGTTCACGGCTCGCTAACAGCGCCTGCATGCAGACCACCGAGAGCTGCTCACCCGATGCCAAAATAGCTGCCTGTGTCAGTTCAGGGCGACATTTAAGCATCTGCATACCTTGGCAATATTGAGCCAGTTCGTGGAGTTTATTGGTCAGTTGTTGCTGCACCGATTGCAATGCAAAGGAAGGGTAAAGTTGGTGCAACGCCACAAATAGATCGGTAAATATCCGCTTAAAGTTATCCAGCGAGTACTGCACACTATCAGGGTTCTCAACATGCTCAATCAAAGCGACTAATTGATTGGTTATTCCCGCCGGCGCCGATAATACCACTGCCACGCGACCTTGCTGATACGTATTTAAAACAATATCAGCAACTCGATTAAAGCGTTCAGCATCGGCCAGCGATGACCCACCAAACTTCAAAACCCTCATGGATAACTACTCCTGATTTTTATAAAAAAAAGGCCCGTCGTGTGACGGGCCTTTAATCATTCGTGATGTTACGATCAGCCCGCTTCGCTCCCAATAATGGTGCGAATGGTGGTGGTAATAATGATCAGGCTAGTGATGTGTAACATAAACGACCTCATAAGAAACTTCCTTTACCTTTCATTAGTTAGAGGAAATTGTCAAGCGCAAATCCCGCAGACACTAGTGATCAAAAGTTTAACTCATCACATAATCATTTATGAAAAAGCCATATCACCAAATAAATAGCTGGCTAGATGATGCGTTAACCGAGAATACGTTGAGTCATGGTAAAATGTTCAGCATCATCCGCTACGTCCTTTTATTACCTATTAACTACATCGATGCTCGTTGGCTGCATAGTTTATCTAATCTACGACTTTTCAGAACATTTCAAGATACATGCTTATTGATAAAAAATAGACTAAAGTGATCAAAGGCAGATCGTTATTTATTCATTTTCAAAGGAGAGCAGCAATGCATTGGATGATGCAGCGTTGGATGATTTGTTGCTTAATGGTGCCTTTGCCCATGGTTTATGCCCAGATACGTCCTTCCAACCAGCAGCCTGTTCGTCAGCCCCCAAGTAGGGTGTTTTTTACCGAATATAACAAAACGACCCACAGCGCCAATGGGGTATATATTCAAACACTGCCAGAGGCGATCTCCGGCGGCTATCAGCAGCAATTGCCACGACATCTTAATTGGTTTATCGAAGCCGGCGTCAAATCACTTAGTGACACGCAATTAGTCGATATTGCCTCACTATTTGGGGTAAATCTATCAGCGGGAATACGCTATCAACCGCTTTCAAAACTGACTTTATCAGGGTCGGTCAACCAGCACCATTACCCTGATACATTAAACCACAATGATGCTGTATCAATGCGTGTCGCGGGTACTTATCTACTTTATCAGCAGTTCGAACTAAACGCTCATTACGCCTTTTTTAACCCCTTACCACTGCAAGATACCAATCAATTCGGTCTTGATCTGCACTATAACTTTTAAAACTTCCGTGCTAAACGAACATAACGAACGGGTTGAACCTGCCAAAAATTCTGCACATTTCCAAGCGCTATACATGCTCGCTGACCCACACAATCAACCAGTGACAATGAATGCGCATCAACGTTGTAAATCGACAATTGCCGCATTCGCTGAGCTAAACGACGTCCTTTGATCTCAACAACTGGGCAATAGCAACTCAATTCGCCATGGGAATCGTCGAGCGCACAGCCCCACACCAGCTGATAAGGCCAGCGCAACTGCCCAAGCAATCGCATCAATGCCAAATGACGATGATGATTAAGCCGTCGCGCAACGATTTGTCCATAGGGATTTGCCGCCGTTATAATAATCCCGGCCGGCCAACAGATGGGTTGTTTAGCGATTAAATCCAGCTGCTGATAGTTTTGCCATAACGCCTCGTCGTGTGGCTGAGAAGGCTGAATATGTTGTATGTAATTTTCTTTCATTATTTGGGATTGACTTGTATCAATAAGACGTTAAAAATTTGCAACCTAAGCATCCCTCAAGTTGTTATGTCTGTGTTAAGTACTTAGAATAGCACCATTAGATATATGAATTATTTATCGGATCATCAATAGTATGACGCGTCACTCTGCAAACTGGAATTATTTACCTATCTGGCAGGTGTAACACAACATCAACAATCACATGATCCGCTATGGGTGGCAGGCCCAATCAGCAGTCCAGCCACGACGTAACTATTTCCATTTATATTTTGATTGAGGAAGACCATGACACCAAATATTTTGATCGTCGAGGATGAACTGGTCACACGGAATACCCTAAAAAGTATTTTTGAAGCTGAAGGTTACCAGGTGTTAGAAGCCAATGATGGTGCAGAAATGAACGATTTGTTGGCTAACAACACTGTTCATCTGATTATTATGGATATCAACTTACCCGGCAAAAATGGGTTATTACTGGCCCGTGAACTCCGGGACAAAGAACAAATTGCCCTGATGTTTTTAACCGGTCGTGATAATGAAGTTGATAAGATTTTAGGGCTTGAAATTGGAGCTGATGATTACATCACCAAACCTTTCAACCCTCGTGAGTTAACCATTCGGGCCCGCAACCTGCTTAACCGAACTATCAATGCACAAGCTCCTCTAGAAGAGGGCCATGGTGTTGAGACGTATCGCTTTAATGGTTGGACACTCGACATTAATAGCCGCTCACTGATCAGTCCCAATGATGATCACTACAAACTGCCACGCAGTGAATTTAGAGCCATGTTACACTTTGTCGAAAATCCCGGACAAATTCAAACTCGCGCCGATCTGCTGAAAAAAATGACTGGGCGAGAGCTTAAACCGCATGACCGCACCGTTGATGTCACGATTCGGCGCATCCGCAAGCACTTTGAGTCGATCCCCGAAACACCCGAGATCATCGCCACAATCCATGGTGAAGGTTATCGATTCTGTGGTGACTTAGAACAAGATTAACGAAAACCCGCTGTTAACAGCGGGTTTTTTTCTCAACATCTAACAGGGTTTAAGTAATTTATAAAATTTTGATCAACGTTGGATTTGTTGTAATTTTTCTACATAACTAAATCGATTCAATTCTGTATAATAGTCCATATCTACGACTAAACTTATCATCTGGAGAGACCTTCCATGAAAAAAACTAAGATCGTTTGTACTATCGGCCCAAAATCCGAGTCAAAAGAGAAGCTGACTCAATTGGTTAAAGCCGGCATGAACGTTATGCGCCTGAACTTCTCTCATGGTGACTATGAAGAACATGGTGCACGTATCAACACGATTCGCGAAGTAATGGCTGAAACAGGCAAAACTATCGCGATTTTGCTTGATACCAAAGGCCCTGAAATCCGCACTATGAAACTTGAAGGTGGCCAAGACGTTTCTTTAAACGCCGGCCAAGAGTTTACCTTTACCACCAATCAAAGCGTCATTGGGAATAACGAACGTGTTGCCGTTACCTACTTAGGCCTTGCCCATGACTTAAATGTCGGCAACATGGTACTCGTTGATGATGGTCTGTTAGAAATGGAAGTCATCGCCGTCACCGAAGAAGACGTCACTTGTAAAGTACTGAACAATGGTGACTTGGGTGAAAATAAAGGGGTTAACCTACCAAGCGTAAGCGTCTCACTGCCTGCACTAGCTGAAAAAGACAAACGCGATCTGATCTTTGGTTGCGAACAAGACGTTGATTTTATTGCCGCTTCATTTATTCGTAAAAAAGAAGATGTATTAGAAATTCGTGAGCTGCTGAAAAATAACGGCGGCGAAAATATCCAGATCATCTCAAAAATTGAAAGCCAAGAAGGGGTTGATAATTTCGAAGAAATTTTAGCCGCATCGGATGGCATCATGGTCGCCCGTGGTGACTTAGGCGTTGAAATCCCAGTTGAAGAAGTGATCTTCGCGCAAAAAATGATGATCGAAAAATGTAATCGCGCTCGTAAAGTCGTCATTACCGCGACCCAAATGCTCGATTCAATGATCAAAAACCCTCGTCCAACACGCGCCGAAGCAGGTGATGTCGCCAATGCGATTTTAGATGGTACGGATGCAGTCATGCTCTCTGGTGAATCAGCGAAAGGCAAATACCCAGTTGAAGCAGTCACCATCATGTCAACCATCTGTGAGCGAACTGATGCGGTAATGCCTTCTCAGTTAGATCCAGCACACGATAGCGGTCGTCTACGCATCACTGAAGCGGTCTGTAAAGGTGCGGTTGAAACGTCTGAAAAATTAAGTGCTCCACTGATTATTGTGGCGACCCAAGGCGGTAAATCAGCTAAATCTGTGCGTAAATATTTCCCACAAGCAAACATCTTGGCGATTACCACCAATACCAAAATTGCTAAACAGTTATCACTGTCTAAAGGGGTTTATCCTTATGTTGTCGATGCTATTGACAGCACAGATAGCTTCTACCAATTAGGTAAAGAAATTGCTTTAGAAACAGCGCTTGCCAACAAAGGTGATATTGTCATTATGGTTTCTGGCGCGCTGGTCCCATCTGGCACCACGAATACCGCCTCTGTTCATGTTCTTTAAGAACCATATAGAGATATAATCCATGAAAGCCAATCAGCGGTATTGATTGGCTTTTTTAATATAAATACGACTAAAATTCAAATAGATAGCATGGTTCATCGGCGCTTTGGCCCCAGCCAATAGACAGATGGTCAGTGTGCTTATTCACCCCTCAAAAAATTGTCGACACTCCTGATAAAAATCTCGCCAATCAATTTGAATAGGACTATGATTCCGCCCAGCTAAATTCCAAGTCCTTACATCTCTCACAATGCAGCATAAACACTTAGAATGGTCAGTTTGGTTCCCGGTCATGAGCTTGGCCGTCGCGGCGTTCATCTTTAGTACATCTGAATTTATGCCAGTTGGCTTGCTGAGCAATATTGGACAAACGTTCCATTACTCACCGGCACACACAGGACTCATCATCACCATTTATGCTTGGACAGTTTCACTAACGTCTCTTCCTTGCATGCTATTAACTGGCCATATGGAACGCCGACAGCTACTGATTTGGGTCTTCGTCGGGTTTATTCTGAGCCACATTCTATCTGCCGTTGCTTGGAGTTTTTGGATCTTAGTTATATCGAGGATCGGCGTTGCGGTGACTCATGCTATTTTTTGGGCAATAACCGCATCCCTAGCAATGCGAGTTGCGCCACAAGGGCACACAACAAAAGCGCTCACAATGCTGGTTTTAGGGACATCATTAGCCACTATTTTAGGTTTACCATTAGGACGGATGCTGAGCCAAGCAATTAACTGGCGATGGGCCTTTTTATCCATCGGAGTATTAGCAAGTATCGGTCTGTTACTTATTAAACAATATCTGCCCCCATTAGCCAGTAAAAACAAAGCAGTCTTTCATACTCTGCCCACACTACTCAAACGCCCCGCCCTGATGAGTTTGTATGCGCTCACACTGCTATTAACAACAGCACACTTTTGTGCGTATGGCTATATTGAACCCTTTATTGTGTATATCGCTCATGGTAGTGCCAATTTTGCAACAGCCATCTTATTTATATTTGGGATAGCTGGAATACTCGCCAGCAGTTTATTTTCGCCACTGAATCGTTATCCATTTGCTTTGCTTGCAGGTTCCATCGCGCTGCTCGCCCTGTCGACCTATTTACTGCTACCGCTAGCCACAACACGGGGCCCCTTACTCACCTTGATATTATTGTGGGGATTAGCTATCACATGGATTGGTTTATGTTTACAGATCCGCATTCTTAAACTGGCCGATGATGCAGCTGATTTAGCAACATCGATTTTTTCGACAGTTTATAATATCGGAGTAGGCGCAGGGGCCTTAATCGGTCAGCAAATGATTATGAAACTGGGTTTAGCGCATATTGGCGAGTCAGCCGCACTACTGGCACTGTTAGGGTTGGTATGTTATTACTTCGTAAACGGCTATTCTTCGATGCACTCACCATTAGCCCATCATAAAATCCATTAAATGGTTTTGTGGCAATGCCACAAAATTGCCATAAATATGTTACTTGAATGTCATCAACTGTTTGTAGTCTGAAATGGCTAAATCAGGAGGATGGCTATGTTTTCTGTTGATCAAATTATGCAGGAACACTTTCCGGCGCTGCAGGATAAGCCGCGCCGCTACTCGCTACTTAAGCGAGTGCTAAGTAAAGTACTGTTTGAGGAAACGTTTCAAAGTTTTGAACAACGCTACCCGCAGTTAAAAGGGTTGGCATTCATTGAACAAGCTTTCGCCGAGCTGGACTTTAGTTACCAGCTATCGAGTAGTCACCGTGAGCGGATCCCAACCGAGGGAGCTGTTATTATTGTTGCTAACCACCCTATCGGCTCGCTTGATGGCTTGGCACTGTTGCACTTAGTCGGACAAATACGCAGTGATGTAAAAATTATTGCCAACCAAATGTTGTCTAGCATTACCCCCCTTGAATCACTCTTATTACCCGTGGATAACATGACGAGCAAGACACGCCGTCAACAGCTGGAAGGGTTGCACAACCATTTAGACAATCAAGGCGCATTAATTGTCTTTCCAGCCGGTGAAGTCTCGCGTTGGAAAAACTTACGCCAGCGCGATTGCCGTTGGCAAAGAGGTTTTGTCAAAATAGCAGATAAAAGCAAAGCGCCGATCTTGCCGGTCTATGTCAAAGCCCGCAATAGCTCTCTATTTTACCTGTGTTCGATGCTGAATAAATCACTGTCAACAATATTACTGGTTCGCGAGCTTTTTTGGCACCAAGGGCAAACCATTGAGATGGTGATTGGCGAGCCGATCCCCCACCAAAGTTACCGCCACTTGACTCTGGATCTCGCTACTCGTGCGCAGCTATTACGTAAGCACACCTATCGAATTGGCGCTGGTAAACCCGGATTATTTCAAACTGAGTCAGCGGTTGCTCACCCACAATTACGCTCTACGTTAACCCAAGCGATTGAACAGTGTGAAAAATTAGGTGAAACCCCAGATGGTCAACAGATTTATTTGTCTGAAGGCAACCATCCTGAGGGACTTCTCGCCGAATTAGGCCGTTTGCGCGAGCAATCATTTCGAGCCGTCGGTGAAGGAACCGGCCAACGCAGTGATACCGACCACTATGATGCCCAATACATGCATCTAATTTTATGGCATCCCGACGATCAGCAGATTGTCGGTGCTTATCGACTCGCAGACAGCCGTAAAATCATTGCAGAAGATGGCTTAGATGGGCTCTATAGTCATACGCTATTTGAATACCAGCAACAAGACTGTACATTCTTACAGCACGGATTAGAACTTGGCCGTAGCTTTGTGCAGCCTCGCTATTGGGGACGTCGTAGTTTAGATTACTTATGGCTAGGACTCGGTGCCTTTTTAGCTAATCGCCCGAATTACCGTTACCTGTTCGGCCCAGTCAGCATCAGCGCTAGCTTGCCGCAACCGGCTCGTGATCTATTGGTCTATTTTTATCAGCGCTATTTTCCGGCTGATTTTAGTTTGGCCCGCTCTCGCAACCCTTACTTATTGGAGCAACAGATCCAACATAATCTGAGTTTAACCTTTCAAGGTGATGACTATCAGCAAGATTTTGCCTTGCTCAAAGGTGCTCTGACTAACATGGGTTGTGCCATTCCAACCTTGTATAAACAATACACCGAACTATGCCAACCGGGCGGTGTACAATTTATTGACTTTAATATTGATCCTGATTTCAAACAATGTGTCGATGGGTTAGTTCTGGTCGATATTACTCAGCTTAAAGCGAGTAAATACAAGCGCTATATTAGCTATCACCAACACACATAAGCGATTCGATACCGGCCTCACAAAAGGTCGGTATTTCCCCCTGCCGCATCGTCAACCTAACCGACATCACAAAACCTCATTGTATGCTTGTAATCTTTTGCCCAAAATACCTTGAACGGAGTAATATTAATTTTAACTCTTTGATACCAGACAGGAACCATCTATGAAACTGATTGAGCGCACGCTGCAAGCCAAAAAACAGATAGCCCTTGTGGCTCACGACAATCAAAAGCCAGCATTGATGCAATGGTGTCGCAAAAACCATGATGCTATTAGCCAACATACACTGTTCGGCACCGGAACCACTGGGGCGCTACTAAATAAAACCGGGTTAAAGGTGAGTTGTTTACTTAGTGGCCCGATGGGTGGCGATCAACAACTAGGTGCGATGATTGCTGAGGGACGCATTGATATGCTGATTTTCTTTTGGGATCCACTCGAAACGCTCCCTCATGACCCAGATGTCAAAGCGCTACTCCGTTTAGCCACCGTTTGGAATATTCCCGTTGCAACCAATGAAGCGACCGCTGATTTTCTGATCACTTGCCCCTACTTCGCGCAAGAATTTAAAACGCAGATCCCCGATTACACAGGTTATTTAGGTGAGCGAACCAACATCTAGTATAACCCGCACACTAAACAGCACCTTATTGATAAGTCAATAAAATGACAAGGAGATATCATGATTGATCATATGAGTACATATACGACCGATTACTTAGCCGCCAAGTCGTTTTACCAAGCGGTATTTTCAGTATTGGGGTATTCATTGCAAATTGAACTCGTTGCCGAGTGGAACCATGATTTTCCGACACAGCGGATGTGCGCATTCGGAGTGGATGGTCAATTTACGTTTTGGCTGATTGAAACCAAGGAAAAATTCACACCCAGGCATGTTGCATTCTCAGCAGCCTCGCGTAGTGCAGTTGTCCAATTTCATGATCAAGCACTGCAACATGGTGGTACAGACAACGGTGAACCGGGGCTTCGTCCTATGTACCAGGAGCATTACTACGCAGCCTTTGCCATTGATGTAGACGGCAACAATGTTGAGGCAGTCTGTCACCTCCCAGAATAATTGCCATTTCATCAGCCTTTGGCATCCAACCACAAAACAGTGCAAGGCATTTCAATAACTTTGCACTGTTAAGAGCGTTGAGGCCGACAAAATAACACCTTAACACTATCTACGAAGCCATAGGGGGATGATCCATATGCATCGGCGCATCACTATCCGATTGATTGCTCGTTTTGATGCGGAACACTTTACCCGAATAAGTTCGATTCGCTTCATAATCGGGTTGTAAAAATATAGGCCGTAATTTTTTAAGTTTATCGAGCTGTTCACCTGTCAAATTTCCGACAGGCAACGATAAAGTCCGATAGCTAAGTAGTGGCCTCGCTGCCAACGAGATCATACAATCAACACGATCCAATTGATCGAGTAGCTGCTGCGGCTCATTCATCTCCAAAACCCCATTATGCAGCAAGTTCGCTACCGCCGGCTCTTTGACAGGCAAATGCAGCACACTGGTACGACGGATCACAAACTCGCGAAGAATTGCGCGCTCAGTATGATCCAAGCAGCGAATCAGTGATTCGATATTTTGTTGTGCTAAACGTTTTTGCCAGCGCGCTTCAATCACCTTCCACGCCCGTACAAATAACCGCCCTAAAAAATAAGAAACGGCAATAAAGACCCCTCCCCATGCAAATAGTAACATGTGGGCATCGATCTTAACCGGTAGATACGCCGTCGGCACGAGCAGGAATAACCCAGCTGCAAACCCCACCCAAGCCAATGTTGTGGCGACAATATTTAGATCCGCTATTTTTTGTATAAGCCAACGCATAGTTAGACACTCCAATTGCCAATAAACTGACGTATCAACCATGGAGCAAACTCTGTGCCAGCTCGAGGATCTTTAATGATCCCTCGCGATCGGCTCACCAACCTGCGCTAATGCGTTGAGCAAAACATCGACATTGGCGCCCGTTTGATGAGCATGTTCGCTCAAATAACGCCGCCAACGCCGTGCACCTGGAAGGCCTTGAAATAATCCTAGCATATGCCGTGTCACTTGCGCTAAACGGCCGCCGTCAGCTAAATGCTGCTCAATATAAGGCACCATCGCCATCACCACTTGTTCACGACTTAACACCGGCGTCTCATCATCAAATAAAACGCGATCAACCTCAGCGAGCAGATATGGATTTTGGTAAGCCGCGCGCCCTAGCATCACCCCATCGACATGTTCAAGATGCTGCACACACTCTTCAATGGTATTAATTCCACCATTAATGGCAATATGAAGAGCAGGATAATCACGTTTAAGCTGATAGACCCGCTCATAATTAAGCTCTGGGATCTGCCGATTTTCCTTAGGGCTTAACCCTTGTAGCCACGCTTTGCGCGCATGCACAATCAGATCCGAGCAGCCAACTGCTACCAGGGCATCAACAAAGGTGGTTAAAAATGTATAGCTATCAAGCTCGTCAATGCCAATGCGCGTTTTAACCGTTATTGGAATGACCACCTCATCTTGCATTGCTTTCACGCAATCGGCCACCAGCTGCGGCTCGGCCATCAAGCAGGCGCCAAAGCGACCATTTTGCACGCGATCAGACGGGCAACCCACATTGAGATTGATCGCATCATACCCGCGTTGTTCAGCCAGCTTCGCGCACTGCGCTAAAGCGTGCGGGTTACTGCCCCCTAATTGCAGCACCAACGGATGTTCAGCCTGATTAAACAATAGATAATCACCACGCCCTTGCAAAATCGCCCCAGTGGTGACCATTTCAGTGTAAAGCTGTGCATGGCGGCTGATTAAACGCAAAAAATAACGGCAATGGCGGTCGGTCCAATCGATCATGGGGGCCACGCTGAATCGACCACTGAAATAGGTTTCTTCACGATTAGATAACGCGTTGTTATTTGATGACTGATCAAAATGTTGTGTTTGACTCATGGTTAGCTAATCTCAACTATTGTTAGCAATGGCTACCCCATAAACGCGGGGATACCCAATAGAATTTTTTGATAATAAGCGATGTCCATTTCATGCTCTAAACACGCAAAAAGAGCAACGATCCATCGTGCTTTCGCGGCAAAGTCCAGCTCAAGCAAAGGCCGTAGTATATCGCGAATCGTATACATTCGGAAAACTCTCCCATGCAAAAGCATCGAGCTCGCCGATAGTCCATACGCAAAAGCCGGGGATTGACTGAGTAAAACTGAAAAACCAACCAGTTGAGAATTAGTTATCTATCGAAATGATGTGCTGGCCCGTTAAAAAAATGGGTCGAACCAAGATACGAGCTGACTATGCTGATGGGTACAGAACTGGCTAAAATCTGGGCAGACAAACTCACAACCTCCGATTTAGTGGCCTACTGCAAAGATCGCAAGTCTTCCCGCGTGAAGCCGCAAACTGTTGGTGGTAATATATCAGAGCAAAAGCAGTAAAGCCTACCTCTCCACAGACCGGATCATCATGAATGAACCACGTATTTCTGTGCTTCATTAACCTCAACTTGTAGAAGGTCTTGTAACTGTAACACCAGCGTTTGCTGCCACATCGTACCCAATGTGCAGCTGAGCTTCGTTGAAATGCAGGAACATCAGAATATGCCAGCGTATTCTGTGTAGTAAACATCCCGGCAAGACACAAAAACACAGAACAAATAACGCTGACGATCAATATTGAAAAGGTGAGCCAACGCTGCGCCCCTTCATCACCCGAGAGCATTTTCAGATCAACTAGAGTAAATTTTTCCGCCTCAGAAGCAACACAGATTTCATATACTAATTCAACGCTGAGTGGCTCACCTCACCATATAACGCATTCATAGGAAGTGACACTGAGTATTCTCACTCAACCCCTTATGTTGAGGCCACTATGCCACGATGCCTTTCATATGAGACAAAACAGTCACCGTGACAGATCTCTATTAGATGAGTTGTGGCTCAATCACCATACAACCTTCGCAAAAAATGATGGTTCAACAAGCAAGCTTTGCAAAAGATTCTGGAAAAGTAATTATTATATACTAATCAAATCCTTATAAGCATCCAAAGCAAAAAATCTAGTCGCAAAGGGAGCAATTACAGCGTTCCAGTAAAATATTGCGCTTCACCGAAACCAAAACTCCAGTCATCTCGACTATTGGTAAAATAGGCGATCATTAAATCGGTGCCTTTGATCCCGCATTTAGCCTCTAGGGCAGCGGCTAATTCTTGCATAAATTGATGTTTTTGCGATTCGCTTCGCGGGCTGGTAAATATGCGGAGCATCACTAAATTATCGGTGCGCTCAAAGCCTAGACCGGTATCTTCAAAAATCATCTGATACCGTTTGTTTTCATGAACAATCTGGTAGCGATCCCGCTCTGGGACTTGAAAGACCTTAACAACAACGTCGTGAGTCGTATCTAAAAGAGCTTTCACTTCTGATTCAGAGCGGCCTTCAATCAGATCAAATTGGAGTAATGGCATAGCTAGTATCCTCAATAATTTTTATATCCAGCCATTATATTGGCCTTTTAAGTGACAAAGAAAAAGCGATACACTGAAACTCATTATTCACTATTTTGAACAATCGCTGTGAAACAGATCAACAACGAGCATTTATGGGAGCATCTCTACTGGCTCACTATTTTGGCTGAACAACAAAGTTTTACTCGAGCAGCTGAGCGGCTAGATGTCAGTAAATCGGCAATGAGCCAAAAAATTAAGGAGTTGGAAACACTCGCTGGAGTGGCGTTGGTGCAGCGTACGACTCGCAGCGTACGGCTCACCGAAGCCGGTCAAGAACTGGTTAATGATCTCACCACACCGTTTGCTCAAATTACACAAAGTTTTTTAGCTATTTGCGACAGCTCTGGTCCGGTACGTGGATTAGTACGAATGACTGCGCCAGTCGCCTTCGCCCGCCAGCATCTGATAGCATTGATCAGCAAATTTCTGAAAATTTACCCGCAGGTACGAGTCCAACTCGAAGTCACCGATCGCATCATTTCACTGGCCGCTGAAGGGTTTGACATCGCCGTTCGTCACTGCCAGAAAATCCCTGACACCTATGTTGCTCAATCCCTGTGTACAACCCGGACAATGTTGGTCGCATCGCCAACTTACCTGCAGCAACACGGCTTGCCAGAGCATCCATCAGAGCTTATCCATTATGATTGCTTGTACTATCCCAGAGGAAGCAAATTACCCAGTTGGCGATTTCAACACAATCACCACACCGAGATCCAAATAGCCGTTGATGTCAGTGCGCTCTTTGCCACAAATAATAGTGAGTCAATCCGAGATGCCGCCATTGAGGATCTGGGCATTGCCATGCTCCCTGATTTTAGCGCCAAAGCAGCTGTTCTAGCAGGAACATTGGTAGAGGTCCTGCCGCAGTGGCAAATTATTGATGAATTTGCTCATCAAATTTGGATCATTCGGCCCTATTCGGCCAAAGTGCCACGTGTTGTCACCGTTTTTACTCGCTGGTTGCGCGCTCAATTTGAACTCAAAAATCAGTCAACCGTCCGTGATGATTAAGCAACTATCAACACCGCTAAAGCATCGTATCAGGCGACATAAATGAAGTGTCGTTAAAATTTAAATTTACAAAAGACACCTTGTATGATGATTTAATGATCTGCCACTGTGAAACTATTCAGCAAAACACGAGCCAGTCGAACACGCTCATTAGCGCCGATTGACACTACATTTAAAATTTAGCCCAAGATTAATTCGTCCTGAGTATGGTTAAACTGTTATAAATTTCAATACAGGTGCAGCTAGACCCATTGAGTGGTATGTATCTAAATAGAAAATTTATCGGGATAATCGAATATGAATAAAGTAATAACAACCGAGCTTCCAGTGACAAGCCTTTTAGGTGATCGAGTGGCGTCAACGGACTTCATAGACTGTTATTCGATTGAGTCTGAACTATCACCACGACATGCAGCGCAAATCATCACCAATTTCCCAGTATGGGCGCGTTTTCTCATCGGAATACGCAACTTGCTGACTAGGCCACTTGGACTTTCAAGTGATGGTCCGTCAGCAATAGATAAAGTGGGGTTTTTTCCTGTTGAAACTGAAAATAGCCATGAATTGATTGCAGGGTTCAATGATAAACATTTGAACTTTCGAGTGTCTGTTATATCGCAAAATGGGAGGGTCTATCTAGCGACATGGGTTCATACTAACAATATAGCGGGACAACTCTATCTGAAAGCCATTCTTCCATTTCACATTTTAATTTCTCGTAATGCTTTGGCCCGAGTCAAAGAAGAAAGTCACGCAAAGAAAACGTAACCCGCGACGACTTGATTGAGGGAAGGTTACGCATGACGATTTGTCATTGTTTTTGCGAAAAACAAAAAACGGCAACAATGCCACCCAACCTAACGCTGTTTATTTATGGCAACAGTGCACTCATAAAAGTGACAATTTCACCAACTATCCCCTTGATAAATTGTACAAAGGTGAATAAAAAGTTGATAACCAAAAGTCGACATATTCTACTCTAACATGCAGCCATCAATATCCTGAGGATGGTTTGTCTGTCATGGTAAGTATGCAACGCATTCGAAATGTCGCGCGACGTTTTGATCAATATCGAAGACGCCACTCGCACCTCTTAGAGGGGCTTGTCTATAAACTACTGGCGATGATCGCTCCGGCGACTAAAACGCACTTCGACCCACAGCAGCTCGATTCAATTTTAGTCATAAGAAGTAATAAGCGCCTTGGCAATGTGCTTTTTTTATTACCGTTTTTAAAAGCGCTGCGTCAGCAATATCCAATGGCCAAAATAGAGCTATTAGTCGCCCGATCTTGGCAAGCTGAGTTATTTTGTGGCTGCGCGTTGGATGCGGTGCATGTCTCTAATTTTTCATTTCGACATTTGCTGAAATGGTGCCGGTTGCTAGGTCGGCTACGCCAAACCCACTATGATATGGTCGTCATGCCGTTTCGTTCTTCATCAGATACCTTAACTGCAGCATTTTTACATAGCCACTATAAGGTGGCGTATCATCATCCACTGCACCAAAGTATTTTTCGCCATAGCGTAAGTAGCGCGCAGCGTCTCGAGCATGCTGCGTTCTCGGCGCTTAAACTGCTTAATCTACCCGATGCGCCATTTCAGTGGCCTTTCACCCAAGAAGAACTAGAACTTTTGCGGCGACATAATCTAGCAAAAAATCGCTACCGGATTGGTTTTTTCCGCGGTGCCAGAGGGGAAAAAATCTTGCCTAAAAGCTATTGGCAACAATTGGTTGAATCCCCTTTATTGCAGCGAGCAGATATTGAGTGGGTCGAGATCCTTGCACCTGAAGCAATAGATGGTTTATCCATAAACCACACTTGGCTTAAATGTTTAAGTCTGCGTGAGCTTGCTATGCATTTAGCGGAGCTAGACCTATTTGTCAGTGCCGACACGGGCCCGCTTCACTTAGCCGATGCAGTTGGCGCGCCTTGCATTGGTTTATTTAGCCACACCGATCCTGTGATTTATGGTTGCCTGAATGTACACAGTACCAACCTTGTTGACACATCGGAGGCGCCAAACCTTGCCGCTGAGCAAATAGCGCAACATATTCAGCGTCTATCGTCATCTTATGCAGCATAAGCTAAAAAGCCCACAACTGTGGGCTTTTTGATCTGCACTGGTAACGGGGTAATCGTTTTAAAACATCATTTGAGATTTTAAGTACACGACATCATCAGCATTAGATGCACGGTTACCATTGTAATTGGTGTTCAGGTGTTTCAGCCCGACGTTAAAGGAAAGATCCGGTAAATAGTTATAACCAACCTCGCCACCGAACGCCGTTTGATAATTTACTTTATTCCCCGACCCCATATTGATGTTATCAACACCATAGACTTTATAGAAAGTTGCTGGTGTTAACGGCCCAGTCAGCCCTAGCTCAGTATGAAATAAATCAAGATTGTTGCCGTTGACTGTCGATAGATAACCATGGTTATTCACTGATGTATAGCCGACTTCACCATAGCCAATCATTCCCGAGTTACCAAAAGGCATAAAGCCACCGACATGAACACCTAACGAGTCAGCATGACTACCACTATGATGGCGATCTTTATCATAACCTGCTTGACCGCCAATATAGAGATTTGGCATCACTGTTTTGTCAAATTCAACCGTTCCTTGGTGTTGGTCGCCACCTAATCCATAGCTAAACCCTAAATTATTGAATTGATCAGCATGGGCAACCTGACTTGCCAATGCAGTGCCAAGCACTGCACAAATAACGTTGAATTTCATCATATATTCCTATCAAGGGTGAAAAATCCCCAAAGTTTGCAGGAATCATTAATCTAGCCTCATGTCTAACAATAGGAAATATATAAAATCCAATACATCTGGATAAACTGCATAGTCGCTACCCCGTAGACACAGCCACGATGAACCCAATAACGCAGCAAATCTTTATATAACGGTGGGTTGACCGGAAAGTAACACACTCTAGACGACTGGTCTATTTTATGATAGATTACTACGCATGACAACAAAAGACGTTCGACACCATATATTAGCCACCGCAGAGCAAATCATTAGTCATAAAGGATTTTCTGCCGTAGGCATTAACGAGCTACTTCGCGCAGCCAATGTACCGAAGGGCTCGTTCTATCACTATTTTGCCTCAAAAGAAGCATTTGGGGTGGCCCTGTTAAAGCATTACTTTGATGACTATATCGACCAGTTAACCCAATTATTCGCCGCAGATACCAATCATCCAGAGCAGCCGTTAATAAGCTACTGTCAGCAATGGCAACATACCCAGAGCTGTCAATCATTAACCCATCGCTGTTTAGTGGTCAAATTGGCCGCTGAAGTTAGCGATCTCTCGGAAGCCATGCGCCAAGTGCTCAATGATGGCATGCAAGCAATTATTGAGGTGTTGGCTGGTGCACTCTCAAAGACCCAAATCATGCAGCAATTGCCTGGGCATCCGTCGGCTGAGCAATTAGCACAACGAATTTACCAACTTTGGCTAGGGGCGAGTTTGCAGGCCAAAGTTTATCACAGTGATGAGCCATTTGAGTTAGCGATGGCAACCACCCAAAGCTGGCTCCAGTTGGCTTAAGACGCTGAGTGATCTGCACCGAAAGCACGACTTATTCAGTACTTTCGGATTGATACAAACCCACAACAACAAGGTTTGATGATGAATAACTTTGATTTCTATAACCCAACGCGAATTGTCTTTGGTGAAAATACCATTGCTCAACTTGATCAATTAGTGGCTAAAGATGCCAAGATCCTACTCCTCTACGGTGGACAGAGTGCCAAGAAAACAGGCACTTTAGATGAAGTGAAAGTGGCACTGGGCGATCGACAAGTCCAAGAGTTTGGTGGCATTGAACCCAACCCGACTTACGAGACACTGATGAAAGCGGTCATGCTGATCCGCGAACAGCAGTTTGACTTTTTATTGGCTGTAGGCGGTGGTTCGGTCATCGATGGCACTAAATTTATTGCCGCAGCAGCGCTCTTTGATAAAGAGCAAGACCCATGGTCCATCATGGAAAACTATGGCAACAACATTAAACAGGCATTGCCCTTTGGTAGTGTGTTGACATTGCCTGCAACTGGTTCTGAAATGAACAACGGCGGTGTGGTCACCCACAAAGCTAAACAAGCTAAATTACCATTTAGAAGCCCACTGGTTTATCCGCAGTTCTCTATTTTAGATCCAGTCAAAACCTACACCTTGCCTGAGCGTCAAATCGCCAATGGCGTGGTCGATGCGTTCGTGCATACGGTTGAACAGTATTTGACCTATCCAGTCGATGGTATGGTTCAGGATCGTTTTGCTGAAGGCTTATTGCAAACACTCATCGAAATTGGCCCTAAAGCGCTCGCAGAGCCACAAAACTATAGTGTTCGCGCCAATATCATGTGGGCGGCAACCATGGCGTTAAATGGTCTAATTGGTGCCGGTGTGCCACAAGACTGGGCGACCCATATGGTAGGCCATGAGCTTACAGCTCGCCATGGCATCGATCATGCGCGTACATTAGCCATTGTACTACCAGGTATGTTGCAAATACGCAAACAAAGTAAAGCGGCTAAACTCAAACAATATGCTGAACGCGTTTGGTTGATCACTGAAGGCAGCGATGAACAAAAAATCGATGCGGCCATTGCCAAAACTGAAGCATTCTTTGAGCAAATGGGCATTGGCACACATCTTAGTGATTATGGACTCGATGAATCAACTGTCGCCCCGCTGATTGAGCAATTAACCAAGCATGGCATGATTACCCTAGGTGAACATGGCGATGTGACTCCTGAGATGAGTCAGGAAGTATTGATATCTCGCTTATAAACTATGCTTCTTTAAAAATAGCCCCTTTGGGGCTATTTTTTTATCTGCCTTTATGCGCCATCCAAACATCGGCGCGCTGCGCCACTAAGTAATCGGTCTGATATTCCCAGCAGTGTACAGCACTGGCAATACAGATATGGCGAGTGGATATCACCCAGTTGTTAGAATGACGTTTCACCCAGCTCATCTGCTCGGTTTCTGAGCGTTTACCCAAAAGTACCAAGGGGTGTTGCAATCGGCCATAGAATTGAAAAAAATCAGGATAATCCCCCCAAAAGGCCACCGCTTGCGTCTCTTGTTGGTCTGCCACAAATTGAGCAGCAGGTTGCAAATTAAAATACTGCTTAAACAAGGGATGACCCGCCCACAAGGTGGCACAAATTAACAGTGGTGAGGTGATCAACAATATGGTGGGCCAATATCTGCGGCAACGAGCCAAACTCAAGACCACAGCTAACCCGAATGGAATAAGAGCCGCTAGCGGCTGACTCGAAAATTTGAGCCCTTGATTAAACACAGACGCGCTCCACCACGGTACGCTGGCAAGCGCGGCTGTAAACCCGAGCAGTACCGCAACTAACCACCACGGCTGTGATTTCATCACCAATTGAGGTAAACAATAACCACTCATTAACAGCGCAACCGCGGGAAATATAGGCACCAAATAATGCAGCTGTTTACCACTGATTAAGCTAAACAAGATCAAATGTGCAAACACCCAGATGCTTAGTAAACGCAATGGCCAATGTTGGACCCATGCCTGTTTAAATGCCGCCACTCGCGCACCGAAGTGGTGACGCTTAAACAACTGATTGACACCGAGCAACGACCAAGGAAAAGTAATGAGCGGCAGTAACGGTAGATACCAATACCAAGGGCGAGCATGCGCAAAAGAGTGTTGAATACGCCCAACACTTTGCTTAATAAAAATCGCTTCAGCATACCCTTTACCACCAACAATTGCCGCTGGAATCGCCCATGCCAAACCAATTCCAATGCCAATGAGTGTGCTCCAGAGTAACGCTTTATAAAACGTCTGAGGCTGAGGCATCTGCGGGCTGCGCCACAACGGATAACACAACAGCATCGGTAACGAGTCCAGCAGCATAACCGGGCCTTTGGCCAAAATGCCCAAACCGCCACAAAGGCCTATCATCACTAAGTGACTAAACTGGGGTTGCTTGAGCCATTGAATCCAATAGACAAACTGGGCCAGCAGGCAAGTTGCCAATAAGGTGTCAAACATCTCCATCGGCACATAAAAACACCAACCCAACAACGACACCAGCACCCAAGGTGTAACAGAGCGCTGCACATCATCGAATAAAGCGCCAGCAAGTCGAGCTAACCAGTACAAACTGCTCAGTGCAATCACACCAACCACAATGCGTGCGGACCAGTCATACACACCAAAAATAGCCCAACTTAGATTGATCAACCACATCAATAATGGTGGTTTATCCGCATAAGGCGCACCATTGAGCTCCGGGAGCAACCATTGGTGATGCTGCCACATATCCCAAGCCACCGAGACATAACGAGTCTCATCAATTGGCAGCTGGTATCGACTTAGCAATGAAACGAGTACAACCAGCAACGTAAAACTTCCGGCCCAAAGCTGCGCTTGAGTTAGCCGAGAAAGCTTCGTTGCAGGACGCTCCATTGCAATGAAATTCAACATCAAAAAATCTCAATCTTAAAAAAGGGGATGTTACCATTTTTAACTAAAATTTTTGTGCAACTGGATAGATAAGAAATAGATTATCTGTATTGATATTTGCGGATGGGTTGATATGAACGCAGTTTGCTCGCTACACTAAGAGGGTTGATTGAACGATGTATAACGCTGACTGATTGAGTGTAATACATGGGGCAACAGGCTGTAATTTTTTCAGTGATTTTATCAAGCATCTGTGCTGACATAGCCATCAACAAACCAGAGCGCTGCCACATTAGCAGCAAACCGAACTGATCAAGCATGGATTTAAGGATTTATTGTGGTTGTTACCCTCCTCCCGCTGGTTTCACTATTCGTTAGTTTATTTATCACCATGATGGGATTCGGGCTAATCGGCCTAGTCTTACCGGTACGCATGGGATGGGAAAATATTGATACTGGCACGATTGGTTTAATTTTGGCCATGTATGCCGTCGGGATGCTCGTTGGCGGCATCTATAGCCGTAAACTGATCGCGCGCGTAGGCCATATTCGCATGTTTGCCGCCTGTGCCTCTCTTGGTGCCATTAGCGTGTTAGGGTTCTCCTTAAGCACGAATCAAGTGCTATGGGGTTTAATGCGAATGGCGATGGGGTTTTGCAGCGCCTGTACTTTTGCGGTGATCGATGGTTGGTTGAGCGATGAAGCCAGCGACAATAATCGCGGTAAAATCTTGGCTATCAGTCAGATCACCGTGATGTCGGCCATGTTCGTCAGCCAATTTATGATTAACTTAGCGCCAATTGACCAACCCACTCTGTTTGTCATTGGAGGAATGCTGTTTTGCGCTGGATTAATCCCATTGGTGATGAGCCGACGAAAAGGCCCTGAAGTGCATGAGACTACCAGCATGTCGCTGCTGACATTGTTCACTAAATCACCGCTGGGCGTGGTCAGTTGTTTTGCCAGTGGTCTGTTATACAGTTCATTGATGAATATGCTGCCACTATTTGCCGCCCATAACAAAATAAGCGGCTTTATGTTGTCACTGTTTATGGCTGCAGCGATTATGGGCTCATTTGTGCTGCAATTCCCAGTTGGAATGCTCTCCGATCGCTTTGATCGCCGAGCCGTTCTGTTTAACCTCATTATTTTTAATATGATCGCCTCTGCATTGATCCCAATCGCAGCCTATTTCCATTTACAAGTCCCGATGATGATTGCCACCGGATTAACCAATGGTATTTTTACCTGCATGTATCCGATGAGTATCTCTGAAACCTTTGACCGCATTCAAAAAGTCGATATGGCTGCGGCGATGGGCGGACTATTGATCGTCTATGCCATGGGCTCGACAGCTGGACCACTCACCGCATCGTATATGATGGCAGTATTTGGTGACAACGCATTATTTGTCTTTTTGATCGTCAGTCAATTGGCCCTGCTAGGTTTTGTTGTTTATCGTATGCGCGCACGAGAAGCCTTGCCGGTAGGTGTTCAAGAGAGCTTTGTGATGCATACCGAAGCGGGCTCTGCACTGTTTGATCTTGACCCTCGTATTCCGCAAGAAGGCTCGGATACGCCAGATAATATTGAAACGCAAGTCGCCGCCACTATTGCCGAAAATAGCCCAGCGGCAGCCGTGCGCATGGCGATTGAAATTGCGCAAACATCACCAGAAAAAGCAGCAGAGCTGTGCGCAAGGTTAGCTCAAATTGATGATATTGAAATTGGTCGACTCTTCAAAGCGATCGTCGAAGCAGCACCTGATTTGAGCCAAGATATTGCTGAAGCATTGGCTAGTAATGTACCGGAGCAATCCGCTGACTTAGTCGCGTGGATGAGTGATAACTACCCAGATAAATTACAAGACATCGTGTTGGCCATTGCCAATCAGTATCCAACCGATGACAGCGATAGCCCCAACAATGATGAAAGTAATGATGACTCAATCGCAGAGGAAACTGCTGAACTGCGCCCTGCCGACCTAGAAGCCTATCAAGAATCAGCAACCGAGTTAGTCTCACATTACCTTGCAAATCATCCACACGAAGCGGTTAATATTGCTGCGGCGGTAGTCGCAAACGTCCCTGAAGCTGCCTCTGATATTGTAGAAATGCTCCATGAGGCCGATCAAATTGATAGTGATGCGCTCAAATCCGATATTGAAGAGCATCACGCCGCTGAGCAAGCGGCCAGCGATGCACTCACGAAAAACCAAGGCAACGAATCTACCCCAGTCGATAAGCATTGAGTTGATAGCAAAGTACATCGAGCGCAGCTAAGATGACTTTACTATAAGCTAAAATAGTCATTACGACTGCGCCGTAACCATACTAAAACCCACTAACTAATGTGACTTGGCTTATGGGCGGCGCGCAAGACAGCGCAGTGAAACGGCCAACTCATTGCGAATCCATGGCAAATGATGGCTACTATTTTCACAATTGTGTCAGCCTTAGATTTATTTTCGCTCAGATACCGCACAGCTCTGACGTAATAGATTCAAAGCTTCGACCGCCATTGAGAAGAACATGGCAAAGTAAATATACCCTTTGGGAACATCAATCGCGAAGCTTTCTAAAATCAGGGTAAAGCCCACCAATAATAAAAAGGCCAGTGCGAGCATTTTAACTGAGGGGTGATCTTCAACAAAATTGCCGATCGGTCGCGCCGCGCCCATCATCACCAGCACCGCAACCACCACTGCTGCCATCATAATAAATAGATGCGATGATAAACCAACTGCGGTCACCACCGAATCGAGGCTAAAAACAATATCAAGCAACATGATCTGCACAATGGCTGACCAAAATGAAGGAGTTCGCCGCACGATATGCTCCTCGGCACCTTCTAATGTCTCGTAGATTTCAGTTGTAGCTTTCCACAACAGGAATAACCCGCCAAATAAGAGCAACAAATCTCGGGCAGATATGCCATGAGCACCAAGGTAAAACAGCGGAGAAACAAGATGACTGAGCCAAGCCGCGAGCGTTAAAAGCGCTAAACGCATCAACATCGCTCCCAGTAATCCGGTACGACGTGCCCTATTTCGTTGATTTTCTGGTAACTTAGCCACAACAAGCGTTAGGAAAATAATATTGTCGATACCCAGAACGATCTCGAGCAATGTTAAAGTCCCTAACGCCAGCCAAGCATTGGGGTCTACGATCCAGCTAAACATAATGGACTACCGTATGAACAAATAGCGGGCCATTATAGCCACATCCGGTGACAACCGACAGTCCCATCTCAGAATGTTCAATCAATCACTTAAAGGGTCACGCCCATTTTGAATATGGCTAACTCTCTAAAGTCATTGACTTCATTGCAGGTTGGTTGACCATTGACAGTAGCAACAATTTTATCTACTAACTGAATCAGTAGTGCATTCATGGCAACCCCATCCAGCAGTGCCCCCGCATTAAAATCAATCCAATGTGGTTTGCGCTGTGCTAAATCGCTATTGGTGGCGATTTTCATGGTTGGAACTGGTCCACCATAAGGTGTACCGCGACCCGTGGTAAACAACACCATATGACAACCAGCTGCCGCCAATGCACTCGTTGCAACCGCATCATTACCCGGAGCGCTTAACAGATTTAAGCCATGGCGCGTGAGTCGCTCACCATAAGGCAATACATCAATCACCTGACTTAGGCCTGCCTTTTGCGTACAACCTAGAGATTTTTCCTCTAACGTTGAAATTCCGCCCGCTTTGTTACCGGGTGATGGATTCTCATAGATAGGCTGTTTGTGGGCTATAAAGTAGCTCTTGAAGTCATTGACCATTTTTACAGTCTTATCAAAGATTGCTTCGTCTTTACAGCGAGACATTAAGATCCGCTCAGCACCAAACATCTCTGGGACCTCGGTCAGGACAGTGGTACCACCATGGGTAATTAAATAATCAGAGAACGAACCAAGCAGTGGGTTTGCGGTAATCCCAGAGAAGCCATCTGAGCCACCACATTCTAAACCAAAACGAAGTTCACTAAGTTTACCTGGTTCGCGCTTGTCTGAACGCATAATGCTTAACAACTCTTTGAGTTGATTAACCCCATATTCAACTTCATCAAGCTGGTTTTGGCAGATCATAAAACGGACGCGTTCATCATGCCCACCTAAGGTCTGCTCAAAGGCATCGATCTGGTTATTTTCACACCCTAGCCCGACCACTAGCACCCCACCCGCATTCGGATGCTTCACCATATCTTGCAAGATGGTTCGAGTATTGATGTGATCATCGCCTAACTGCGAGCAACCAAACGGATGACTTAATAGATGTACGCCATCAATTTGTGACAGATCAGCTTCACGTTCTAAACGGGCTATCATCTGTTTGGCCATGCCGTTGACACAGCCCACGGTTGGAATGATCCACAATTCATTGCGAATCCCTATCTCACCATTGTCGCGTCGATAGATGTTGACGTCGCGATCGACCTGCTGCACGCTAACCTCAGTTGCCTTGGGCTCATATTGATAAGTATCAAGATCACTCAAGTTGGTTTTGAGATTGTGCGCATGTAAGTGTTCACCTTGAGCCACTGGGCTTAAAGTATGACCAATAGATTGACCATATTTGATCACTTGGTCACCCTGAGCCATATCACATAACGCGAATTTGTGACCTCGCGGAATATCATTGACAAGCTTAATCTGCTCACCTTGATGAGTAATAACATCCCCAGCATGCAGTTCAGCTAACGCGACTAAGACGTTATCTTGAGGATGAATTTGAATGACTGATTGCATCATTTTCCTCCTAGCACAACATGGAGTGCATCACGAACCCCAACGGTTGTGATCTGTTGTAGATATTCACTGACTTGCGCGACTAAACCAGGAACTTGCGTCAAATCTTGTTCCCAATGCTCGGCATCTTTTAATACAGCATCAACCAACTGACTCAAGCTCAGGCTGCCAGCACTTACTTGCCCCCATAGATCGGCAAACAAAGTGAGCCATTTTTCATCGTCAGACAATGGGATAGTTTGCCCATCACGCTCACCACGATAAAAGGCAATCAAAGCGGCCAAAGCAAACGTGAGTCGACTTGGTAATTGCTGATGCTGCTGTTGATAGCGAAGTAATTGCGGCAAGATACGGGTGCGATATTTAGTCATGCTATTGAGTGAAATCGACAGCAACTGATGCTTGATATAGGGGTTTTTAAACCGTGATAACACATCGCTGGCAAATGACTCCAACTCATCTTGTGGCAGATTAAGCGTTGGAATAATTTCCTCAAAAATAGCGCCATGGACAAATTGATACAACTGCTCATCGGCCATGGTTTCACCGACAGTATCGATTCCGGCTAAATAAGCAACGGGCACCAATGATGTATGCGCGCCATTTAGAATCGCAACTTTGCGATCTTTATACGGCTGAATATCGTCAACAATTTTAATGTTTAAAGCTTGCTCAGCGGGCAATTCATTAAGACATAACCGCTCTTTGAGCCACGTTGGTCCTTCAATCACAAATAGATAAAAATACTCAGCGGTATCTACAAATTGGTCTTGATAACCAAACTCTTCTTGCAAGGCGCTGTGTTCATCACGAGGAAAGCCCGTGACAATCCGATCAACCAAGGTTGAGCAAAATGTATTGGCGTCATTGATCCACGCCACAAAGGCTTCCGGCAATTGCCACTCACGAGCATAACGCTGTACTAATTCATGTAATTGGTCGCCATTATGGTCAATCAATTCGCACGGCAAGATCACCCAACCTTTGTCACTAGCACCATTAAAATGCGTGAAACGTTCAAACAATAATCGCGTTAATTTAGCGGGATAACTCAACGGCGGGTTGTCCGTTAATTTATCACCTTTATGATAGCTGATCCCAGCTTCGGTGGTATTGGAGAACAACATCTGAATGTCGCTGTTATGGGCCAATGCCAATACGTCATCAAACTGTTGATAACAATTCAGTTCACGGTTAACGCTGCGAATTAGACGCGGCTGACGCACCGCGGTGCCTTGTTCATTCAAACCTCGGATCAAGGTGGTGTATAGGCCATCTTGCGTACTTAAGCTCGGTGGAAAATCAGTGTCAATTGGACGAACAATAACCACACCCGCATTGAGTGACGTTAGTTCATTTAACTTATCTATTTGCCAGTCAACAAAAGCGCGAAGAAAGTTCCCCTCACCAAATTGTATGATCTTATCGGGATAGCTTGCACCGGGAAAATCTTGACGATTCAATTGTTTCATTTACTTCTACCTTTTAATCCATTGCACCGAAGATGCGATTAGCCCAATTCAATGCCAAAATAATCACGTGCATTGTTAAAGCAGATATCCGAGACCATTGAGCCTAACCATTTCAAATCATTAGGTGCTTCACCCGCTTCAACCCAATGGCCAATCATCTGACATAAGATGCGACGGAAATACTCATGACGAGTATAGGAGAGGAAGCTACGACTATCGGTCAACATACCCACAAAACGACTCAGTAAGCCGAGTTGTGCTAGTTGGGTCATTTGACGTTGCATGCCATCTTTTTGGTCATTAAACCACCAGCCTGAACCAAATTGCATTTTCCCTGGGATACCCCCCCCTTGGAAGTTACCAATCATGGTGCCAAGCACTTCGTTATCACGTGGATTTAAGCAATATAAGATAGTTTTCGGCAGCTCATCGGTTGACGCTTGGGCATCCAGCAGTTTAGACAGATTAACCGCAATTTCGTGATCGTGAATTGAATCAAAACCAGTATCAGGCCCTAATTGAGCCAATTGCAGTGAGTTGTTATTACGCAGTGCACCAATGTGATATTGCTGAACCCAGCCACGGCGATGATATTCGCGGCCCAAAAATAACAATACGGCAGTTTTAAACGCATCGACCTGTTCAGTGCTGAGAGTTTCACCATTACGCCGAGCGGTGATCATTTGATCAAGCTGCGCTTCACTGGCTTGGCCAAAAGGTACGGTATCAAGCGCATGATCTGAAACCCGGCAACCTAATTGTGCAAAATAGTCGAGACGGTTAGATAGCGCTTGCGTTAAATCGCTAAAACGTTCAATTGCCACATCTGCACTTTGTCCTAGTTGCTCTAAATAGCTGGCAAATTCAGGCGCATCAATTTTAAATGACTTATCGGGGCGGAAACTCGGTAAGATCTTCACATTAAATGAAGAATCTTTGGCAATCAGTGCATGATGCTCCAGCGAATCGGCTGGATCATCAGTAGTACCAACCATTTTGACATTCATCTGCTCTAAAATACCGCGAGCAGAAAACGCAGGTTTAGTTAGCATTGTATTGCAATCATCCCAAATAGATTGGGCGGTTTCAGGGTTAAGCATCCGGTCAGTGATACCGAACGGGCGACGCAATTCTAAATGCGTCCAATGAAAAATGGGATTCCCCACAGTAAACGGCACTGTTTTAGCAAACGCTTGAAATTTTTCGTAATCACTAGCATCGCCCGTACAAAGACGCTCTGCAACGCCATTTGAGCGCATCGCACGCCACTTATAGTGATCGCCTTTGAGCCAAATGTCATATAAATTTTTAAACTGATAGTTTTGGGCAATTTGTTCTGGAGGAAGGTGACAATGGTAGTCAAAGATCGGCTGGTCTTTGGCATAATCATGATAAAGATGCCGAGCAAACTCGGTATCGAGTAAAAAATCCTCAGTCAAAAACGCGCTCATAGGTCCACTCCCATAAATGTCGCGATAGTTTCGCTCTAGCAACAACCACTCGCGATCCAAAAAAATGTGTTATACCAATTATTCTACTTCTAGGATTAGCTGTCTATTTATAATCCAATTTTTGCTAGATCAATCACAGAATATTGACAATTTTTTAATCAAAATCCGGTTTCTTGACCTTAATCACTCTTTTTCTCTGATCACCGCTGGCTAAATATGTATGACATCTATTTGGGTAAATATTATACCAATCTGATATCTATTGAACCTACTCACTCCCAGCCTAAATGAGACAAATAAGCTATCCACTAGATAAGTAAGATCTTATTGCTATGTCTACACATAACGTTGTCGAAAATATAGCGAATCATCTGAGTAGTCAGCGCTGCCTTGCCAAAACCTTAAGGGGTTACGAATGCCTCGAGGGGGGGTTAATTTAACCTTGCCTCGGACTAGCATCTATCACCTATCTATTCGTTAGGCATTCCCTTCTGGAACTAACAGCTCTGTGTCGACAACATCAGCTTGTTGCGAAGCACCACAAACCACTGTGTTATTTTTCAATAGACTAAACAATACAATTGCACCGAGGATGTCAAAAACTGACAATATGGCGAATAGCGGACTAAAGCCAATTACATCACTAAGTGCCCCTACAACCAAAGCAAACATTGTACTGGCTGTCCAAGCCGCCATCCCAGTAAGACCGTTGGCCGTTGCAACTTCATGAGGCTCAAAAACATCCGCGGATAAAGTGATCAGCGCCCCTGAGAGCGATTGGTGTGCAAAGCCACCGACACATAGCAACGCAATCGCAATATAAGGACTACCAAATAAGCCGATTAAGCCTGGGCCAATCATTAAAAAAGCTCCCAATAAAACCACCAGTTTGCGCGAGCTTATTAGGTTGACTCGAAAAACTTTTTGAAAGAAGACAGGCATGTAACCACCGAGAATACAGCCCACATCGGCAAACACCATGGGCATCCAAGCAAAGATTGCAATCTGTTTTAAATCAAACCCATAGGTTTTCACCATAAACAGGGGGATCCACGCATTAAAGGTTCCCCAAGCTGGCTCCGCTAAAAAACGTGGTAGCGCAATGCCCCAAAATTTCTTCTGCGAAAGCAATACCCATACTCGCACTTTTTCTTTTTTCAGTGTGTTTGGTTGACCCGCTGAAATATACGCATATTCCTCCTCGCTGAGGTGCTTTTGTTTGGACGGATGAAAATACACAAACGCCCATAAACCAACCCAGACTAACGTCATCAAACCGACAATCACAAAAGCCAAACGCCAGCTTTGGTACATAATAGCCCAAACAACAATGGGGGGTGCTAAAACAGCCCCAATCGATGAGCCAACGTTGAAATAGCCGACGGCCACCGAGCGCTCTTTCGATGGAAACCACTCTGTCGATGCTTTAAGTCCTGATGGAATCATGGCACTTTCTGCAAACCCACCTAACCCACGAGCAGCGGCAAGCCCCACCCAACCCGTAGCAAAAGAAGCCGTGATGGCAAAACAACCCCAAAGCATAGCAAAGATGCCATAACCTATTTTGGTGCCTAAGGTATCGACAATAAAACCAGTAATCGGTTGAGCGATCGTATAACAAGCTGAAAAAGCGGCAATAATATACGAATATTGCTGCGTTGAAATATGCATTTCTGTTTGCAGCGTTGGCGCAGCTGCGGCAATGGTATTTCGAGTCAGATAACATAAGATAGTGCCTAATGTAACCAGCCCAATCATGTACCAACGCATACC
Source organism: Celerinatantimonas yamalensis (assembly GCF_046054155.1). Taxonomy (NCBI): domain Bacteria; kingdom Pseudomonadati; phylum Pseudomonadota; class Gammaproteobacteria; family Celerinatantimonadaceae; genus Celerinatantimonas; species Celerinatantimonas yamalensis. The sequence goes on from NZ_JBEQCT010000002.1 coordinate 499,654, forward strand.
TCGTATCTTACGCATAGAGACTCCTGTAAATTTTATATAGGCTATCTAACCTTCAGTTCCACAAACAAAAACTAAAAACATGAAGAGCAAATGAATAGATTGAAGACCAAAATAACCAAATTGGTATGACATAAATTAAATCATTTATACCAATTTGATTTATTAGGTTGATTTTCGTCTTTTTTGGCGTTGGTTTTGTTTGATCGAAATCAATTTGACAAATTTAAACTGGCCACAAATTGTAATTTATGTGACTTACAACTCACTTTTGTCGGTATATATATCTCTATTTGTGATATGCATTTAAATATTTTTTATTGTACGACATAATTTGAAGTGTTCGATCAAGAACTGTAATTGGTATAATATGTTCACTTTATATATACATAAAATACATCATTACTGCTGATTAAATTTCACATCAAGAACACTTATCATACGTAGATACCCCGTATAAAATGCGTAATGATACTGTTCAAAAAATAATCGACATGTAGCCACGTAATATGAGCTAGCATAATTTATAGCAGTGTGCTTTATATTGGGTGTAAATAGTGATGAAGGGCTTTAAATAGATGAACGACAACGAAGAAACTTAAATGAAGCATATCTGAGTATTTGAGGCCAAATAGATAGGATCCCAGGGTATTTAATTTGACCTAATGATGTATAAGCGAGAGCAATGGTTTAAACACTTTCCTATCGCAAAAATTCTGCCGCGCGAGACCTGATTAAGTGCATTATTAGTACAATTGAAAGCTACCTCAACGTCTTAAAAATAATTCACCATTTCAATAAGATTGTTTTTCACAACCACAGACCAAACACCATAGCTTATCACCGCGGTCAACAGTACTGCATTGATGACATAACCTAACTAGATAAAATATCAAAACTATTCATCACGCCGCACCAGCACTCAATCCGCGTCAATTTTGATGAGATAAAATCCAGTGCTTAGGCACAATACCTTTGTACTCATAGTCATTGCAAGCCTTAAAGGTGGGCGTCGATATCTATCAAGTAAAGGAGCGATGAACAAGAAAAGTCATTAAAAGAAGGATAGTTAACAACTAAATAAATCCAAAAACTCTGGTATTGATGTGCCATTTATACCGCATTGTTATAGCATAATAATTAACATATCGTTTCTTTGTAACAATAGAGCTAGATCATGGACAAATGAAAAACTATCCTATACCGACTTTATTACACATCATATAACGAACGAATGATGAAATAACAAACACCACCTTTGCAATAGAAATACGTAGTCTGACTGGGTTAATTATTCGTTATTTCTTTTTAAATCATCAATAACTATTAGTTTGCGAAAGCCATTACAACAAAAATGTGATCTACCTCTATTTTTAATAAAAAACAGGTGGGTTATTCACCAGAAGCCACAGAAACTGTGATGGTTCTCAACTTCAAAATGTATCATACCAATTATAGTCTACCCCGATAATCTATAGGACAGGACGTTCCCATTCTATATGGCATTGTCTCTAGAACCTATCTCTAAACCATACAAATCATGGGGTACTAGTTTTATGAAATGGAAAATGAAAGCCTTATCACTGAGTGTGTTAATAGCCGCACCACTGACCTTTACCAGCCTGTCTGCGCAAGCAGTCACACTCAAGCTGGCTCACAACTTACAAAATGATCATGTTGTTGCCGTCACTCTGCGTCATATGGCCAAAGAAGTCTCTGAACTGACTAACGGTAAAGTCAAAATTCGCATCTACCCAGATGGTCAGATGGGTGGCCCTCGCCAAACATTGGAAATGCTCCAACAGGGCGCGTTAGATATGACCAAAATCAGCGGAAGTGAGCTCGAGCCATTTGAACCCGCTTTCTCTATCTTTAGTTTGCCCTATTTGTTCCGTGACCAAGAGCACTTTAATAAAGTTATCTACGGACCGATTGGCCATGAGCTAGAAATGCTACCGAAAAAAAATGGTTTTACTCTGATTGCGGCATATGAAGCTGGAACTCGCAGTTTCTACGCAAAAAAACCAATTCGTACCCCAGCTGATGTAAAAGGGTTAAAAATACGCGTTATTTCAACGCCGACTACGAATAAAATGATCGAATTATTAGGCGGTGCACCAGCACCAATCCAGTTTGGTGAAGTCTACACAGCGCTACAACAAGGCGTCGTCGATGCCGCTGAAAATAACATTCCATCTTATGTACAAACCCGCCATGTTGAAATTGCCAAGTACTATTCAGAAGACGAACATACAGCCGTGCCTGACTTTTTGGCAATTGCCAATGTGGCGTGGAAGAAGCTGACACCGGATCAACAAAAAATATTGCGTAAGGCTGCTCGCGATTCAGAACAATATGAAGCCAAACTTTGGGATGCTCAAGTTAAAAAATCAAGAGCTGAAGCAATCAAGTTAGGTGCCACATTTGTCAAAGTCGATAAAGCCGCTTTTCGCGCCGCAATGAAACCACTATGGGATAGTTTCCGTAAAGATCCTGTAAAAGATAAATGGCTAAAACAAATCGAAGCTGTGAAGTAATTTAGCCCCACCAGAACGATTGGCCGGATACCTTGTATCCGGCTTAGCAGGAGTAAAATAATGCGTCTGGAAACCTATAAAAAACCCGTTGATCTCGCAGTCGGCACGATCTGTATCGTCGTCATGACATCACTGGTAATCTGCGTTGTCTGGCAGGTCTTTAGCCGTTGGGTATTAAACGCCCCAAGTACTTATACTGATGAACTTGCACGTTTTAGTATGATTTGGGTCGGCTTACTTGGCGCAGCCTATACCGTCGGTGCACAGCGACATCTATCGATCGATTTAGCTGTGGCCCATTTAACTGGCAGAAAAAAACGTATCTGTACTATTTATACCAACTGCGGTGTACTGGCATTTGCCAGTAGTGCCATGGTCTGGGGCGGATGGCATTTAGCCAGTCGAGTTCTTTTAAGTGGTCAAGTCTCACCGGCAATGCAGATTCCGATGGCTTATGTATATACTGTGCTTCCACTTTCTGGAATGATCATGAGTTATTACAACTTATTATTCATCGTTGAAGCCATCGTTAACTTCGACAAACCTGACGAAATAGAAGTCATCGAGGAGCAAGAATAATGAATATGGAGTGGATCACAGCGCTGATTATGTTCGGCAGCTTCTTTATCTTAGTATTTTCTGGTGTACCCATCTCATTCTCGATCGGTATTTCGTCACTACTTTCATGTTTTACGTTGCTTCCCCCACAAGTTGCATTAGCAATTTTGGGACAAAAAGTCGCGACTGGTTTGGACAGTTTTTCATTACTCGCTATTCCCTTTTTCATTCTCGCGGGAACGTTGATGAACAATGGAGGAATTGCTCAGCGATTGATCAACTTCTCTCAAGTCTTGGTTGGCCGTATGCCTGGCTCGATGGGCCATGTGAATGTAATGGCTAATATGATGTTTGGTTCGATCTCTGGCTCAGCGGTTGCCGCTTGCGCAGCAGTAGGTGGTACCATGGCACCCATGCAGAAAAAAGCAGGTTATCCACCAGAATATTCTGCAGCCATCAACGTGACCTCCTGCATTACAGGTCTTTTGATTCCCCCCTCTAACGTGTTAATCGTCTATGCCTTAACTGCCGGTGGGTTATCCGTTGCAGCACTCTTTATGGCGGGTTATATCCCAGGGATTTTAATGGGACTTTCGGTGATGATCGTCGGAGCAGTCATTGCTAAACGCCGGGGTTACCCTATTGCACCTCGTCCAACTTTTAAACAGTTCATATTCGCATTCTTAGATGCTGTACCCAGCATGCTGTTAGTGGTTATTGTGATGGGAGGGATCTTAGCAGGGGTCTGTACAGCGACTGAAGCATCTGCTGTTGCCGTGGTTTATACCTTTATTTTATCGGTGTTTGTCTATCGCCAAATCAAGCCATCGCAGCTACCCCGTATTGTGCTGGAATCAGTGGTTATGACCTCCATTGTGTTGATGTTAATTGGTGTTTCTGTTGGGATGTCTTGGGTGATGACCGATGCCAATATTCCAAATTCAATCGCAGAAGGTTTGTTGTCCGTCTCAAACAACCCAATCATTATCTTGCTGATGATCAACATTATTCTGCTCGTAGTAGGCGTCTTTATGGATATGACACCTGCGGTATTGATCTTTACACCAATCTTTTTACCCATTGCCACTCGTATTGGCATGGACCCAATCCACTTTGGTATTATGATGGTCGTTAACTTGTGTATCGGACTGTGTACACCGCCAGTAGGTAGTGCATTGTTCGTTGGGTGTTCAGTCGCTAATCTGAAGATTCAGAATTTGATCCGCCCAATGTTGCCATTCTTCGCAGCATTAGTCGTATCGTTATTGCTGATTACTTATATCCCACAATTGAGTCTGTTTTTACCCAGACTATTTGGGTTATATTAGCGCACCATCTGGGGGCTTCCCGCCCCCAGATTTTCATTGTTCAAGCAAACTGAGTAGGATGTATTTTTGTGAGCAATATAACAACAACGTTTCAACCTAAGCGTTTGTATCAAGCTATCGCAGCTAAGCTGAAATCACAGATTGCCTCTGGCGCCTATCAGATTGGAGACCGCCTGCCCGCGGAGCGTTTGATTGCTGAAACAATGGATGTGAGCCGCACGGTGATCCGTGAAGCAATCATTATGCTAGAAGTTGAAGGATTAGTTGAGGTTCGCAAAGGATCAGGGATTCATGTCATTGCGGATCAAATATCTTTGGCTGATACATCATCGGATAACCCGCTTGATGCGTTACTTACAGCTGGCCCCTTTGAGCTACTGCAAGCTCGGCAATTGATTGAAAGTAACATCGCTGAATTCGCTGCCAGCCAAGTCACCAAGCAAGATATCCTTGAGTTAACTCGTATTGTTGAACAAGGTCGCAGTGAGGACCGTGCTCGTGATTCAGCTTGGGATAAGCAATTTCATATTCAAGTCGCCAAAGCAACGCAAAACTCCGTTTTGGTCATAGTAACCGAACAGCTCTGGGTTCATCGCGATCAAAATCCTTATTGGCTCAAATTACACTCGCATATTGATGAGCGAGCACTTGAGAGTTGGAGCGATGATCATGAGCAGATTTTAAGAGCATTGATGCGCAAAGATTCAAAAGCGGCCAAACTTGCCACGTGGCGACATTTAGAAAATACCAAACAAATGCTCTTTGATGCGACTAACTTTGATAATGATGCGCAAGATGACCGATACCTGTTTTCAGAAAATCCTGTCATTCATCTCAATCATTCATTAAAGCCATAACAAGTTGAGTTTGTTAATAATAAACGTCAATAATGAGATTGCTTACACAGTATTAACCTGCCATTATGCGTAAATTATTCACATAGTTGGTGTAAACTTAGCTATGTTCTACGTAAAGGTGATAAGTCATTTATTTGATTTCAAATAGATAGAAGATGATATATGGAAGCAAAGTTCGTTAATCCGTTTCTAAGTTCGCTACTTAATGTCGTGAGCACCATGGCGCAGCTGGACCTAAAACCACAAGCACCTCGGTTAAAAAAAGATGACGTGGCGCGAGGCGATGTCTCGGGTGTAATAGGAATGATTGGGCCAACCACAAAAGGGTCATTTTCAATTAGTTTTGATAAATCTTTAGCACTGGAAGTGATGAGCCGAATGGTCGGTGAGCGCCCCGCTAGTATTAATGCCGAAGTAACTGATATGGTAGGTGAAATCACCAATATGGTCACGGGTGGTGCAAAACGATTACTTGCAGTGCAAGGCTATGAATTTAATATGGCCACTCCAATCGTGGTTGCCGGACCAGGACATACCATTCAGCACAAAACTGATGGCCCAAAAATTCTAATGGAGTTCAGCTCAGATTTCGGTGGTGCAACCATTGAAATTTGCTTTGATAAGTAGAGTTCCACATTCGGTCAATAGCGCGCTTGATTAAGCGGCTAATGCAAACGCACAACAGCTCAAAACTTGATTGATATTGTTGTATAAAAAAGCCGCCATTGGCGGCTTTTTTTATTTATACGGTTGCGGGGATATACCTATCACCCAGCAAATCTTGACGATTTATAGCGAGTCTGCATTCTCAGACAAATACGCCGCAACGCCATCAGGTGAATCTTTCATACCTGCTTTACCAGCTTCCCACTGCGCTGGGCATACTTCGCCATGTTCTTGATGGAATGCCAAAGCATCAACCATGCGCAACATGTCATCAATGTTACGGCCTAACGGCAGATCATTGACTACTTGATGGCGAACCATACCCTCTTCATCAATTAAAAATGAACCACGGAATGCAACCCCAGCTTCTGGATGTTCAACATCGTAAGCTTGGCAAATTTCATGTTTAATATCAGCAACTAATGGAAATTTTACTGCGCCAATACCACCATCTTTCGTTGCAGTATTACGCCATGCATTATGTGTATATTGAGAGTCAATAGACACGCCAATCACTTCGACACCTTTTTTCTGGAATTCACTCAAACGGTGATCAAATGCAATAATTTCTGATGGGCAGACAAATGTAAAATCCATAGGATAGAAAAAAACGACTGCTTTTTTACCTTTTGTAGCTTCTTTGAAGTTAAAGCTATCAACAATTTCACCATTACCTAAAACGGCAGGTGCTGTAAAATCTGGAGCAGGACGACCTACTAGTACGCTCATATTCTCTTCCTCGATGCTTGCGTATTGTTACAAAACTCATTACTTTAAAAAAAGCAATGCCCTAACATAAACTTAACAATATACATGGGGGTTCAATCAAATAATTTCAAGATACTCATATGTTTTTTTAAACTTTTCTTAACAGTTTAATCCTCCATAGTTTCACTGAGTGATTCGATCTAGAGCCAGAAACTTCGCAAACTATAGCCCATTACACGCAATAATGCCTAAAAATTAAGCGCAACCAATCGTGCTTGATGACTAATATTCGTCGTCAAATTGGGGGCCTGCGTAATTATCAAACCGTGAAAAATTCCCCTGGAATGTTAATGGAACCTTACCAATGGGACCATTACGTTGCTTACCAATAATGACTTCCGCTAACCCCTTATTACTTGGGTCATCATGATAAACTTCATCACGATAAATGAACATAATCAAGTCTGCATCTTGTTCAATAGAGCCCGATTCACGCAAATCGGAATTCACTGGCCGTTTATCAGCCCGTTGCTCCAAACTACGATTAAGCTGTGAAAGAGCCACAACGGGAACCGTTAACTCTTTCGCCAGCGCCTTAAGCGAACGAGAAATTTCAGCGATCTCCAAGGTTCGATTCTCTGCCATACCAGGCACCTGCATCAATTGTAGGTAGTCGATCATAATCATGCTTAAGCCACCATGTTCACGGGCCACTCGGCGCGCACGCGATCTGACTTCGGTTGGCGTTAATCCAGAGGAGTCATCAATGAACATCTTGCCTTTATCGGCGACTAACCCCATAGTTGACGACAGCCTCGCCCAATCATCATCATCGAGATTCCCAGTCCGGATCTTGGTCTGATCTATACGTCCTAACGAGGCCAACAGACGCATCATGATCTGACCGGAAGGCATCTCTAAACTAAAGACCAAAACTGGCTTGTCTTGCGTCATAGCCGCATATTCGGCCATATTCATCGCAAAGGTAGTTTTTCCCATGGAAGGACGCGCTGCAACAATCACCAGATCAGAGGGTTGTAAACCGCTCGTCATTTTGTCGAGATCGGCAAAACCAGTCGACACCCCAGTTACCCCGCCCTCATTGGGACTCTTATACAACTCTTCAATACGATCAAGTGTTTGTGCTAAAAGACTTTTAACCCCTTTGGGGCCCTCATCACCGCTCGTGCGAGCTTCAGCGATATGAAACACTTTACTCTCAGCAAAATCGAGTAGCTCGCTACTTTTACGCCCTTGTGGTTCGTAGCCTGCTTCGGCTATCTCGTTGGCGACAGCAATGAGTTCTCGGGTCACCGCTCGCTCTCGCACAATTTCAGCATAGGCTCGAATATTCGCGGCACTTGGCGTATTTTTAGCGATCTCCCCCAAATAGGCAAAACCACCGATGTCCTCTAATTGTTCTTGACGCTCTAACTGCTCTGAAACCGTCACTAAATCGATCGGGTTGGCTTGCTCGGCCAATCGGTGCATCGCTGCAAAAATTAGTCGATGTTGACGCGAATAAAAATCTTGCTCAACCACCTGCTCAGCCACGTTATCCCAGGCATGATTATCCAACATCAAGCCACCTAAAACGGCTTGCTCTGCTTCAAAGGAATGGGGGGGAACTTTAAGGGCGGAAACTTGCGCATCCCCCTTTGCTTTACTATTTCGCTCAGCCATGCATTACTCACCAATTAAATCTGGGCGTTATTATCCACAAAAAGTGACTCACGTCGATCTCACTTCTCTTGCAAAGCACGCTTTGCGCCTTTAGGTTAATTACACTACTACCAGTAATTTTCTACCGTGAGCTGCCCAGGCTTACGCCGCAAATTTCGCTCAAAACCTCGTGCCCTTAGTAAATCACGGCTTTCACGGACCATATCCGGATTACCACAGACCATCACTTGACAGTGCGAAGCATCAAGCTCAAAGCCTGCATACTGGGCAAGCTGTTCAGTCTCGATAAGCTGGGTAATTCGTCCAGCCAATCCTTGTTCTGGCGCTTCACGGCTAACCACTGGAATATATTGAAAATTTTGATGATTCTGGCCAATCGCATCGATCACTTCGCGATAGTTCAGATCCTGATTATAACGAACCCCTTGCACTAAGGTAACCCGATCAAATTTTTGCCAAGTCTGCTCAGTTTGTAGCATCGCTAAAAACGGCCCAACCGCAGTGCCTGTCGAGAGCATCAGTAAATGCTCATAACTGGGTATCTCATCTAATGTAAAGAAGCCACTGGCTCGTTCACCAATCCATAATGAAGAACCCAAGGAAACATGTGCCAGTTGTGGCGACAATATGCCCCCCGCAACTTCGACCAAATAGAACTCATGGCAATGCGGATGTGGTGGATTGACAAATGAATAGGCTCTTTTAACTAATTCACCGTCAATCATCATTCCCAACTGAGCATATTGCCCCGCCAGATACGGGCTTAACGGTGCGTCGACTTTGATCGAGAATAGTGTATCAGTAAAGAATTTGCGTTCGACTAATGTCGCTTCAATCCACTCCATAACACCCCTCACATGGTACTAAATAGCACCTTTTGTGTATTAATCCTCTTGGCTTATGACTAGGTCCGAGCGGGCAAAACAGCTACAAGCCAATATGTAACCAGCCTCGATCTCTTGTTCACTCAACGCATAATCAGCGCCCACTTCGACCTGACCTTTGATCAGCTTAACACGACAAGTCCCACAGCTACCACTGCGACAACTACTAGGCAGATCAACCCCCGCATCTTCAGCGATCTCTAAAATAGTTTGCTGTTCACTGCCCTGCGTACTCACGCCAGCTTGATCAAAAAGGACGCTATGACGCTTCGCGTTCGCAGTAACGGGCTTATCCACCACCATCCGATAAGTACTTGGTGTTCGCTTTTCTAAAACTTCAATCGCATCATTAAGACCCATACGCCCCTGAGCGGTGACGACAAAATACTGGCCAAACGTCACGTCGCCGGCCTCAGTGCGATGAAATTGGCTTAACGATTTAAGAGGTTCACCCTCAGTATCGGCAACCGCCGTATTAGGATCAACACAGATAATTTGGCAACGGCTACACGGTTTGACCGCTTCAAGCTCAACATTCCCGATACGAATTTTTTGCCAGCTCTCTTCGGCAAACGGCTGATCAGCATTCACAACTAAATTAGGGCGAAACTGCAACATCTGATCCACACGCCCCGTATAGTCATTAAGCGCTTGCAAAGATTGCTCGCTAATGACCAAGACCGGACAACTATCGGCAAAACTGACCTGATGATCGGGACGGCGACTCACCTCCCGTGAGGAGTATTCATCGTAAAAACATAGGTAAAACTGACCGCCCAAATAACGACTCAACCATTCATCGGCAAGTGCACTTAAACGTCGAGCATTGATAGTCGAGCGCCACACACTAATCTGTTCCCGGTTATCAGAGACAAGTGAAATAGACACCGGCTCCATACCTGGCGCCTTGAGAGTACAGATATGCTCATCTAACTGGCAATCAACCAAAGAGAGCTTGGCATAGTTGCGGATACTCACAAAGCGAGCTGTTGCATCAACCACAACAAGACGGCGATCGCCGAGAAGGCCAAGCGGGGTGAATTGAGCAGCGTTAAGTGATTGTGCACGCCCTGACTTGAGCGGATAACAAAAAAGTTGTGTTAAAAACATCAGAGAAAGAATCCAAAATTGGGCTAAGATTCTTACTTTATCTTACCTATTAAATCACTGCCAACTCTCGCGCATAAAAAAAACCACGCTTTGATGCGTGGTTTTTTACATGCAGATGATTCCGGTGATTGTGCTTATTCAGCAACAACAACCACTTTCACAGTTGCAGTCACGTCAGCATGAACTTGAACGTCGATTGCATATTCACCGATGTTACGTAACACACCGTTTGGCAAACGAATTTCAGATTTAGCTACGTCAACACCCGCTGCAGTAATCGCATCAGCGATATCACGGGTACCGATTGAACCAAACAATTTACCTTCATCACCTGCTTTGCTAGTGATGACAACATTTTCTAGATCAGTCAGTTTTTGGCCACGGGCATTAGCTTTCGCTAACGTTTCAGCCAAATGCTGTTCATATTCAGCGCGACGCGCTTCAAAATGTTCCAGGTTTGCTTTGGTCGCAGGAACTGCTTTCCCTTGTGGGAACAGGAAGTTACGTGCATATCCAGGTTTTACAGACACTTTGTCGCCCAGGCTACCCAGATGACTAATTTTGTCTAGTAGAATAATATCCATTACCTTTCCTCGAAAGTTATGTTTGAGTTAGGCCAGCGGCTTACTTATGTAAGTCAGTGTAAGGCAGCAAAGCCAGGTAACGAGCACGTTTAATTGCACGTGCCAGTTGGCGCTGATATTTCGCGCTAGTACCAGTAATACGACTTGGTACGATTTTACCACTTTCAGTGATATAATTTTTCAAAGTAGTGATATCTTTATAATCGATTTCAACTACGCCTTCAGCCGAAAAACGGCAGAATTTACGACGACGGAAAAAACGTGCCATAAGTTTATCCTCACGATAACAATTCTATATGTTGGGCGTGCAGAACCAGCTTTGATTCTCCGTTGCGAGCACGTTGAGTTTGCAAAAACCCATTGACTCGCACCGTGCATCCCATCTTCAAAGGGAGTAATTCTTTTTTGAATTGACCGCCACTTGCGACCACTGCAATAAAGCACTGCGCCACTCGATTAAGTCCTGCTTCAACTTGCGCAGAGCGATGCGCAAGCCAAAACTGGCAATGGTCAATACCACCAGGACTGGTCCGATAACGTGGAGCGCGGCTAAGCGTCCCTGTTAAAATCAGACAATTGTCCACATTGAATTACTCTTCAGATGCGCTCTGTTCGGCGTTATCATCTTCAGAATCATCTAAAGACTCATCACGCTGATCACGACGAGCTGGGCGTTCTTCTCTTGCTTTAACAATAGGAGAAGCTTCAGTTTCACCATGTTTTCTACGCATGATCATGTTACGGATGACGGCATCGTTATAACGGAATGCGTTTTCCAGTTCATCGATAACTTCTGCACTGGCTTCAATGTTCATCAGAACATAGTGGGCTTTATGCAGTTTTTCGATTGGGTAAGCCAGTTGACGACGACCCCAGTCTTCCAGACGATGGATCTTACCTTCCTGACCTTCGATGATGCCAGTATAGCGTTCGATCATACCTGGAACTTGTTCGCTCTGATCCGGATGGACCATGAATACGATTTCGTAATGACGCATGATTGCTCCTTACGGGTTACAGCCTCTCTCGGCGTACAGTCAAACGCTTGGAGGCAAGGAACTAAAATAGGTGTGACTGTTTCGAGGGCGCAGATTTTACCCAATCTAAGCCGATAGCGCAATCAATAATCATCGACCCATCCGGTTAATTATACTGTTTTGAGCACAAAACTGGGCATTCACAGGCAAGCCAATGATGAGTGCGCCGAATAAGCTCAACATGAACGTGCCCAATCGCGGCCTCAAAGCGTAAAAACAATGAAATCGAGACGATCATAGTAAATCACCGAGCAGTTGAAAAAGTGGCACAAGAGTAGCGGGATAACACGATTTTTTATCACCCCTATCCGGTCACTTTCGATCGCAAATAGGGGCAATCACAGCTCAACCACGCATTCGATGAGCCGAATTTTAAAGATGATGGCTATCCGCGGCGCTGGCGCACCGCTTCAAATAAACAGATCCCAGCAGCGACCGAGACGTTCAAGCTTGAGACACTCCCAGCCATAGGTAATTTAACCAGCTCATCGCAGGTTTCACGCGTTAAACGCCGCATCCCCTGACCTTCAGCGCCCATCACCAACGCTATCGGACCTTGAAGCTGGCAATCATAAATCAGCTGCTGTGCTTCACCGGCCGTACCCACTACCCAAACACCTTGCTTTTGCAAAAGTTTTAGAGTGCGCGCTAAATTGGTCACCGTGACCAGCGGCACATTTTCCGCCGCGCCTACCGCTACTTTACGGGCAGTGGCCGAAAGCGCTGCAGATTTATCTTTAGGCACGATCACAGCCACCACACCAGCAGCATCGGCATTACGTAGACAAGCGCCTAAGTTATGTGGATCGGTAACACCATCGAGCACCAATAATAGCGGGGTTGCATGCTCGGCTATCAACGCGGGGAGATCCTGCTCGTTAAGTTCTGGTGATGCTTTTACTTTAGCTACAACCCCTTGGTGATGAGTATCATCTGCGCGCTCATCAAGCGCTTTGCGACTCATCTGCTGGACACTGAGCCCCATCTGATAGGCAAGTGCTAACACCGTGTGCAAGCGCGCGTCATCTCGCCCCTGAAGCACAGCTAAATCAATCACCCGTTCTGGGTGGCGTTCTAATACTGCCTGCACTGCATGCAAGCCATACAAATAATAAGGTCGACTCATATTACGACTTTAATGCCTTTTTCATAGTGGCCCGCTCTTGTTTACCAGGGCGACGTTTACGTTTCTTTTTCGATTTTACCACGTCCGTTTTTTTCACCCCTGCTTTTTTCTTGTTTCGCGAGGGTTTATCTGCAGCAGGTTTAGCTGATGAAGAGAGTACCGTTTTTTTAGTCGTGTTATTTGGGCTTTTTTTATCAGCGACTTTGGATTTTTGTCGTGAGCGTGGCTTTTTCTCACCATCACTATTAGCCAAAAATAGATCGATCTTACGATCGTCCATATTGACACTGGCTACTTTGACTTCAATCGCATCACCAATGCGATAGCGCATCCCACCGCCACGGCCAATTAGGATCTGCCGCGCTGCATCATACTCAAAATAATCGTGACCTAAGTTGCTGATATGCACCAAACCATCTATTTGCAACGTATTGAGCCGGACAAACAAGCCAAAGTTAGTCACAGCAGCAATCGTGCCACTGAGCACTTCACCGACATGATCTAACATAAACTCACATTTGAGTTTGTCGCAAACTTCACGAGTCGCATCGTCGGCACGCCGTTCTGTCATCGAACAATGTTCACCGAAGGCATCCATCTCCTCGAAGCTGTAATAGTAGCCTCCATTTGACGTCCAGCGATTTGCTGAGGCTCCCTGCTCTTTGGCCAGTAAGTATTTGATTACCCGATGCAACAAGAGATCCGGATAGCGCCGAATCGGCGAGGTAAAATGGGCATAACTTTTCAGTGCCAAACCAAAGTGCCCAATATTATCAGGCTGATAGACTGCCTGCATCATCGAGCGCAGCAGCATAGTTTGGATCAAATCGCGGTCATCACGTTCTTGAATGCTTGCCACCAGCTCAAAATAGTCTTTCGGTTGGGCCTGCTCGCCCCCTTCAAGGGTTAACCCCAGTTCATTTAAGAAACTGCGAAAATTATTCAGTCGTTCGGTACTCGGTTTATCATGAACACGAAACAAGATGGCAGCTTTGTGCTTTTCAACAAAACGAGCTGCGGCCACATTCGCTTGGATCATGCACTCTTCAATCATTTTATGGGCATCATTACGCAATAACGGCACAATTTGCTCAATTTTACGTTGAGCATTAAAGATAAATCGGGTTTCTTGCGTTTCTAGCTCAATGCCACCACGCTGCGCACGCGCTTCTTTTAATGCTAAAAACAAGCGATGTAACTCTTGGACATGAGGCAGTTGCTCAGCATAACGCTCGCGCAATAATTCATCGCCCTCTAACATCGCCGCCACTTTATTGTAGGTTAAGCGGGCATGCGAGTGCATAACAGCCGGATAAAAGCGATAGCTCGACAAACGGCCAGCAGAGGAGATGGTCATTTCGCAGACTAAACAGGCTCTATCCACTTGCGGGTTCAGTGAACACAAACCATTTGAGAGTTTCTCGGGCAGCATAGGAACCACTTGGTCAGGGAAATAGACCGAGGTCCCCCGCTCATACGCTTGTGTATCTAACGCACTGCCTGATCGAACATAATAAGAGACATCGGCAATAGCGACCCACAGTCGCCATCCCCCAGATTTTTTGGTCTCGCAATATACCGCATCATCAAAATCGCGGGCATCTTCGCCATCAATCGTCATCAAAGGCAATTGACGCAGATCCTCGCGGTTTTCATAATCTTGCGCTTGCAAAGACTCGGGGATCTTTGCAAGCGCTTTATTGATCGATACCGGCCACTCATGCGGGATATCGTGACTGCGCAGCGCCATCTCAACTTCCATACCTGGAGCCATCGTTTCACCAAGTACTTCAATCACTTGGCCTCGAACCACTGGATCATCATCTTGCACCAACAGCTCGACCACAACGACTTGTCCTTGACGGGCACCTAATGTGTGTTTGTCATCAATCCAAATATCACAGTTTAGGCGACTATCATCAGGCGCCACAAAGGTACCACTGCGTTCTCGAAAAAAACGTCCGACAATTTCGTGCTGGCCAACTTCGAGCACTTTTAATATGCGAGCTTCTTGACGCCCTTTTTTATCGACAGGGCCAGGCGCAGCTAGCACCGTATCGCCATGCATCGAGCCGCCAAATTTGCGACTGGGGATAAATAGATCATTGCCTTTATCGGCAGTGCGCAGGAAACCGTACCCATCACGATGACCAATCACTTGGCCGACAACCAAACCTAATCGTTCGGGTAATGTATATTCACCGCTGCGTGTCAACATGATCTGTCCCTGACGGATCAATGTATCCAAATGAGGTTGCAACGGTTGGGTTGAATCAGAAAACGCTTGCTCTAACGAATCCAGCGCGATAGGAGAAGTTTGTTGGGTAATAAAATCTTTTAACTGAGAGAGGAAATCGACACGATTGTCGTCATTGGGCATAGAATCGAACCTTTTGTTATCCCGCACGGCTTGAATGCAACGAGCGACCGCCCCTATGGTAAAGCTTATCGTGGCAATAGGCTACCTTTGTTAAGGCATTTCATCGCCCACGCCCCTATTATGGGGTATCGGGACGACTATTTTGCACTTCCGCTACGATACTCGGTGGCATCTGCTGTGCTAGTGAAGCGAGTAGTTTACTCGCACGTTGGTGTTGTTCCTTATCGGCAATAATCGAATTATACAACCACTGATAGGCTTGTTGGTAGTCAAATGGACTGCCATAGCCATCGACCAATATTTGGACATATTCAAGCCTAGCTTTCAGGTAACCTAAACTGGCTGACTCGCGTAATAATTGCACAGCCCGCTCAGGATTAGCCTGTACCAATGTTCCGCTAGCATAATAGCGACCCAACTGCTCTAGTGCCGCAGGCAGTCCCTGCCGAGCTGCTTGCCACATATAATGCACGCCTAACGTCGCATCACGCGGGACACACACACCCCATGCCAGCATATCTCCCCACAAAAACTGATAAGCCGGCAGGTCAACTTTTTGAGCACGGGCTTTAATATCTTGCACCAGTTGACAGCGGTCTGCTTTCACATGCTCTAAATGTTGGTTTTTGTCGATCCAATTCAGTAATTCATCTTGCGAGTACAATTGCACAGCTTTTAGATTGACGGACCCCTCTTGCTTGGCCTTGAATGCATCAGGTTGGTTAGTATCAGTTGATGACTTGGCGACTGAACTCATCATGTCAGGTGCTTGCAAATTCGGCAAAGCGCTGCTATCGGCGCAGTAGCCGACAGCCGACAAAAGACTGAGCCCCGCACCAATCAAACAGACGTTAATGCGCATGGTATTCTCACCATATTTCTACTCTTAACTCAGCTTATCGACCTAATAGGACAAAACTATAGCTGCATCAGATAGATTTTTTATCGCCGCAGCAATTAGCCGTCGTCCATTGTATCGCTTGAGTGATTTCCGCCTGCAAGATGGGTAAAAGCTGCTCCAGTTGCGACGCTTCATAATCACTGAGTGGACCAACCTCACGAATACGTTCAATCCCATTGACGCCAAGTTCAATGGGCAACGCAAAAAAGCCCGCATATTGGCCACCATCATCAATGTAGGCACACAAGTCAATTCCAGATTTACCTAACAACCCATCAACCAACTTCAGACAAAAAGCCCCCGCGGCTTGCCCCATGGATAACGTGGCCGATCCACCGCCGGCTTTCGCATCAACCACTTCGGTGCCGGCATCGCGAATGTGTTCGGTCAGTTGCTTGGCTTCTTGTTCACTAAAGTCGATACCAAGTTGCGAGAGCAGTGGCAAAATGGTGACGCCACTATGGCCACCAATAACAGGGATACGCAGTGGTTTTGGATCAATCTTCTTGACTTGTCCGACAAAAGTCTTCGCCCGAGTCACATCTAATGTCGTGACACCAAATAATTTTGCCTTGTTATAAATGCCTTTTGCCTGTAGCACCTGTTTGGCAACCGGTACCATACTATTAACTGGATTGGTGATGATGCCAATACAAGCGTTCGGACAGGCTTGGGCGATATTTTCGATGATGCCCTGAATAATTTTGGCGTTAATTTCGAATAAATCGGCGCGATCCATCCCCGGTTTACGAGCAACGCCGGCGCTAATCATCACCACATCTGCATCATCCAAAGCCACCGCCAAATCATCGCCTGTATATCCGATGACTTCCACATCGGTAGGAATATGACTTAAATCCACCGCCACACCGGGAGTCATCGGTGCAAGATCATACAAATTCAAGTGAGAACGCTTAGGTAACCGATTTTTGAGCATTAACGATAACGCTTGACCAATGCCGCCTGCGGCACCTATTACAGCAACCTTCATAGTCATCCCCTCAGAGCAATCAGTGCTGACAGATAAAATAGAGACTACTGACATGTTTAGCACAAAATTAAAGCACTTAGCAGAGCAATCCTACAATTTGCAGAAACGATCACGGCATTTCGATTAGTCCAGGCTATAAACCATCGTCATTCTTACTTGCTAGTGGCATTCACCGACGCCTCGACAAAGTATTGATTGAATATTTTTTGGTACTCTCCCGAGGCTTTAATTGCCTTAAGGGCCTTATTCAACCGCGCTTGAAGCTCGGTATCTTGTTGATTCACTGCAATCCCAAAACCAGCACCAAAATAGTCATTATCAATCACCGTCTTTCCTAATACCTCATACGCAGGATGTTTCTTGATCCAATCTAGCGCCACAGCACTATCAACAAACACACTATCGACTTTGCCACCTAGCAGATCTTCAAGGGCCATTTGATAGCTCGCATAGGGCACGACTACAGCACCATAAGCGACATAGTGATCTAACAAATATTGTTGCTCAGACGAGCCATTTTGCACGGCAATCACTTTCTTCCGCAGTTGGTATTGATGTTGAAAACTATCTTTATGGATAAGAAACACTGCACCATTGGTCAGATAAGGCGCGCTAAAGGCGACTCGCTTAGCTCGCTCGGGAGTGATATCGATTGCTGAAATGGCGGCATCATAGCGGCCAAATTCGATACTCGCCAGTAAGCTATCAAATGAGTGATTGGTAAACACGCAATGGGTTTGCATTTGACGACATAACGCTTGCACCAGTTCAATATCAAACCCAGTAAACTGGTGCTGATGATTGATAGACTCAAATGGTGGGTAGCTGGCTTCTGTTGCAAACCGTAGAATACCATTGCTGGCATAAGTTATTATCGATGGAAAAATCAATATACCGATTAAAGCCATCCGGATAAACCGCATTATTATCCCCTTACACCTTTAAATCGCCACAAAACGCGAAATTTGCTTAAGTTAGTCTTTGTTCAGTTGCCTCTAGAGAGGTCGCCACATAGTAACAAGCAACCTAAACTTGGCAAAGGATTAAAATGGGAAACCATGATTTTGCTGCATGGATATGCACCATCGATGAATAAAGTTGAAATTGTCCGCTAACTCAGTACACTTTAACTATTATTAGAGATAAGAATTCAAGCCCATGAAACCAAATTCAGGTCGCCAAGAACACCTAACACATGCGTTTAAAGCACTGCTAAAAGAGGAGAGATTTGGCTCTCAGGCCGAAATTGTCACTGCGTTGCAAGAGCTCGGATATAGCAATATCAATCAATCTAAAGTCTCACGGATGCTGTCAAAATTTGGCGCAGTACGCACCCGTAATGCCAAAATGGAAATGGTTTACTGCCTTCCAGCTGAGCTTGGCGTGCCAACAGCTACCAGTCCACTTAAAAATCTTGTGATGGAGATAGGTTTTAATAATGCGCTTATCGTGATTCAGACGAGCCCAGGAGCGGCACAGCTTATTGCTCGGTTACTTGACTCGCTCGGTAAAGCAGAAGGTATTTTGGGGACAATTGCCGGCGATGATACAATTTTTATCACACCAACCAAAGAGATGCCTGTTGAAGAATTATTTAATTCTATTCAAGAACTTTTCGAACAGAACACGCCGTTTGCGTTGAATAAATAGCCGGTGGTGGTTATTCATTCATCGTAAGGTCAGTCGTAACGGACGTCTGGCTATTTTGCCTCAGTCACTCAAACAACACCTAGAAATGACAAGGCCAGAGCAAACCAGTAATAAGCTGGTCTAACCGTTGGCTAACACACGAAAAGAATAAGTGATAGGGATACGTAATCGCTGCGAATGCCACAATTGACCACCCGGATTATGCAATCCAGGGTGGTTTGTTATTCAAACCGCTGCAACAAAGACTCGAAGCGAAGAAAAGAGGTTTGAATTAAATGGCTTCGTCATCGACCTCACCGGTACGAATACGCACAACATGTGATAGATCATGCACGAAAATTTTGCCATCCCCAATTTTACCAGTATAGGCTGCGCTGGTAATCGCTTCGATGATCCGATCGACATCGCCATCCTGCGCGGCTATCTCGAGTTTAACCTTCGGTAAAAAGTCGACTTGGTATTCAGCGCCACGGTATAGTTCCGTATGCCCTTTTTGTCGTCCAAATCCTTTCACTTCAGAAACAGTTAACCCTTCAACGCCAACTTCAGCGATTGCTTCACGAACATCATCAAGCTTAAACGGTTTAATAATTGCACTAACGAGTTTCATCTGACCTTCCTCCGAGTCAAATTCTTATTGTCATCCTAATAATAGCTAAACAACTCCCGTGCCAACAATAAAAATACTTTAAAATCATTTAGTTAAAATAGCCGCCAAGAATAAGCTCATAAATTTGCATCGAATTGGTGCATATTTTATCCTGTGACGCACCAAAAAAGAACAAACGCTCCATTACTCTAGCCTAATTATTGCTGATAACTTATTGATTTTTTAAATTAACTCAACCGGTCATGAACATCGTTCGGCTCGCATTTACTCACCTGACTCACTTAGCCACGCAAAAAATCAAGTAAGTGCAGATAATCTTCATAGCCACATTCTGCACTAATATCAAGCAGCGTCAAAGCTTGCCCTTGATCATCCAATGGCTCATCACTATTGACATGCGCAAAAACTTGGACATCATCACTGCGAATATAGGCCGAGTACTCAACGCTACGAATAACCATTGGCAAAGCATTGATGTCACGACTTTGCGCAAGCTCAGCTTGAAAGCACTCGTCATCCCAGCTTTGTTCCAACCAAAGTGCTAAAGCGCGATGCTGGTCACCACAGTCAATGGTAAAGTGACCATCATCAAGATAGGTTAATTCAATATCCATTTGCAACCCAAGACCTCAAAACGCCACACTTTACAAGCTCCCAATCCAGTGCTCAAGCACAAAAAAGCCAACCTCGAAGGGTTGGCTTAAACAGAGCTATTGAAATCACCCCATTCGTTTAAACAGCTTGTTGAATAATCACATCTTTGGCGATGTCGATATATTCATCTAGCTTGTCAAAGTTTAGATAACGATAGGTATCGGCAGCGCTGGTGTTAATTTTCGCAGCATATTCTAAATACTCTGCCACGTGGGGCAATCGGCCTAAAATTGAGACGACTGCCGCAAGCTCAGCGGATGCTAAATACACATTCGCACCATCGCCTAAACGATTCGGGAAATTTCGTGTCGAAGTCGAAACCACTGTCGCATTATTGGCCACACGGGCCTGATTCCCCATACATAGCGAACACCCTGGGATCTCTGTACGCGCCCCAACACGACCAAAAATACCGTAATAGCCTTCGGCAATCAGTTGTTTTTGATCCATTTTAGTCGGAGGAGCGACCCATAAACGAGTAGGCAAGGCGCCTTTGTAGTTATCCAGCAGCTTACCTGCAGCGCGGAAGTGACCAATATTGGTCATACATGAACCAATAAAGACCTCATCAATACTTTCGCCAGCTACCTCAGAGAGTAGTCGTGCATCATCAGGATCATTCGGCGCACATAAAATCGGCTCTTTGATCTCATTAAGATCAATTTCAAGTACAGCTTCATATTCAGCATCATCATCAGCACTCATCAACTGCGGGTTGGCGATGAACTCTTCCATCGCTTGAATTCGCCGCTCGATAGTGCGCTTATCACCATAACCTTCGGCAATCATCCACTTGAGCATCACAATATTTGAGCTCAAATACTCGATGATAGGTTCTTTATCTAGCTTGATAGAACAACCCGCTGCAGAGCGTTCTGCTGTGGCATCAGAGAGTTCAAAAGCTTGTTCAACTTTAAGCTGCGGTAAACCTTCAATCTCAATGATCCGGCCTGAAAAAATGTTTTTCTTACCACGCTTTTCAACAGTTAACAGACCCTCTTGGATTGCCTGATAAGGAATTGCATGCACCAAGTCACGTAAAGTAATCCCCGGCTGCATTTCGCCTTTAAAGCGCACTAGCACAGACTCGGGCATATCCAGAGGCATTACCCCAGTGGCCGCCGCAAATGCCACCAGACCCGAGCCGGCAGGGAATGATACACCAAGCGGGAAGCGTGTATGGGAGTCACCCCCAGTGCCAACCGTATCGGGCAATAACATTCGGTTTAACCATGAGTGAATAATACCATCGCCAGGGCGCAGTGCCACACCGCCTCGATTCATAATAAAATCAGGTAGGGTATGGTGGGTTTCAACATCTACAGGTTTTGGATAAGCCGCTGTGTGGCAAAACGATTGCATAGTTAAATCAGCAGTGAAGCCAAGACAGGCTAAATCTTTGAGCTCATCACGCGTCATTGGACCTGTCGTATCTTGTGAGCCGACAGTGGTCATTTTAGGTTCGCAATACTGATTTGGGCGGATCCCAGCAACACCACACGCTTTACCGACAATTTTTTGCGCCAGAGTAAAACCCTTGCTTGATGCTTCACTTGGTTTTGGCCGACGAAACACATCAGAGAGACCAAGCCCTAACGATTCGCGAGCCCGATCGGTTAAACCGCGACCAATAATGAGTGGAATACGGCCGCCGGCACGCACTTCATCGAGAATAATATCGGTTTTCAGCTCAAATGTAGTAACGACTTCATCACTGCCATGGCGGGTTACTTTTCCCTCACGAGGGTAGATATCAATGACATCGCCAGTTTCCAAATTTGATACGTCAAATTCGATCGGCAGTGCACCTGAATCTTCTAGTGTATTAAAGAAAATGGGTGCGATTTTGCCGCCAAAGACATAACCACCAGCGCGTTTATTCGGCACATAAGGTAGATCATCGCCCATTAACCACAAAACAGAGTTAGTAGCCGATTTACGTGATGAGCCAGTACCGACCACATCGCCCACATAAGCCACTGGATGACCTTTCTCTTTGAGAGAGTCAATCAGTTTGATTGGACCAACTTGTCCGACTTCATCCGGTTCGATACCCTCACGAGGGTTCTTGAGCATTGCCAACGCGTGCAACGGAATATCAGGACGTGACCATGCATCAGGAGCTGGTGAGAGATCATCTGTATTGGTTTCACCGGACACTTTAAACACGGTCAAGGTGATTTTATCAGCAATCGGGTTTTTCTCTAAAAACCACTTGGCATCGGCCCAGTTTTGCATCACTTGCTGCGCTGATTTATTGCCAGCTTTGGCTTTTTCTTCAACATCAAAAAATGCATCGAATACCAACAAGGTATGCGACAACGCATTGAGTGCAAGCGGCGCTAATTGAACATCGTCAAGTAAGCTGATGAGTGGCTCAATATTATAGCCACCCTGCATAGTTCCTAATAGCTCAGTGGCTTTTGCTGGTGAAATCAGAGGGGATTGAACATCACGCATTGCCAATGCGGCTAAGAACCCCGCTTTTACATAAGCGGCCTCATCCACACCCGGTGGAATGCGGTTTTCTAACAAATCAAGCAAGAATGCTTCTTCACCCTTAGGCGGAGCTTTTAATAATTCGACCAATTGAGCGGTTTGTTCAGCATTCAAAGGTTTCGGCACAACACCCTGCTGGGCGCGCTGCTCGACATGTTCACGGTAAGCTTCTAACACGACTTGCTCCTCAATTCGCTTTCCTTAAAATTTAATTATGGTAGTAATCGAACCCTTCAATCAAAAATCCAATCAAAAACTTCAAATATTATTTAAGCGGAATGGCTGATCACTGTACTTCCGAATCGACAGGTTGCGGGAAGACATAAATCTTTAACATAATATCAACAATTTGTCGATCATTATCCCTTTATAATCGCGAGGAATTCACAAACTGACAAGAAAAAAATGCAGGCTCTTGACGGAGCATATTCTCCGCCAAGATGGGCTTAAGGCGGTTAAGGTAATACTTTTTCCGGATGCTCCCACTGTTTCAGCCACTGGTAGGCTACATCTTGTTGTTTTGCATAAAAAACATGCCCTAAATTAGGCCAAGTACGGGTTGTCAGGTGATCATCAGCATGTTGGCTATGCCACACTTGGTGAAGCTTCTTATAGGCTTGCTGAACGGCTTCCGGTGGAAAAAGATGGTCTTTGCCACCATTGAAAATTAGCATAGGCTTAGGCGCTGCGATTGACGCTTCATCAGGGATATCCATCCACTGCGCCAATCCAGGTTGAAGCATATAAAAGGCTGATTGCCCCCGTAATACATTATTGCCTGGGACCATCAGCCCTTGGTAGGTTCCCATCCAAGAGTCAACAACAGTCGCCGCGGCTTGAGGGCGCAATGCCGCCAATTGCCATGCTCGATAAGCCCCCATTGAAAAGCCAACAATCGCGACTCGTTTTGGATCAACCTCAGCGCGGGAACGTAAGAAGTCGAAGGCCCGCATGTCTTCATACGCCATATTCCCCGCCAACGATCGTCCCAAGTTAAAGAAATTACTCGCTAACGCTTGCTGTTGCGCATAATTCATCGGACCACGATCTCCCCAGCCTAACGCATCCACACACAAGACTACATAACCACGTTTAGCCATCGCATCACCGACAAATTGTCCGGTGAAATATTTTTCCGACCACGCGACTGCTGAATCGAGTTTAGCCTGATCCCCCCATGGCTTAATCATCTTCTCTTTGCCAATATCAAATTTGGCACCATGGTCATGTAAGAGAATTGCTGCAGCATGTTTCCCTTTCGTTTTAGGCACAAGCATCAACCCCACAACCCGACTCTCATCGGTTAAATTAAAGGCAATTTTATAGCCAATATAACTGCCTCGATCAATGCTATCGATCACTTGCGGTGCAAAAGGGCGATGTGAATCAGGTGTTAGAAGCGACTGGCGTAGTTTATGGCGAGCAGTAATACGCCATTTAGCAAAATCTTGGTAGTTGCCGCTTAACCACGACATGGGATAGGTTAGTTGTTTTTTCAATGCCGGATAAAAAGTCGGCAACATATCTTGAGTCAATGCTTGCTGCTGGTAGTCATTCTCAGCAACAGCTTGTCCAGCACAGGCGATGCTCAGGCAAGCAGCGAATAATAATCCTTTAGTTTTCATTAAATCCTCTTTTAAAACGCTGTTTTGATTTATTCTAAAGCGATAGAGGCAATAAAAAAGAGACCTGGATTACATTATTTTATCTAATAAAACAAAAACTCCGGCTGATGCCGGAGTTTCAATATCAAGTACAGTGACTTATTTTTTCTTTGCTTTTTTATTTGGCAGATCGGTAATCGAACCTTCAAATATTTCAGCAGCCAAGCCAACAGATTCATGTAACGTTGGGTGAGCATGAATGGTTAATGCCAGATCTTCGGCATCACACCCCATTTCAATCGCTAGACCAATTTCACCGAGTAGTTCACCGCCATTAGTACCGACAATTGCTCCTCCGATCACACGGTTAGACTGCTTATCGAAAATAAGCTTAGTCATCCCATCTGCGCAATCAGAAGCAATCGCACGACCAGACGCCGCCCATGGGAAAACCGCCGTTTCAAATGCAATACCCTGTGCTTTAGCTTCTTTTTCAGTCAGCCCAACCCACGCCATCTCTGGCTCAGTGTAAGCGATACTTGGAATAACTTTGGGATCGAAATAATGCTTTTTACCAGCGATCACTTCAGCGGCTACGTGACCTTCATGCACGCCTTTGTGTGCGAGCATCGGTTGACCGACAATATCACCAATAGCATAGATATGTGGTATGTTGGTGCGCATCTGTTTGTCAACTTCAATGAAGCCACGTTCAGTTACATTCACGCCTGCTTTATCGGCATCCAAAGACAGGCCATTTGGCACCCGCCCTACAGCCACTAAGACCGCATCATAACGGACTGGCTCAGCCGGTGCTTGTTTGCCTTCATAGCTAACATACAACCCGTCTTTTTTCGCTTCAACAGCTACCACTTTAGTCTCTAGCATGATGTTGAATTTTTTCTCAACACGTTTGGTAAAGACTTTCACGATGTCTTTATCAGCGGCTGGAACCAATTGGTCTGCAAATTCAACCACATCAATATCACTACCAAGAGCGCTGTAAACAGTCCCCATTTCCAAACCAATGATACCACCACCAAGGACCAGCATTTTTCCTGGAACGACTTTCAGCTCCAAGGCATCTGTTGAGTCCCAAACACGCTCATCATTGTGTGGAATAAATGGTAACTGAACAGGACGAGAACCGGCAGCAATAATCGCATTATCGAAATTAACAACGGTTACGCCATCATCGGTTTCAACAGCTAAGCTATTCGCACCAGTAAATTTGGCATAGCCATTCACAACGGTGACTTTACGCTGTTTTGCCATACCACTTAAACCGCCAGTTAACTGACTAATTACTTTTTCTTTCCAACTACGGATTTTATCGATATCAGTGGTAGGCTCACCAAAAACGATACCGTGAGAGGCTAAAGATTTGGTTTCTTCTATGACTTTAGCGACGTGTAACAGCGCTTTAGAGGGAATACACCCAACGTTCAAGCACACGCCACCTAAGGAGCTGTAGCGTTCGATGATAACTGTTTCTAAACCTAAGTCTGCTGCACGGAACGCAGCAGAGTAGCCTGCTGGTCCTGCGCCCAGGACAACGACCTGGGCTTTAATCTCGTTACTCATGGGTAGATGACCTCTTGGGAATAAAACTGTCGGTTTTAATCTTATTGACCGACTTCGTGTTATAAGAGTGTAACGAATCGCCTCAGTGATGAGAACTGTTCAATTCACCAATGCGATTAAAACCCGGAAGCTTTCACTTCCGGTTTTTGCATCACAACACCAGTTTACGCAGATCGCCTAGTGCGTCGCTGATCGTCGAAATAAAACGAGCACCATCGGCACCATCGATCACTCGATGGTCATAAGAAAGAGCCAGTGGCAACATCAACCGCGGTGCAAACTCACTCCCGTTCCACTTCGGTTTCATCTCGCTGCGTGAAACACCTAAGATAGCGACTTCAGGCGCGTTGACAATAGGAGTGAACTGAGTGCCACCAATACCACCTAAGCTTGAAATAGTAAAGCAGCCACCTTGCATATCTGAAGAGGTCAATTTACCGCTGCGCGCTTTTTTAGAAATAGTGGTCAATTCTTGCGATAATTCGTAGATGCCTTTTTTGTTCACATCACGAACCACTGGAACCACCAGCCCATTTGGCGTATCAACCGCAATACCGATGTTGATATATTTTTTCACAATCAACGTTTGACCGTCTTCTGACAATGACGCGTTGAATTTTGGATATGTTTCCAGCGCTTTAGCAGCCGCCTTCATCATAAACACCAATGGCGTAATCTTAAAGCCAAGCTCTTTTTTCGCCGCAATCTGGTTTTCCGCTTTGCGGAAGTTTTCCATGTCGGTAATATCAGCTTCATCAAACTGAGTCACATGTGGAATTCTTACCCAGTTGCGATGCAGGTTAGGCCCAGAGATCTTCTGAATGCGTGACAGTGGTTTCTCTTCGATGTCACCGAATTTAGCAAAATCAACTTTTGGCCATGCCAGTACATCCATACCACTGCCGCCCGTTGCGCCTGACTCTGCGCGGCGAACTGCATTTTTCACGTAATCTTGAACGTCTTCTTTGGTGATGCGAGCTTTACGACCTGTCGGTTTGATCTTCTCAAGGTTTAGACCAAATTCACGGGCTAAGCGACGAACCACAGGTGAAGCATGCACATAAGCATTATTTTCAACAAATCCATCACCTTTAGCAGGTGCACTTGGTGCCGCTGGTGCTTCTCCTGCAGCTGGCGCAGACGCTGTAGCGGCAGCCACAGTCGGTGCATCACCGGCCTTTTCAAAGACCATAATAAACGAACCAGTTTTAACTTTGTCGCCTTCTGATACTTTAATCTCTTTGATTGTGCCAGCAAATGGCGCGGGCACTTCCATTGATGCTTTATCGCCTTCAACCGTGATCAGAGACTGCTCTTCATCAACATGGTCACCAACTTTCACCATGATTTCGGTCACTTCAACTTCGTCATCGCCGATATCTGGTACATTAACCTGATGAACCGAACTTGCTACAGGTGCTGCAGTTGGAGCCGCGGCTGGAGTTGGCGTCGCCGCTGAAGCCTCGCTGCCAGCCACTTCAAAGATCATAATCAATGAGTTAGTTTTTACTTTGTCGCCAGCATTAAGTTTGATCTCTTTAACAGTCCCAGCAAACGGTGCGGGAACTTCCATTGACGCTTTGTCGCCTTCAAC
This sequence comes from Celerinatantimonas yamalensis, assembly GCF_046054155.1. NCBI lineage: Bacteria > Pseudomonadati > Pseudomonadota > Gammaproteobacteria > Celerinatantimonadaceae > Celerinatantimonas > Celerinatantimonas yamalensis. The sequence goes on from NZ_JBEQCT010000002.1 coordinate 527,196, forward strand.
AGTAATCAGAGACTGCTCTTCTTCAACATGGTCGCCAACAGCGACCATCAACTCAGTGATCTCAACTTCATCATCACCAATATCTGGAACGTGAACTTCTTTAAATTCAGTCCCTGTCGCAACAGGCACGGCTGCAGGCTCGGCAGCTGCTGATTCGCCAGCTGCATCGTCGAAGATCATGATGAAAGCGCCTGTTTTCACTTTATCGCCTTCAGCGATTTTGATCTCTTTAACGACACCAGCCTGAGGAGCTGGAACTTCCATGGACGCTTTATCGCCTTCAACGGTAATTAGTGATTGCTCTTCTTCAACGCTATCACCGACTTTGACCAAGATTTCAGTTACTTCAACTTCATCATCGCCAATATCTGGAACATTAATTTTAATACTCATTCTTCTTAGCCCTTATGCATGCAGCGGGTTAATTTTGTCGGCATCGATATTGTATTTGCTGATCGCTTCAGCAACGACACGTTTATCGATTTGACCTTCTTCAGCCAGTTTATACAGTGTTGCAACGACAACATAATCAGCGTTAACTTCGAAGTGACGGCGCAAATTATCACGGCTATCACTGCGACCAAAACCATCGGTACCCAATACTTTGTATGAACCAGGAACAAAACTACGCACCTGATCTGCATAAACTTTCATGTAATCGGTAGCAGCAATAGTTGGCAGATTATCCAGTACGCTGGTGATATATGCTTGGCGTGGTTCACTTTCTGGATGAAGCATGTTGAAGCGATCCGCATCTTGCCCATCACGAGCCAGCTCGTTGAACGATGTCACACTGAAGATATCACTACCAATGCTGTATTCTTCACTCAGTACTTTCGCCGCTTCACGCACTTGCAACATAATTGTGCCTGAACCTAACAGCTGAACTTTAGCTTTGTCGCCTGCGTGTTCTTCGAGTTTATAGATCCCTTTACGGATCCCCTCTTCGACCCCTTCAGGCATCGCTGGTTGATGGTAGTTTTCATTCATCAAGGTGATGTAGTAGTAAACATTTTCCTGTTCACCAAACATCCGGCGCAACCCATCTTGCAGAATAACGGCCACTTCATACGCAAAACTCGGATCATATGAAATACAGTTTGGAATGGTGTTTGCCAAAACATGGCTATGACCATCTTCATGCTGTAGACCTTCACCATTGAGCGTTGTCCGCCCCGCTGTCCCACCGAGTAAAAAACCACGAGCTTGTTGATCACCGGCCATCCAGGCTAAGTCGCCGACCCGCTGGAAACCAAACATAGAGTAGTAGATGTAAAAAGGAATCATTGGCAGATTGTTGCTTGAGTAGGAAGTTGCTGCTGCAACCCAGCTCGCCATCGCGCCCGCTTCGTTGATCCCCTCTTGCAGAACCTGGCCTTTAATGTCTTCTTTATAGTAAGCCACTTGTTCGCGATCTTGTGGGGTATACTGCTGTCCACCTGGGTTGTAAATACCGATCTGACGGAATAAACCTTCCATACCAAAGGTACGGGCTTCGTCAGCAACCATAGGGACGATGCGATCTTTAAGTGCTTTATTTTTCAATAGTACGTTCAAGGCACGAACAAAACCAATGGTCGTTGAAATGTCTTTTTTCTGCTCTTGAAGCAGCGCACTGAAATCATCGAGTGCAGGGACAGGCAGTTCTTCACTGAAATGGGTGCGTCGTTGCGGCGTATAGCCATATAAGGCTTCACGATGCCCATGTAGATAGTCGTATTCAGCAGTCCCTTCTTCAATAGTCAAATACGGTAATTCTTTGACTTTTTCATCGGAAATATCCAAATGTAAACGATCGCGTAAGTGCATCACGGAGGTCATGTCCATTTTTTTCACTTGATGCGCGATGTTTTTACCTTCAGCGGCCTCACCCATGCCATAACCTTTGACCGTTTGTGACAAGATGACTGTGGGTTTGCCTTTGGTCGCTTTGGCATTGGCAAATGCTGCATATACTTTACGAATATCGTGGCCACCACGATGCAATGCAAAGATTTGTTGATCAGTCCAATCTTTAACCAGCGCTGCGGTTTCAGGATATTTACCAAAGAAATGTTCGCGCACATACGCGCCATCTTTGGATTTGAAAGTTTGGTAATCACCATCGATGGTTTCGTTCATCAACTGTAGTAATTTACCTGAACTATCGCGCGCGAGGAGTTCATCCCAATCGCTACCCCAGATCACTTTGACAACATTCCAACCAGAGCCTTTAAACTGACCTTCCAGCTCTTGGATGATTTTACCGTTACCGGTGACAGGGCCATCAAGGCGCTGTAAGTTACAGTTGATAACGAATGTCAAGTTGTCGAGCTTTTCACGCGCGGCAAAGGCAATCGCACCCCGTGATTCAGCTTCATCCATCTCGCCATCGCCTAAGAATGCATAGACATGCTGTTCTGAGCAGTCTTTCAGACCCCGGTTAGTCAAATATTTCAAAAAGCGAGCTTGATAGATAGACGATAGAGGCGCCAGTCCCATTGAAACAGTTGGAAACTGCCAAAATTCAGGAAGCAATTTAGGATGCGGATATGATGGCAACCCTTTACCTTCAACTTCTTGACGAAAATGATCCAGTTGATCGGCGCTCAAGCGTCCTTCAACAAAGGCTCGTGAATAAATCCCAGGAGAGATGTGACCTTGATAATAAACCAAATCGCCGCCATCTTTGTCATTCGGGGCACGGAAGAAATGGTTAAAGCAGGTTTCATACATCGCCGCTGCAGACTGAAATGACGCCATATGGCCACCCAGTTCCAGATCTTTTTTCGATGCACGTAAGACAATCATCACCGCATTCCAACGAATAATCGCTTGGATTTTACGTTCCATCTCAATATCACCGGGATAATCTGGCTGATCTTTCAAAGCGATGGTGTTGATATAATCGGTTACTACGGACCCACCTTTAGCAGATACGCCATCAATACTAGCTTGATGCAATACCTGTTCAATCAGATACTGGGCCCGCTCGATACCTTCTTCACGAATAACCGACTCTATTGCATCAATCCATTCGTTTGTTTCAAGTGGATCCACATCATGTTGCAGAAGATCTGACATGGTATATTCCTCAATCGTTGCTCTATCTAAAGATAGCTTTAAGTTGTTCTAACTCCCGGCATAGAAACCGGCACGAAGTTTAGTTTTGCTCTAACCGTCTAATTGAGCGCTCAATGCGACTCGATTCTCGCCGAATATCCAGCAAGGTTTCTTCAATAAAGGCGAGGTGCTGATAAGATGCATCACGCGCCTGCGCCGGTTGCCTTTGCACAATTGCTTCTAACAATAACTGACGATGTTCATCAATCTTGGCAGCCACCGTTGTCCGGGTGTACAAAATTTTAAAATTATGCAAGATATTTTGCTCAAGCAGTGGCCGTAAGCCCCGCATCATATGTAAAAACACCATATTATGAGATGCATTGGTAATGGCTTCATAAAAATCCATCACCGCAACAGCTTCAATATCAATATCACCTTGCTGCTGCGCTGTTTTAATACGCGTATGGCAACTATGGATCGAATCAAGATCCGCTTGCGTGCCGCGCAGCGCAGCGTAGTAAGCTGCAATTCCTTCAAACGCATGACGAAATTCCAACAAATCTAATTGTCCTTCCGGCTGCTCTGAAAGTAGCTTAAACAGCGGATCGGTTAATTCTTCACGCAAATCCTGTTGCACGTATGTCCCGCCCCCTTGGCGGCGAATCACAAGCCCTTTTGCTTCTAATTTTTGAATAGCTTCGCGCAAAGAGGGTCTGGATACATCAAACTGTCGAGCCAGTTCTCGCTCTGCAGGTAATCGCTGCCCTGGACGCAAACTGCCCTCCAAGATCATAGTCTCTAGCGACTGCACAATCATATCGGATAGCTTAGGCTGTTTGATTTTAGGATAACTCACTGATAATTCACTATTGGTAATACCAATTGACAGCCGGCAAGGTATCAAAACAGTCCCGTGAAGTCCAGAATTTTTGATTAACATCAAGTAGCTGACAAATACTGGTCAAATCAGCTTTAAAAACTGATTTAGCACAAAGAATTAGATAGAACGCAGGATAGAAAGTGACGCTATTTCAATGAAATAACACATACATTTAACATGATTATAAAAAGCTAACTGCAATTAATCTACGGTTGTAAAAAAGATCGTTTAACTCACTAAAAAAGATACATACTTACAACAAAATCAGCCACACATATACTGACTTAATCCATTACAAATAATCCACGCATCCCAGTTATACCGGACTTTCTTTAACAAGTATGGATAAAAGGACTTAATATGACGTAAAAATCATTAAAATAGCCATTTTAATGATTTTTAATAACTGTAGATGTCATCGACATTTATTAACCAAACACCCACCCTCACAACTGGCGATTGGCTAGAAAGATAACAAGCTAAATAAGCCAGCCATACAGTGTTAACAGCGCAATAATCACCAATGTCAAAAGCAAACTGCTCTTGAGTAAATGAACGGTCGCAATAGTCATCTCATTACAGGTGATTGGTTTTTGTTCATGCGCCTGACGGCAAGTCATCGCGATTGATCCTAACCAATCTGCATTGGCACGGCTGATATTATGCAGTGACGTTAACCACACTTTGAACCCTTTAAAACTGCCGGAACTTAACACATAGCTCAATCCACTCAGTCGAGAAGGTAGCCAATCAAGGCAATGCATAAGCCCTATTATATGGGCAAGTTGGCAGCCTAAGTCAGGGCGATCGATAGCCGTTCGTTGCAAACTGCGTAATAAGCCATAGCCGGCGGCGAATGCGGGCCCGCCTACACTAAACCAGAATACAACGGCAAAGTAGTAACGAAAATTAAGCCAGCATAAAAATTGACTGGTTTGATCCAGCGAATCTAAGGGCTTACTTGCACAACCGGGATAGAGATGAGTCAGTTTCTGATTAAATCTCTGACAAGCCGCCCGAGGATCTTGCGCGCCTAATTGAAGGTAATCGCGAAACGCACTTTGTAATTCAGGACACCCTAACACTAATAGCGGCAGAATCACCCACAACAACAATGAGCAAAAGCCAAATAGCCAACCTTGAATCGCCCACTGCAACAGTGCAATAAAACTTGTCGGCAAGATGATCCCAAACAACATCCAGCTCCAAGTGTGCCGACAAGGCAACCATGTGAACCAATGGCCTGCCAACTCGTGCCAGAACCAACGAGAACGATAATGTCGAGTACGCTCTAATACCAAAGCAAGGATCAAAGCAATTAATGACATAAATAACTCCCTTGTTATAACTGACCAACATATGAATCAAGTAATTGTCGATATTCATCCCAGTCGAAACCACACCCCGGATCGCTCTTGCGTCCTGGGGCTATCTCACTATGCGCAGCGATGCGTTGTTGAGTTATCTTTGGATAGCTCGCTAATAGCACGCTCGTCACCGCCACTAATGCAGTGTACTGGGCTCTGGTAAACGCGCCACTATCAATACCTTCAAGCTCGATCCCTATTGAAAAATCGTTGCAATTTTCTCGGCCATTAAATTGCGATACACCCGCATGCCAAGCACGGCGATTAAATGGAACAAATTGATGATACTGCCCGCATCGGTCAATCAGTAAATGAGCTGAAACTTCAAGCCCGGTGAGCGCATGTAACTCTGGATGTATGGCTGTATTAAGCTGCCCACAGAAGAACTGTTGCACCATCTGATTTCGATAGCAACCTTGCGGCAAACTGATACAGTGAATGACTAGCAGCGAAATATCCCCTGGATCAGGGCGTTCATTGAAATAACAACTCGGATATCGCAGTCCGCTGTTGAGCCAATGATCCAGCTGCGTTTGATCAATCCTAAGCGAAACCATGGATACCTCTGCCATTTATTATCTTATGCATCTTCATGTAAAGTTGTTTAATCTCCTAATGATTAATAATCCAAACGATTCGCTCATATCACTCACAAAACTATTGAATTTCTAGATAGTTCACTTCATTATTAATATATAAATCAATAGCAGAGAGAAAAGACATGCCAGGATTGGCTATCCGCGGATTCACCCTCATTGAATTAATGATCACGTTGGCCATTGTCGCTACTTTAGCGACATTAGCGATGCCCGTCTATCAAGGTTATATGGGACGGGCCCGCTTTAGTGGTGTGATTGCAGCAGCTGAACCCGTTAAAACAGCGTTAGAAGTTTGCATTCAAAGTCACTATCAAAACGACGATGTAGATGAGCTAGCAGATAAAGACCCCTGCATTGAAGCAACGCAAGCCTTCACTATAGGTGATACCAGCGCCCATCAGCACTCTAAATCGATCAAATCACTTGTCGTGAGCCATAATGCAGCCGCAAGCAACGGTCAGACATATACGATTGCAATCACCGCTCAAGATCTCAAAGATAGTGAAGGGAAAAATGTTGATTATCAGTTGGTTGGTACGATTAATAAACAGACTGGTGGAGTCAGTTGGAAAGCGCAAGGATCCTGTACTCAAATGGGTTGGTGTTAGTTTATGCGCAGTATAGCAGAACAGCTTTGCTTCAGTATGCCAGCTCAGTCCATGCTCGACACTCTGCAACACCAATATCCTCAACGTCCGCAACGCTGGTTACTCGAACTACTCGAACACGATCTGATCGATGCGGAAAGTATAATGCCATTAGCCAAACAGCTTGGTGATTACCCACAGCAAAATCTTCCTCATGGGGTCAGCCTTTTGCCCGGTCAGTTGCAGCTCCACCACCTCTTAGATTACCAAGTGATCTTAACCAGCCATTTCGCGGGGGTTTTACAAGTAGGCCTGCTCGATCCGAGTGATCATCAGCTCATTGAGGACCTACAAACCCTCTCGAATCAACTTATTGAACCGCTGCTGATGGAACCTTTTTATCTTAAGGCGCAACTGGCAATCCTCCAGTTGCAATCGACTAATAAGCCCGCAGCGGCACAAACGCTCTCATCGAATGACCCATCACTGAGCATGCAACTAAGCCATTTAATTGAACAGGCATCAAAGCAAGGCGTATCCGATCTGCATTTCGAACCCACCCAGCAAGGATACCGAGTACGCGCAAGAATCGATGGTTTGCTGCAACCTTTCGAGCAATTTCGCGCAGACACGGCAATGCGCGTCATTTCATGGCTAAAGATGAATGCTAACTTAGATATTGCGCAAAAACGACTACCACAAGATGGTCGTCTCATCTTGCCGCATAGCACCGCCGCAACATTGGATATTCGCTTAAGTACCTTACCGACAATTCTCGGTGAAAAGGTCGTCTTACGGCTTTTAGGGCATAACCAACAACACTTAACACTTCCCCAGCTAGGGATGACGCCCCAGCAACTCGAGCAGATGAATCAAAGCCTCAGCCAACCACAAGGCATGTTAATTGTCACTGGCCCTACCGGGTCTGGTAAAACATCCACTTTATATGCAGCACTAGCGCATCTCAATCAGCCCAACATTAATCTTGCCAGTGTTGAAGATCCAGTTGAAATTCAACTACCTGGTGTCAATCAAGTGGCAGTTAACCCAGCCGCTGAGCTAACCTTTGCGCGATTACTGCGGGCATTACTGCGACAAGATCCCGATGTCATGATGGTGGGAGAAATCCGTGATCGGGAAACATTAAACGTTGCTTTTCACGCTGAACAAACCGGCCATAAGGTGCTGACCACCCTGCATACCAATAGCGCTTTAGATACGATCAATCGATTAGCTCAACTCGGACTGAGCGACTATCAAATTGCCGCATCTGTAAAACTTATCATCGCCCAACGCTTAGTTCGCCGGCTTTGTCCTCACTGCCGGAAAGAAATTGATGGAAACTACCAACCTGTGGGTTGCGCGCACTGTCACGATGGCTATAAAGGGCGAATGGGGATCTTTGAATTACTGCCTATCACGGCGTCCTTGCGCTGCTCGCTCATAGGCCAAAACGATGCACAATTACAACAACACGTTCTCAAAAACGCGACGACGACTTTATATCAGCAAGCGCGCCAATATGTGACGCAAGGGCTGACCACCGCAGCAGAAATCAAACGGGTACTCGGGGATGAGCAGTCAACGACTTAACAGCTATCGCTGGAACGGCATCAATACTCACGGCAAACGTTGCCATGGTATCCGCTTCGCCGATTCAACGATAGCGCTGCAGCAACAACTCAACGATGAACAAATCAGTCTGATTAGCGAGCAGTCACTGCCGCACTTGGCTGATATTTGGATCAAGCGTTCGCTGTCACCTCGCCAACGCCAACAACTGATGCAGCAACTAGCCAGTGCTCTTGGCTCTGGGTTGTCACTAAAGCAAACACTGGCGAATATGCGCTGCGATTTAGATGATCCGAGACTGAGTGCAACGCTTGGTTTTTTACACGCAAGTCTGAATGAAGGGATCTCGTTTTATCGGGCATTAACCCACTGCGGGCAATTTCCAGCATTAGAGCGCCAACTTATTTATACCGCTGAGCAGTCAGGACAATTGGCACAAACATGCCATTACATCAGCGACTATTTAGAGCGGCAGATACAGCTGCGCCAACAGGCCATTCGGGCCTTAAGTTACCCAGCTCTAGTCTTTACTATGGCAATATCTATGTTATTTTTTTTGTTACACGTGATCGTGCCACAATTTAGTGCACTATTTACCCGCCTGCACACCCCTTTGCCTATGTACACTCAGTGGGTCATGCATCTGGCCCAGCTAACCCGTCACAGCCTACCACTTATCGGGGTGATATTGATGATGCTTGCCCTATTAGGTTACGCGTATCACCATTATCCATCCTATCGGCTCGCTTTTGACCGATTACAATTACGCATTCCATGGCTGGGCCAGTGGCTTGAGCAGCTCCAACGCGTTCGCGTTGAAACACTGCTAACCACCACCTATCAAAGTGGATTAACCCTGAAACAAGGGTTGGAATGTACCGTCACAGCATGCTCTAACCTTGCTTTTGAAAAGCGATTACGCAATGCTATGAGTGATTTAGAACAAGGCCAGAGCTTCTATTTGGCGACAAAAAAGCAAAAAATATTCGCAGCAAATAGTTTACAATTACTACGAATTGGCGAAGAAAGTGGAACGCTGGCTACAATGCTCAAAAAAGTCAGTGAAATCGATAGCAAACAGCTCACCTTAATCACACAAGTGAGCTTGGATTTGATTGAACCATTAGTGATGGCGATCGTGGGCCTATTGGTCGGTGGCATTGTGGTGGCGATGTATCTGCCAGTGTTTCAAATCGGCAATGTCATTCATTAAATCACGCCAACAATAACAATGTGCATTTTATATAACTATCCGTACGCTCAAAAGGCTCCCAATGGCTCATTTAACAATTTTATGGCAGCAGTTTCCAATATTATTCTTAATCCTCAGTAGTGTGCTCGCCTTGGTTATAGGCTCTTTTCTTAATGTGGTGATTTACCGTCTGCCATTGATGTTAAAGCGCCAATGGCGAGCGGATTGTCAGCAATTTTTAGGTGAACTTGAAGACGAGCCAGCACTTCCTGAAGGGATATTTAACTTAAGCTTGCCACGTTCATCATGCCCGCATTGCCAGCACAAAATTGCTTTTTGGCAGAATGTCCCACTGATTAGTTGGTTACTCCTGCGCGGACACTGTCACTATTGTAAACATCCAATTAGTTGGCGTTATCCGCTGGTTGAATTACTCTCATTGCTTTTGGTGATGTTAGCCTTTTTGCAGTTTTCTTTAACTGGAAAATGGCTGTTTGCTTGTTTATTTAGCCTCACACTATTGACCTTGGCCGTGATTGATTTGCGCACCATGCTGCTACCCGATCAGCTGACCTTGCCGTTATTGTGGATAGGACTGCTGGTCAATAGTCACCATCTATTTGTCAGTTTGCATCAAGCAATTTGGGGGGCAGCCCTTGGCTACTTGTGCTTATGGTCATTGTATTGGGGCTTTAAGCTACTGACTGGTAAAGAAGGTATGGGCTATGGTGATTTTAAGTTATTAGCCGCCATTGGCGCGTGGCTCGGCTGGGCATCGCTGCCGATGGTATTGCTGTTAAGTTCGGCGAGCGGCGCACTATTTGGCATATGGCTACTCATTCTCCGGCGAAGCAAACGCCAGACACCGCTGCCCTTTGGACCTTTTTTAACCTTGGGCGCGTTATGTTATCTATTATATGGGCCAACGTTGAGCTATAGCTATGGGCTACTGATTGGGGGATGAACAGATGATTGTTGCATTAACCGGCGGTATTGCGAGTGGCAAAACCACCGTGGCTAACTGGATAGCCAGTCGAGGGATTGATTGTATTGACGCAGACCTTATTGCACATCAGTTAGTTGCCCCAGGCACAGTTGGTTTATTAGATATTGCCGAGCATTTTGGTCCGCACGTATTAGATAAACACGGCGCATTAAATCGCCGCCTCCTTCGAAATTTAGTGTTTAACAATGCTAATGAACGCCAATGGCTTGAGCACTATTTGCACCCTAAAATTCGAGCACGAATGCGCCAACAAATAAGCGAATCTCGCTCAACTTACACCTTGCTAGTCATTCCGCTACTGGTTGAAAATAACCTGCAGCAGATGGCTGATCGCGTCCTAGTCGTTGACATCGAGCCGCATCGCCAGTTAACACGAATTTGCCAACGTGATCAGGTCTCTCTCCAGCAAGCGCGTCAAATTGTTGCAAACCAAGCTTCACGAGAGCAGCGCTTGAATATTGCTGATGATGTCATCGTCAATGACGGTTCACTGCAAGAACTGTTAGAAAAAACAGCACATCAGCATCAGCAATATCTGCAACTTGCTGCACGTTTAAACAGCATATTGAAATAAGTCACTAAATATCATTATGTTGGTAATGGCTACTGAGTAAAATTGGTTATGGTTAGTAAGGAATACCTCAATGGCAGTGCTAAAGCCAATGACAGTCAGCGCTGCAATCGATACACTAGAGACTGACCTAATATTCATAATCGTTAGAGTGCAAGCCGTGTTTAGTGAGTTAACTTTTGAACATCCACTCAGTGAAAAAATTCGTACCTATTTGCGCGTTGAGATGTTGTTCAATCAGCTTGAAAAAACTAAAACAACCCAAACTGATAATGAGGTGCAACATTTCTTTCGCACCTTGTTTGATCTCAATGAGGTGTTGGATCGCTGTGAATGGCGAAGCGACCTACTCAAAGATCTCGATAAGCAACGTTTGTTACTCAATCAATGGGCCGAGTTACCACAAATAGATACTCAGAAAGTATTTGAGTTAGTTGAGCGCACTAATCGCTATTTTCAGCAGATCAATCAACAACCCAAATTAGCCAATCTCATCAAAGAGGACCGCCTGCTTAATGTAGTACGACAGCGACTCGCCTTGCCCGGGGGAGCTTGTAGTTTTGATCTCCCGCAGCTGTCTTATTGGCAACATCAAAGCGATGAACAGCGCATGGGGAATGTGGAGCATTGGCTGACCCCTTTTGCCCGTGTCGCTGAAGTGATGATCTATCTGCTAGATATGTTACGTGAACAAGGCAGTGAGGAATCCATTATTGCCCATGAAGGTTTTTATCAGGGCCAACGAGAAGGCTGTGTATTGATTCGTCTCAAAATGGCGGCACCTTTACAAGGTTATCCTACGATTAGTGGCCACAAAAATCGCTTTGCAATTAAATTTATGTCTCTTGATGGTGCGGTGTTAAACGATCTTCCATTTACCCTGACCTGTTGCAGGAGTTTTGCATGACTAAAGTAATCATGGTGGCGTGCCCAACGTGCCATAAACAAACTGAATTTTCACCGAATAATCGCTGGCGTCCATTTTGTAGTGAACGTTGTAAGCTGATTGATCTGGGTGAATGGTCCAACGAAGATAAATTTATCCCCGGTCAATCCATTACCGAGGATGAAGATAAACCAGATAGTTGGAACTTTTAGCTGCTGATTTAAACTTAACCAGTCTATTGCTGCAAGGCATCCAAAATAGGCTGGTTTGCTTCTGGGAAAGAATAATCGGCGAGCTGAGCACAGGACACCCAACAGATTAGTTGTCCTTCTTGACCTTGAGGCTCTCCACTAAAGTCACTCACCCAATAAATATGTAACCCTACGGCCTTATCACTATATTGATGATGGATCTCTAGGCGTTTTTGACAGTGATCGGTGATAATCATAATGCCAAGTTCTTCTTCAAGCTCTCGCGCCAATGCATCAAGCTCGCTTTCACCTGATTCAACTTTACCACCAGGAAATTCCCATAAGCCACCCTGATGCTGTTTGGCGCTACGTTTAGCGATCAGTACCTGTTCATCTTTTAAGATCACACCAACGACGACCTTAACCTCTCTACCCATTTATGTTTCCTCATCGTTATCATCAGACAAAAAAAAGCCCGGACCAGCCGGGCTCATTTTAAACATTCCAACAATTAGCTCAAGCGACCATGGCAATGTTTGTATTTTTTGCCACTGCCACACGGACAGAGATCATTTCGACCAATTTTCACGCCATCTCGAATAACTTGCTGAACTTGGCTCATCCCTTCATCATCATCGCTATCACTGCTATATGCAGAGCCTTGATGACGGGCATTACGATTCACTTGTTCGGCTTGTTCACGGCGCAGTCGCTCCATCTCTTCAACTTCTTCAGGCGCCTGCACTTCCACGCGACTTAGAATCGTCACCACATCATATTTGAGTGAATCCAATAACTGAGTGAACAACTCAAAGGACTCACGTTTATATTCCTGTTTTGGATCGCGCTGAGCATAGCCTCGTAAATGGATCCCTTGACGTAGATGATCCATCGCTGCCAGATGCTCTTTCCACAATTGATCGAGCGTTTGCAGCATGACCGATTTTTCAAACTGGCGCATTACTTCTTCACCAACCAACTCGACTTTCTGTTGATAGTGAGCCGTTACCGATTCTATAATTCGCTCACGCAATGTTTCTTCATAGAGTTTGTCATCTTCATCCAGCCATTTTTGAATAGGCAGTGTGACTCCAAACTCATTTTTCAGATGATCTTCTAATCCCTTAATATTCCACAATTCTTCAAGCGATTGCGGTGGAATATAACTATCGATCGCCTGATTGGCGACATCTTCACGGATCACGTGAATCGTTTCGGAAATATCATCAGCATCCATCAGCTCATTGCGCTGTTCATAGATGACTTTACGCTGATCATTGGCTACATCGTCAAATTCTAACAATGATTTACGAATATCAAAGTTACGACCTTCAACTTTACGCTGGGCACCTTCAATTGCCCGAGAAACCCAAGGATGTTCAATGGCTTCACCCGGCTTCATCCCCAGCTTCTTCATCATACCGCTGACTTTTTCAGATGCAAAGATACGCATTAGCGGATCTTCCATCGACAAGTAGAAACGGCTTGAACCCGGATCACCTTGACGACCAGCACGGCCACGCAGCTGATTATCAATGCGTCGTGATTCATGACGCTCGGTACCGATAATGTGCAGACCACCAGATTGAAGCACTTGCTCATGCACCGCCTGCCACTTCACTTTAATTGCAGCGATATCGTCTTCTGTCGGGTCATCTAATTGTTCCTCTTGGCTCTGCCAGTTCCCACCTAAGATAATGTCTGTCCCACGGCCAGCCATATTGGTTGCGATAGTCACAGCACCTGGAGCACCCGCTTCAGCGATAATTTCAGCTTCGCGTTCATGATGTTTCGCATTAAGGACTTGATGTTTGATCTTTTGCTGATTCATCAATTGAGAAAGATATTCAGAGTTCTCAATGGATGCCGTCCCGACCAACACCGGTTGCCCACGTTCAATACAACCTCTAATATCTTCGATAATAGCTTGGTATTTTTCTTCGGCTGTGAGGTAAACCAAATCCCCTCGGTCATCGCGGACCATCGGTTTATTGGTTGGGATAACCACGGTATCTAAGCCATAAATTTGCTGAAACTCGAACGCTTCGGTATCAGCAGTCCCGGTCATCCCAGCTAATTTTTCATACAAGCGGAAATAGTTTTGAAAGGTAATGGAAGCAAGCGTTTGGTTCTCACTTTGAATTGGCACGCCCTCTTTTGCTTCAACCGCTTGGTGTAAGCCTTCAGACCAGCGCCGTCCTTCCATTGTTCGCCCAGTGTGCTCATCGACAATCACCACTTCTTTTTTGGCATTGACGATATAGTCGACGTCACGTTCAAACAAGGTATGTGCACGCAAAGCTGCGTTGACATGATGCTGCAATGAGATACTTGACGCCGAATACAATGATTGTTCTTGAGCCAATAAGCCGCGCTCATGCAAGAGATCTTCAACATAGATCTGGCCACGTTCGGTTAAAAACACCTGCTTGGCCTTTTCATCTACGGTAAAGTGACCGTCACCAGTATAGTCTTCGGTATCTTCTTTATCTTGTTTGGTCAGATATGGAATGATTTCATTGACTTTGACATACAACTCAGAACTATCTTCAGCTGCACCGGAGATAATCAGCGGGGTGCGAGCCTCATCAATCAAAATTGAGTCAACTTCATCAATCAGCGCATAGTGCAAAGGCCGTTGAACCCGTTGTTCAGGTGCGTAAGCCATATTATCGCGTAGGTAGTCAAAACCGAACTCATTGTTGGTCCCGTAAGTAATATCGGCTTGATAGGCTGCGATTTTCTCTTCAGGCTCCATCCCTGTCACATTCACAGAGACAGAAATATCGAGAAAATCAAATAACGGACGGTTTGAGTCAGCATCGCGCTTGGCCAGATAGTCGTTGACGGTAATGACATGCACACCTTTACCGGTCAGTGCATTTAAGTAAGCAGGCAAAGTTGCGGTTAAGGTTTTCCCTTCACCGGTGCGCATTTCGGCAATTTGGTTTTCATTAAGAACCATCCCACCAATCAACTGTACGTCAAAGTGGCGCATGCCATACACCCGTTTAGAGGCTTCACGAACCGTCGCAAACGCTTCTGGCAACAATGTATCGAGCTTTTCACCATCGGCTAACCGGCTGCGAAATTCCGCCGTTTTAGCTTGCAGTTGTTGATTACTGAGCGCTTCAAAATCCGGTTCCATTTCATTGATCTGTCGAGCTATTTTGCGTAGTTGTTTAACCGTACGCTGGTTTCGGCTACCAATAATTTTGGTAAGAATTTTACTAATCATGCGTATTATCTTTTATGAGTCATTCGAAATATGATTGCATCCACCAACACGAGCTTGTGCAGTGGATTGAAATAAGGGCTAAGGGAAAGTGCTAATAAAGTAACAAGTCGATCTAGACTGGCAATCTTTCCGTGTAACCGTGCTCTAGTACTATAGATAGAACGGATTACCATACCATGAAAAGCTGGGATCTCAACCCGATCGCTGTTAGTCGTATTGCTCATAGGTATCGTCAATGCATCCTTTCGCATCTATTTACAAGTTGAAATGACAAATTCTTAGCATTTCCAAACATTGCAAAATATGTCAATAATGAGATGGAGGCAAAATGGGTTGAATTCAACTCTGACATGTCATTTTTTGTCACCTTACCACTTTGACCGTCATGTGCTCACATCTTTGTCGATCTTATCTGTCAGCCCAGTATACTAACTACATCATACTCACGAAGGTCAGTTATCCATGTCCAAACGTTCACATCAACCTGTTGATATTGATCGTCTATTTGCCAATGGGCAATTTGCGCAATTTAAACAGACGACCGAACGCCGACGATTACTGATGACCAATACTGAGCATATTTTGCAACGTTTTCACCTACAAAGCTGCCAACTCACCCAATTAGATAATGGTCGAGCCGTGATCAGTGCCCCAACAGCAGCTTGGTTAAACCGCTTACGGCAGCTTAAATCACAATTATTAAGTGAGTTACGCACGCATTATCCAGGACTGATCTCATTGGAGCTAAAAATCAATCCTCAATTGGCTAGCATTAAACCAGAACCGTTGGTAAAAATCACTACTACGCGACAAATTAGCCAACAAAGTGCAGAACATATTAGAGCAGCAGCCGATCACATGCCTGACGAATTAAAAGAGAGGCTAGAAAGAATAGCGGCGCTGTGCGGAGAGAAAAATAAATAGCGCCGCTACTAATTGATGTAGAGCTAGAAGGCCTGTATCGGTTGACTATAAGTCATTGGCACTTCAGCCGCTTCATCATCAAATGTGACCACTTCATACGCTTCTGGAGTCGCTAACAACTGACGTGCTAACATATTATTAAGCGCATGCCCTGACTTATAAGCACACAAGTGCCCTAGGATAGAATGGCCAGTCAAACATAAATCACCAATAGCATCGAGCACTTTATGACGAACAAACTCATCTTCATAACGCAGCCCATCATCATTCATGATCCGATAATCATCAAGAACAATGGCATTGTCTAAACTACCACCAAGCGCCAAATTATGGGCTTGCATAAATTCGACATCATGCAAAAAGCAGAAAGTCCGAGCACGGCTCAACTCTTTGACAAATTTCAGGCTGTCAAAGTCCATCGAGATACTTTGGTTACGCCCAGCAATGGCAGGATGCTGAAAATCGATGGCAAAATCGATCTTAAACCCGGCCGGATTTGGCCGCAATTCAGCCCATTTGCCTTCATCAGCTTCAACACGTACCGTCTGCTTAATTTGGATAAAGCGTTTGAGCGCACTCTGCTCTTGAATACCCGCAGATTGAAGCAAAAAGACAAAAGGACTCGAACTACCATCCATAATCGGAATCTCTGGCGCATCGACTTCCACGATCAAATTATCTAACCCCAACGCTGCAACCGCTGACAATAAATGCTCAACCGTTGCGATTCGATGGCCTTGCTCATCGACCAACCCCGTACACAACGTGGTGTCTTTAACCAAATCAGCTCGGGCAGGAATGACAACCATCGGGCTTAAATCGACGCGATGAAAGACAATCCCAGTATTAATGGGTGCCGGATTGAGTGCAATAGTCACTTTGTTGCCTGAATGCAAACCAATCCCTGTCGCATGGACAGGTTTCGTAAGTGTTCGCTGTTTAATCATGGGCACAAAACCTCTTGTCAAATCCGGCCGTCATAAATTTGGTCGGATATATTACCATAAGTTTAGACGACTCTACAGCTCATTTCCTCTATTTAATCGGCCTGACGACGCAAGAATGCAGGAATATCCAGGTATTCGAGGTCACTTTTGGGCTCAGGTGTCGCTGTGGAATGTCCACCTATCGCTGCTTTATTTTCAGGTGCAGGTACCGTATTTTGATGCACATTTGATGCCACCTGAGTCGGTTGTGGTTTTACCACTTCTTTAGCACTATTATTCACCAAGGTAATATCAGGGCGACGTTCAGCACCAATCCCTGTCGCAACAACCGTCACACGCAATTCATCACTCATGTCAGGATCAATCACAGCACCTACAACGACAGTTGCATTTTCTGAGGCAAAAGCTTTCACCGCATTACCGACTGTTTCGAACTCTTCAATACTCATATCGAAGCCGGCAGTAATATTGACCAAAATACCACGAGCGCCCGCTAAATCAACATCTTCAAGCAATGGGCTAGAAATCGCCATTTCAGCAGCTTCTTCAGCGCGATCATCACCTTTGGCAATGCCAGTGCCCATCATTGCAGTGCCCATTTCACGCATCACCGTGCGCACATCAGCAAAGTCAACGTTAATCAGACCGGGACGAGTAATCAGCTCGGCGATCCCTTGAACTGATCCTAACAGGACATTATTAGCCGCTTTAAACGCATCTAACAATGACACGCCTCGTCCAAGTACTTTCAACAACTTATCATTAGGGATAGTAATCAGTGAATCAACACTTTTGGCTAATTCATCAATCCCATTTTGAGCAAATGTACTGCGTTTTTTACCCTCAAAAGCAAAGGGACGAGTGACCACGGCTACCGTCAAAATACCCAGCTCTTTGGCAATTTCAGCAACCACTGGGGCTGCGCCGGTCCCTGTACCACCGCCCATGCCAGCAGCGATAAATACCATATCGGCACCTTCGAGCATATTTTGAATTTGTTCACGATCTTCACTTGCCGCTTCCCGACCCACATCAGGATTTGCCCCAGCGCCAAGCCCTTTGGTAATCCCGCTACCAATTTGCAAAGTTTTATTCGCTGTTGAATTACGCAGCGCCTGAGCATCGGTGTTGATTGCAATGAATTCAACGCCTTCAATCGACTGCTGCACCATGTGTTCGACGGCGTTACCGCCACCACCACCGACACCAACCACTTTAATAACGGCTTCGTCGGTATGGCTATCCATAATCTCAAACATATCTCTCTCCGCGTGATTCTTTCACCAAGATGATGAAATATTAAAACTCGCCTTGGAACCAGCTTTTCAGCCGATTCAATAAACTACTGACAGATCCTGACGACTTCTCGTCAGTAAAGCGCTCGTGGCGATTTTCTCTGCCATAATGAAGCAACCCAACTGCAGTTGCATAAGTTGATGCTTGAACATATTCAGTCAAACCAGCGACTCGTTCTGGTTGACCGACTCGGACTTGACATTGCAATATCTGTTCTGCGCACTCAATGATGCCCTCCATCTGAGCGGCGCCGCCAGTCAGAACGACCCCTGCGCCTAATTGGTGCTTCACACCTTGCTTTTTCAAGCGATCACGGAGCTCATCCAATTCAGATTTCACCATCGCCAATAATTCGCTATAACGCGGCTCAATGACTTCGGCCAATGTTTGTCGTTGCAGGCTTCGCGCCGGACGCCCACCGACACTTGGTACCTCGATCGTATCATCGCGGCTAACCAATTGGCCTAATGCACAACCATATTGCACTTTGACATTCTCAGCATCGCTGAGTGGTGTACCAAACGCATAGGCAATATCACTCGTGACCGCATTCCCAGCATAGGGAATGACCGTAGTATGACGTAATGCCCCACCTGTATAGGCCACCAAATCCATCGTACCGGCCCCGATGTCAATCAGGCAGACTCCTAACTCTTTTTCATCGTCAGTTAACACCGCATAGCCAGAAGCTAGCGCCGAAAAAATTAACTGGTCGACTTTTAAACCACAGCGCTCAACACATTTGACAATATTGCGCGCCATATCATTATGACAGGTAATCAGATGCACTTTCGCTTCCATACGAACCCCAGACAAACCAATCGGATTCTTAATACCTTCTTGGTAATCAATCGCAAACTCTTGCGGCAAAACATGTAAAATACGATGCTCATCTTTGAGCCGAACTGATTTAGCGGTATGAATCGCATTGTCAACATCGTCTTGAGTGACCTCATCTTCATTGATAGGCACCATACCTTTTTCGTTCAGGCAGCTAATGTGCTTGCCTGAGACACCAAGATACACCGAGCTAATCTGGCAATCGGCCATCAATTCCGCCTCGTTAACCGCTCGCTGCACTGACTTAACGACCGCTTCTAGATCATTAACGCCACCTTTATCCATGCCTTTAGACGGATGGGAGCCAACCCCAATGATATTCAGTTGGTTATCAGGCAGCACTTCACCTATCAGTACTGCGACTTTCGAACTGCCAATATCCAGTCCAACAATGAGATTTTTATCTGTCGTTTTGGTCATTTCGCCGTTGAATCCTGTTGCTGCTTCCAGCCTATTGCTAAACCATTGCTATAACGCAGGTCAGCATAGGCCATCTTTTCTGGATGCAGTTGGTTATACAAACTAATAAACCGCTGCAATCGCTTGATCCGGTCGCGCTGGCCAATGCGTACCTCGATCCCATTCGTTAACGTCAGTGACCATGAATGACGCGCATCCAATGTGACTGAAGTAATTCCTATCTGTAGCGTTTTCAGCATCTCCTGCATCTGCTTATATGCCTCTAGCACCTCAGCTGCACAATCATCCGGTCCATATAAATGCACCAATGGCTTATCCAGCCGATCCGTTGGAGCATCAAAAATAGTCCCTTGCGGATTTAATAGTGCCGCATTATTCCAAAATGCGACGGGCTGATATTCCTGCAGATACAGCCGTAATTTATTGGGCCACTGTTTGCGGACACTCACCGTCTTGACCCAAGGTAATGCCAGCAACGCTTTTTGCACCTTATTCACATCCAAGGTAAAAAAATTCCCTGAATGGCGAACTTGCTGCAGCGCTCGCTGCAGATCGCTATCGTTCACATAATGCCGAGAACCCGAGATCAAAATCGAAGTCATCGGGACCAACTGACTATTACTCAGTTGATTGTATATTTTCAGGCACACAGCACTTAGTCCAAGTACCACCGCGAGAAAAAATGCCATGCCCGCTATATAGCATTTATCGACTTGGCCATTCACCAACACCGGCAGACGTAATCGCTTTGACCGTATAAGCCCAGCTAATCGCACCTATTTATCCTGTAACCAAAGCTGACCATTATAGCGTCAGTACTAGGCCCTTTAAATGCCTGTAGTAATGCTTTATGCTTAAAATTTACTGCAAATACCCCTTTTACTGACTTTATTTCAGCAACCATCCGAGAACTCTTTCATTTTTTCGATATCTAATCCAAGTTCTGCTAATTGCCGAGCAAGCATACCAATATTGCCAGCACCTTGAGTCATGACAAGATCTTGGCCTTCAATAATCTCTGCTAATCGTAGTGGCAGTTCAGCGGGCGTTTTTACATAAATCGGTTCTAATCCGCGCTGACGTAGCGAACGGCACAAAGCACGGCTATCCACCCCTGGGATCGGATCTTCGCCCGCACTGTATACTTCTAACAGTAACAGCTGATCCACCTGACTTAACACTTCAACAAAATCTTCGTAGAGATCCCGTGTTCTGGTGTACCGATGAGGCTGATAGGCCATGACCAGCCGCCGCTCAGGCCATGCTTGACGGGCAGCGGCAATTGTTGCGGCGACCTCCGTTGGATGATGGCCATAATCATCCACTAAGATAGCGCTCCCACGCCCAGTCTCAAACTCACCATATTGCTGGAAACGTCGTCCGATCCCCTGAAAATTATTCAATGCGGCAATGATATATTCATCGCTAATGCCATCTTCACTGGCAATAGCCACAGCTGCTGCCGCATTCAGCGCATTATGTCGCCCTGGCATTGCCAGTTCGATGGCCAACGGCTCTGCGCCTTGGCGGATCACTTTAAACCAGCATCGGTCACCGGTTTGACTAAATTCACTGACCTGTACATCGACGCCGTCTGAAAATCCATAGGTGATCACCTGTCGTCCAATTCGGCTCACCAATGCCGCGACGACGGGATCGTCACCACAAACCACGGCCACACCATAAAAAGGTAAATTGTGTAAAAATTTAATAAAGGTTTCTTGTAACTGATTAAAATCACCCGAATAGGTGTCCATATGATCAGCTTCAATGTTAGTCACCACGGCCATCATCGGCTGTAGGTGCAAAAAGGATGCATCACTCTCATCAGCTTCAGCAATCAGGTAGCGGCTCGAGCCAAGTCGTGCATTGGTTCCAGCACTGTTGAGCAACCCACCAATTACGAAGGTTGGGTCGCGTTCGGCCTGCGCATAAATCGAAGCAATTAAACTCGTAGTCGTCGTTTTCCCATGGGTTCCCGCTACCGCCACACCATGGCGATAACGCATCAGTTCAGCTAACATTTCGGCCCGGCGCACAACCGGAATGCGCAGCTGCCGAGCCGCAGCCACCTCAGGGTTTCCTTCGTGAATCGCTGAGGAGACGACCACCACACTGGCACCGTCCACATTTCTGGCTTGGTGCTGATAAAACACGCTAGCACCGAGTGCTTCTAAGCGTTCAGTCATGGCATTATGTTGCTGATCTGAGCCACTAATTTGGTAGCCTTCATTGGCAAGCACTTCGGCGATACCACCCATTCCTGCACCACCAATTCCAACAAAATGGATACGTTTGACTCGGCGCATCTCTGGAATCATCAAACGTAATTTGGCTAACTCAACTTTGGTCATTATTTTACTCATTTTTTATCCATTGCTGGCACACATCAGCGACTTGTTGTGCGGCATCACCGACAGCTAATTGTAGTGCTTGACGGGACATCACTTCACGCACAGAAGGAATTGCCAGCTCTTGTAATAATTCACTTAGATGCAATGCATCTAACGTTGTCTGCGGCAAAATCTTCGCCGCCTGATGATCCGCTAAATAGCAAGCATTGCGAGTTTGATGATCATCCACAGCATGCGGCAGTGGTATAAAAATCGCGGGTAAGCCGGCCGCTGCTATTTCACTCACTGTTAATGCCCCAGCACGGCAGATCACCAGATCGGCCCAGCGGTACGCTTGAGCCATATCATCTATAAATTCTTCAACATGAACATTGGTCACGCCCAATGCTCGGTAACGTTGTAAAGTGTTTTCAGCATTGCCGCTGCCTACTTGATGGCGCACTTGCAACGCCAAATTAGCGCAAGATTGGATCGCACCCGGTAATTGTTCATTGAGTACCCGAGCACCCAAACTGCCACCCACCACTAATATGTTCATCCGTGAGGTAAAAATCCGCGCGCTCTGACCAACCTGTAAAATCTCATCTCGAACCGGATTACCAACTTGAATCGCTCCGGGCAATGTTTCAGGAAATGCACTCAAGCTGCAACTGGCAAATCGATTAAGCCAACGATTAGTCATGCCTGCCACCGCATTTTGCTCATGAATGATCAACGGAATACCTGACCATTTAGCCGCTAAGCCACCTGGACCGCTAGCAAAACCACCCATCCCTAACACGACCGTCGGTTGTAATCGCTTCAACAAACGACGCGCCTGTAACAACGCACAAAAAATCTTCCAAGGTGCACTTAATTTACGACGCCAACCATTGCCTCGTACGCCCTGAATATCCAAAAACTCAATATCAAAACCATGGCGCGGAACGATATCAGCTTCCATACGAGTCGCAGTGCCAAGCCAAGTGACTTTCCACCCTCGAGACTGCATCACTTTCGCCACGGCTAAGCCAGGAAAAACATGTCCCCCGGTTCCACCGGCCATCACCAACAAATGTGGCGTTTGATAACTCATTCGCCCTCCCGACGGTGCGCCTGTTGATCGTCTTGACGCCATTCAAAATCAATCCTTAACAATAAGCCAATGGCAATTGCCATCACTAATAAACTCGAGCCACCATAACTTACTAAAGGTAACGTCAGACCTTTGGTCGGCATCATGCCGGAAGCAGCACCAATGTTGACTGCACTTTGAAATGCGATCCAAAAACCGATCCCACAGGCCAAATATCCCTCAAATGGTCGCTCACTTTGCAGTGCCCTGCGACCAATAGCAACCGCTTTATAGGAAAGCCAACTTAAAAGCACTAACACCACACAAACGCCCACAAACCCTAATTCTTCGGCTAATATCGCCATCACAAAATCGGTATGCGCTTCAGGTAAATACTCAAGCTTAAGAACCGAATTACCGAGCCCCTCACCAAACCACTGACCGCGGCCAAACGCCATCAATGACTGGGTTAATTGGTAGCCACTGCCAAATGGATCCTGCCAAGGGTTTAAAAACGAGGTCACCCGCTCCATTCGATAGGGCTCTGTCACAATTAAGATAACCACTGCCACCGAGCCACTAATAATCAGGCCAAAAAACTGAATCAGCTTCGCTCCCGCAATAAATAACATGCCAATGGTTGCCACAAACATCACCACCACCGTGCCTAAATCAGGCTGAGCGAGGATCAATAAAGCCATCACACACAACACGGCCAGCGGTTTTAAAAAGCCTTTCAAGCTATCCCGAATCTCCTGATGGCGTCTAACTAGATACCCAGCTAGATAAGCAAACAGCGCCAATTTGGCAAACTCGGCAGGTTGAATATTCAGCGGTCCAATGCCAATCCAGCGGGAACTCCCATTGACATTGCGCCCCACCACTAACACCAGCACCAAACCGAGCATGGTTGCCAGTAAAAATTTGGCGTTATGTTGTTTCCAAAATTCCACCGGAACCTGCACGGTGATGGCCATTGCCAGCAAGCAGATCACGACATAAACCGCATGACGGCGGACAAAAATAAACGGACTATGATGCGATGCCATACTCTCAGCAATCGATGCTGACGCCACCATCACTAATCCTAAACACAATAGTGCAATCGCTAGTAACAACAGCGAGCGATCATAAAGACGGCTACTCTCTGAACCCACTGGGGTTCGCAGCCATAAAAGCGAACGTTGCAGTGCTGTTGGCCACAACCTAAGCTTCATAACGCCTCCACCAATTGCCGGAAGTGCTCTCCTCGGGCCTCAAACCCTGAATACATATCTAGGCTTGCACAGGCTGGAGAGAGTAACACGCGGTCGCCTTTCTGGGCCTTGGCAACGCACCAACTTAACGCCTGTGGCAAATCATCAACTCGTTTGGCACGTGGGCAAACCTGTTGTAAACGTGCCGCATCTTGGCCAAACACCACAAGACCAGCAAGCGGTGCTAACCAAGGCGATAATTCATTAAAATCAGCCCCTTTCCCATCACCTCCCGCTATCAACCAAGTCTGTCCAGACTCATATGCAAAGCCTTGTAGAGCCGCGATAGTCGCACCAATATTGGTTGCCTTAGAATCATTAATAAAACGGACGCCTTGATGATAGCCCACGGTCTCGCAGCGGTGTGCTAATCCAGAAAAACGTTTCAAAGTGCGGATCATCGCCTCGCGCGCTATCCCAGCTGCATCGCCCAACGCCAATGCAGCTAACGCATTGGCCCAATTATGGCGACCGCTCATTTTGAGTGATTGACAATGCAATAAGCACTCATCGCCAATCATCAGTGCCGACTCTGATTCATTGATCCAGTAATCTGCTTTTTTCTCGATAGAAAACAGCTGCAATGAATCAACCTCAGCATTCGGCCAGCTTTGTGGATCATCCGCGTTCGCAATGCAGCACTGACAATGCTGATAAATGCGCAGCTTGGCATCGCGATAATCAGACAAGTCATGATAGCGATTCATATGATCAGCACTAACATTTAACACAGTTGCTGCACGCAGACGTAAGTTGTCTGTCGTTTCCAATTGAAAACTAGACAGTTCCAGTACATACAGCTTGGCATGTTGCCCAAGTAACGCCAATACCGGAGTTCCAATATTCCCACCGACAGCAACCTCAATCCCTGCTTCACGAGCCATCTCACCGACTAAGGTGGTCACCGTCGTTTTACCATTGCTGCCAGTAATTGCGATAACCGGCGCATCAACCGCACCAGCAAATAGTTCCACATCACCAATCACCGACTTGCCTTGGTGTTTAAGTCGTTTAAAAAGATCCGTACGAATGCTCAGCCCAGGCCCCACGATCAATACATCTAGCCCACTGAGAACATCTTCATGGCTAGTAAGCTCGCCAGTTAATAGCGCAACCCCATCCGGCAGTTTTGCTGCTAATGGCGGCGTATCACGCGTATCAAAGACCAATGGCGTGACCCCGTGTTGACACAGGTACTCAACCGTTGAAAGCCCAGAACGCCCGAGCCCAATCACACCATATTGCTGTGTTGGATGAATCACCATTACAAAAGCCTCACCTTAACGAACCTTCAAGGTCACTAGACCAATTAATACTAAAATTAACGAAATAATCCAAAAACGCACAATCACGCGGGTTTCTGGCCAGCCTTTTAACTCATAGTGATGATGAATTGGCGCCATCCGAAAAATACGTTGGCCGCGTAACTTAAACGATCCAACTTGTAAAATCACAGAGACAGTTTCAATCACAAACACGCCTCCCATAATCACTAACAAAAACTCTTGACGAACCAACACCGCCACAGTTCCTAAAGCAGCGCCAATGGAGAGCGACCCTACATCCCCCATAAACACTTGCGCCGGATAGGTGTTAAACCATAAAAATGCAAGTCCTGCACCAGCTAAAGCCGTACAAACCACCACCAGCTCACTAGCCTGTGGCACGTAGGGAATGAACAAGTACTCAGAGAAATGACTATTCCCAGTCAACCACGCCAACAGTGCAAACGCACTGGCAACCATCACGCTGGGCATGATGGCAAGGCCATCAAGGCCATCGGTCAGATTAACCGCGTTACTGCTACCGACGATGACAAAATAAGTTAACGGTATAAACAGCCAGCCCAGCTGTGGCATCAGCTCTTTGATAAATGGCAATACCAACTGAGTTTGGGCAGGACTGTCCGCATTAAAGAAGATAAACAGGCCCACACTTAAGGCGATCATTGATTGCCAAAAATATTTCCAGCGGGCGATCAATCCATCGGTATTTTTACGCACGACTTTTCGATAGTCGTCAACAAAGCCAACCAAGCCAAAGCTACCCATGACATAAAGCATGATCCACACATAGCTGTTATCCAGTTTGGCCCATAGCAATGTGGATAAAAATACCGACGCTAAGATCATCAATCCACCCATGGTTGGGGTGCCTGATTTACTCAAATGCGTTTTTGGCCCATCATTTCGAACCGTTTGTCCTATTTGTAATTGTTGTAGGCGACGAATTACTTTTGGCCCAAGCCATAAGCCAAACGTCAACGCTGTTAAAAGGCTCATAATCGCCCGAAAAGACAAATAGTCGAATAACGCAAAAGCGCGGTAGTAATGCTCTAAATATCCCGCGAACCAAACTAACATTGATGAACCTTATTAAAGTGTTGTTGTATAAATTGAACGACGTTTTCCATTTGACTAGCACGTGACCCTTTGACCACGACCACGCATTCACATCCTTGCTGTTGAATATCCTCTAAACGATTCAACAATGCCTGGGCGAGTAGCGGTTGATCTGGATAGTGCTGCCCTAAATGCCCAGCCGTCGCAACAGCCTGTTTCATCCATGTCCCCGTTGCCATAAGCTCAATTTGGCGCTTCGCCGCAGCGCGACCTAATTGTTGATGAGCGAACAGCGATTGCTCGCCCAGTTCCCCCATATCGCCAGCCACTAAAATTGCCCGTCCCTGACTTTGTACTAATACCTCTAACGCGGCCATAAACGATGCAGGATTGGCATTATAAGTGTCGTCAAATAAGGTCATTGACTCTGCTAATTTGAGCCGCCTTAAACGACCCGCGACTCCTAAAAATTCACTTAATTGACGAGCAATAACGGCTAATTCAACCCCCATTTGCAGTGCCATCGCAGCGGCGGCGCAGCTATTTTTGACATTGTGCAAACCTGCAGTTTTTAACACAACGGGCGCGCTTTGATGAGCAAAACATAAACTGAACTGATAACAGCCATCCTTCAGACGCTGGCAATCTTGCGCCTGCACATCGGCACTATCATCTAAGCCAAAGGTCACACATTGCGATGTTCCCGCCTTTTGGCGAAACAGCGTCTGATAAGGGCTATCTGATTCAAATACTGCGCAGCCTTGCCCTTGCAGGGCAGCTAAAATCTCACTTTTCTCATGAGCGACCCCATCACGACTGCCAAAACCTTCAATATGGGCATCACCGACATTATTTACTAGTGCTACATTGGGATGAGCAATCTTTGCGGTATAAGCTATTTCGCCAGCATGATTAGCACCCAGCTCTAACACCATCGCTTGATAATGGGGCTGTAGACGCAGCAAGGTCAGCGGCAAACCAATATCGTTATTAAAATTGCCTTGCGTAAAGAGAACCTGATAATGACTAGCCAAGATGAAACTAAGCATCTCTTTAACTGTCGTTTTACCGTTACTACCGGTAATCGCTGCAACCGGACCTTGAAATTGTTGACGTTGCCAACTGGCAATTTGACCCAATGCAATACGGGTATCATCAACAAGAACATACGAAAGTTTGCTCTCAATCGGCAAGCTAACTAATGCCGCCCCAGCGCCGTTAGCAACCGCTTGCGGGAGATAATGATGGCCATCGAATCGCTCACCTTTAAGCGCGACAAACAGCTCCTCCGGAGCAATATGCCGACTATCGGTTGAGAACGAACTAATCTGGCAATCATTGCCATGAACTGTGCCCTGACAGATTTGTGCAATTTGAGACAACAAGAGCGTTAACATGATGCCTCCGCTAACAATTGAGCAACCACCGCACGCTCATCATAAGCAAGTCGCTGTTGACCGATAATTTGATAATCTTCATGTCCTTTCCCTGCCACTAAGATCATATCTTGCTTTTGCGCTTGGGCTAATGCGGCCTGAATAGCGCTGCGACGATCTAAAATGATGCTTACCGATTGGCGATGTTCAAACCCTTGGCAAATGTCATCAGCTATTAGGCTAGGATCTTCGCTGCGCGGATTGTCATTGGTGACAATGACCTGATCGGCATAGTTCTCAGCGGCTTGTGCCATCAATGGCCGTTTACCGCGATCGCGATCACCGCCACAACCGAAAATACAGATCAATTTACCACTGCAATGGCTGCGAACACCTTGCAAAGCTTTTGCTAACGCATCTGGCGTATGAGCATAATCAACGACCACTTGCGTTCGGCCACAAAAAAGCTCCATCCGCCCCGGTACCGCTTTTAACGCGAGACAATCACCAAGCGATGCGTCGCTAACAAGCCCAAGCTCGTCTAAGCAAGCAATCGCGGCTAATAAATTGCTGACATTAAATTGCCCCAATAGTGGCACTTCAATCGGCCATTGTTGATCGTGATGATGAACGCGGATTTGGCAACCTGATTCGGTCATTGCAATCACGCTTGCCTGCCAATCTGCTTGGCATTCAAGCGCGTAACTTTTTGCATTGGGATAGCGTTCAAGTAACTGTTGACCAAACGCATCATCAGCATTGATGATCTGCACACCTCGAGTCGTCATCGCCATAAGCTGTGCTTTCGCTTCACCATAGGCTTGCATGGTGTGGTGATAATCGAGGTGATCGCGAGTTAAATTGGTAAACACTGCGCCCGTAAACGGCACCCCTGCAACACGCCCTTGAACAAGCCCATGCGATGACACTTCCATCGCCACCAGTTCAATACCTGATAGGGCAAATTGGTTGAGGATACGATAGACCGAGAAAATATCCGCCGTCGTATTTAATGCGCCATGAAGCTCACCGGGACGCCCCTGACCTAACGTACCCATAACTGCCGCCGGAATATGGTTTAGTTCAGCTAAGGAAGCGAGCAAATGTGTGACAGTGCTTTTACCGTTGGTACCCGTCACACCAATAATATGGCGAGGTAATTGGCGATAACAGCGCTGTGCAAGCGTCGCTAATGCCTCTTTTAAACCATAGAAGTGGATGATAACAGCGCCATCTCGGCGTTCAATCTGGCCATGCTGTGCTTTATCATCAACTTGCGAGAGCACCACAGCGGCCCCTTGACACAACGCCTTTTGAATATAATCGCGACCATCACTTGTTGCCCCAACTATAGCGATAAAAACACTATTGGGAATCACAGCACGGCTATCAATAAAGAGATCACTGATATCCACATTGAATGTTTCGGGCAACGGCTGATGTAACCAGCCCGCGATTAATTGGGCTAGTTTAACCTTCATTATCGTTCTCCTGACGCTTAGGGCTATCAAGCGCCACCAAACGAAACCCTGTACCATCAGGCGCGACATTTAAATATTGTAAGCTTCCCGCCATCACTTTCGAGAAAACTGGCGCCGCGATCTGACCACCATAATAGCGATCCCCTTGCGGGTTATTGATAACAACAGCAATAGCCAGGCGCGGTTTGCTCACCGGTGCAACACCTGCAAATAACGCCACATAATTATCACTGTAACCACCCGCATTGGCTTTGCGACTAGTGCCTGTTTTCCCTGCAACTTGATAGCCAGGTACCCGTGCTTTAGGCGCTGTTCCTTCGTCACTAACCACCGATTCGAGCATTTTTAACACCATCAAAGTATGCTGACGGTCAAAGACTCGTTTTCCTTGGGGCGCTCGATCGAGTTTTAACAATGAAATAGGTCGGTCAATCCCTCCTGCCCCCAAAATGGCGTACGCATGAGCCAGCTGTAAAGGGGTAACCGTTAAACCATAACCAAATGCCAATGTAGCGAGCTCAAAATCAGACCAATGCCGTCGCTGCGGTATAATACCCGTCGATTCGCCATCAAGCCCCGTTCCTGACACATTGCCAAATCCGACTGAATAAAAGGTATTGAGTATTGAATTAATCCCAGAACGAATAGCTAAAGTAGCCGCCCCAATATTGCTTGATTTTTCCAAAATCGTGGTTAGATTCATTTTTCCGAGAATTTCGTCATCACGCACAATATGGTGGTCGATACGAATATAGCCCGGTCGGTTATCGATAATTGTATTTTTATTGGCCACACCTTTTTCAAGAGCAGTCAACATCACAAAAGGTTTCATCGTTGAACCGGGTTCATAGGCATCCGTCACTGCGCGATTGCGATAACGATAACTTTGCAGTTGGCTGCGATCATTGGGGTTAAATGAAGGGCTATTAGCCATTGCTAACACTTCCCCCGTATTAATATCGAGTACCACTACACTGCCTGAAGTCGCATTTGTTGCTTCTACTTCTTGTTTCAAAGCACGATAGGCAAGCGTTTGGATCCGCTGGTCTATGCTCAGTTGGATATTATGGCCAGGCTGTTGCTGTTTAAGTACCGAAATATCTTCAATCGTGCGCCCTAAGCGGTCTTTACGAACCAACCTCTCACCAGGTCGCCCCGACAGCCATTTATCATAACTGCGTTCAATCCCCTCTTGACCGTGATCATCAATATTAGTAAAACCAACCAAATGTGCACTAATCTCACCGGATGGATAAAAACGTCGCGACTCTTCTTTTTGATAGACACCGGGGATCTTAAGCTCTTCAATGTATTTGGCTAAATTGGCATTGACTTGACGCTGCAGATAAACAAAACGCCGCTTAGAATTGCTAACTCGCTTGCGCAGCGATACCTCACTGACATGCAGTGCTTTAGCAAGCGCTTGCCATTTTCGCCGTTGCTGCAAACTATGCTGATCATGAACTAACTTCGGATCAGCCCAAATCGCTTCGGCAGGAACACTAACAGCTAACTCATTACCGTTTCTATCCATGATCATCCCCCGAGGTTCTCGAGTTGTCTCTGTGCGTAAAGAACGCATATTTCCCTGATCAATTAACTGCTGCGCATCCACAATTTGGATATACGCAACTCGTCCTGTAAGCGCTAAAAAAACGAGCGAAATACACCCTAATACCACAACAAAACGCCAGCGGATATATAACCGTGGTGACTTTGACTCACGCTTCATGGGGTCACCAAAATCTCATCTTTTGTTTGTGGATGAACCATCTGCAACTTACTCTGTGCTAATTGCTCAATTCTGTTGTGATCATCGAGCGCATTGTCTTCGATTAACAAATGCCGCCAATCATTGTTCAACTGATCTCTCTGATCACTTAACTGTGCTCGTTGCGTAATCAATAACCGCGTATTCTGCGTCACCACAACAATCGCCAGCGCAGAAACCAATGCCACAACAACCAGTCCCCACATCAACTTAAATCGCTTGAGATCATGTAAAATAATGCCAAGTAAACTAGGTTGTGCGGTGGCAATGTTCATCACGGTAAGCGCTCCGCCACACGTAATACCGAACTGCGTGAGCGACTGTTTTGTTCAATCTCTAGCGCCGACGGTTTACGAGCCTTACCTATCGCTTTGAGCGTTCGCCCTTCACTTAATTGAGCGTCGGTTAGAGGCAATCCTCGCGGATATTCCTGACCTTTTTGCTGATGGCGAATAAACCGTTTGACCATTCGATCTTCAAGCGAATGAAAACTAATCACTGACAATCGACCTAGCGGTGCTAATATGTTGACTGCACCTTGCAGCGCTTGATCGATTTCATCAAGTTCACTATTAATGAAAATACGGATTGCCTGAAAACTTCGCGTCGCCGGATGCTTGTGTTTTTCTTTAACCGGCATTGCTTGGCTGATTAATTCCGCTAACTCAACCGTGCTGCTCACTGGCTGAACTTGGCGTCGTTCGATAACAGCAGTAGTGATCCGTTTAGCAAAGCGTTCTTCACCAAAGGTTTTTAAGACCCAAACTAAGTCATCAAATTCTACTGTTTCAAGCCACTGCGCTGCAGACTGTCCTTGCGTTGGGTCCATACGCATATCCAGTGGCCCATCGCGCAAAAAACTAAATCCACGTTCAGCATCATCAAGCTGCGGTGATGACACGCCTAAATCAAATAACACCCCGTTGACAAGGCCCGCCAAATTGAGCTCTCGTATATAATGCTCAATTTTAGAAAATGGTCCTTTTAACACAGTGACTCGAGGGTCATCTGCAGCCAGCTTCTCGGCGATTTGAATGGCTTGTGGGTCACGGTCAATCACTAATAACCGTCCCGCCTCTCCCAATTGAGAAAGGATCTCACGGCTGTGTCCACCTCGACCAAAAGTGCCATCAACATAAACGCCATCGGCTTGAATATTGAGTGCATCGACAGCTTCGTTCAACAGCACTGTTTTATGTATAAATTGCTCTGTCATGTTATAAGGAAAAATCCCGCAACTGATCACTAAGAAATTCGTCTTCATCAGACGAACTGAGATCATCGGCAATCTGCATATCCCAGTTTTCCGATGACCATATTTCAAATTTGTTAAGCTGGCCAACCAACATCACTTGCTTGTCTAAATTCGCATGTAAACGCAGAGGCGCTGAAATCAACAACCGGCCATTCTTATCCATTTGGCAATCATCAGCATATCCCAATAGCAAGCGTTGTAATCGTCGCTCAACCGGGTTCATACTCGACAATTTACGCAGTTTTTGTTCGATTGCTTCCCACTCATTCAGTGGATATAACAATAAACAATTCAATGTGATATCTACAGTGCTGACCATCATTCCTTGGCACTCTTCGAATAAATACTCACGATAACGCATCGGCATCGTCAGCCGACCTTTGCTATCAAGATTAATTGCATTCGCGCCACGTAACATGAGTATCTAATCCGTTAAGATCCACATTGATCCACTTTTTACCACGATAGTAAGTTTAAGGAGCCTCATCCCCCTTTGCAAGCAACCTCTCTGCTCAAATTGTATAAATATTCGACAAGCTATATCTGTTATTCGTTAATTGATTGATAAGGAAAAAGAATTAATCATTTGGTGAAAGAGATAGATCTGACTCATAGATGCGATTATTACGATAAATAGGGGTGATTTCTGTCAAAATTTGCAGACAATGGCAGGTGAGATCAAAAATGTCGTGTCCCTTAGCGCCTTCAGCCGTCAAATCATCGCTTAATTTTGAAAGTATATAGACAAAAAAAGCGGCTCAACTGAGCCGCTTTTTCATACAACGTCAAAATTTAGGCGAACGGATGACGTAAAATAATAGTTTCTTCACGATCAGGTCCAGTTGAGATGATATCAACAGGAACATCAAGAATCGCTTCAATACGGGCAATATAAGCCAGCGCATTGGCAGGTAAT
Organism: Celerinatantimonas yamalensis; assembly: GCF_046054155.1. NCBI lineage: Bacteria > Pseudomonadati > Pseudomonadota > Gammaproteobacteria > Celerinatantimonadaceae > Celerinatantimonas > Celerinatantimonas yamalensis. Next base: position 560,562 of record NZ_JBEQCT010000002.1, read on the forward strand.
TCATCGCGGCGTTTCACACCAAAAGTAGATTGGCTCCAGCCAGGCATCGTCTCGTAAACCGGTTCAACATGTTCATAACCTTCCGCCGCCATGGGTGGAATGTCGAGCACGCTACCGTCTGCCATTTTATAGCCAACGCAAATTTTAACTTCCTCTAAACCATCGAGAACATCCAATTTGGTCAGACACAAACCAGAGAGACTATTAATTTGAATTGCCCGGTGCATAGCGACAGCATCTAACCAGCCAGTGCGCCGACGGCGACCAGTTGTTGCACCAAATTCTTGACCTTTTTGACACAACATTTCGCCAACTTCATCAAACAATTCTGTTGGGAATGGTCCTGCACCCACACGCGTGGTATATGCTTTGGTGATCCCCAACACATAGTCTAAATAACGAGGACCAAAACCACTGCCTGTTGCAACGCCACCGGCAGTCGTATTCGATGAGGTCACAAATGGGTAGGTCCCTTGATCGATATCAAGTAGCGTCCCCTGGGCACCTTCGAACATAATGCCTAAACCTTGGCGGCGAGCACGATCGAGCAAACTTCCTACATCTTGCACCATCGAGGTTAATAAACCTGACAGCTCTTGCATACGTGCTAGTACATCATCATAACGAACTGGTTCGGCTTTATAATAATGTGTTAGCATAAAGTTATGATAACTCAGCACATCTTTAAGCTTAACGGCAAATTGCTCCATATCAAATAAGTCACCCACTCGCAGACAACGCCGAGCGATCTTATCTTCATAAGCAGGGCCAATCCCTTTGCCGGTCGTGCCAATCGCATTTTTACCTAAAGCAGCTTCACGCGCGGCATCCAATGCAACATGGAATGGCAAAATCAACGGACACGCTTCACTGATGATCAAACGTTCTCGCACGGGGATACCCCGCGCTTCTAGCGTCTGCATTTCATCAACCAGGGCTTCAGGAGATAGCACCACGCCATTACCAATCACACAGGTGACGTTATCACGTAAAATACCGGATGGAATGAGATGGAGTACGGTTTTTTCACCGTTGATGACTAGTGTATGACCCGCATTATGGCCGCCTTGAAAACGAACTACATAGGTAGCTTTATCGGTAAGCAGATCGACGACCTTCCCTTTTCCTTCGTCTCCCCATTGAGAGCCGAGAACGACTACATTCTTTCCCATTTTCTAAATTCAGCGTAGTTATTAAAAATAGAGTCTATCAAATTTAGAGCGTGGATGGGAGGCGGATTGCCCAGATATTAGACAAAAAGTACATGGATAGAATAAAACGATTAAAGCAAAAAAATTAATCTTTTTTATCAAACAAAAATCCGGCTAGAAGCCGGATTTTATAAAAAGGTTCTTCATACAGTCTATTTCTGCAATGCATCAGGACCTTGTTGAAACACCTTGAAAAAGCTGCTGTCAGGCTGAATGACCATCACATCTGAACCTGAATTAAAGCTGTGTTTATAAGCTTGTAAGCTTCGCCAAAACTCAAAGAACTTCGGTGCTTGGCTATATGCTTTAGAATAAATTGCGGCCGCTTGTGCATCCCCAGCACCGCGAATAGTTTGTGCTTCGCGTTTTGCATTAGCCAACAACACCAAAACACTGCGGTCCACATTAGCACGAATAATCTCCGCTTGCTCACGCCCTTGCGACCGATGTTCAGCCGCTACAGCATGACGTTCAGCACGCATTCGCTGGAAAATACTCGCGCTGACTTCACTGGGTAAGTTGATCTGCTTGATGCGTACATCCAATACGGTCACACCAATTTCAGATGAACTCGCTGAGCTTTTAAGCGCTTCGGCCAAAATGGCACTACGCTGACCTGACACAATTTCGTCAATGGTGCGATTACCAATTTCACTGCGCAGTCCATTACTAATTTTACGTTTCAACAGCGATTCGGCCTGATTAATACTTCCCCCAGTTGACAGCAAAAACTTACCAAAATCGGTAATTTTCCATTTCACGTAAGAGTCAATAATCAAATCTTTTTTCTCAGAGGTGAAAAAGCGGTCAGGTTGACCGTCCATCGTCTGAATACGGGCGTCTAATTTACGCACCGAATCAATGAGAGGAACTTTAACATGCAAACCTGGAGCATATACATCAGGGTCGCCTTTCGCATTACGCTTAATTTTGCCAAACTGAATAACTAACCCTCGATATCCTTCTTGCACTTCAAATACAGAAGAATACCCCAGCAGCAACACCACAATAACGGCAATAATTGAAAACTGTTTCATCGTTTAATCCTTCCCATAACGATCGGTTCGAGTATCATCAGGGCGCAGTGGCGCAGTGGTGGTACTACTATTCGAGCTGCTCTGGGTTGTTGGCGTATTAGTCGACGTTGAGGTATTGGATGAACTTTTTGAGTCAACCACAGATGAGCGTTTATTCGCCTGTTCAATTAATTTATCGATGGGTAAATAAACCATATTGTGACTATCTTTAGTATCCAAAAAGATCTTCGATGCTTTTCCGTAAATAGATTCCATGGTTTCCATATAAAGCCGTTGACGGGTCAGCTCAGGAGCCTTGCGATATTCAGGCAATAATTGATCAAACTGTGAAACATCCCCTTTAGCACGCAGCTCTACTTGTTGCTGATAGCCTTTGGCTTGTTGAATTAAGGTTTGCGCTTCACCGCGTGCTTTTGGTTGCACTTCGCGCTGATAGGCTTCCGCTTCACGGATATAACGCTGTTCGTCTTCTTGGGCTGCAATCGCATCATCAAAGGCTTTTTTCACTTGTTCTGGCGGACGGGCTGGCAAGAAGTTTACATCAACAATCTCAACCCCCATATCGTAAGGTTTGATGATTTTTTCGATGAGTTTCCACGTTTGTTGACGGACTTTTTCACGCCCTACGGTCAGTATGTCATCCATTTTTGTGTGGCCAATAACATAACGCAGCGCACTATCGGTCGCTTGACGCAAGCTGTCATCAGCATTCGTTACGCTGAATAAATACTTTTCAGGTTCGCTGACACGATATTGAACATCAAGCTCAACACGCACCACATTTTCACCTTCAGTAAGCATAAATCCAGATGCTGGGATCGAGCGAATCGACTCCACATCAACTGGAATCACACTATCAACAAAAGTAGGTTTCCAGTGTAATCCAGGCAGTTCTTCACTTTGGTATTGACCAAAGCGTAGCAATACGCCGCGCTGTGCCTCTTTAATGGTGTAAAAGCCACTGATCACCCAAATAATGACCAATAACGCAACAACAACCAGAAGAATACGCGAATTAAAAGATCGACCACCCGAGCTTGTTGGACCTGATGGTTTTCCACCAAATAATCCCATCAAGCGCCGACCGATCTTCCCTAAAATTGCATCTAGATCAGGGGGCCCCTGATTCTTTTTATTATTACCCCAAGGATCACGATTACCGCTCCCCTTGTTGCCAGGCTCGTTCCAGGCCATTTGACTCTCCGCTATTTATTCTGAATTAACCTTAGTCTTTATCTACCGAATTCACAAAATTCGACAGCAGTTCGTGATGATGCTTACATAAACGTTGCCATTCAACTTGGGGAACCCGAATATCAATTAGCCAATTCCCCTGCTCATCCAGATTTTCCTGAGTAATGGCATCTAACTGATAAAGCTGACTGCGCAATCTGCCAGCTGTCGGAGGCAGCTGAATATGCTCCTCGACCATGGTTCCGGCTAAGCGTTGGCTGATCGCCTCTTGTAATAACGTCAACCCGAGCCCTTGCTGAGCACTCATCCATACTCGCAGCGGTAGCCCTTGTTCATCAAAATCAATATGTGGTTCAATTCCCTCACACTGATCAATTTTATTCATGACCAATAGCTGTGCGATGTCATCAGCTTCAATCTCTTCAAGTACTAATTGTACTTGCTCGATATTGTCCGCCATCCGCTCATCACTGCAATCGATCACATGAAGCAACAACTGTGCATCACGCGTTTCTTGTAATGTGGCTTTAAACGCGGCCACCAAATCATGTGGTAAATGCCGAATAAACCCAACCGTATCAGCTAAAATAGTGGTCCCGACATCTTCGATCTCAAAACGGCGCAACGTCGGATCGAGGGTCGCAAATAGCTGATCAGCAGCGTAAACACCTGATTGGGTTATCGCATTAAATAATGTCGATTTACCCGCGTTGGTGTATCCAACCAGAGATACCGTCGGAAGATCTGCCCGCTGACGGGCTCGGCGCCCTTGCTCACGCTGTTTACTCACCTTGTCCAAGCGAGCCAAGATAGACTTAATGCGAGCGCGTAACAATCGACGGTCCGTTTCAAGTTGAGTTTCGCCTGGACCCCGCAGGCCAATCCCCCCTTTTTGTCGTTCTAAATGCGTCCAACCTCGAACTAAGCGAGTTGAAAGATGGCTCAACTGCGCTAATTCAACTTGTAATTTCCCTTCATGCGTGCGCGCTCTTTGCGCAAAGATATCAAGGATTAAAGTCGTACGATCTAATACTCGACATTCACATAAACGCTCTAAATTACGTTCTTGCGCAGGGGATAATGCGTGGTTAAAAATCACCACATTGGCTTGATATTGATGGACAGTTTGGGCAATTTCTTCAGCCTTGCCTTCACCAACATAATATTTAGGATGAGGTGTACTTCGGCGTCCTGTCACAACAGCTACCGACTCTACCCCAGCTGAACTAACTAACATTTCCAGCTCTTGCAGGTCTTCTCGGTTGTCTTCACTGGAAAAGTGAATATGTACCAAGACGGCCCGTTCACCAGCTTCATAGCGGTCAAACAAGCTTTAAAACTCCTTATCGGTCAGGCTTACGCCTGACACGCAATTAACTGTCGCCGTTCTCAGGTGAGTGATGCGAAACAGGTCGGGCAGGAACAACCGTTGAGATAGCATGTTTATAAACCATCTGACTCACAGTGTTCTTCAACAAAATGACAAACTGGTCAAATGACTCAACTTGTCCTTGTAACTTAATACCGTTGACCAAATAAATTGAAACAGGAATGCGTTCCCGACGCAACGCATTCAAAAATGGGTCCTGCAATGATTGCCCCTTAGCCATTGATGGTTTCCTTATTATTTTATAGTAAATTTACTTTTATAGTTTTTTAAGATCTAGTTTTAATTATATACCAGTAACTTGAGGCCTTATAGACGGATTTTCAAGTTTTCCGGTAATCTATTTAGAAGTTTATCAATCGCATGTAAGTCATCACTTTCAAGCCAAGTCAAATTATCCCAGCTTCGTAGCCAAGTCAGCTGACGTTTAGCTAACTGACGGGTAGCCGCAATCCCTTTAAAACGCATACTGGCAAAATCATACTCGTCATTGAGATACTGCCACATCTGACGATAGCCAACACAGCGCATCGATGGCAGTTGTGCATTGAGCTCACCTGACGCCATTAACTTGCGGACTTCTTGCTCAAAGCCCAAATTCAGCATTACATCAAACCGCTGCTCAATACGCTGATGTAATATACCGCGTTCACGTGGAGCAATCGCAAACTGTATCATGTTAAAGGGAAGTTCGGGCGTTTTTTGCGCAGTGAGCTCAGTTAATGTTTGGCCAGTTAAACGAAACACCTCAAGGGCCCGCATCAATCGCTGAGGATCGTTCGGATGGATTCGCTCAGCACTAATTGGGTCAACATCAAACAATTGCTGATGCAAAGCCTGCCAACCTTGTTGCTTCGCTTCTAAAGCAATCGTCGCACGCAGCGCTTGATTTGCAGTTGGCAGCGTGGATAACCCCTCAACCAAGGCTTTAAAATAGAGCATAGAGCCCCCCACGAGCAGTGGGATTTGTTCTTGCTGATGAGCTTGTTCAATTAATATGAGCGCATCGTAGCGAAAATCGGCGGCAGAGTAACTTTGACTCGGCTCGCGAATGTCGATTAGATCATGCGGATATAAAGCCTGTTCGCTAAGCGTTGGCTTAGCCGTGCCAATATCCATACCTCGATAGATTAAGGCCGAATCGACACTAATCAAACGAATCGGTAAACGATCACAAAGCTGCATGGCCAATGCGGTCTTCCCTGAGGCAGTGGGTCCCATTAAGGTTAACACGGTAGGCGCATTTACCGTCATTTAAGTGTCTCCAATAGCTGACATCCCGTAATCGTTTGCATCAATTCAGCAGGTAATTGGGCTGTTTGTTCATCCAATAGCTGCTGATATATCGCCAGTGCCTGCGACCAGTTAAATTGCAGCAGCGAAGCACCGATCTGTGCTAAGTGCTGACAATAATGAAGCGGCGTTTGAAGTGCCTCATCTTCGGCCATTAAACGGCTGCAGAGCGTTTCAATAAGTGGCTGTAACGGGGCGCGGCGCAGACAACTAGGTGTACCTAAAACGGTGATCGCTTTCCCCTCATCGCGCAGTCCAAAGCCAAGCTGAGTCAGTTCGCTCAGGTGTTCTTTAAGCCAACGCAAAGACGCTGCTTCAAGGGCAATTTTTTGGGGTAACAACAGTGGTGCGCGAGTGATCCCACTATCCCACTGCTGCAGAAATTGCTGAGAATAATACCGCTGCCACCCTTGGCCAAGATTAAGTAATGCTAGCTGAGTCGTTTGATCACCCACCAACAAATAACGTGATTCAATCAGTTGCAAAGGCCGCATGCGAGCTGCTGTGACTAACTCCGTCTTCGCTGGCAATGATTCGCTGGCGCTATCCAACCATTGCCGCTGCACTTGCACTTGCGACGCTGCCGGTTTTTCTGATGTATAACGCAGCGCCTGCGGTTGATACTCAGCACGAGGAACTTCGCGAGACTGCTCGACGCTGCTTGATGGCGCCTCTATAGAGCCGTAGTCATGGTAATGTTCCGATATCGGCTGCAGATCGGCACCATCTAATTGACTATGCAACACCTCACTGATGATTTTTTGAATATAATCATGGATCAAACGTGCTTGGTGAAAACGGACTTCATGCTTAGTAGGGTGAACATTGACATCCACTTGATCACAAGGCAACTCAAGATATAAGACAAACGATGGATAAACGTGCTCATCGAGTATGGCCGCAAAGCTTTGGCGAATCGCATGCAAAATAAGTTTGTCACGAATAGCCCGACCATTGACATAAAAATACTGATGATCACTATTGCTTCGAGCTACTTCCGGCCTGCCTAACCAACCCCAAAAATGCAATGATTGATGCTGATTATCTAACGCCCAAGACTGCTCAGTAAAGCCTTTCCCCAAGACGCTGCTCACTCGTCGCTCAAATTGTTCCGGTGTTTTTGCCGCGCGATAATGGCGCAGCAATTTGCCATTATGCGTGAGCTTGATACTGACAGGATAATAACTTAAAGCGAGCCGTTTTAACTGCTCATCAATGTGATTAAATTCAGTTTTTTCACTGCGTAAAAATTTGCGCCGCGCTGGCGTGTTAAAAAATAAGTCTTGCACTTCAACCGAAGTGCCAATCGGATGCGCTGCCGGGGTGACGACCACGGTCATATCCCGTCCAGAGGCCTGTGCCTGCCACGCATTTTCTTGATCCATGGGTCGCGATGTCATCGTCAAACGGGCCACCGAGCTAATACTGGCAAGCGCTTCCCCGCGAAACCCCAAGGTATCAATATGCGCCAGATCATCTTGACTGCTGAGCTTGCTGGTTGCATGTCGCGACAATGCCAACGTGATCTCGGCTTCTGCTACGCCACAACCATTATCACGTACCAAAATACGTTTATGACCACCACGATCTATGACAATTTCAATTTCACTAGCACCTGCATCAAGGCTGTTTTCCACTAACTCTTTAACCACCGACGCGGGTCGCTCAACCACTTCGCCTGCGGCAATCTGGTTGGCCAGTTGCGCTGGCAAAATTTGTATTGTCATAACACATCCTTAGCTCTTGCCAATCCAATTAGCTTTTCGGAATAATCAATACCTGTCCAATCGCTAATCTATTATTTTTCAACTGGTTGGTTTGTTTAAGTGCATCGACAGAAGTTTGATAGTGTTTCGCTATAAGTGATAATGAATCACCTCTTTTCACCACATATTTCACTTTTCCATAGTGCAACGCATACCAGGTTCCAAGCGGCGGATGCTGACGATAATACTGACGTACGCCGGTAAAAATTGCATTGGCTATCCGTTGCTGATGGCGTGGATTGTTCAGCTCGCGCTCCTCTCTAGGATTGGTGATGAATCCGGTTTCCACCAGCATGGAAGGAATATCAGGCGCTTTAAGTACGGCTAGACTGGCATGTTGCGGTTTATCTTTATGCATATAGGTCACTCGCCGCAACTGATTGACAATATCAGTGGCAATCAAAAATCCAGAGTTCATTGAGTGATCCATGCTCATATCTAATAAGGCATGGGCAAGATATTGGTCGTTCGGCGTTGTTTTAAGCACTTCACCGGCCCCACCTAATAGCTCAGTCGGCTGTTTACTTTGGTCCAACCAACGATTAATTTCTCGGTTAGCGCGCCGTTCCGATAATACCCACACCGATGCCCCATGGGGCTCTGGCGAAGAAAAACCATCCGCGTGAATAGAGATCAGCATATCGGCATGATCTTGACGCGCAATTTGCGAGCGCTTATCCAGTGGAATAAAGTAGTCTGCGTTACGGGTCAGCATCCCTTTCAGGCCTTTTTCACGGTTGAATAAGGCTGCCAGACGCTTGGCAATCGGCAACGTAACATTTTTTTCGTAGATACCATTTGGACCTATCGCACCCGTATCTTTACCACCATGGCCAGCATCAATGACAATAATAATGTCACGCTGATTTTTACTCGCTACCGCTTCAGTTTTTACCGGCTTACCCGTTGAAGCGGAAGCTGCCTGTGGCGCCGGACTGTTATCAGGCAAGTCAATCACTAACCGTGGGCTTGATTGTTTGGTCGCCGGCAATGGAAATACCGCCGGCTTGACGCGCCGAGACAGATCGAGCACTAAGCGAAAATCATGCTTCTTTGGCGGATTACTCTGGCGTAGCCGCTTTAACAATTTACCCCAAATTTTGATTTTGCTAAGCGTCACGCGATTATCTGTATCCGCTAGATCAACCACCAGCCGATCCGGATGACGAAGACGAAAAAAACTAAACTGAGGATCTTTATTTAGCTCAAGGACCACTCGGGTATGTCCAGAACCCGACCACACTCGAATATCACTAATTTGATTGGATTGCGCATAGGTGGTGGCACTGATAATCAGCATCACCACCGCGAAGACCCCTTTTTGTAACCACCGCTGCATCATAGATTATGTTATTAACCAGAAATTGAACGTTCTGAGAGTAACTGATTGAGTAATCGTTCTCCCGCGGGCGTATCAGCGCAGCACTGAGCCATGCGTGCCTCCTGCTGATACGTTAAGGTGATAGTCAGATCCGCTTTGCCTAACATTCCAGCACCTTTTTCGGGCCATTCAATAACGGCCACTTGGCCTGGCCCAAAATAATCACGAATACCGATAAACTCAAGTTCTTCAGGATCAGCTAATCGATAAAGATCAAAATGATTCACCTGCCAGTTCGCCAGTTGATAGGGTTCAACCAAGGTATAAGTCGGACTTTTCACGTTGCCTTGATGACCTAAGCCTTGCACTATCCCTCGCGTTAACGTGGTTTTCCCAGCCCCTAAATCACCATGGAGAAAGATACACAGCGCTTCACTGATGCTCTGTGCAATCTGCCGTCCTAGCGCCACGGTTGCCTGTGAATCTGCTAATTCAATTTGCCAATTCATCTTTTCTCTTCATCTTCCGGATTTACCAATGCCCGAATAGCGGGCAATAGATCGCTTGCCAACATTCCCCGTTCACCTGCTAATGCGGCTACATCAGCAGCTTGACCATGGATGCAAACCGCCAAACAAAGCGCATCAAAAGCAGGAACATGTTGTGCTAACAAGCCGCCAATCATACCTGAAAGTACATCCCCCATACCACCACTGGCCATACCCGGATTGCCAACCACCATTAAGCGCACACGTCCATTAGGCTCAGCGACCAAAGAACCCGCCCCTTTCAGTAAGGTGATTGCCTGATAACGCGCGGCTATGGCTCGCACGGCGGCAAACCGGTCTTGTTCGATATCTGCTACCGAGCACTTAAGCAACCGCGCGGCTTCTCCCGGATGAGGCGTTAGTATCCAATTATCCCTAACCAACGGTGATTGGGCCAGTAAGTTGAGACCATCCGCATCAAGTACCAAGGGTTGTTCACAAGCGGTGATCTGCTGAAATAACCACTTTGACCAATCACTTTGCCCCAGTCCGGGCCCTAATACCAGCACATCAGCACTGGATACGACGCGCTTGAGCGATGCTTCATCGTTTAAAGACACGTTCTGAGCCATCAGCTCAGGGCGATTATTCAACACAATCGGTAAATGTTCGCCGTGAGTCACCACATGAACCAATCCAGCCCCAACTCGCTGGCAAGCTTCAGCGGCTAGCCGAATCGCCCCTGGGGTGCCCAAATCGCCCCCAATCAAACTGACGCGTCCAAACAGCCCTTTGTGGGCGGTGCGAGCACGCGGCGATAACCACGATTTCAATTGAGAATAATCAAGACGCTCAAGATCATCTTTGGGCCAATCGACAAGCTGGTTTGAGAGTCCTAAATCAGAGTAATAAAGTTCACCGCAGTAGTTCGCCGCTTGACCGGTCAGTAGCCCTTGTTTAAGACCAATAAAGGTAAGCGTTACGTTCGCACGAAGCGCTACGCCAAGCGCTTGACCGGTGTCAGCCGATAATCCCGATGGGATATCTAGTGCTAAAACCGGCGCTGGATGATCATTCAACGTCTGAATTAACTGCGCGGCATCACTGCGCACTGCGCCGGTAAGTCCTGCGCCAAGTAATCCATCGACAATCACATCAACCACAGTTAATGCAGCAATATCAGTGATTGATACAATGCCCTTCGGCAGTGCCACCCAAGCTTGACGCGCTTCATCGGGAAATCGGTCGGGATCGCCATGCAGTAACAAACTGACCTGATACCCAGCTTGATAAGCCAAGCGAGCAATCACTAACCCATCGCCACCATTGTTACCACCTCCAACCACAATCAACAGCTTTTGCGCGTTCGGAAAGCGTGCTTGTAGCAGCGCAAAGGCACTTTCACCAGCGCGCACCATTAACTGGTAAAGCGACACCCCCGCATCAGCAGCCAATTGCGGCTCGGCCTGCTTCACTTGTTCGGCAGTCCATAAAGAATGTGGTAAAGTCGCCGTATAATTTTCCGTTGTATGAATCATGCTTCAAGATCCTAACTTCGACTTTCATCAATTAGCTCAAGATATCAAGCGCTGGGGCAAAGAGCTAGGTTTTGCCCAAGTGGCCATTACTGACACCGATGTGAATGCCCACCAACAATCCTACCGCGATTGGCTAGCTAAAAACTACCATGGACAAATGGCATTCATGCAGCGTAATCAGGAGTTGCGAGCAGATCCCACCAAGCTGCATCCCAATACACTGCGCATTATTAGCGTGCGAATGAACTATTTGATTCCTCAAGCGGGCTTTGCAGCAACGCTTAGCGATCCGCAACGTGCCTATATCAGCCGTTATGCCTTAGGTCGAGATTATCATAAACTCTTACGCAAGCGCCTCAAACAGCTCGGTGAACAGATCAAAACCGTCTATCAAGACCTCGATGCACGCCCTTTTGTTGACTCAGCGCCGATCATGGAACGTCCCATTGCTGAAAAAGCGGGGCTCGGTTGGACAGGTAAGCATACGCTGCTGATCAATCAAGATGAAGGGTCATGGTTTTTTTTAGGTGAATTACTAGTCAATCTGCCCCTACCTGTTGACCAACCAGTAAGCACCAATTGTGGCAACTGTGTAGCGTGTATGACGCAGTGTCCTACCCAAGCGATCATCGCGCCCTATCAGGTTGATGCCAAGCGTTGTATCTCTTATTTAACCATCGAAAATGATGGCCCGATCCCGGTCGAATTTCGCTCTTTAATGGGCAACCGGATTTATGGCTGTGATGACTGCCAACTCGTGTGTCCTTGGAACCGAGAAAGTTCATTGACAAAAGAGGCTGATTTTACCGCTCGCCATGAACTGGATAAAGTCACCCTGTTAGAATTATGGAGTTGGGATGAAGCAACCTTTCTGAAACGAACCGAAGGTTCGCCGATTCGCCGAATTGGCTATCAACGCTGGCAACGCAATATTGCCGTGGCACTAGGAAATACACCCGCTTCAGCGCGAGTATCTGAAGCGCTAAGGACAAACCGTGATAACGCAGAACCACTGGTGCAAGAACATATCGACTGGGCGCTTGGTCAACAGCAACAAAAATTAGGTCAAATGACCCGGCAAACTCATCGTTTAATCCGCATTATTGAAAAGGGACTGGCGCGTGATGCTTAAATTAGGTACCTAATATCGAGCGCCGCAGCGGCTAAAGACGAGAACCAGCAAGTTTTAAGCCTTTGGGCTACGCTGCCTTTTGGCGTTAGTTATGCGTTGGATGCCACGATGCTGAAGTTATCTAACCCTTCACGTTGATAAAGATCAACATCCTTTTCAGCGATCATTCCCAATTTACGCAGCACGGCTTTAGAGGCAACATTTTCGTGCACTGAAACACCATATAATTTTGAATGTTTGGTATTTTCGAAAAACCACGTGACTAATGCTTTGGCAGCTTCTGAAATATAGCATTGACCTTCAAACTCTCTTGCAATACCAAATCGAATATCCACATAGTCAGGGTTTGGAGCGTATTCAGCACCGACAAACCCCAACTTAACTTCCGGATTTTCTGACAAACAAATGATGAATGTACCAAAGTCATTTACATCCCAGTGATTGATTCGATTGACCAGATAGTCATTTTGCTGCTCTTTGCTATAAGGCGCTTCGTTTGGAAGAAATTTTGTTTGCGTAGGGCAAGATAAGATGGTGCTAAATATATCCAAATCATCAATGTTTGGTTTTCGAAGAATTAATCGATCCGTTTCAATCAAAACTCTATTCCTTTTGATAATAGCGGCAGTTATTGGCCTAACTCACATAGATACCACGTGTCACAATTGCTGTGCCCTGTCATACCCAGAGGCGCGTTTAAACGCACAAAACCATTACGCCGATAGAGCTTTTGCGCACTATCCATATGGGCCAGTGTTTCTAAGTAGCATTGCTGATAGCGTTGGCGGGCAAATGTGAGGCACTGCGTCATCAATTGTTGCCCTAATCCTTGACCTCGACCTGCACCGAGCAAGTACATTTTTTGTAATTCACAGAGTTGCTCTGTCCCATCTAACGGCCCGATACCTGCACCGCCTAAAACCTCGCCATTATCATCCAGCGCAACCCAATAACTGCGATCAGCGCCTTGATAAAACTGACTGAGTGATGCTAAGTGCGGATCGGCGCAGGCATACCCCGCACCGACGGCACCAAATTCAGCTAACACATCCCGCACAATCGTGGCGATAGCGAGGTCATGCTGAGGTTGAATCAATTCAATAGTGGCCATGAGATCTCCGATACGAATGAACACTCGCCCAAAAGCCGTGCGTAGCATAAATCCGGCAAATTAAAAAAGCCCTGTATCTGCAGGGCTTTTTTAATTTGGAGCGGCACACGAGGTTCGAACTCGTGACCTCGACCTTGGCAAGGTCGCGCTCTACCAACTGAACTAGTGCCGCAATATAACGCCTTACTGATGAAGTATCTATTTGATAAGCGTCAGTATTTTAAATGAGTCTTAAAAAATATGGGAGTTATTATGGCCAGCTTTGCTGCTTCTCGCAAGTCATTTTTGCTGGCGCGTCACCGACCTTGAATGTCGTCCACGGCTTAACCATCATAATAAATATAATTTTATATCGTGTGCAACTTGACCCCCCAGATTATGCTAGCTAGGATTTGCCTGACACTCACAAGAGCGAAAATAATGACTGAACTAGCCCCGGCTATCTCACTGATTGCCGCAATCTCACTGGCTGCCCAATGGATTGCTTGGCGCCTCAAACTCCCAGCTATTCTTTTTTTACTAGCAGCAGGTCTACTGCTTGGACCTGTTAGTGGCATATTAAATCCTGATCAATTACTCGGGCCGTTGTTATTTCCATTGGTTTCAGTAGCCGTTGCGATCATATTGTTTGAAGGTGCTTTAACGCTGCGCTTTAATGAAATTCGCGGTTTGGTCAAAGTGGTTTGGAATTTGGTCAGCCTTGGTCTCATCAGTACTTTTGTTATTCTCGCTATTGCCTGTCACTTATTGTTAGGGATCTCCAGTGAGGTGTCGTTACTTTTTGGCGCGATCATGGTTGTTACGGGCCCTACTGTAGTCACTCCAATGCTGCGCACCATTCGGCCACGCTCCGAGTTAGATAAAATCCTGCGCTGGGAGGGGATCATTATCGATCCATTAGGCGCTATCTTTGCGGTCTTAATGTTCGAATTTGTCATCGTTCAAGCCTCTCAAGAAGCGGCCGTACATGGTTTAACCATTATTAGTAAAACCATCGGATTAGGTGGAACTCTCGGGCTCGGCGCTGGCTACGCCATTGCCGAGTCATTAAAACGCGGTTGGTTGCCATTGTACCTGCGTAAATTTGGTGTGCTTGCCATTGTCCTGCTGGCGTACGCTTTAAGTGAGCATTTGCAACATGAATCAGGTTTATTGACGGTCACCGTGATGGGCATGGTGCTGGCCAACCGCTCAGATGTTGATATTGCTGACATCATAGAATTTAAAGAGGATCTGTCGGTTATTTTAATTTCGGCGCTCTTTATTTTGTTGGCCGCTCGGGTCAACCTTGATAATTTGCTTGCATTAGGTTGGCCTTTATTAGCGCTGTTAGCCGTGGTGCAGTTCATTGCCCGGCCTTTTGGCGTACTCATTAGCGCTTACACCCCTAAACTCAGCTGGCGAGATCGCGCTTTTTTGTCATGGATTGCCCCACGAGGAATCGTTGCCGCGGCCGTCAGTTCACTGTTTGCACTGCGCCTCGAGCAAGCCGGGATTGCCGACGCCGACAAGTTAGTATCACTCTCTTTCGCTGTGATTATTGCCACAGTGGTTTTGCAAAGTTTAACGGCTGGTCCCATTGCAAAATTATTAGGCGTCGTGCAGGAAACGCCTCGAGGAGTGTTGTTAATCGGCGCTAACACATTATCGCGGGCCATTGCCAAAGCCTTGCAAAAGGCCAATTTTGAAGTGCTTTTAGCCGATCCGGTATGGGAGAACTATCGACTCGCCAGAATGGACGGACTGAATGTGTATTATGGCAATCCACAATCAGAGCAAGCGGAAGCGACACTCGACCTCTCTTCAATTCGCCAAGTGTTTGCGCTGTCGCCAAACCGCCACCAAAATGCGATTGCGATTACCCACTTTGCGTATCTGTTTACCCCAGAGCAGGTCTATTCAATCCGCTCGACCCAGGGAAAAGGATTTGCTAATCAAGAAAGCACGACGTTTCGCGCGCGTCAGATCCTATTTTTAGAAGATTGTACCTTTACCAAGTTAAATACGTTGATCAAACAGGGCTGGCAGGTCAAAGCCACCAAGCTCAACGAGGCCTTTGATTGGCAAGATTATCAGCAACGGCAAAAAGACGCGTTACCGTTGTTTATCATCGATCAAAAAGAGGTTCTCACACCAGTGACTGACGCCGAGCAAACGCCACAACCGGGAGAAACACTGATCGCTATCTCGCCACCAAGCGAGCCTAAAATGACCAGCTAAACATCTTCCCGGCCAATGCCTACCTACTGCGCGGCTCGAGCATAGCGAGCTGCTTGTTCAAACAAGTTCAATTCAGGGCGAACCCCAGTATAGAGGGCAAATTGCTCAACCGCCTGCAAGGCAAATACTTCGCTACCGGTAATAATCGTTTTGTTGCGCTGTTTGGCAAGCTCAATCAGCGGCGTTTTAGAGGGGCTAGCCACCACGTCAAAGATCACTTGCGCACTATCCACTCGCGCCTCACTAAAAGCCAATACCTGTGCATCCGCGCCAGTCATGCCCAGCGGTGTGGCATTAACTAATAGGTCTGCAGCGCAGTCGTCGGCACTTGCTGCCCACTGATAATCGTATAATTGAGCCAATTTACGCCCAGCTTGTTCATTGCGCGCCACAATAACGCCTTGGCGAAAGCCAAGATGATGGAGCGCGCCGGCAACAGCTTTGGCCATGCCGCCACTGCCTTGCAACGCAAAAGTGAGTTGATTGGAAACCTGATAGTCTTTCAGTAGCGTTTCGATTGCCAAGTAATCGGTGTTATAGGCCTTTAAATAGCCATTGTCATTGACGATGGTATTCACTGATTGGATCTGCGCCGCCGATGGCATCATCTCATCAACTAACGCTATCACATCCTCTTTAAAAGGCATCGAAATGGCGCAGCCGCGTACCCTAAGTGCCCGCACCCCTGCAATGGCCGCCGCTAAATTATCAGTGGTAAACGCTTTGTAGAGGTAATCCAAATCCAGCGCTTCATACAGGAAATTATGAAAACGCGTCCCAAAATTTCCTGGGCGAGAGGCCAGTGACATACAGAGGATGGTATCTTTGGTAATTTGACGAGTCATTTGGGTGATCCTTTTTCAATCAATGAGTCTACTTGCATGAATCACCAGCATGCCTTAAATTGAGGAAATTAAAAATGGTTAGGATCGTTGAGAGTTTGTTCCTCCTTTATGTTGCATCGCCGAATATTACACTACTACGTACAACTACTTGAGCATTATGCGCTGGATGCCTGTGATGTGACCCTCGCTGAACTAGCCGAATTATTCAGCTGCACGCCCCGTCATGTTCGCGCGCTGCTCAAACAAATGCAACGTCAAGGTTGGGTCAGTTGGCAGGCGAGTATCGGTCGAGGGCATCGTTCTATACTACAATGCCTTATCAGTCAAAAAGAGCTTCAACAGCAACAACTGCGTCAATTAGTTGAACAAGGAAAGCTTGCCGAAGCCTTGCAACTGGCGGGAGAAGCGCCCCAGCAATTGCATCAACGATTAGTTGAAAAACTAGGCTTTAGCACTCAGCATGGCCAACAAATTCTGCGTGTCCCCTACTATCGACAGATGCCAAATCTTGATCCTAGCCAGTGGTTACGACGCTCGGAACACCATCTATTGCGACAAATTTTTAATGGTCTAACACGATTTAAAGAAGAGACCCCTTATGTAGGCGCTGATTTGGCACACCATTGGCATCAGCGCGATGCACTGACATGGCAATTTTATCTGCGCCCAAGTGTATATTTTCACAATGGCCAGCGCCTGCAAGCTGAAGATATCGTGGCATCATTAATTCGCGCGCGATCCCACGCATTGCTATCGAATATTCAGCAGGTGCAATGTGCGGCCGGCCAAGTGACAATTAAACTCAGCGAGCCCTTGCCTAACCTACCCTTGTTGTTAGCACTGCCCAGCGCATTGATTACACCAGCCAATCAGGCGGAAATTGCCAATTTTGCCAGTCATCCTATCGGTACTGGCCCATATCAAGTGATTAAAAACGATGCTTGGCACCTGAAATTTCAAGCCTTTGAGCACTATTTTGGATGGCGCGGTCTTCTCGATGAAATTGAAATCATTCACTTGCCAGACGCTTCGACATCATCTGATCACACTCAACAACCGCCCCTCATGCATGGACCTTCGGCATGGTTAAGTTCAAGATGTAGTGATGATGCGCAGTTTCAGTCCCGCTCCATCACACCAGAACAACCATCATCAGTCTCAACTCAAGAAATGTTTCTGGAGCAAGGCGGGTATTTTTTACTCTGTGATAGTGTCAGCCCCCTTTGGCGGGAACCATCACAACGCTGTTGGCTCCAACAATTGTTAAATCCCTACCAACTTGCGACTCACTTATCCCCAAACTTTCGTCACCTATGGGTACCGACCACTAGTTTGTTGCCAAGCTGGCACCATCGTTTAATGACAAGCCCATCCTGCTCGCCGTTTACTGATATGGATACCTCCTCGTGGGGAAGCATAACGCTAGGCTTTTACGCCGATCACCCTGAGTTTAAGATGCTCGCACACATCATGCGCCAATGTTTAGCCACCCAACAAATTCATCTTAAGATTATCGAACTGCCCTATTCCCAATGGGTTAACGCTCAGGCGCAGGTCGATATTTGGTTGGGAACCGTTAATTTTCCAGCGCCAGAGGCATGGCATGTGGGAACTTGGTTACTCGCTACTCCGCTGCTTCGTCAAATGATAAGCGGCGGCGATATGCAACAATTAGAAATTTGGCAGCAACACTGGCAAAATGGTCAATACAGCTCCGAGCAGCTACTTGCCAAAATTGTTCAGAGTGGCTGGCTACAGCCACTCTTTCATCATTGGATGAAATTATCAGGCCCCAAACAAGCACATGGATTTCATCTCAATAATCTGGGTTGGTTTGACTTTCAGAGTACTTGGTTTGAGCCGCCCTCATTAGCATAGCGCGGCTTCACTGCTCAATGTTATAACCTCTAATGAGCCCTGTTAGATGGCAGCTCAATGGATCGATACCAGTTATAGGTGCCATAGAGACTATTGCCTAGATAGGCAACCCACATCACCAGCACCGCATAAGCTTGTGGATTAAACTCTCCGGCAACAACCCACATCCATATCGACAGGATATTGACCACAATCCAACCAAGCCACTGCTCCCAGTAACCCTTCACCATTAGAATCATGGCAAAAATACTGATCACATTGGTGGCCGAGTCCACATAAGGCATCGCATCATTGGTGTAACGCACCAAATAAAAACCATAAATAGCAATCGACAGTCCCATCAGCACTAAGTAGATAACACTTTGACGCAACGTCAATCCTTGTACTTTCACTTCACTCGATTGCATATGCCGTGACCACCAATAGGCACCGATAAATTGAAATGGAAAATAGACTAAAAAGTTCAGAGCCGCATCACCATAGTAGGTTGAATAATAGGCTGCCGCACCATATAAAAATGCGTTAACCAAACCAAACTGAAAGTTGGAAAGCTTACGCATATTGATTAAAAAGACACAGATAATCCCAGTCAATCCCGCTAAAATATACACGAGCCCTAAGCTAGTAAGATGCAATAATGAACCATCAATAATTGAGGGCATCATCACCGCAAGGCATAAGATCAGCAACGTCAATTTTTGCTTACCGGTTAAATCAATAAAATCAGAGATTACTAACTTGGGGTTAAATGCTCGAAGTGTCGCGTTCATCGATCATCCTTGAAGGAAAGCCATTATAAGGGTGTGATCGATTCTATAGCGAGGTCTCAAAAAAGGAAGCATTTTTCATGCAATGGATAATATCGGCGTATCGCAACTTAAGTATGCTGATCATCAATATATCCAGCACAGCATCGGTCATTCTGCCCCAAATACAAAAGCGCACCCCCTTGGCTGCGCTTTATATAAAATACTACCAATGTTTAAAATAACGTTACGCAAGATCGAAGCGATCGAGTTCCATCACTTTCACCCATGCTCTGACAAAATCATCAACAAACTTTTGCGAAGCATCATCGCTGCCATACACTTCAGCCAATGCGCGAAGCTGTGAATTAGAACCAAACACCAAATCAACACGCGTCGCTTGCCATTTCAGCTCACCACTGTTGCGATCATGGCCAGCAAAAATAACTTCATCATCCGATTGAGCACTCCAAACCGTGTTCATATCCAATAGATTCACAAAGAAATCGTTGGTTAGTGACTCTGGGCGGTCAGTTAATACACCATAATCGCTGTTATCGGCATTAGTATTTAACACGCGCATACCGCCGACCAATACGGTCATCTCTGGTGCAGTTAAGCAAAGCAGTTGGGCTTTATCCACCAGCAACGCTTCAGCGGTCATATTTACACGCGGCGCTTGTTGGTAGTTTCTAAAACCATCAGCAATAGGCTCAAGGTAACTGAACGAGAGTTCATCAGTTTGTTCTGCGCTAGCATCCATCCGTCCTGGCGTAAACGGCACCACAATCTGGTGATCCGCACTTTCTGCTGCCTGCTCAACCCCCACGCCCCCCGCTAACACAATAAGATCGGCTAACGAGACCTTTTTACCATCTGTTTGCGCTTGGTTAAACTGCTCGCTGATATCGTCTAACACCTGTAACACAGTCGCTAATTGATCCGGCTGGTTAACCATCCAATCTTTTTGCGGAGCTAAGCGTATCCGCGCCCCATTGGCCCCGCCGCGCATATCCGAGCCACGAAATGTTGCAGCAGATGCCCAAGCAGTCGAAACCAACTCACTGACCGATAAGCCGCTGGCGCGGATCTGAGCTTTAAGAAACTCAATATCATCAGCATCAATCACCGGATACACAGCCGCAGGGATCGGATCTTGCCAAATCAACTCTTCTGCAGGCACGTCTGGGCCAAGATAGCGGCTACGAGGTCCCATATCACGATGAGTTAATTTAAACCATGCTCGTGCAAACGCATCGGCGAACTGCTCAGGATTTTCATAAAAACACCGTGAAATTTTCTCATAGGCAGGATCAATTCGCAGCGCCAGATCCGTTGTCAGCATGGTTGGGCGATGTTTTTTGCTCGCATCATGTGCATCTGGTACCGTGTTATCAGCATCTTTAGCAACCCATTGATGAGCACCTGCAGGGCTTTTTGTCAATTCCCACTCATAGCCAAACAAGTTTTCAAAAAAGTTATTGCTCCACTGCGTTGGCGTGGTCGTCCACGTCACCTCAAGACCACTCGAAATGGTATCGCCTGCTTTACCCGAACCATATTGACTCTTCCAGCCTAAACCTTGCTCGGTCAAACCCGCTTTTTCAGGGTCGTCACCGACCAGTGCTGCATCGCCCGCACCATGTGTTTTACCAAAGCTATGCCCCCCGGCAATAAGCGCAACCGTTTCTTCGTCATTCATCGCCATACGAGCAAATGTCTCACGAATATCCGTGGCAGCCGCTAGTGGATCAGGATTGCCATTAGGCCCTTCAGGGTTGACATAAATAAGACCCATCTGCACCGCTGCTAGAGGGTTTTCCAGCTCACGCTCACCGCTGTAGCGCGTATCATCAAGCCAGGTGGTTTCGTTACCCCAGTAGACATCTTCCTCCGGTTCCCAGATATCTGCTCGTCCCCCAGCAAAACCAAAAGTCTTAAAGCCCATCGACTCAAGTGCCACATTACCGGTCAAAGTCATCAAATCAGCCCAAGAGATCTGCTGACCATATTTTTGTTTAATCGGCCATAATAAACGCCGAGCTTTATCTAAGTTAACGTTATCAGGCCAGCTATTCAGAGGGGCGAAGCGTTGACTCCCCGTTCCACCACCACCACGACCATCATGCACACGATAGGTCCCGGCGCTATGCCACGCCATACGGACAAACAGGGGACCATAGTGACCAAAGTCAGCAGGCCACCAATCCTGAGAATCAGTCATCAATGCACGCAAGTCGGCTTTGAGCGCATCTAAATCAAGATGCTTGAAAGCTTCAGCATAATCAAACTCAGGCGCTAAAGGATTCGATTTCTGGGTATGTTGATGCAAAATTGACAAACGGAGTTGATTTGGCCACCAATCTTTGTTCGTCGTCCCGCCACCAGCACTGTGATGAAATGGACACTTGCTCATATCAGCCATGCACTCTCTCCTGCTTTTTATATTTGATAATAGAAGTATAGATATAAACGCCTAACGACTAACCCACAAATTAATTTTATCGAACGCATTAATAGCCCCTGACTATAAACATAAAATAACTATTTATAATCAATAAGTTATTGTTATTCACTAGTTTTTTAAAGTCAAAAAACTCTTACAAATTTGAGTGATAGATCAGAGAAGTAAACATTGGTGGCATATCGGATGATAAAAAATCGCTTCATATAAATTAATTTTAATATTTCATTTAACCAACAAAATAAACACAACAAAGATACAAACAAAAGGTATGTGACAAGCAAATAAAACAAAGGAGAGCGGTGATAATTTACGCCAAACTAGGGGCAATCAATAGCCTTATGACCTTTGCACACCAATATGAAAACTATATTAGAGGAGAGTGGATTCCCCCAATCAACGGTCAGTATTTCAATAATAGTAGTCCTGTCGATGGGCAGATTTTCTGTCGAGTGCTCTGTTCAACACATGCAGATATTAAGCTCGCACTTGATGCCGCCCACCGCGCCAAGGCTAGCTGGGCAAAAACATCGGTCACCGGGCGCTCTAACCGATTGCTAAGACCGATCGTCTCGAAGCAAACCTAGAAGCGTTAGCAGTTGCCGAAACATGGGATAACAGTAAAGCAATTCGAGAAACACTAGCCGCTGATATCCCACTCGCTATCGACCATTTCCGCTACTTCACCGGTTGCATTTGAGCTCAGCAAGACCATGCCGCCGAACTCGATGAATACACGGTTTCCTATCATTTTCATGAACCACTTGGTGTGGTCGGACAGATCATTCCATGGAATTTTCCAATCCTCATGGCAGCGTGGAAACTGGCTCCGGCACTTGCCGCAGGTAATTGTGTGGTGTTAAAACCTGCAGAGCAAACGCCTACCTCTATTTTAAAAGTGATCCGCATCATTGGCGACCGCTTCCCCAACGGCGTTATCAATATTATCAACAGATATGGCAACGAAGCAGATCAAGCACTAGCAAGTAGCCCTCGCATCGCTAAAATCGCGTTTACGGATTCCACGCTGATTGGCTCACATATTTTAAAATGTGCAGCCGATAATATTATCCCATCCACCGTTGAGCTCGGCGGAAAATCCTCCAACATTTATTTTGCCGATGTCCTAAAGCAAGAAGAAGCCTTCATTCAAAAAGCAGTTGAAGGATGAGTGTTAGCTTTATTTAACCAAGGTGAAGTGTGTATCCATCACGAGCACTCATTCAAAGCTCGATGTATGATGAATTTATCAAGCGAGTTTTGCTCTCGACCAAGCAGATTAAGCAAGGAAATCCACTCGATTCCCCCCCAAAATAGGCGCCCAAGCATCACAGGAACAATTCGATAAAATCATCCACTATATGGAGATTGGTCGACGTGAAGGCGCAGAGTTTCTAATCGATGGTAAAGCGAATGTCCTCAGTGACTTTAGCGATGGCTTCTATATTCAGCCAACTTTACTCAAGGGACAAAATCATATGCGGGTATTCCAAGAGGAGAGCTTTGGGATGGTGGTTGGGATTACGACTTTTGATGATGAAGCAGCGATCGCTAACGATACGGCTTAGGCGCAGGCATCTGGAGCCGTGACATAAATTTGGCCTATCGAATAGGGCGCAATATTGAAGCGGGGCGAATTTGGCTAAATTGCGACCATCAATACCCTGCCCATGCCGCTGTCGGTGGTTATAAAAATCGGGGATTGGCCAAGAAACCCATAAAATGACATGAGAGCAATATCAGCACACCAAAAATATGCTCGTCAGTTATGACATCAACCCTTTAGGATTTTTCTAAAACCTCGCCAAGATAAGGGATGACAGATTGTAATCCCTTATCTTATTCGGATCGATCACCGCTATTATGGGTCGCTAAATCATTTCGCAGTTACATGCGCTTAATCAACCGTTCGCCCACCTCGAATCACCGCGTTATCAACGATAATCACAGCGTAATAACATATTGAATGATCACTGCACTATATTTCAATTGCTAAGACAGGCTACTGATTGAAAAACGTGTTTCTTTGGTGGCAATTTTCCCCACTAGTCGATTCAATTTTGCTTTGATACTTCGCTCGCGGATAACAGTTGGATATACGATAAAATCATCTGGGCTGAACCGTTCAATATCCTCATCAAGCGTTGACCTGGTTAACATTGAGTACATAAAAAATGACCGGATCATGTCGTTCCAGTGTGCTTTATTCCCCCAATAATGAGCAATATTTTGGGTTGCCGCTTGTAATCCTAATTGTTGTTCAATGACCACTGAGAAAGCGAACTGCTCTAACAGACGGCGCCGACAAGATGTCTCACACATTGCATCGCACACATTAATAGCTGACTGGATCGTCTCAATCGCTTTATTCCCAGGAAGGGCAATGACGCCAGCATTCCACATGACAGATTGTCCATCGATGGTTAGATCACCGTATTCATACCCACGCAGTGTTTTACACATATTCTTGTGAGTTTTGCCAGACAATTGAGACAATGCGCCTTCACATTCATGCATAACTCCCATTCCAGCTTTTAAATGATTTTCAATGCTAGCAATGCCTTTCACATATATCGTATCTGAATCTACATAAAGCAGATCATCACCATTGCAATGCAAAGCAGCTAGCTCAATGGCCTTCATTTTAATACGCCAAAAGAAATCATGTGGACCTCGCCAATCAACTAATTGTTGAGGTTCCAAGACAATGAGTTCAATACGATTAGCAAAATACTGATAAAACGAGGGGCGATCGGTCACAACAAAAATGCGAGAGAGTGCGTTGCTTTTCAAAAAACTTAAAATAGAAAAAGATGCTTGATAGTGATTTTCAATATTATCCCCGAAAGTCACAACAACTAGGTTCATTTTATTTTCCCTAATAAAATACACAGTTAGATATCCGTTCCTTTACAGCTTTTTGAGTTAATGATGATAGCCGTAAAACGAATGAGTTCGTATTGTATCGATATAATAAAAATTAATATACTCTTAGATAAAGAACACAAACTTTCTAAAACTATTCATCAGCAAGTTGCGGTGCGATTTTCATTCCATGACCTATCAACATCATTCAATCCACGCTGATGGATCGCGAACATTGATCGTGCTGAAAGTAATACGATAATGCATTGCAAAGACACTTCACAGCGACAGCGGGACGACCTAATAGAGCTTCAACCAATTATTAAATCTTTTAAAGGAGTGGTATTGGTGATAAGTGAAACGGAGCAAATACAGCGATCTTACAAGTTGAATTATGCAGGTAAATTGAAGTGGAGAATTAAAATTTGGAGCGGCACACGAGGCTCGAACTCGTGACCTCGACCTTGGCAAGGTCGCGCTCTACCAACTGAGCTAGTGCCGCATAAGTACTGTTATAACAAATTTGGAGCGGCACACGAGGTTCGAACTCGTGACCTCGACCTTGGCAAGGTCGCGCTCTACCAACTGAGCTAGTGCCGCATAAATGCTGTTATAATAAATTTTGGAGCGGCACACGAGGCTCGAACTCGTGACCTCGACCTTGGCAAGGTCGCGCTCTACCAACTGAGCTAGTGCCGCTTTGTAATAGCAAAAAAGACTAAGTTCTCATGCCTTACAGGGCTGCGAATTATACGAGAAATTTCTCCATTGGCAACCCCCTTTTTCGTTTTTTTTAGCAATTTCAAGCTAACTGATTATTATCCATTCAATTTGAAAAACGTTTGCTGGTAATGGCGTAATTCTTCAATCGATTCACGAATATCATCAAGTGCTAAATGCGTACCCGTTTTGTGCACGCCCTCGAGCAACTCAGGTCGCCAACGTCGAGCCAGCTCTTTAATGGTACTAACATCGATATTGCGATAGTGGAAAAACTGTTCTAATTCTGGCAGATGAATGCTCATAAACCGCCGATCTTGACCAATCGAGTTACCACACATCGGCGAAACGCCCTCAGGGAGCCACTGTCTAACAAAGGCTAAAGTCTGCTGCGCCGCTTCAAGTTCATCCATTTGGCTTCGCTGCACGCGTGCCACCAACCCTGAACCAGTATGAGTGGTAGTACACCACTCATCCATCATTGCCAAAGTTGTATCATCTTGGTGAATCGCTATTACGGGCCCCTCAGCCAACACTTTGAGCTGTGAATCGGTAACAATTGAGGCAATTTCAATCACTTTGTGTTGCAATGGATCAAGGCCGGTCATCTCCATATCGATCCAAATTAAGTTATTTGCACTTACCGTCATAATTCACCTTTTCACTAAAATTTTCTGTGAGACACAATTGCGCTATGATAGACCTTTATTCCAACCATTGAAAAGCGACAATTGTGGCTAAAAAGAAACGACTCAATCAGGGTCAACAACGTCGAATGCGAGCCAATGCGCAAAAACGCCTGAAGCAAACGGACGCATTTGAATGGAGTGACGATCAACTCGGCGCCGCAGAAGATGGCGTGGTAGTGAGCCGCTTTGGCCAACATGCCGATATTCAAGCGGCTGATGGTGCAGGCGAAATAGTTCGCTGTAACATTCGCCGCTCCATTTCTTCATTAGTTACCGGGGATGAAGTCCGCTGGCGACGCGGCCATGAAAGCCATTCGGGCATCAAAGGCGTCATTGAAGCGGTGCAAGAACGTCGATCACAGTTAGAACGCCCCGATTATTATGATGGACTCAAGGCTATTGCGGCCAATATTGATCAAGTGATTGTGGTCAGCGCTCTGAAACCTGAGTTTTCCAGTGATATCATCGACCGCTATCTAGTCGCAATTGAAGCCACTGGGCTAACACCCATTTTACTGCTCAATAAGATTGACCTGTTCGATGCCGCGCAGCGCACGCACATTGAGCCAATATTAGATGAGTACCGTGCCCTAGGGTATGCCATTCTCACGGCCAGTAGCCATAGTGAAGATGGTTTAGAAGAACTCAAAGCCCAGCTTCACCATAAAACCAGTGTCTTTGTTGGACAATCTGGTGTGGGTAAATCGTCACTGGTCAATGCGCTATTACCGGATATACAAGCTGAGACAAAAATTGTTTCAGAAAATTCTGGATTAGGTCAGCATACCACCACCACAGCGAGGCTTTATCCATTACCTGACGGCGGACGACTGATTGACTCCCCCGGCATTCGGGAATTTCAGTTGTGGCACTTAGAAGCAGAACAAGTTACGGATGGTTTTCGTGAGCTGCGCAATCTGCAGGGGCTATGTAAGTTTCGTGATTGTAAACATCAAAGCGACCCAGGCTGCGCATTTATCGCTGCGCTCAAACAAGGAAGTATCAGTAAACGTCGCTATCAGAGTTATCTGCGTATTTTGCAGAGTATGGAACAAAACCGCCCCACTCGGCACATCCCACCCCATTGATTTTGATTGATAAGAGGCTATAAAACGTGCTTGAAAAATTACAAGTTGCGCTCCAATACATTCTTCCCAAGCAGTTGCTTTCACGCTTGATTGGGTATCTTGCAGCGGCCCGCGCCGGCCGTTTAACGACATGGTTGATTAAACAATTTATTCGCCGTTATCGCGTTGATATGAGCGAAGCACTTGAACCAAATCCGAGCGCTTACTTAACCTTTAACGCCTTTTTCACGAGGGCGCTTAAGGCCGATGCTCGCCCAATTATTGAAGGCGATGAGAGCTTGGCGCAACCCGCTGATGGGCGAGTAAGTCAACAAGGCCGGATCCGCTTTGATCGGATCATTCAGGCCAAAGGACACGACTACAGTGTTCGGGAATTGTTAGGTGGCGAATCGTGCTTAGCGGATGAGTTTGCGGATGGAACATTTGTCACGGTCTATCTCTCCCCCAAAGATTATCACCGCGTTCATATGCCAATTGATGGGCAGCTTCGCGAAATGATCCATGTCCCCGGTGAGCTGTTTTCGGTCAATCCGATCACGGCTCGTTATGTGCCTGAGCTGTTTGCCCGCAATGAACGGGTCATAGCGATCTTTGACACCGCAATTGGCCCCATGGCCATGGTATTAGTAGGCGCAACGATTGTGGCTAGCATTGAAACAGTCTGGGCAGGCACAATTGCGCCAGCAGGTGGGCAGATAAACAGCTGGAACTATCAACATCCAGAGCCAATCAACTTGAAAAAAGGCGATGAAATGGGCCGCTTTAAACTGGGCTCCACCGTCATTTTATTGTTTGGCCGTGATGCTATCGATTTTGCTAATACGGTTCGCCAAGGTGAAGTGACTCGCATGGGAGAAATGCTGGCGAGTGTGCGTTCTCACGATTAGTGCTGCCAAAAAGTTTGCAATTGCAGCGGCAATTGCGCTGCCCCGCACATCTGCCAGCGCCAATGCGCTGGCAGTAACCGTTGATAATCGCGCTGCCGATAACGCTCATCGACAAGAATCACTGTACCCCAATCGTGCTGAGTGCGAATCACCCTTCCTGCCGCTTGAATCACGCGCTGCATGCCAGGATATTGATACACAAGCGCAAAGCCATCCTCGCCACGCGCCGTTAAAAATTGCTCTAACTGTTGGTTAGACGGGTTAAACTGCGCCAGCCCCACTCCGACAATCATCACACTGGCTAACTGCTGCCCGGGCAAGTCGATACCTTCAGCAAAGATCCCACCTAACACGCATAATCCCAACGAAGGTGTCTGTGGTGCACCCAGTTCGACTAAAAATTGTTCCCGCGCACCATCATCCATCTTTCGTTGCTGGATCAACAGCGGCAAGCGTTCATCAAGTCGCTCAGCGACCGCCTGCAAATAAGCAAATGAAGGGAAAAATACCAACTGATTACGCTGCTGGCTGGCAAAACTGCACTCGATTAACCGCGCCAGATGAGCATAACTCTGTTCCCGCTGCCGATAGCGTGTATTGATATCGCTCACCAGCCACACCCCTTGCTGTTCACTGCGATATGGACTGGGCAGGCATAACTGATAGTGACCATCATCTAACCCGAGAGCCTGGGCAGTACTGGAAAGGGGCTGTAATGTCGCCGAGAAAAAAACGCTGGCATGCGCCTTAGCGAAGCGGTTTTTAAGCTCTGGCGCAGGATCTAGACAAGTCAACTTAAGCTGTACATGGGGCGCAAGGGTCGCAGCGCTGCGCAGCAACTGATATTGGTAGTGCGGCGCAAAGTGCTCACTACGCTCGCGCAAACGATAAAGCTGAAAATAGAGGTCCAGTAATGGCTCGCTAACTCGGCCCGTCTCAGCCAATTGCTGCTCGATCACTTGAATACTGTGTCCAACTTGCCTTAGCAGTGCCGCTGGGGGAGCAATCGTAACCAACAAATGAGTCGTTAAATCATGGTTGATCAAGCGATTAAGTTCTCGGCGCAGCGCCTTTAGGCGTTTGGCCACGCCATCTGGAAGATCTAATTTAATCACCTGTTTAAGCTGCGACAGACTTAACGCCGCGCTATAAAGCCCGCGCGCGCGCTCACTGACATTATGAGCTTCATCCACCAACAGTGCATAACGCCCGCCAGTCGGCTCGACTAACCAGCTCAAAGAGCCTTCACTATCTAATCCATAATTGTAATCAGCAATAATCACATCAAACCAAGGCGACAGCGCCATGGCTAAATAATAAGGACATATTTGCTGCTCTTGACCAATCTTGGCTAAGTACTCACGAGTTAATTGTGGCTGCTGCAATAGAGTGACGGACAACGCCTCATAGCGCGCATAAAAATGCTCAGCATAAGGGCAACTCGCCTGACAAGCAGCGCCTGGGTTTAAACAGGCCCGCTGCTTTCCGCTAAGTGTGATAACACGTAACGCGGCGCCTTGCTGTTGCATCGTTTGCAGGGTGGTTTGGGCTAACTGCTGCAAGCTATTTTTAGCACTCAAATAAACAATTTTATCGATCACTGTTCCTAACTGACGAGCAGCGGGATAAAGCGTCGCGAGTGTTTTACCAATCCCAGTGGGCGCCTCAGCTAACAGTTGTTGACCTTGCTCAATGGTGCGATACACTCCTGCGGCAAAACGGCGTTGGCCTGGACGAAACTGTGAGTAAGGAAAAGCAAGTTTTTGGTGCGATTCATCGCGCGCGCTGATCAGTTGCTGATACCGGTTCATCCAATTCCAATAGCGCTCAAACCACGTCTCGATACGGCTTCGATCGCGCAAATGGATATACTCTTGGCGCTGACAATCGAGCACCTTCGCCGATTCATCTAAATAGGTTAGATGCATCGCGACACTTGGGCAGCCATGTTGCTCACACCACAAATAAGCATAGACTTGTAACTGAGCAAAATGGCGAGAATGGGCCGCTGGCGGAAGATTTTCAGCCGTGATTTTGAGGGTTTTAACCTCCTCTAAATAGTCAAGCCCAGCCGCGGTTACACCCGCACCATCGGCGCGCCCTTGCAGCTTGAGTTCACCGCCACACGCTTGCCAGCGACCGGTTAGTTTCACCTCTCGCTGATAATCATGCGCCTTGGTGCGTTGATAACTTTTTTGCGCCATGATCCCCGCCAAACCAGTTGGTGCAGGTAAAAAGCGACTATCTAACGCCCCCTCATTGGCGACTAGTTCACACAGCGTGCGAACGGCGGCTTTAAAAAAACTCATTACGCCCGTTCATGACCAAAACTAATGACTTGGGCAATCCGTTCTTGATCCAGAGCCAATATAAATACCCGATCAAGACCTAAGGCTACCCCGGCACAATCAGGTAACGGAGCGTCAAGCGCGGCTAGCAACCGTTCATCAATACCCATCGCCACCAGCCCATTTGCTTCGCGCAAACTGTTATCATGCTCAAAGCGGCGGCGCTGCTCAGCACCGTCGGCTAATTCATGAAAACCATTGGCCAGTTCAATGCCCTTAAAATACACTTCAAATCGTTCTGCTACGCGTGGATCTTGGCTTGAAAGGCGTGCCAATGAAGCTTGGCTGGCTGGAAAACAGTCGATAAAACATGGGCGCTGCTGGCCAATTTGCGGCTCAATACCGACAGCAAATAACAGTTGTAGTTGGCTATCTCGATTGCTCTCTTGCTCTAATAGCTCCGTGATACCAAACGGCTCACCCGCTTTGCTAAGCTCAGCATCGCTGGCACTCAGTGGATCCAGCCCTAGATGATGCACAAAAGCTTGCTGATAACTGAACCGTTCAGCGCGCTCACAATCGAGTAACTGCTGCAAAAGCGCGTCCATTTCATCCATCAGTTGATGATGATCAAAACCGGGCCGATACCACTCGAGCATGGTAAATTCTGGGTTATGCAGTCGCCCAGCCTCTTCATTGCGAAAACTCTTACAAATTTGATAGATTGCACCGCTGCCCGCTGCCAAAAGCCGTTTCATATGAAACTCAGGTGAGGTTTGTAAATAGAGTGTCTGGCCATGGGGCGCCGCTGGCCCTAAAAGCTTGGTGCTAAAGTTATGTAAATGCAGATCTGTCACGCCAAAAGCGCCCATCGCGGGTGTATCCACTTCTAAGACCCCTCGGTCGGCAAAAAATTGGCGAATACGCTGAGTTAATGCACTTCGACGACGCAGTGTTTCAATACTAGCTGTCGGTTGCCACAGGTTGAGCGAAACAGGGTGATTCATAAAGGGTCCTTAACACCAAAATTATCTACAAATTGTCTATACAGGCCGCATTTCTGCATACACTATTCAAATGAACAACAAAGAGTTGACCTTAATCAACAAGCCTACCCGCCATCAGGCCACAATATTATCAATTAAACCATGAAGGAGCCTTGCCGTGAAAGTCATTCAAACGGATGTTGCGATCATTGGTGCGGGAGGAGCAGGTTTGCGCTGCGCCATTGAGATAGCCCGCTCGAATCCTGATCTAAATATCGCTTTAATCTCCAAAGTATACCCGATGCGTAGCCATTCCGTCGCTGCCGAAGGTGGCGCTGCGGCTGTCGTGCAAGATCATGATAGTTTTGACAATCATTTCGACGACACAGTTTCAGGTGGTGATTGGCTGTGCGAGCAAGATGTGGTCGAGGAATTTGTTGAGCGCTGCCCTAAAGAGCTCATCCAACTGGAGCATTGGGGTTGCCCGTGGTCTCGCAAGCCAGATGGTTCGGTCAATGTACGCCGTTTTGGTGGTATGAAAATAGAACGTACTTGGTTTGCCGCCGATAAAAGTGGCTTTCATATTTTGCACACCCTCTTTCAAACCTCAACACAATACCCTTCTATTCACCGCTTTGATGAACATTTTGTATTGGATCTTATCTGTGAAGATAATCAAGTCAAAGGGGTGCTGGCCATCGACTTGATGGAACATGAAGCCAAATTGATTCAAGCTAAAACTGTGGTGATTGCCACGGGTGGCGCAGGACGGGTCTATCGTTATAATACCAACGGTGGAATTGTCACCGGTGATGGCATGGCACTAGCCTATCGCCATGGTGTGGCTCTACGCGATATGGAATTTGTGCAATATCACCCAACCGGCCTTCCTGGCACGGGGATCTTAATGACTGAAGGTTGCCGCGGTGAGGGGGGAATATTAACCAATAAAGATGGCTATCGGTATCTGCAAGATTACGGTCTGGGACCAGAAACGCCTATTGGTCAACCTAAAAATAAATATATGGAGCTGGGCCCACGCGACCGGCTGAGTCAAAGTTTCTGGCAAGAAGCGCAAAAAGGCCGCACCATTCAAGGCCCGCTCGGTGATTATGTCAACCTTGATCTGCGCCATTTGGGTGAAGCCTATCTCAATGAGCGTCTCCCATTTATCTGTGAGTTAGCCAAAGCCTATATGGGGGTTGATCCAATTAAAGAACCGATCCCAGTGCGTCCAACCGTGCACTACACGATGGGAGGAATTGCTACCGATGGCCATTGTGCCACCAGCATGGAAGGGTTATTTGCCGTCGGCGAATGTGCATCAGTCGGTATTCATGGGGCAAACCGTTTAGGTTCAAACTCACTGAGCGAAATTGTGGTCTTTGGCGCTATCGCCGGTGAACAAGCGGCCCATTACGCCAAGGAGCAAACACTAGGCGATAGTGCGCCATTGGTTGCAATGGCAAACGAAAGCTTGCAGCGCGCACTGGCGCTGAAAAAAACCGATGCCAGCGAAGATCCAACCGCGATCCGCAATGAAATGGGCGAGAGCATGGAAGCTGGCGTCGGAATTTATCGCACAGCCGAAGGGATGCAGCAAAGTATTGATACCTTAGCTCAGCTCAAAGAACGCTATAAACATATCAAACTCACTGACCAATGTGATGTTTATAACACCGAGTGGTTATATGCCATTGAGCTGGGTTATCTGCTGGATGTCGCCGAAGCAATGGCAGTCTCAGCACTGCATCGTAAAGAGTCACGCGGATCCCATCAACGTATTGACGGCTACAGCGAACGCGATGATGAGCGTTATTTAAAACATACGCTGGCTTATTATCAAGCCAACCAAGCACCAACCATCGAGTATTCATCAGTCAATATCACCAAATCCCAGCCTGCAACTCGCTCGTATGGTGCCGCCGGTGAGAAGCAACACAGCCATCAAGAGGGCCCTCATCATGACTGAATCTATCACCTTACATGTACAGCGCTATCGCCCCGGCCAAGACAACGAGCCGGTAATGCAAGACTTTGAGGTACCATTTCGCCTTGAAATGTCGCTACTTGATGCGCTTGGCTACATCAAAGATCATCTCGATTCTACCCTCGCCTACCGCTGGTCGTGCCGTATGGCGGTCTGTGGCAGTTGCGGCATGATGGTGGATGGTACGCCCAAATTAGCCTGTAAAACCTTCCTGAGAGATTATCAAAAAAGTGGCCAGATGACTGTTGAGCCTCTGGCTAATTTCCCGGTTGAACGAGATCTTGTTGTAGACATGGCCGACTTTGTCGCCAAACTAGAGGCGGTTAAACCTTACATCATTACCAAAACACCGCGTCGAATAGAAGATGGCTGTACCACTCAAACACCCGCGCAGCTAGCCCGCTATAAGCAGTTTTCCATGTGTATTAATTGTGGTTTATGTTATGCCGCCTGCCCGCAATATGGACTGAACCCCAAATTTACCGGCCCTGCAGCATTAGCATTGCTGCATCGCTATAACTTGGATAGCCGCGATGAGGGCAAAGCACAGCGTATGGAGGTACTCAATCAAGAAGAGGGGGTATGGAGCTGTACCTTTGTCGGTTATTGCTCGCAAGTGTGTCCCAAAGACGTCGACCCTGCAGCTGCCATCCAGTTAGGCAAAGTAGCCAGCAGCAAGGATTACCTCATCAACTTATTGAAACCGGGGAGTTAATCATGTCAATCCGTCAACCCTATGTTCGCCCCATCAAAACCAGTTGGTGGCTGAAGAACACTTTTTATATCAAATATATGATCCGTGAAGGTTCGTCGATCGCCACCGTCATTTACAGTTTGGTGTTACTAACAGGTCTATTTCGCCTTGCGCAAGGACCCGCCACATTTGCCAACTGGTTGCATGCCATGCAAAGTCCGGTAGCGATCATCTTTCATCTGATCGCGCTAGTTTGGGTACTCTATCATAGTGTGACTTGGTTTGAATTGGCCCCAAAAGCGGCGGATATTTGGTTAGGCGGTAAACGTCTGGCCGACAGTGTCATTATCAAAGCCATGTATGGATTACTAATTGTGGTCAGTGTCATCGTACTCGCGATCGTGGCGATATAGGAGAAAATGATGAAACGTTCTAACGAACCTATTTTTTGGGGATTATTTGGTGCGGGTGGAATGGTCGCCGCCATCTTAACGCCTGTTTGTATTTTAATTACTGGACTATTGATCCCGCTAGGGGCTTTTGATAGCAATAAATACAGCTTCGAGCGCGCCAGTTTTCTGGCCGGACATTGGCTGGGCGCATTGGTCTTGTTGATTGTGATCAGTTTGCCGATGTGGCATGGCATGCATCGAATTTATCATGGCTTACATGATATCGGCGTGAAAACCACGATGGCGTATAAGCTAGTATGCTATGGCATCGCCCTTGTGGTCACAATTGCCACAGCCGTATTACTGCTCCAGCTACTAAGCGCCTAACGTCTGCACATCATCATAAAAAAGCCCGCTTCACAAAGAGCGGGCGATTGTACAAGACGACACTCGCTTATTTAGTGACGCGACTAACGTACTCACTGCTACGCGTGTCAACTTTAATCACTTCACCAATCTGAATAAATAATGGGACGCGAACCACCGCGCCAGTGCTTAAAGTCGCAGGTTTACCACCGGTGCCAGCCGTATCACCTTTGAGGCCGGGGTCGGTTTCGGTCACTTCCAGCTCAACAAAGTTGGGAGGCGTTACGGCAATAGGTGACTCATTCCATGTGGTAATAGTGCTGATATCTTGCTCAACTAACCATTTGGCGTTATCACCCACGGCCTTTGCATCGGCAGAGATCTGTTCAAACGTTGCATTGTCCATAAAATGCCAGAATTCACCGTCGTTATACAGATAGGCCATTTCCATATCCATAACGTCAGCACCTTCAACTGTATCACCTGATTTGAAGGTTTTTTCTAACACTTTCCCCGACAATAAGCGACGAATCTTTACGCGGCTAAATGCCTGACCCTTCCCCGGTTTGACGAATTCGTTTTCCAGAATAGAACAAGGCTCACCATCGAGCATAATCTTTAGGCCAGAACGGAATTCATTGGTACTATATGTTGCCATTTTATCCTCTTACACCAATTATTCGTTTTTCAAATGCCGCAAATTGTAACCCGAAACGGCCATTCTTTGCATAAGAATTGGCAAAAAGAGCTCGCAGATGTGATAACTGATCCCAATGAACTGCTTCGAGCAGTGGGCCTTATCCCTGAAAACTATGCAGAGCACACCCGTGCGCGTCAATTATTTGCGCTGCGCGTCCCTCGTTATTTTGTCTCGTTAATGGAGCATGGCAACCCGCATGATCCATTACTGCGCCAAGTGATGCCACTATCTGATGAGTTTAAACAAGTTAGTGGGTATAGCATCGACCCATTAGAAGAGCAGCAAGGCCCTGCTCCGGGGTTACTGCATAAATACCACAATCGAGTATTGCTGATTGTTCGCGGAGGCTGCGCAATCAACTGCCGCTATTGCTTTAGGCGACATTTTCCCTACCAGGACAATGCCCCAGGGAGCCACGGTTGGCAAGCAGCAATCGACTACATCAATGAGCGAAAGCAGATCAATGAAGTGATCTTCTCTGGCGGCGATCCATTGATGGCCAATGATCATCATCTAGGTAAGCTCATCCATGCCTTGGAGACGATCCCGCATCTAAAACGGCTACGAATTCACACCCGTCTGCCGGTAGTGCTCCCCAGTCGCATCACTCCTGAATTGATTTCATTACTGGCAGACTGTCGTTTAAAAACTGTGGTCGTTACCCATGTCAATCACCCCAATGAAGTCACCGAGGTGTTTCGTCAGGCTCTTGCGCCTTTACGTCAAGCCGGGGTATGGTTGCTCAATCAAAGCGTTTTACTGGCAAAAGTTAATGACGATGTCACCACGCTTGCAAAACTTAGCGAAGCGCTATTTGATGCCGATATTCAGCCGTATTATTTGCATCAACTCGACAAAGTCAGTGGCGCTGCGCATTTTGATGTGCCGCATGAGCGCGCCGTCGCGCTAATGCGCCAGCTACATAGTGAATTGCCGGGTTTCTTGATCCCTCGGCTGGTTCGCGAAGAAGCGCACAAACCAAGTAAGACACCTCAAGATCTCGGTTTAAGCCATGTTATAATAGCTAAACAGTGATACGTTTGGCTCGGCCAAGTACTTCTTACTACATAACTATTAGAAATAGAGACGATGAATCAACAAAACGTTATAGAACAGCTACAGGTCAATATCAAAGCGATCTACCACAAAGCCGTCGATGCCGATCGCATTATTAACGAGCAACAAGCTGATGGATTAGGTCAGTTTGATAAAATTTTCGTTGATAACAGCCCGTTTACCAGTGAATCGGACCACTTTCTGCCTTACGTAGAAGAGTTGGCCAATGATCTGCTCGCTTTACAAGACAGCGACAATGAGGCGCAATTCATTGCGATTTTAGAGCCTCTCGTAGTCAAAATTGAACTGGCGCATAAAACGCTGGCCAGTTTTAAGCAACATTTAGGATAACCACGAGACATCGTATCGAGCAATCCCGCTATCAGACTGGCCCAAATAAGCAGGTTTAAGTGGATTGCTCTTGGAGGTATTTTTCCGTCTGTGCCACATTCATATACGGTGCAAATACTGCGCCGCATACAAACGCTTGCGGCATCACGGCTTTGATCAATTGCAACTGATCGCGATTGCTCACACCTTCGAAGATAATCTGCCGCTTCAGATGGCTTATAAATTGCGCCAAGGCTTCCAGTTGATATTGGTGTTGGGGATGGGTTAAATCAGCGCATAATGGTGCCGTCAACTTGATAAAATCGAACCGTGACCAAAGTAATTTTTGCCAATTCATTGCATACTCCAACACATCATCAATCACGATTTGAAAACCTTGTTGACGCAACATTTTAAGTTGATGATGTGAATGAGCAACCATCACCTTGCCAGTATCATGCACCGCTACAAGCAACTGTGACATGGCAAGCTTTGACTTCAATAGCTGCATATTAAGCTGCCCTATCACTGCATCATCTAACCAACACTGTGGAAATGGCAAGAGCAACAGCAAGCGTTGATCATAACGCTGTAACCACTGACAATGTTGTTCAATGGTTTGCTCAAAGAACCACAGACTTAGGCGTTCACGTAAATCGGTATGTTCGGCTAACGCGATAATAGATTGATGCTCAACCCGACCTAATTCAGGGTGCACCCAACGCAGCCGAAGTTGCAATGCCTCGGGAATATCACGATTAAAACGCATCACTGGTTGGTATAATAATTCCAACTTACGCGCTTGCAATGCTTGCGGAAAATCATCGGCCAATTGTTGCCAACGCAGCTGTTCTCGCGCTTTATCACGGCGAAAATAGTGCACCCGCTCATTACGTTGCTGGGATTGCAAAAAGGCTTGGGCCAAATACGCTAACAGTTGATTTGACTGATAGCACTGATCTTGCCCAGTTACGATCGCAATTTGTAACGGCAATTGATACAAATGACCCGCAATGGTGAATGACGTCTGAATTTGCTGCAATCGTTCTATCATCTCTTGCACGCTCACAAGGCTATTACTGACAACGACAAACTGATTTTCCCCCAATCGTGCAATAGTTAAGATATCGTCACTTTGTAACCGCTTTAACTCCAAGGCAATTTGCTCTGTCAGTTGGCGTGACTGCGACATTGTCAATTTGCCCATCACCGCAGCGAGGGAGGGGAACACCATCCCAAACAGATCAACCCGCATCTGCTCATCTAAGCGCTGTTGCAATAATTGCTCCAATGCCTCTCGATTAGCTAAGCCAGTTAAAGAATCATGGTTTTTAAGCCATACAAATCGGTTAGTTTGGCGATAAAATACCGCTAACAGCAACAAAAATGAGAGTGCCAGCCCTAATAGGGAAGCATTTAATATTCGTTGTTGCGCCCGTAATTGTTGTTTAAGTTGGGCACGTAAATCTTGTTTACGATGAAATTCGCGATTAACTAACACATTCACAGGCGCGCTAAAACTTTCTAGCCAGTGCAACACTTTGGGAAGGTCAATCGTGGTTTGCGGTAAACCATCAAGCATGGGTTCGATGCGCTGAATTTCAGCAAACATATCTCTCACCAGCGCCTTACCACCGGAAATGCTGTTTAAATCGGCAGCATCATTGCCCTTAAGTAAGATCGGAAAGCGACTCCATAATATATTGTAACGAAACAATAATTGTTGCTTACTAACCCCTTTATATTGATATAACTTGAGGGTATTAATGAACCGTCTATGCTCTTCTTGCAATTGCACCAACCCCCAAACAGATGTATTGGGCAACATTCGAATTAACTCAGCACTTTGATACGCTTTAAATGCGCTAATAGTTCCACACAGAATAAAACCAATGATGGTTGCCATCACTACGATAGGTTGCAATTCCCAACGTTTTATTTGCCGAATAAGTATCATTAATTTTGCACTATAATCTGGCGTAGCTGCCAAATCATATACTGATTATAGCGGCTCGCTTTGAGTTCTGAGTATTGCGATACGGGGAGCATTAACCAAAGGGGACCATGCTCTCGCAGCGACATCTGTTGACCATTATCAGACCATGCAACAATTGGCTGATATTTACGGATATCGGTCAAATTCAAATCGAGTCGATAATCATTGAGTGCAACTAAGGTCAGTTTTTGTGAGTGAGCCCCAACCCGCTTGAGTAGATCAGTAAGACGCGGACCTTGATAAGTATGAGGCGTGCTCACCCATGGATTCAAAGTCCGATAACGTTGTTGCGGCAATTTTTGCAGATCAGCTACGGTAAAATCAACGCGGTGACTACCATTTTTCGCCTGAATATGACCGGAGATGGTTAAAACCACTGGCGCTGATGCTTGCACAGACCCGACCCAGATTCCCAACAAGAACAATGGCCAACAACGCCAACTTTTCATCGCTATTCTCCTTTCGGGGGTGCATCTTACGATTAACAAGCCTATTCAGTAACTTGATTGTCATTTACTAGCATAGCTGAGCGTTACAAAATAACGATGTAAATAGATAAATAAGCAGCCTAAATAGTACCTAAATAACGGCTCAAACCATCACTACGGATAAAAATATCACTTGTTATTCAGAGAGTTATATTATAGCTATAAACTGAGGGATATCGCTAGCCACAATCAAGTTTTAGCACTATTCTCGAATAGGTATGCTTATACTAAGTTATAACCATATAACATATAGTTATTAACAATATGTATTTATAACTTTAACTAAGGGAATGACTCCCTTACACTAGCTCAAAAAATGACAGGGATTTGATCATGATGAAAAAATTACTTGCTGCCAGTTTATTGATGTGTGCCAGTGGGTTGCTCACGGCAAATGCTAAAACACCGGCAAATACCTTTGTAGTGGCTCAATCGTTAGATGATGTAACCAGTCTTGACCCAGCACAAGGCTTTGAGCTAAGTTCGGTACAAAGTTTCACTAACCTGTATCAACGTTTGGTGCAATCCAACCCGCATAAACCCACTCAATTAGTACCCACATTGGCCAGTAGCTGGCAAGCCAGCCAGCATAGTTTGACCTTTACCCTGCGCCAAGGTGCCACCTTTGCCAGTGGCAACCCGATTCGTCCTGAGGATGTGATCTTTAGCTTAAGTCGTGTGGTCAAACTCAACTTAGCGCCATCATTTATTCTCTCTCAGCTCGGCTGGGATAAAAGTAATGTTGACAGCCATTTGCACAAAGTGGGCCCTCATCAGGTAAAAGTTAGTTGGAATGTGGATGTCGGCCCCTCATTTGTGTTAAGCCTTTTGTCCGCACCCGTCTCATCAATTGTCGATGAAAAAACGGTCATGGCACATGCGCAAAATGACGATTTTGGGCATCAATGGCTCAATCAACACTCTGCGGGAAGTGGTCCATTTAAAATTAAGCTTTATAAGCCGCATCAAGTATTGCTCATGCAGGCGAATGATCGCTCGCCAGCCGGGCCGCCGAAAATGAAATACCTGCTGCTGAAAAACGTACCCGATGCAGCCACACGCGAACTGCTACTTGAGCAAGGTGATGCCGATCTGATTCGTAACCTGGGGAGTGACCAATTTGCAACGTTGCAAAGCAAACCGGGTATTCGCACCGAAGCACTGCCTTATGCCTCAATCTTTTACTTAATGTTTAATACCACAGCGAAGAATAATCCTACATTAGGCAATCCTAAGTTTTGGGAAGCCGCTCGCTGGGCATTTGATTATAAAGGTATCGCCAAAGATCTTCTCAAAGGGCAATTCCAAGTTCAGCAGTCATTTTTACCAGTTGGTTTTAAAGGTGCGCTCACCGATCAGCCTTATCATTACGATCCTGAAAAAGCCAAAGCAATTTTGAAAAAAGCTGGGATCACTAACCCTCACTTTAAACTGGTGGTCAGCAACCAGCCACCTTATTTAGATATTGCCCAAGCACTGCAAGCAAGTTTTGCCAAAGCGGGTATTCAAGTTGAGGTGGTTCCAGGTGTGAGCTCACAGGTTTCAAATGATGTAAAACAGCATCACTATGAAGCGGATCTCACCTCTTGGGGACCTGATTATTTCGATCCAAATACCAATGCATCAGCCTTTGCCTATAACCCCAATAATGGC
Organism: Celerinatantimonas yamalensis; assembly: GCF_046054155.1. Taxonomy (NCBI): domain Bacteria; kingdom Pseudomonadati; phylum Pseudomonadota; class Gammaproteobacteria; family Celerinatantimonadaceae; genus Celerinatantimonas; species Celerinatantimonas yamalensis. The sequence goes on from NZ_JBEQCT010000002.1 coordinate 601,381, forward strand.
AGTAAAACATTGGCATGGCGCGCCAATTGGCAAACACCCGAACTGAATAAACTGACTCTGGCTGCACGCGCAGAAACCAATGAAGCGAAACGCGTTGAAATGTATCAGCAGCTACAGCGCAAAGTGCGCGCCAGTTCACCCTTTGTGTTAGGGCTACAGAACAAAAAACTGGTCGCAATGCGTGATGATGTGAAAGGCTATCTACAGGGGATTACGCCGGACATGGTTTTCTATCAGAACGTATATAAATAATGACTGAACATGGACAAACGATCGGTGCGCAGCGCCGATCGTGGTTACGTCGTAGCCGCTCGCTTAGTAGTGGCTTAATTTCATTGGTCTGTACGCTATTAGGGTTATTGGTTTTTACCTTTACCCTTTCACGGGCAGCGCCGATTGACCCTGCGTTACAATTGGTCGGTGATCACGCCAGCCAAGCCACTTATCAGCAGGCACGCCATCAGCTTGGTCTTGATCAACCCTTACCTGTGCAATTTTGGCGCTATTTAGAACACTTAGCTCATGGCGATTTAGGCACCTCCATGATTACCCAACAGCCAGTTATCCATGACCTATTAAGTGCTTTTCCTGCCACCTTTGAACTGGCTACCAGTGCGATGTTCTTTGGTGCATTATTTGGCATTTTATTGGCTATGGTTGCGGTCTATAAACCAGGTAGCATCAGCGACCATCTGGCGCGGCTCATCTCTTTATTAGGCTATTCAGTCCCTGTATTTTGGTTAGGACTACTCGGGTTACTGCTCTTTTATGCGCGGCTTCACTGGTCAGCAGGTCCTGGGCGTTTAGATGATATTTATACCTACACCATGACACAAAATAGTGGCTTTATTCTGATTGATGCGCTGCGAAGCGGCGATCCGGCAATATTGCGCAATGCTATCGCTCATCTGTGGCTGCCTATGGCGGTACTCGCATTACTGTCGATGGCTTCAATCACGCGCTTACTGCGCGCCGCCATGCTAGAAGAGAGCAATAAAGAATATGTGGTGTTAGCTAAAGCCAAAGGTGCTAGTCGCCTGCGTATTTTGTGTCACCACATTTTCCCGAATGTACTAGGAACGTTGATTACTATTTTAGCACTCTCTTATACCAGTCTACTTGAGGGGGCCGTTTTAACTGAAACCGTCTTTGCTTGGCCAGGCCTTGGCCGCTACCTGACCCAAGCCCTATTTGCCTCTGATACCCCAGCGATACTTGGTTCAACACTGCTGATTGGCACCTGTTTTGTATTACTGAATACGCTCTCTGATACGCTAACTCGATGGGTGGATCCTAGAACACGATGACAACACCAACTTCTTTGACAACGCGCAAATATGTACTGCACTGGTTGAATACATTCAATATCGGGCTAACCTTGGTCGCGATACTGATTGTTATGGCGCTATTTGCGCCATGGCTGACCAGTTACGACCCCAATGCTCAACATATTGCCCAACGATTAATGGCGCCAGATGCTCAGCATTGGTTTGGCACGGATCGCTTTGGCCGCGATCTCTTCTCCCGGGTATTATTCGGTGCTCGGCCTACGCTAGTTCTAGTCTCATTAGTGGTTATTTTAACCGTTCCAATTGGGTTGATGGTGGGCATTTGTGCGGGTTATTTGGGCGGTTGGATCGAGCGTGTTCTAATGCGTATCACTGATATTGTGATGTCTCTACCCAGTTTAGTGATTGCGCTGGCATTGGTATCTATCTTAGGACCAGGGCTACTCAATGGCGCGCTAGCACTAGCCTTTACCAGTTGGCCCTCATTTGCTCGTCAAGCGCGCACCGAAACGTTAGCCTTGCGCCGGAGTGATTATCTTGCTGCGGCGAAGATGCAAGGCATTGACGGTTGGCGACTGATTTTTGGCCATATATTGCCATTAACGCTACCGAGCGCAGTGATTCGAGCCGCACTCAATTTAGGCGGTATTATTTTAGCGGCAGCTGGGCTGGGGTTTCTCGGCATGGGGATCCAACCTCCCACGGCTGAATGGGGATCGATGGTCGCCAGTGGCAGCCGCGTTATTTTTGACCACTGGTGGGTAGCTGCGGTACCCGGGTTAGCGATTCTATTAGCCAGCCTTGCATTTAATCTACTTGGCGACGGACTGCGAGATAAAATGGACCCACGACATGGCCAATAAACAACTGATTGATGTAAAACAGCTGCGAATTTGCTTACAAGATGGCAGTGAACTGGTCAAAGGGATCGATTTTTCAATCGGTCGCGAACGTGTCGCGCTGGTCGGTGAGTCAGGCTCTGGTAAGTCATTAACGGCCCGCACCTTGATGGGATTACTACCCGCGACATTAACGCCGATCGCTGACACATTGACGCTGCTGGAACAACCTATTTTAGATTTTTCACAGCAACAATGGAATGCGCTGCGCGGAAATGATGTAGCGATGGTGCTGCAAGATCCCAAATATGCGCTCAATCCCTCCCATACCATTGGTAAACAGGTGGCTGAGCCACTGGTATTGCATCAACACTTAAGTCGCCATGAACGGCGTGAAAAAGTTGAAGAAATGCTCGCGGCTGTTGGCTTACCTAATCCATCAGCGCTCAGCAAAATGTACCCGCATCAACTCTCCGGAGGGATGGGACAGCGAGTCATGCTCGCGATGGCTCTGATTAATGATCCAAAACTACTGATTGCCGATGAACCGACATCGGCACTTGATCACGCCATTCGCGACCAAGTGCTAGCACTTATCTACCGATTAGTCGATCAACGCGACATGGGCTTATTGCTGATTAGCCATGATCTTGAGCAGGTGGCTAATTACAGTGAGCGGGTATTAGTGATGTATCAAGGCCAGCTGGTCGATCGCCTGGCAGCCAATGAGCTTTCACGTGCCACTCACCCCTACACCCGTACCCTTTGGTCATGTCGGCCACATATCAGTAAGCGCGGTCAGCCGTTACCTACTTTAGATCGCGCCGAGTTGGAGAAACAAAATGGCACAGCTTGAACTGAACCAAGTCAGTGTGACTCATGTCCAAGGCCACCAGCACAATACCGTGGTACATGATGTGAACTTACAAGTGCAAGCCGGTGAATGCTTTGGTTTAGTTGGACCTTCAGGTTGTGGCAAATCATCTCTTTTGTGGGCCCTTGCAGGGCTAAATCCGCATTGGAACGGCGCCATCACCATGCTCGGGCAATCACTCACGCCTGGCAAACCGTTCACCGGTGATCTGCGTCGGCGCGTGCAGATGGTGTTTCAAGACCCTTACGCCTCGTTGCATCCTAAACATCGCTTGCGGCGAACTCTGAGCGAACCGCTAAAATTACTCGCAGTCAAAGATATCGATGATCGTTTGCGCGATGGCTTTCGCCAAGTAGGGCTCACTGAATCGATGCTCGATCGCTACCCTCACCAGCTATCTGGCGGTCAGCGCCAGCGGGTTGCAATTATTCGCGCTCTACTGCTTGAGCCGAAGTTACTGCTGCTCGATGAGCCCACTTCAGCACTTGATATGTCAGTACAAGCCGAAATTTTAAACCTCCTCAATGAGCTCAAGGCACGTTACGATCTGACCATGATACTAGTTAGCCATGATCCTGATGTGATCGATTACATGTGTGATCACGCCGTGACAATGAAGCAAGGGCGTATTGCCAGTAGCAACCGCTATAGTGCAGTGCCCGAACTTGCTGCCAAAACATCTATAAAACATAAGAATTTGGTATAAAAAACAAATTATTATAAATTTCATTTAGCATAAAAGCTGCTTAAACTAGCACATTAGTTTGTCAACAGGGATTTGTTATGCAGAAACTATTTATCGCGATTGTGTTGATCCTTTGCAATGCCAGCATCACAGCTTACGCAAAGACCCCAAAAGGGGTGCTTGTGGTTGCCCAATCGCTAGATGATATTATCAGTCTCGATCCAGGAACGGGGTTTGAGCTGTCATCCGTGCAGAGTTTTTACAATACCTACCAGCGGCTTGTGCAACCCAGCCCCACTGAACCCACCCAACTCATTGCTGGGTTAGCGCGTTCGTGGCATTCAGCCGCGCACAAAATTGTATTTGATCTCAAACCCAATGCCACTTTTGCCAGTGGCAATGCAGTGCGACCCGAAGATGTGATCTTTTCTCTCACCCGCGTGATAGAGCTCAACCAATCACCAGCATTTATTCTGGCGCAATTAGGTTGGACAGCTAAAAACGTCCATCAATTTGTGAAAAAAACCGGCCTACACCAAGTCACCATCAGTTGGAACAAGGCGATCAGCCCACAGGTCGCGCTAGCGGTATTATCAGCACCAGTGGCCTCAATTATTGATAAAAAAGTCGCCATGAGTCATGCACAAAACAGTGACCTCGCCAGCTATTGGCTCAAAACCCACTCAGCAGGTAGCGGTAGTTATATCATCAAACGTTATGTGCCCCACAAAGTGTTGCTGTTAGCGGCTAACCCAAGTTCGCCTGACGGCGCGCCCAAAACGCCGATGATACTGATTAAAAATGTCCCCGATGCCTCGACTCGACAACTGCTATTAGAACAAGGTGACGCCGACATTGCACAAAACTTAGGTGCTGATCAGATCCATTCACTCGCTCATCAAGCCGGGGTGACAACCGAATCGCTGCCGTATGCCACCGTGTATTATCTCATGTTTAATACCAAAGCGAGCACAGCCTTGGGCAATCCCAAATTTTGGCAAGCAGCGCGCTGGGCATTTGACTACAAAGGCATCGCCCATGACCTCATGCGCGATCAGCTGCAAGTCCATCAGTCCTTTTTACCCATTGGCTTTCAAGGGGCCCTGCACGATAACCCTTACTATTATGATCCTCGCAAAGCGCAGCAAATCTTACAACACGCCGGCATTGAACATCCAGAGTTCACCTTGTTAGTGAATAACCAACCGCCGTTTTCCGATATTGCGCAGGCACTGCAAGGCAGCTTTGCTAAAGCCGGAATTAAGGTCATCTTGCAGCAAGCGATCAGTTCTCAAGTGTCAAGCCAAGTGAAACAACATCACTATCAAGCAACCATTGGCTTTTGGGGCCCAGACTACTTTGACCCGCACACAAACGCTTCAGCGTTTGCCTATAACCCTGAAGATGGTCAGAATAAGACGATTGCATGGCGCGCCAACTGGCATATTCCAACTCTCAACCAACAAACCTTAGCGGCGCTGGCGCAGCCTGATCCAGCCAAACGCACTCAAATGTATCAGCGCTTACAAGTACAAGTGCGCGATAACTCACCGTTTGTCATCGGGCTGCAAACGCGTAAATTGCTCGCACTTCGCAACAACGTTAAAGGATTTATTCAAGGTAGTGCACCCGGTATGGTCTACTATCAAAACGTCACCAAGTAATAGCGAATCACATGTCGCCAAAGCGCCTCTGGAGACATCTGGCGATGCGTTTAGGAACCAAAAACAGTTACTTACAAAAAGATCCAAGCCAAGAGGTTTCACTTACTCGAGCTTGGCAATTTTTCTATCCGTCTTATGGATTGACGCATCGATCCACCGCAGCCATCATCCCTGTTTATAACATTATGAGAATCGCCCATAAAACCGTGCAGGCTCTTTTGCGATTAGCAAGACTGGGTCATCAGTCGCGGATTTTCGTATCAATGCGACTAAGTGGCCAATGGGAAGGGATTGCATGAAGAATTACAATGAGAATAGTCATTGGGAATGAATAAACCGCCACATCATCCCCATCAGTACGCTTAAACGAAGCTAAAGCCAATTATCCCTTCGCCAGATTATTTGTCATACAACCGGATGCAACCAATAGGTCGCCGCGCCCCTTGGTTGTCCTTAATCCCGCACTAAACGCGCCGAAAGACCATATCGCCAACAACAAAAACCACACAAGATAAATCCTATGCCAGCCAGCAGTGCTCCAATTTGGCCGATATGCTCCATCCCCAACTGTAAGCTCACCTGCGAGCCGAGTAACGCTCCAGCACCAATGCCAATATTAACGATCCCTGAGAAAAAGGCCATCGCCACATCGGTGGCATCACCCGCTAGGGCTAACACCCGCAGTTGCATGCTTAAAAAGAACAACGTTAATGCCACGCCCCAAGCTAGAGCTAAGATATCCATGCCAATTTTAGAATGACTCAGCGGCAACAGACAGGCCATTGCGATGGCCAGAACTGCCACAACGCTATTCAATAGCAGCGCCGGAGCGCGTTCATTGAACGGACTAAATACAAAACTGGCAATAATACCAGCGATGCCAAAGACAAATAGAATTGACGTTGCGAACTGACTCGAGAGCTGCGCCACTTGTTCGATAAACGGTTCGATATAACTATAAGCACAAAAATGAGCCGTCACCACAACGAGCGCCAACAGATAAACACTGACCAAGGCTGGACGACGAAACAATTTGGGAATACTCGACAGCGATCCCGCATTTTTACTTTCGATCACCGGAAGAATGCGATAGAGCAATATTGCCACAAGCAAAGCCACCCCACCGATAGCGGCAAAGGAGATCCGCCAATCAAACATCTCACCAATCACTCGCCCGAGCGGCAGGCCAGCAATGGTTGCAATCGAAACGCCTAGCGCCACCATACTCACCGCTTTAGTTTCACCGCCTTTGGGAGCTACACGAACGGCTAATGACGGGGTGATGGCCCAGAAAACAGAATGGGCAATCGCCACCCCAATGCGAGAGATGATCAGCACATTAAAGCTCCAAGCAAATACCGAGAGTACATGGCTGAGAACAAAGAGAGCGAAGAGCCCCATCAATAGCTTACGTCGCTCTATTTGTCCGGTCAGTAACAAACAAGGAACGGATAACAGCGCAACACACCAAGCGTAGATCGTCAGCATAATACCAACTTGAGCCGCCGCGAGCCCAAACGAGTGACCAATGTCGGTCAACAAACCAACGGGGGCAAACTCTGAGGTATTAAAGATAAAGGCCGCAACCGCCAGTCCAAAAACTGGCAACCAAGCGACAAATCCCGAGCGATTCATAACTGTTATCCGTATCTATCAAGAAATTATTTCTGTGATCTAGATCATATAGAAGAGTGCATGTAATGGCGATAGTATTCACGATGAAATATTCGTGATAGCAAAAAATAATTCCTGAATAGATTTCAGTTGTTGATGCTAAAAAATATAATATATTAAAAATAATCATCTAGTTTTAGGTTAAAATAAAAGATTTAAATCATAAGAATGCCTATTTGCAGTCTAAAAATCACTCAATTTAAAATGAAAAAACACGATGATAAATTGAAATTCACCGGTGGAGTCACCTTGGTTGGTCGCTAATTGCCGCTTAAGCGTTAGATAATCTATCGGCATGTTGCTGCTTATACGACTTATCACCCCCTTCTAATGTTTGTACGGGGCCATTCAGCGCACCGTAGCGAACTGGTTTCATGGAATCGACATATAAAATGATTATGCTTTTAGCGCGCGATCTGATTTAATTCGCCACCAGTGCAACCACCATTTCTAATTAGTCGTATTACAAGGGATCATTATGCTGTTGAATCGCTCAAAGACAGGAATGTTGTTCATCATTGATGGCGTTATTCTCACGATACTCGTTGCTTATAACCTACTGGCCGATCACTCCCTTGACGTTGCAACGAACCTTGCTATCGTTTTTCTCATTGCCTTTGGCAATACCCTAGTTATCTGCCAACTATTATCTGCGGCGCTAAGAGCTATCGATCAACAGTTAACTCGCCATCTGCCTAGCCGCGCCACCTCATTTGATGAACAAGTCGACGTCCTGCAGCACATTGAGACCCACCTTCAACAGTTTTTAGCAAATGAACAAACCCAAACGCAGCATATCGACGCCTTAACTCAAGAGCTCAGCGACTATCAAACGCTCTTAGCCAAACAGGATAGCACCACACAAACACAAACCGCTCAGCACGCCGCAGTTATCCAACACACCCATGATGGTCTCGATGAATGTTTGGCCTTTATTGAACAGCTGACTCATCAAGTTGCCACATCAGCGCAAACCACGCAAAACGTCGCAACGGATATTAGCGGATGCTGTGACAAACTGGACGCTTCGGCCAAAGCGACTCAAGGGGATGCGAATTTTATCGCACAATTTAAAGGCGAGTTCGAACAACTCGGCCAAAGCGTTTCGGGCATTAATTCGCTCGCTCTTGAGATCAATAATATCTCCGATCAAACCAATTTATTAGCCCTCAACGCAGCCATTGAAGCCGCGCGCGCCGGTGAGCTTGGCCGAGGCTTTGCGGTGGTTGCCGAAGAGGTTCGCAACTTGGCCACTCGGGCTCAAACCGCAAGCTCAAAGATAGAGCAAAGCATTATATCAGTCGTTAAAGCGGTACAATCAGCCTCCAATACCATCGAGCGGATCGCAACCAATGTTGATAGAGCAGTAGACTACACCAACGCTGACAAACAGGCCATGGAGGTCATTCACGACAAGCTGACCGATGCTTGTCAGCAGATCCACCAGCTTACGGCAATGGTAGAACAGCAACAGTCGCAATTATTCGATATGCAATCACGAATGAATTAAAACAGCGTCTCCGATTTTATCACCTAAAGAGAGTCCCCAATGAGAGGCTCTCTTTTCGAGACTCAAGTTTGGTTCCCGAGCTATTAATAGATAACTTCACCTACGATTAACGCATCATAAATCGCTCATAATGGAATTGCTCCGCTACTAAGCCATATCTTTGCAGTTGTCTGGCTAACAGCTGGCCAAATTTCATGGGGCCAGAGAAGCTAACCGACACCTCACGCAAAGACACAACTTTAGCAATCTGCTCACCTTGAAGTACTTCGCCTAAATCATCACTGATGACATGCAAATTCACGCTGGGCAAATCACAAATTAGCTTTTCGATGATTTGAGTAAAATAGGTTTCGCTATGGCTGCGATGGCAATAATACAATTCAACGTTGTTGCGTTGATATTTGTCACTGCGCGCCATAACATATAACCACGCGATAAAGGGCACCACGCCAACGCCTGCGGCTATCCAAACTTGCCGCGGTTCTGGAGGAATATAGAATCGACCATACCCACCTTCCACACTCACTTGATGCAAGGTGTCAAAGGAACTAACTAAGTGAGTGGTATAATCACCTAACGCCTTAATGGCAAATTCAATGGTTTGGGCTGATTGATCGTAGTGCAACACGCTAAACGGATGAGCCGCTTCGCCATCATGAAAATTCAAGAAAGCAAACTGACCCGAGTGGTAGTCCATCTCGTGATCGAGGGCTATTTTTAAGTGCAATACGGGTGGCTTAACCTGTAAAGGTTCGATCACTTCAGCGCCTATAATATGCCCAGATACTCGCTTTGAAAGACCAATTCGACCACTGAATGAGAGCATTGCTGCAAGTACACCGGCCACACTCATCATCATAATCGCCATATCCATTGCAGCGGCTGGCCAGTTTAAATCCATAATAGTGATGCTGTGAAAAGCACCTGCAATAAATAGCGCTCCGGCGATTTTATGAATAAACCGAAAGTGTCGATAACTGACTAATTGGATTAGGCTAATGGCCGCAAAGATAACAAAGACATAAAAGGTATATTCCCCGACGATTTTGGATAAATGGGTCCAATTGATCCCAGGAACAAACGCATGTTGATGACGATGGAAACGCTCAATCCAGCCTAGGGAAATAAACCACTTATGCGACTCGATAATCGTCCAATGCAATACCAATGCGATTAAAGCGCCAATGCCTATTTGCTTGTGCAATGCATAACCATTGTCGAGCCCTTTGACTTTCGCCTCTACCCAAGACAATCGCAGCGCTAAGATCATCGATAAGGTCATACAAGTCAGCCCAATCATCCCCGTTAAAATCGTTAAATGATGCCACCAGAAAAAAAAACCCACTTCGGCAGAATAACCAAGTAATACCGTGGGTAACCATAACAAGGTCATCATCAATAACATCGTTTTCATTTCAAATACCGCCCTTGAAGTTAAGAGACCTCAGATGATGCGATAATGGGCTTAATGCTTAAAATTACAGCGATCATCCCACAAGTATAGGTGCTCTGGAGTGTGGTTGCGCGAATAAGACGATAAGACATTCCCCCCACTCATGAGCGGTTGACTGAGATAGCCACCAATAGTGATAAAAAATAACTCGGAGCGATTAGTCTGCAAAACAGTTGTCAGAAACATATGTTTTAAAAGCAAAACATTAGAGAAAAGTCGTTGTTAAAAACACGTTGATGGCAGCGAAGCTCACTTTGTTACTCAATCAGCTGGATAATGACGGCTAACCGCTGATGCCTTGCTCTTTTTAAACAGCATTGAAGCACGCTGCAACAAGGTATCATGGTGATATGAGACAATGTATCATGATCTAAACCTGCAGTAATGGAGCGTAACAGTGGCATGATCGACTCAATGAAAGCGTTTTGTATGGTCGTCGAAAAAAACGGCTTTCGCGCTGCGGCCAGTGAATTAGACATGTCGCCGGCGATGGTCAGCCGTCATATTGCTAAATTAGAATTTCAGCTAAAGACGCAGTTGCTCAATCGTAACACCCGCTCTATTACATTGACCGATGCGGGCCGCTTATTTTTAACGCATAGCACACAGCTGCTCAGTTTGTACGATCAATGCCTGCATCAGGTAACTAGCGCCAGCAAAACCGTCAGCGGTAATCTTAAAATCGGGATACCGCATTCGATTAGCCAATTGCATGTGATCCCTGCACTTGAAAAAATATATGCCGAGCACCCCAACCTCACTCTCGACATTATCGCCGGCAACCATAGTTTAGAGTTATTTAGTCACGGCTATGATTTGGCCATACACTGCGGGCCACTTCCTGACTCGATGATCTATTACAGTTTAATCGGCTATTGGCGCAAATACACCGTCGCTTCGCCGGCCTATTTGCAAGCACATGGCACACCTAAGCACCCTAGCGAGTTAGTCGATCACAATTGCTTGTTGCACTTTGATAATCGCACCCGAACTTGGGAATACCTCCTCGATGGAACGAGCCTGCAGGAGCCAGTTTTCGGTCAAGGACGCTTCAATAACAGCTTAGATTTATATCATATGGCACGCTCTGGATTAGGAGTTGCCTATCTCCCCGACTTTACCGTGGACAACGCGCTAGCAAATCAACAGTTGGTCAGCATTCTTGAACCTTTTATGCCGCCCCCCTTACCCATGTATATAGTGCATATCAACCCCAAGCCATCCAAACGCGAGCAAGTGATTATTGATTTGATCAAATCGTTGCCACTGGCCCGCGCCCAGGTGCCGTGCTAATCAACACCAGCGACAGGGAGAATGTGCTAGTTCAGCTGTAAGAAAGCTAGCTCAGGGGACGTTTTGGTGGGTGAAAAATCGGTGATCACATAGTCAGCCACCCCTTCTTGAATATAGGGATCATTGGCGATAATTTGTTCAAGTGTTTCTCGGGGCATCGCCTTGGCTAGAATGACACCACCCGTACGAGGAACCTTGCCCCCTGATGCCAGAAAAACACCCAGCGCATATTGCCGATCCAAGTGCGCTCGATGTGCCTCGGTGTATTGGTTCACTTTATTCAAATCACATACATAATTCAGATCGATGATATACATATCTAAAACTCCAATTATTCAATTAACGAGTAAAACTAAAGGGAGTTCTATATTAGGCAATATACTTCAGGATTCGAGCGCTCATCATGCAACAGTGCATTACAGATTGTGCAACAATGCACTCAGCACTGATTAGACCATCATCACAGAACTTATCGCTAGCATACGTTTATCAAAAAAAGGGCCGCTGTAAAAATATACAAACGGTTCTATCCCGCGCAGTGATTATGAAAATGAGCAAGCCACCTAAGCCAAGGTCCAACTCAAAACATAATCGTTGGCAAAACCTATGCCTTAGCAAAAAGTAAAAAATGACAAGCAAGTCACGCTCGCGCACCATCCAACTATTTACTTAAGGTTTGATGGCGATTGGCGTCAAGCCTACATCACTGATGCTAGTCTGCCAGCCGAGAATAAACACGACGAATCATAACTTATAGTTCATTCGCAATTTTCTTATAGCCTTCAACCAGCACATTATTTGCCGACACCACCGATTCAGAAAACTCAGAATATTGCGGTGGTACTTTAGAGATGCTGGATAGATCAAAATTAGCGCTCACATTGGTCATCGGCGGAATATGAAAGTTATCACTCAGATCAATGCTATCGACCACACAGTTGTGGCGAATAACACAGCCATTGCCAATACGCGTATTAAATACCACACTGTTAAATCCAACAAACACATCATCACCCACCACACAAGGGCCATGAACAATGCTGCGATGCGCAATCGATGAACGCGCCCCAATTTCAATCGCCGCACCCGCCTTTGAATGGATCACGACTCCGTCTTGAATGTTAGAATCGTGCCTGATAACAATCGGCTCAATCTCACCGGCTTCATCAACTTCATCGGCGCGGATTACTGCATATGGCCCAACGAACACATTGTCTTCAATAATCACATTGCCGCAAATAATTGCGGTCGGGTCGATAAAAGCACTTTGCGAGACCTGTGGGTAATGACCTGTCGGATTTTTTCTTAGCATAGCTTTTTTTTCCCATTATTTTGATAGTTACAATCAATCACAACTGCGCTGTGCGTTTGCAAACTCTCTGATACTCAGCTTTAAACCTGTCAGCATATAGAAATAGTAAATCTTGCAAGCAGCGTTTAAATAACGAGTTGCATCTTCGCAGAACATCAGCGTTTGTGCATTTAATTTCGTCAATGTAAAATCAGTCCACGACTATCTGCAATTCGGCTCATTGGATAAACATCGAGCTAAACTGGCCTGATAGCGATAGATCAATCGATTGGCCGCATCAAACGCTACTCGCTCAAGCCAGCGCAATCACGATACTCGCTTTAAGGCCTTGTGGCACATTGGGTTCAAGAGTTAGCCCACCGCCATAGGCTGTTGCTAAGGAGTGCGTAATTGAAAGCCCCAGGCCAATATTGGAGCTCTGCGTATCTCGGGCGGCATTGAGCCGAGTAAACGGTTTGACCACTTCTTTTAATTTATCTGCAGCAATCCCCACTCCATCATCGGCAACTTGAATACTTAAAGTATGTTGATCATGGCAAAACGACAGTGAGATGATCGCTGCATCACCGGCATACTGGATTGCATTATTTAACAAATTTTCAGTCATGCGGCGTACACTTAGCAGTGGAATAGCCGCACTCAGCGATGCAGCAGCTGAATACTGGATCACAATCCCTTTTTCATCGTACTCATCCACAATGGTTTGCAGCAAGCTGTCGACATTGGTCATCTGCCGCGCTTCTTTATTCGCATCATTTTTAGCAAACCGCATTGTTTCAGTCAGCATTTTATCCATGATTTGAATAGTGCGCAGCATTTGCTGTTTATCATCACTATTTTCAATAAACTCTAAACGCAAACGTAAACTGGTTAGCGGAGTGCGGAGGTCATGTGAAATAGCGGCTAACAGCTGGGTTCGCTCTTTAATATAATCGGTCACCTGCCCTTGCATGGTATTAAACGCCTGAATGGTTGGCACCAGATCGCGCGGCGCGTTCATACTCACCTCATCAACCTGTTTATTGCGGGCAAATGACAGCGCCGCCTGCCCTAATGCACGAATCGGTTGTAATGCGCGGCGAATGATCACTAAAGACACAAGAACGGTTGCACTCATCATCGCAATCAAGGCAATCAGAACGATAGGTGACCAATGCGTGATGCTGTTTTCAATCCCTGATGAAAAGTTAAGCCATTGTCCATCACTTAACAAGAGTGAACCATTCATCGTGGCGCTATATTGCTGAGCTTGTAGATGTTGTCCCCAGCGAGGGCGAGAGCGAGAGCGTACCATTCCGTCCATCATCGAGCTATTATTTGCACCCATCATACTTTGCGAGCGATGGTGCTCGGACAAATCCATCAGTGGGCGCTGAGATTGAGCAACTAGCAGTAAATGTGCTTTTTGAATGCCCTTTGCATAAAAGCTTTGCAATAATCGTTGCTCTGCCGCACTTGGCGGCTTGGTTTGATCCACCTGCGCCGAAGCGCTTAACGACAGACGCAGATCAGAGCTACTACTCGCTTGAATAATTGAGTCATGCAAGCGCTGTGGTGTTTGCTCCAAGGTCTCAGCCACCGAGGCAATCCGCTGCATCGCGGCGGTAATCGACAGCTCATTGAGGCGCTTGGATTTGTCATATGAGAGCAAGTACAGCGTCAAAACAAAACTTAACGCAAACCCCACCAATAAGATCCAAGCAATCTGGTGAATCAACTTTTGACGCTGATACCAATTAACCATGCGACACCTCACAGCTAAATTGATACCCCCCACCCCAAATCGTTTTAATCAATTTGGGCTGTTTGGGATCTTGCTCGATCTTTTTTCTCAAGCGGCTAATCAGCGTGTCAATAGCACGATCATAGACATCGGCACCACGCCCTTGCACTAAGCGCAGTAGATCATCCCGGCTTAAGACAACATGCGGATGCGATAAAAAAGCGACCAAAAGGGTAAATTCAGTGGACGTTAACGTCACTAAAGTATCACTCGGGTCTTTGAGCTCGCGGGTGGTTGCATTAAGATGCCAATGCGCAAATTCATAATGGATTGGGCTTGTGGATAGTTGCTCATCAACATTAGGGATTGCAAAATAGCGCCGCAGAACCGATTTGATCCGAGCCAGCAGTTCTCGCGGATTAAAAGGCTTAGGTACATAATCATCAGCGCCTACTTCTAACCCGATGATTCGATCAATATCTTCACCTAGCGCAGTGAGCATAATAATCGGAATGTGACTTTGGCTGCGGATCTCCCGGCATAAGGTGATTCCATCCTTGCCCGGCAACATCAGATCTAAAATCAGCAAGTCAAAATGTTCTTTTTCCATCCGTTGGTACAACTGCTCACCATCAGCCGCGGTTGACACGCGCAGCCCATGCTGACACAAAAATCGTTGCAGTAAGTCACGAATATCTTTGTGATCATCAACCACCAAAATATGGTAAGTCTTTTCCATTTCAACCTCTTCAGCACGATTCTCTGGGTTAACTATATCCGTCAAGCTTTAAAAAGTGTGACAAAGTTTGTCAGTAGATAGTATTGTCACGTTTTGTCAGAAAAGAATTCAATTGCGACACACATCATCAAGTAATTCTTGCTGTAATAGCCTCAGACACAGCAAAAGGATATACCTTATGAAACATTTAACCAAAGTCGCCATCGTCATTGCCGCAGTAATTGCATCTGCCAGCGCCTATGCACAATGGGGCAGCCAGCAGCCAGCCAACGGTAATACGCAGCCGATAACTAGCCCTCGAAATGGCGAGCAAAACCAATCAACATGGCCATGTGGACAAGGCGCGGGCATGGGGCAATACCGACACAATGCTCAGGGTATGGGTCAGCACATGTACCGCTATTCCCAAAACATGGGGCAATACCGACAGGGCAACGCTCAAGGCATGGGCCCCAATAACCAAGGTCAGCAGAACATGGGGCAATACCGACAGGGCAACGCTCAAGGCATGGGCCCCAATAGCCAAGGTCAGCAGAACATGGGGCAATACCGACAGGGCAACACTCAAGGCATGGGCCCCAATAGCCAAGGTCAGCAGAACATGGGGCAATACCGACAGGGCAACACTCAAGGCATGGGCCCCAATAGCCAAGGTCAGCAGAACATGGGGCAATACCGACAGGGCAACACTCAAGGCATGGGCCTCAATAGCCAAGGTCAGCAGAACATGGGGCAATACCGACAGGGCAACACTCAAGGCATGGGCCCCAATAGCCAAGGTCAGCAGAACATGGGGCAATACCGACAGGGCAACACTCAAGGCATGGGCCCCAATAGTCAAGGTCAGCAGAACATGGGGCAATACCGACAGGGCAATAAAATGCCAAACAATATGGGTATGGGCCAACAGGTACTCCCAATACCGAGCAATAACTCAACACCATCGAACACATCTGAGTAGATACTTAATCACCAAGCAGAATCACTCTGCTTGGTGAATTCCACATATAAGATCCGATATCTAATTAATAAACTCTCACATTTAAGATATTAGAAAAAGAAAAATCATACAGAACCCCAAGTCGTATATAAAACTAGTCGTAGATCGACCCCGCGGGCTATTAAGAGAGATTTTCGGTTAACGTGCGACGACCATGATATCGCCACTAAGTGAAGAGGTATTATCTAGTTGCAACATATGATTGATCAGATTGCCACACACCATATGGTGGGAGTTCATATTCACCAAATAAAGGAACTGGGGTTGATGTTGTGGAGTGGGAATATTAACCGTTGATCGCTGAACTTCAGCACTAAATGAGCTCAGTGCGGTTTTTTCATATTGTCAAATCGGCTCACTAACTGAATATCGTATTGATAGACAGTTGGCACCCCTTCGCGACCCGTGAATTCAATCACCAGAAAACAATCATCACTCATTTCTGCCAAGTTAATCGAGAAATTAAGGCGACCAATTGCAGCCATCCGTACGCTCTTTAACTTGAAACCATATACATATAATAACAGTCAGTTATAATAACAAGATTATCATTAAAAGCATGGAAGATATCGCTTAAACTCATTTAAGACCAACGACATTGATACACAAACTTACGCTGCAAGCACCTCACCAGTCCCATCCAAGCTATACCCGCGATGTCATGGGAGCCGTCAATGTTACGATATCCATCGAGACTTCAATTAGTTGAGTGACGTCTGATTGTTGAAGGTCTTGGTAATTGGGCATCTATCCTTAGCACATGATTGATATTGAATACTGCATAAACAAAAACCATTAAAAAACCCCGCAGCTTGCGCTTGCGGGGTTTTAAATTGGATGAAACCTAAAAGAGAAGGTTTCAGGCGTAAGGCGTGACTTACATCATGCCGCCCATACCGCCCATTCCACCCATACCACCCATATCAGGTGCAGATGATCCATCTTTTTGTGGTTTGTCAGTGATCATACACTCGGTAGTGATCATCAGACCGGCCACAGAACCAGCAAATTGCAGTGCGCTACGAGTCACTTTAGTTGGGTCAAGAATACCCATTTCCAACATGTCACCGAACTCTTCAGTGCCCGCGTTGTAACCAAAGTTACCATTACCTTCTTTCACTTTATTAGCAATGACTGAATCTTCTTCGCCCGCGTTGCGAACGATTTGACGCAGTGGAGATTCCATTGCACGCAGTGCTAGACGGATACCAACAGTTTGGTCTTCGTTGTCACCAACAAGTTCGCTGAGTTTAGCTGCAACACGAATCAGTGCCACACCACCACCAGGGACCACCCCTTCTTCAACAGCTGCGCGAGTTGCATGTAACGCATCTTCTACGCGTGCTTTTTTCTCTTTCATTTCAACTTCAGTCGTTGCACCAACTTTGATAACCGCAACACCGCCAGCTAATTTAGCGACACGTTCTTGCAGTTTCTCTTTGTCGTAATCTGAAGAAGTTTCTTCGATTTGTGCACGGATTTGACCAACACGCGCTTCAATCGCAGCTTGATCACCCACACCGTCGATGATGGTTGTGCTGTCTTTGTTGATCACAACACGTTTCGCACTACCTAAATCTTCAAGAGTTGCTTTTTCAAGATCCAAACCAACTTCTTCGCTGATCACCGTACCGTTAGACAAGATAGCGATATCTTGCAGCATTGCTTTACGACGATCACCAAAGCCTGGCGCTTTAACAGCAGCAACTTTAACAATACCACGCATGTTGTTTACAACTAGCGTTGCTAAGGCTTCGCCTTCAACATCTTCAGCGACAATCAGAAGTGGTTTACCTGATTTAGTCAAACTTTCAAGCAGTGGTAACAGTTCACGGATGTTAGAGATTTTTTTATCAACTAACAGAATGAATGGGCTTTCTAATTCAACACTACCGCTTTCTTGGTTGTTGATAAAATAAGGGGATAGGTAACCACGGTCAAACTGCATCCCTTCAACAACATCAAGTTCATCTTCAAGGCCTTGGCCTTCTTCAACAGTGATAACGCCTTCTTTACCAACTTTATCCATCGCTTCAGCGATCAAGTTACCAACAGTAGAGTCAGAGTTAGCAGAGATAGTCCCAACTTGAGCAATCGCTTTACTGTCAGCACATGGTTGAGATAATTTTTTAAGTTCAGCAACCGCTGCGATAACGGCTTTGTCGATACCACGTTTAAGATCCATTGGATTCATGCCTGCAGCCACTGCTTTTAGGCCTTCATTAACAATAGATTGAGCTAAAACGGTTGCGGTTGTGGTACCGTCGCCCGCTGCATCGTTTGCTTGTGATGCAACTTCTTTCACCATTTGTGCGCCCATGTTTTCGAACTTGTCTTCTAGTTCGATCTCTTTCGCAACAGTTACACCATCTTTAGTGATGGTTGGCGCACCGAATGATTTATCCAATACGACATTACGACCTTTAGGGCCTAAAGTTACTTTTACGGCATCTGCCAGAATGTTCACACCATTGAGCATTTTGGTGCGAGAATCGTTTCCGAATTTGACGTCTTTAGCTGCCATTGTTCAAAATCCTTCGCTAGTTAAAATTAAAATCGACTTAAATTTAAGCTTCTACGATTGCCAGAATATCTGACTCGCTCATGATCAGGACTTCTTCACCGTCCAATTTCTCGGTTTTAATACCGTAGCCATCGTTAAAAATCACCAGGTCACCGATTTTAACAGCCAGTGGTTTCACATCACCATTGTCCATGATGCGGCCGGTACCGACAGCAATCACTTCACCACGAGTGGATTTTTCGGCTGCAGAACCTGTAAGAACGATACCGCCAGCAGATTTACTTTCTTGTTCTTTGCGCTTAACGATGACGCGATCATGCAACGGACGAATGCTCATTGCTTAGTCTCCTTTAAAAACACAGCGTGTTACGTGTTGTTTATGTTTATTTAAGGATAAACGCCAAACCATAGTGGCCAAGAGTCTATCCAAAGTAAAAACTCTTATGTGTCAATTTAAATGGGGCCGCATTTTCCAGTTCCAAGGGGCGAGAACAACTTTTTTCGATCTTTTTTTAAAAACGAACGAAAGCGCGAGCCATTAATTCAAGCGATCATGATCATCACTGTCGCGGCGTTGATACTCACCATCAAAGGTGTGACCACCACCCGCACCATTCCCAGGGCCATTAGGCGGGGTTTGAAATTTAATGAGGCTCGAATTCAAAAGGCGTTTGGCAAAGTAGCGGCGCACGGGTGGAATTAATATAATCATCCCGCACAGATCAGTGATGAACCCAGGCATAATCAAACATGCCCCAGCGATAATTAACATGATGCCTTCAACCACTTGCTGCGCAGGTACTTTACCTTCATTAATTTTTTGTTGAGCCTTAAAGGCCGTTTGTATCCCTTGGCTACGCACTAATGAAGCGCCAATCAGCGCACTTAGGATGGTTAACCCAATCGTCGGGATAGCCCCGATCACGGCACCAACGTTGATCAACACATATAACTCTGCCGTTGATAAGCCCGCAATCAAGATAAATAAGTATAAGAACATGCGCTCCTCCTTTTGTTTCGCGCTCTTATCACTATGGAGGCGAATGGTTACCTTTTAAAGCGTTATAGGGGTAATTCGTTATATAGAATCGACGAAGTGATGTATTTACCACAAAACAGTGTGTAAAATCGGCAGTCATCTTTGATTGTTAGTGACATAAATAGAACAGGTTGAATCATGACGACAACAAACGAATTATTGGCCGATCTTGCGGCCCGCGGGTTAATTAATCAATGCACTGCCGATGAGGCGTTAGCAGAACACCTTAACACAGGCTCCCGCCGTTTGTATTGTGGCTTCGATCCAACCGCTGATAGCTTACATATCGGCTCATTGGTTCCGTTGCTAACGCTGCGCCGTTTCCAGCTAGCTGGCCACAAACCCTATGCATTGGTCGGCGGCGCGACCGGTTTAATTGGCGACCCAAGTTTTAAAGCCACCGAACGCCAACTCAATACCAAAGATGTTGTCGACAACTGGGTCAGAAAGCTTAAAGCACAGGTCAGTCGTTTTATTGATTTTGATGAGTCAGACAGCTCTGCTGAAGTAGTTAATAACTATGATTGGACTGGCAACGTCAACATTATCGATTTTCTGCGTGATGTGGGTAAACATTTCAGCATCAATGCAATGATCAAAAAGGAATCGGTGCAACAGCGCATCGATCGTGATGACTCGGGGATCTCTTTCACTGAGTTTAGCTATATTTTATTGCAATCGTATGATTTTGCAGAGCTTGCCAATACCCAAGATATTAGTTTGCAGATTGGCGGCTCCGATCAATGGGGCAATATCACCGGTGGGATCGATCTCGCGCGGCGGATGTATCGCAAATCAACCTTCGGTTTGACCATGCCGCTGGTCACCAAATCAGATGGCACTAAATTTGGTAAAACTGAAAGTGGTACCATTTGGCTGGATCCCGCGAAAACATCACCTTACGCATTCTATCAATTCTGGATCAACACCGCTGATGCTGATGTGTATAAGTTCCTGCGTTATTTCACCTTTTTGTCGATTGAACAAATCGAGCAAATCGAAGCTGACGATGCGAGCGCGCAAGGCAAACCTCAAGCGCAAGGGATCTTAGCCCGTGAAGTCACCCAGTTGGTTCATGGTAAAGAAGGTTTAATTTCAGCACAACGCATTACTGATGCACTATTTTCCGGTGATCTGTCAGATTTAAGTCAGAGCGATCTGGAACAGCTCGCCCTAGATGGCCTTCCTGCAACGCAGGTCATGGGCGATAGTGCAAATTTAGTCGACTTACTCACCCAAACAGAGCTAGCTAAATCAAATAAAATGGCGCGTGAGTTTATTAGTAATGGCGCAGTGGCACTTAATGGTGAAAAACAAAGTGATGTGAGTGGCGAAGTCGCCAAAAAGGATGCGCTATATCAACGCTATACACTGCTCAAACGTGGTAAAAAGTTATTCGCATTACTTATTTGGAAATAATCAACAGGGCATCTAGGATGCCCTGTTGTATATATTAAAGGGGTTGATATGGAAAAACAGCTAATCAGCATGCAAGAGCTCGTCAAATTGGCGAATGAGGCACTGCACAGCAACGACGACTATATTCATGGCGTCGAAGTACACGAAGCTGTACAGACTCCTGACTGTATTGTGTTTAAAGGTGAAAACTTTTTAGATGAACAAGGCTTGCCAACTGGCAAAAGTATGGCTGCATTTAACCTTTATAAATGGTTAAGCTATCAGTTTTCTGACTTATATACTGTACAACCCTAACATGCTATTGGCCCTAGCAGCTACGGCTTGCTGTTGGGGCCATCCATTCAATGCACGCATTCCTATCTCAACGATAACGACACCATCCTTCTCACCTTGATCATTGCTATTCGATAATTTTGATGAATATCACTATAATATTGCGGTTATTTTACAAGAAATTTAGCTTATCTTGAAAAATATGATATAAATTAGATCTCAGTTAGAGATAATTGCGTAATAATGATAAATTCGTTGTCACAGACACAAATATGAGGTTTTCGGCGAAGATGACTGATAAATTCCGGGTATTAGCGATCAATGGTCCCAATTTAAATTTGTTGGGAAAACGAGAGCCAGATATCTACGGCCATCAAACACTTGCCGATATCGCAACGCAATTAGATCAACAAGGACAATCCTTGGGCATGGAACTGGAGCATTTTCAGTCCAACCATGAAGGAGCGATTGTCGACCGCATCCATCAAGCGATGGGCGTGGTTGACTTTATTATTATAAATCCAGGCGCATTCACCCATACGAGTGTCGCCCTGCGTGACGCTTTGTTAGGCGTTGCTATTCCGTTTATTGAAGTCCATCTATCGAACATTCATGCTCGTGAGCCTTTTCGCCAACACTCCTATCTGTCGGATAAGGCGGTTGGGGTGATCTGTGGATTAGGTGCCCAAGGGTACCTATTTGCCTTAGATGCAGCGGCAAATCGATTGCGTGTATTAAAGAACAGTTAAAAGAGAGCAACATGGATATCCGTAAAATCAAAAAATTGATCGAGCTGGTTGAAGAATCCGGTATTTCTGAACTTGAAATCACCGAAGGTGAAGAGTCAGTTCGCATTAATCGTTATTCAAGCTACCCTGCGCAGCCGGCTGTATATAACCTTGCTCCGCAACAACCTTATGCGGTACCAGCTGCCACTTCAGCCGCAGCCCCTGCAGCAGAAGTTGTGGTGCCTACTGAACCAACCGGTCATACCGTTCGCTCGCCAATGGTCGGTACCTTCTATCGCTCGCCATCACCGGAAGCAAGTTTGTTTGTTGAAGAAGGTCAACATGTCAATGTCGGCGATACGCTGTGCATTATCGAAGCCATGAAAATGATGAATCAAATTGAAGCTGACAAATCCGGAACCGTCACTCGCGTTCTGGTCGACGACGGCCAACCAGTTGAGTTCGACGAACCGCTATTCATCATTGAATAAAAGAGGCTATTATGCTCGATAAAGTTGTCATCGCGAACCGCGGCGAAATTGCGCTGCGGATCTTGAGGGCCTGTAAAGAGCTGGGAATCAAAACCGTAGCGGTCCATTCCACAGCTGACCGGGAACTTAAACATGTTTTGCTTGCTGATGAAACCGTCTGTATTGGTGAGGCTGCAGCAACTAAAAGTTATCTGAATATTCCGCGCATTATTGCCGCTGCAGAAGTCACCGATGCTGTCGCGATCCATCCCGGTTATGGTTTTTTGTCAGAGAATGCTGAATTCTCCGAAATGGTCGAAAAAAGTGGCTTTATCTTCATCGGCCCAAAAGCTGAAACCATTCGTTTGATGGGTGATAAAGTATCAGCGATTGCATCGATGAAAAAAGCAGGTGTTCCCTGTGTGCCCGGCTCTGATGGCCCGTTAACCGACGATAATCAGCGCAATATCGCCATCGCCAAACGCATTGGCTATCCAGTGATTATCAAAGCTGCCGGTGGTGGTGGTGGCCGTGGGATGCGCGTGGTACGCGAAGAGAAAGAGCTGGCCAAAGCTATTGAGCTCACTCAAGCCGAAGCGGGTGCCGCATTTGGTAATAGTGTCGTTTATATGGAAAAGTATCTGGAAAATCCACGCCACGTGGAAATTCAAGTGCTTTCCGACGGTCAAGGCAATGCTATCTATCTGGGCGAACGTGACTGCTCAATGCAACGTCGTCACCAAAAAGTGGTTGAAGAAGCACCGGCACCAGGTATCACAGCGGATATGCGTCGCTATATTGGTGAGCGTTGTACCCGAGCCTGCGTTGAAATCAACTACCGCGGCGCTGGCACATTTGAATTCTTGTATGAGAATGGTAACTTCTATTTCATTGAAATGAATACTCGTATTCAGGTTGAGCATCCTGTCACTGAAATGGTTACTGGCGTCGACTTGGTCAAAGAGCAACTGCGAATTGCCGCTGGCCAGCCACTGGCGATTAGCCAAGACGAAGTCAAAATCACGGGGCATTCTATTGAGTGTCGGATTAACGCCGAAGACCCTGAGACATTCATTCCGTCACCGGGCACCATTGATATGTTCCATTCACCAGGCGGCTTAGGTGTGCGTTGGGATTCACATATCTATGCGGGTTATACCGTACCACCATACTATGACTCCATGATCGGTAAACTCATCACCTATGGTGAAAACCGTGATATTGCGATTGCACGGATGAAAAATGCGCTCTCCGAGCTGGTTATTACTGGAATTAAAACCAACATTCCGTTACAACTGCTGATCATGGAAGATGAAAATTTCCACAATGGTGGCACCAACATTCATTACCTTGAGAAGAAACTCGGTTTATAAGCGCTGAGTATTCAATCATGTTAAAATCGGCTCTGCCTGAGCAATCAGGCAGAGCCGATTTATTTTCGTTATGCAGGAGTGAGCATGCCTTGGATCCAACTTAAAATTAATGCAACCCAGAGTACCGCCGAACCCATCGGTGACCTATTAATGGACTTAGGGGCTCAAGCTGTTACCTTTTTAGACCGTCACGATATCCCCGTGTTTGAACCTAAACCTGGTGAAACACTATTATGGGGTGATACCGATGTACAAGGCCTCTTCCCTGCCGATACCGACATGCAGCCCGTCTTAACTATTCTAAAAGATGCACAGCTTATCAACGCGCATAACTATCGCTTCGACCCGCTTGAAGATAAAGACTGGGAGCGCGAGTGGATGAAAAATTTCAAACCGATGCGCTTTGGCGAGCGGTTATGGATCTGCCCAAGCTGGTTGCCCATCCCAGAGCCAGATGCGGTGAATGTGATGCTCGATCCTGGTCTTGCCTTTGGCACAGGGACTCATCCAACTACAGCGCTATGCTTGGAATGGCTAGAAGGGCTTGATCTGCGCAATAAAACTGTCGTCGACTTCGGCTGCGGTAGCGGCATCTTAGCCATTGCCGCATTAAAATTAGGGGCAAAACGGGTTGTGGGGATCGATATTGATCCACAAGCACTGCAAGCTAGTCATGATAATGCCCAGCGCAACCACGTTGACGATAAGCTCGAACTTTACCTGCCACAGAACCAGCCAAGTGACTTTAAAGCCGATGTAGTGGTCGCCAATATTTTAGCGGGCCCACTTAAAGAGCTCTGTGACGTGATCTGCGGCTATGTTGATGACAATGGTAGTTTGGCACTCTCTGGGATACTCAATGAACAGAGCGAAGCGGTCAGCGATGTATACCGTACAAAAATCGACCTTGACCCAGTCACTTCTCGGGAAGACTGGTGTCGAATCAGCGGGAAACGGGCTTAGGGAGAAATTCCATGCCAAAAAGTGAGCAGAAAATCTAGTCATTTTTATAAAAAATGTTCAAATAATGACCTTTTCACCTGCACTAAAAAGGCGTAACATACGCCGCCTTTGGACATGATAAGAAAAGGCAACTACCGCAATGCAGATAGGTCCTTATCGGCTCGACAGCCCCGTTATTCTCGCGCCAATGGCAGGGGTAACTGATCGGCCTTTTCGGATTCTATGTAAACGGTTAGGTGCTGGATTGGCCGTCTCTGAGATGCTTTCGAGTAATCCCCGAGTCTGGCACAGTCGGAAGTCACGCCAACGAATGGATCATCTTGGTGAACCAGGGCTACGTAGCGTTCAAATTGCGGGCTCTGATCCTGAGTTAATGGCTCGAGCTGCTCAAATCAATGTTGATAACGGGGCTCAAATCATCGATATCAACATGGGATGTCCAGCAAAAAAAGTGAATAAAAAACTGGCAGGCTCAGCTCTAATGCAAGATCCACCCTTAGTGGCACGTATTCTTGAAGCTGTCGTCAATGCTGTCGATGTACCAGTGACATTAAAAATGCGCACTGGCTGGGCGCCCGAACATCGTAACGCCATTGAGCTTGCGAAACTGGCAGAGCAAGCAGGAATTCAAGCACTAGCCGTCCATGGACGAACCCGTGCTTGTATGTATAAAGGGAATGCAGAGTACCAGACTATCGCCCAAGTTAAACAGGCGGTGTCTATCCCTGTGATCGCCAATGGCGATATCACAACACCTGAAAAGGCACAGCAGGTACTCACACTAACAGGTGCAGATGCCATCATGGTCGGTCGCGGAGCACAAGGGAATCCTTGGTTGTTCGGGCAGATCAATCACTATCTGAAAACCGGTGAGCAATTAGCACCACCCAAAAAACAGGATGTTGTTCAGGTGATGTTAGAGCACTTAGAAAATCTTTACCGATTTTACGGTGAGCATTTAGGTGTACGTATTGCCCGCAAGCATGTGGGTTGGTATGTCAACAACCACGCGGATGCAGCGTCGTTTCGCCGCGAATTTAACCGACTAGAGTCGGCCTCGGCACAAACCGCTGCTATTAACCATTTTTAATCATTAAACGTATAACATAAAAAGAGCGACGAGTATGTTTGAGACTAATTTAACCACAAATACTCTTTCAACAGTGACCACCACTGCTGGCAGTTCCGAACCAAAACAGCGCCCATTGCGCGATTCCGTAGAACAAGCTCTGCGCAACTACTTCGCTCAATTAGAAGGTGAAGATGTCACTGAGTTGTATGAACTGGTTTTATCTGAAGTTGAAGCACCGATGCTGGACGTCGTGATGCAATATACTCGTGGTAACCAAACCCGTGCTTCAATCCTATTAGGGATCAACCGCGGCACACTGCGTAAAAAACTGAAAAAATACGGCATGAACTAATCTTAAAAATTTAGTTCTACCAAAACAAAGGCTTATGACCAAAATCATAAGCCTTTGTTGTATTTGTTACACACGGTAAATCCGCTCCCTCTTCATTTTCTTAGATTTTTCATTTTTGGATTTTTCTGGGAAGATCTCGACTGGCTCACAAATCGGAACATTTGTGATCACGAAAGCAAGTTAATGGATTGCAGGCAGTAATAAGGAATTTAAAGTGGACGATGCCCATAAGGAACTGACGACAAGTCTTGAATCGCTTTATGATTATATTCGAAGATAGACTTACTAACTACTTGTAACCCAGGGCAGTTACACAGAATTATTTACAGGGTTATCGACCACGGCTCTTTGTGGCCAAGCTTTTGCCATATCAGGCGGCAGTACTGGCTGACCGACTCGGCCGATTTTTCACCGCCAAGCACAAAGCTAGTATGCTCAGTTTCTACTTTCAATTCCAGTAGCCACTGTACTACCCCGTCAGGAATTGGCCGGAGGATTTTCTCCAAGGTTTTGCTATTAACTTTAGGCTTTGTCCACCATCAATATCGATTTAATAGTGGGTCTGTCGCATTACTAAAATTGGGTCAACTGATCTTGCTGAGTTTCTTATGACCAAGCTCTCCTGACACGCTTTGGAGCAGAAACGGACTAAGCCATCATTATCTTGTCCCTAATATTGGCAGTGGTGGCTAATTGCCCATCAATTGTAATAACAATGGCTTCCATACCCTCTATATGATTGACTGTTTCTAAAATACTTCTGGGGTCCAATCCAAAGAGTTTAGTGGTGTAGATGTCACAATCTAATGATTTATCCGAGATAATGCTTACGGAGGCCACATTGTTGTCAACAGGGTAGCCATTGTGACTATCAAAAATGTGGTGGTACTTATTTCCATTGTGCTCAAAGGTCCTTTCATAGATACCTGAGGTCACTACTGACTGATTTCTTATCTTGACCTTTGCAACGCTGTGGCCTCTTGGCAGAAAAGGGTTCTGTATACCAACATCCCAATCGCGGTTTTTTTTAGGTGATTCTCCATAAACAAGCAAGTTGCCGCCAATATCAATCATGGCAGAAACAGGCTGTTTTTCCTTGAAGAAATCCATGATTTTATCGCTGAAATATCCCTTAGCAATGGCACCCAGATCTATTTCAAGACCTTCCTTGTCAAAAAACACCGATCTTTGGTCATCGTCCAGGACAATATTGGCAGGGTCTAAGCGACCCAATACCTGTCGGATCTCTTCTTGGCTTGGAACCCTTGCTTCTTCAAATCCAATACGCCAAAGCTTGATCAAAGGGCCAATGGCAATGTTTAAAAAACTATTGGGTTCAAGGCTGTGCTCTCTTCCTATCTTGATTAATTCATACAAATCCTGATCGACGACTACGGGTCTATTGGCTGCCGTTGTTTTCAAAACATACAATTGAGACAGATTACTGTTGGCGCTAAAGACTTGCTCGTAACGCTTTAACATTAAACCAGCTTCTGTTAGCCACTTCTCTGCCCGCTCGCCCTTAAAATAAAGTCGAATTTTGGTTCCCATAAGGTCTATCACTTTATTCCCTTCGGTCATGCATACCCCTTTTCATGGCATCAGTTGTGGGCTGTATCCTTATAATGTAGGAATGAATCAAGTAGGCCTTGCTCCATAACGGAAAGTGCTCTGCTACTGTGATGGG
The DNA here is from genome assembly GCF_046054155.1 of Celerinatantimonas yamalensis. Taxonomy (NCBI): domain Bacteria; kingdom Pseudomonadati; phylum Pseudomonadota; class Gammaproteobacteria; family Celerinatantimonadaceae; genus Celerinatantimonas; species Celerinatantimonas yamalensis. The sequence continues at coordinate 629,336 of NZ_JBEQCT010000002.1, forward strand.
CGATGAAATAATCTAAGTTCAATTGGTCAATTGGCAGCGGATAAATATTATACTTTAAGGGACATGGCTCAATGACCAGACTTTCAGGGACAAAAGTAACACCGGAATCGGCCATAGCAAGATGTTTTACTGTGGCTATTTCGCTGCTTTCTAGAACGATATTGGGCTTTATTTTATAAATACTCAATAAATGATCCACCTGCGCTCTAATGGCTGATCCTTTAGAGGTTAAAACAAGCTTCTGCCGCAATAAGTCTTCCATGGCAATACTGCCTTGTGTAATTGTGGCGGTATCTTCTTGATAAAGCTCACAAGATTTGGGTATAACTGCAAAATACCCGTGCCTTCCCCAAGAAACAGTAAGAAGATTTGGGGCGATATTACTCGAGTTCTGCCCTATCCAAAAGTCCACCTCCCCTTTTAAAAGCCGCTTTTCATTGTTTTCCGGTATATCTTCCACCAACTCTATTTGACAATCGGGGTAGAGGTCCAAAAACTTGGGCAAAAATAGCGGGATAAGATAGGTACCGATACTGGCTAATATACCGATTTTTATCATCTTCTTATCCATGTCGGTGATTGCCGCGATTTGACTGCGCATATTGGAGTGAGCGGTCTCGAGCAAGCCAAGATAATCATAATAAATTTTGCCCTGCTCGGTTAAACGGTAAGGCAGCTCTCTGCGGTTAATGATCTGACAATTCAGCTCATTTTCAATCCGTTTAATCACCTGAGTTAAATAGGGTTGAGAAATGTAGAGTGAATCAGCCGCTTTGCTGTAATTGCTAAACTTAAGCAAGGCATCAATAAAATATAAGATGTGTTGATTGTGATATTTTGACATCTTATCTCCCATGTCTGCTCCATAGCCCAGCTACTATAACAAATCACTTATTAAGTATGAATATATAGCTATTAGATAGCTTTTGCATACTGTGTTAAAACAATACCCAGAAACTAAATATGGTTTTTACAGTATAGGAGTCCACCTAATATGAACTACTTAGCTATTGTTGGCACCAATTCTGAAGTGTCAACAAACCGTATGCTACTGCAATTCATGCAAGAGCACTTTAAAGCAGCAGCCCAATTGGAACTCTATGAGATAAAAGACTTGCCTGCTTTTTACGAAGCTGAAGATGACCAAGTGCCTCAGGAAGTTGAAGCCCTGTCTGCAAAAATTCTTCAGGCAGATGGCGTTATCATTGCGACACCGGAGTACGACCACGCAATTCCCGCTGTGTTAAAGAGTGCATTGGAATGGATCAGTTATACCAGTCAGGCTCTTACTGATAAGCCTGTCTTGATTGTGGGGGCTTCCCATGGCGCCTTAGGTTCTTCCCGAGCTCAAGCCCACCTTCGTCAGATTCTCGACTCCCCAGAATTAGCCGCACGAATTATGCCCAGCAGCGAATTCCTACTTGGAAAATCACAAGCCGCCTTTAACGCTAGTGGCACTTTAATCTATGAAGATAAGCTGGCTGAACTCGATGAGATTTTTAGAGAATTTGTTCTATTTACAGAGATCATAACAAAACTATTATCAGAAAAAGCTGTGATCAAAAAAGATAAAAAATTCGCTTGGCAAACTCAGAAGGCATAAGAGAAATGAAATTTACAGCAATCATCGGAACCACTTCTCCAAAGTCCTATAACCGGACACTGCTTCAGTTTATGCAAGCGCATTTTAGCGACAAGGCACAAATTGAACTGTTGGAAATCAACGAAGTACCCATGTTTAATCAGGACACCCCGTCTAACAGTCCACAGCTCTTGGAAATTAATGATAAAATCATAGCAAGTGATGGAGTCATTATTGCAACGCCGGAATATAACCACTCCATTCCCTCTAGCCTGAAGAGCCTGCTTGAATGGCTAAGCTTCGAGCGCCATCCCCTAGATGGCAAGCCTGTTATGATCCTAGGCGCGTCCATTGATGCTCAGGGCTCCTCCCGTGCTCAGTTACACCTTCGTCAGATATTGGATGCCCCTGGGGTCAACGCACATGTTATGCCTGGATACGAATTCTTACTTGGCAATGCCCACAAGGCCTTTGATGACAAAGATCAACTGAACAGCGAAGGTACCATAGACTTTTTGGAAATATGCTTTTTAAGATTCATGCGTTTTGCCAAGATCTCGAACCAATTAAATGAAGAAGAGGATTTTTCTTTCAAACCCGGCACCTATGAAGTCAGTTCCTTAGGTCATGGTGGAGCCCTCCCACTGAAGGTATCCTTCAGCAAAAAGAAAATCGAAAGCATTAATATTGACACCAGCGGTGAGACAGAAGGTTTGGCTGACGTTGTATTTGTTAGAATCCCCGACAAGATCATCGAGGGTCAAACCCTTAACGTGGATGTCCTGTCTGGCGCATCAGAGACGAGTAATGCGGTTATTGATGGCGTTGCTAAGGCGGTTAAACTTGCCGGTGTTAATCCTGACATTTTAAAAAGACGCCCGAAACCTGCCAGCAGTTTGAATCGTGGAGATGAAGAGTATACCTGTGATGTCGTTGTCATTGGTGGGGGTGGCGCTGGGTTAAGTGCGGCAGCAACCGTCTTACAAGAAGGCAAGAGTGCCATCATACTAGAAAAATACCCAGCCGTTGGTGGCAACACTATCCGTACCGGTGGTCCTATTAATGCCGCTGACCCTGAGTGGCAGAGATCTTTCCAAGAAAACCCAGGCGAAAGACATACCATCGAAGCCCTATTAAACACGGATGAAAATGATATTCACCAAGAGTATTTAGCTGACTTCAAAGCGCTGAAAAACGAATTTGCTACCTACCAAAAACATTTTGGTAATGACAAAGGCTATCTATTTGATTCTCCACTGCTTCACAGAATGCAGACCTATTTCGGTGGCAAGCGTACTGACCTCAAAGGAAACAACATTTATGGCCAATACGACCTGGTTAAGATCTTAACAGACAGAGCCTTGGAGAGTGTTAAATGGCTCGAGGAAATCGGTGTTGAGTATAACAAAGACATCGTTTTTGCTCCTGTTGGTGCCCTATGGCGTCGTGGTCATAAGCCAGTCAAAAAGTATGGTACAGCCTTTATTCTTGCGTTAAGCAAATATATTGCAGACATGTCTGGAACCATTATCACCGATAGCCCAGCAAAAGAATTTCTAATCGAAGATGGTGAAATCAAAGGGGTTATTGCCACAGGTGTGAACGGACAGACCATTACCATTCATGCCAAAGCGGTTGTTCTGGCCAGCGGTGGCTTTGGCGCTAATACCAAGATGCTAAAACAGTACAATACCTACTGGAGCAACATCGCCGACGATGTCAAGACAACCAACTCCTACGCAATGACCGGTGACGGCATCCTTCTTGGTCAATCAGTGGGTGCAGGCTTAACAGGTATGGGCTTCACTCAGATGATGCCAGTAGCAGACCCTAATACTGGTGAACTCTTCAGTGGCCTTCAAGTACCACCGGAAAACTTCGTCATTGTGAACAAACAGGGTAAACGTTTCATCAATGAATTCGCCGGACGAGATGTATTGACCAAAGCAGTACTTGCAGAAGGTGGTCTTTTCTATCTAATTGCTGATGATGAGATCAAAAAAACCGCGGCCAATACCAGTCAGGAGAAAATTGACCGTCAAGTTGAAGAAGGTACCCTCTTTAGAGCTGATACGCTTGAACAGTTAGCCGTTAAAGTGGGAATGGATCCAGAAGTGCTAGTGGATACAATCAACAAATACAATAGCTATGTAGAGGCGGGAGAGGATCCTGAATTCCACAAGGATACCTTTAGCTTGAAAGTGGAAAAAGCGCCTTTCTATGCAACCCCTAGACAACCAGCTGTTCACCATACAATGGGTGGACTTAAGATTGATACAGCCACTCGAGTTCTAGATGAAAATAACCAACCTATCAAGAACCTATATGCTGCTGGTGAAGTGGCCGGTGGTATCCATGCAGGCAACCGACTCGGCGGTAATGCACTAGCAGATATCTTTACTTTTGGTCGAATTGCAGGAAAAACGGCTATTGAAGAAATGAACTAAAACAGGCTAAAGCGAGAGAGCAAGGCCAATGAACACTTGGCCTTTCTTACCACCATTACATAGGTTCCCTATACGGTGATTCAATCAAATTGACATTTGGATAGTGAATAGTTGTCAACTATTGAAACTAGCCCGATTTGGGCGTTCATGTTTATAACGCCAACGATATAAACAACATCAAAAAATTTGCTCGCTTTAAATCTGAAAATCCAGAAAATTTTCAGTTGCTCAATTAGCAACTTTCATACACTTATCCACAGAACACCAAGGTGAGGCAATGTCTCACTTTTTTATTACTACCTTGTGAGCTCGTTGACGCCTTCAGAACAGATAATGAAGGTAACATCCACAGACTTGCTCAGCTCTTTCAGTCCCAAATGGATTTTTGAATAACCATGCTATGCATGATGTGTGTCAGATTACTTTTTGTATAGAAAACAGCGATGATCATTTAGGGAATGATTGGTCGAACTAAAAATCATGGGGAATAATCAATTCATCCAAAGCATGGCTTTCAAAAAATCCCCGTTTACGGCAATCAAATATCTATTCTTGCAGTGAGCGCTTTTTCAGAAATGATAGGCTTTATATTGGAGATATAGTCTACTCATCCAAGTTCAGTCAGACTGTTATCTCATGTTAAGACAGAGCCTGTCAGTTTAGCGTTGCCGCAAACCGTCTAAGCACAGATAGCGTTTCCACCCAATAGTATTTCCAGTGACGCTCTTTTGCACCGAATTATCGCTGATGAGATCCCCCGTTCTAGACCGTGTTGAGTATTTTTAATGCTCACTTCACGATATCAGCAATATCTGAGGCATGCGATAAACACCGACACACATCAGATGGGCGAATATGGCCTTATCCAAGGAGTCACTGTCCACTTTTAGGATGCATCGAATACTTTTAGTTAGTGTGGGAATTACCGCTTCACGTTCTTATTCGACAGCAATGGGAATGAAACACCAAAGTGATCTTGCGCAGAAAACGACCAAAAATATGCGGCCAAATATTGACGATCATGACTTTAGGTGTAAATCTTTTTTACATGAGCAAACGATAAACCAACATTGAGCAAACGTTTTACCATAGATGAGCAAACGTTTGCTCACTATAAAAATAATCAATTTGGAGATGTAAATTGATAGCGAAAGTGTCGAAACAGCCATTAGGCGGCGCATATCAGCGCAGCACGATTCGTGATGTAGCGGAAAAAGCGAAGACCAGTGTCACAACGGCATCGAGAGCTCTTAATGGTACGGGGCGCATGACGGATGAAACGAGAAAGCGCGTGCATGAAGTCGCGGCAGAACTTAACTATCGACCCAATTCGATTGCCCGTGGTTTGGTCCAGCAGCGCTCGTTTACGCTGGGCTTGCTGACTAATGATACCTATGGGCGTTTTACTTTGCCTATGGTTACAGGGCTTTCTGAGGCGATGGTGGATCGTGGTGTGTCGGTTTTTTTAAGTGCGGGCGAGTATAAACCAGAGCGTTTGCAGCTCAATTTACGGGCGATGGAGGAGAAGCGCGTCGATGGACTGGTGATTACAGGTAAACGGATTGATCGTGGATTGCCAATTGAATTGCCACCTATGGGAATGCCCGTAGTTTACGTTAACGCCGCCTGCCCGAAGGGAGCAACAGGTTTTGTGCCAGATGACCTGAATGGCGCAAAGAACGCAGTGAACCATCTTATTTCTGCTGGTCGGCGCAAAATCGCGCATATTACTGGGCCATATGATTTTAAGGCTGCTCGCCTGCGTGAACAGGGTTGGCGTCATGCTTTGTATGAAAGTGGGCTTGAACCTTATGGTAATGCGCTCTTTTCTAGCTGGACTGAAGCACATGGCTATGATGCGACACGTATGCTTTTTTCCTCCTCAGATGAAAAACCGGACGCAATTTTTTGCGGTAATGATCAGATTGCTCGAGGCGTGGTGGATGCATTTGCGTTGCTAGGCATTAGCGTTCCCGACGATGTAGCCATTGTGGGCTATGACAACTGGGAAATTTTTGCCAAAGCAACACGCCCCCCCCTGACGACAGTTGATATGGAGTTAGCGGGCCTCGGGCGTAGTGCTGGCTTGGCATTGTTAGACATGATAGCCGGCAAAGTAGTCAAACCAGGTATTCAAGAGATGCCTTGCAAACTGATTGTTCGCGAATCCTGCGGGGCAGATTCCGGTCGGAATATGCTCTAAGGGTCTCTCGTAACGGATGAACTGCGAAGAAGAAAAATAAGCGCTATTGGGCAAACGTTAGTTCAGCGTTATCGAGCCATTTGGATAATAACAATAATGAAATAAGAGGTTACTGAAAATGAAGATCAATACGCTAATAAGTAGTGCTGTCATCGCCGCGATGACTTTGTCTGGGTTCGTTCAGGCAGAAACCTTTTCACTCTGGGCCCGCTCTGATGACTCAGAATTTATGCCGAAGCTGGTCGATGCTTTCAATGCCAAGAGCAAGGATAAAGTCGAATTACAGCTTGTACCGACCAATGAAGTCGTGCAGAAATATGCGATCGCGGCGGCTGGCGGTTCAGCACCCGATGCACTCTCGTTAGATCTCATCTATACACCCGCTTTTTCACAAGCGGGTCAATTAAAGGATCTCACGAAATTTGCCAAATCACTTCCTTATTACGACAAATTATCGAAGGCTCATCTCTCTGCGGGTACCTATGATGGAAAAATCTATGGCATGCCATTTTCAGGAGATGCTTCGGTACTTGTTTGGAATAAAGATCTATTTAAAAAAGCGGGGCTTGATCCAAACAAGCCACCGAAAAACTGGGCGGAGATCCGAGCCGATGCGAAGGCTGTTTCTGCACTAGGCCCTAATACATATGGCTATTACTTCTCTGGTAATTGTGGGGGCTGCAATATATTTACCTTTATGCCATTAGTGTGGGCCTCTGGCGGTCAGCTTTTGACAGATGGTGGTAAAAAGGTCACGGTGGATACACCACAAATGAAAGCAGCCATCAGGTTTTATCAGGGCATGGTGTTAGACCACCTCGTACCAGATGGATCGAAAACAGATAGTGGTTCCAATTTTTTTGCTGCCTTTGCCGGTAACAATATTGGCATCTCTCCAGCGGGCTCGTTTGCCATTGGCGCGCTCAATAACCAGTACCCTAATCTGGATTATGGAGTCACTTACATTCCTGGTGAAAACGGCGGGACATCATCCTTCGCTGGCGGTGACAATATCATCGTATCGGCGGGGACCTCTAACAAAAAAATGTCTGCTATCGAGTCCTTTATTAAATTTGCTTACTCATTAGAAGGTCAAAAAATACTAGCGAAAAACGGTTCTCTTCCCGTACGCAGCGACATCGCAAAACAGGCACTAAAAGGCTTGGACCCACGCTATCAGATCGCAGCAAAAGCCATGGCTGAAGGCCGAACCCCCTACACCCCATTGTTTAATGATCTCATTAATTCAACAAATGGTCCTTGGATCACGATGTTAAATAGAGCTTTCTTTGCAAAAAATAAGAACGAAGTGACGAAGGCTATCCATGTAGCTCAAAGTAAAATGCAATCTATTGTAGATAATGCAAATTAGATCGTCATTAAACTGAAGCTGTTTGTCGGCTGGAACAGACTTTCTGGCTGACAGACTTTGCTGCATAAGGATATTTGTATGAATGAGAACGCAGTGTCTGGAACGGCTCAACCTAAAACATACCAGAAAAAACGGCGTAACCGTCGACATTGGATAGGTCTTATCTACGTTCTTCCCGCTTTATCTCTGGTCATGATGTTTTTTATTGTACCGCTTTGCATGACGGTATGGATGTCATTCCATAAATGGCCGTTGATGGGAATACCTCGTTGGGTCGGACTACGCAATTACACGCGACTTTTCTCCGACCAAGGTTTTTGGTCATCGCTTTGGTTTACAACCGAATACACCGTGGTTGTCACGATCGCGCTATTGGGATTTGCTCTCATTTTAGCACTTATGGTGCAAGGGCAAAGCCGTTTAATTTCAATTTATCGAACGGTCTATTTTCTACCGGTAGTGACAGGATTCGCCTCTGCGGCACTCCTTTGGGTGTGGCTTTCCAATGTGGATTCTGGTTTGTTCTCACTGCTCTTCGAGAAGTTTGGTTTGACACATGGGCGAGTCAACCTATTAGCCAGTTTTACGCCTGCTTTTTGGTCAGTCATTGTGATGGTGGTTTGGAAAATGGCAGGCTTTTATATGGTGATCTTAATGAGTGGCCTGCAATCCATTCCTTCAGATTATCAAGAAGCGGCTCGGATTGATGGCGCCAACATATTGCAACGTTTTCGCTATATTACTCTGCCACTGATTCGCAAGCCGTTTGCACTCGCGCTTATTCTATGCGTTTCAGGTTCGATGCTCGCCTTTGATCAGTTTTACATCATCCTGAGTGGCGGACCGCAGAATCAAACAATCACAGCCGTTTACAAAATCTTTCTTGAAAGTTTTGTATCCTTCAGGCTGGGGTATGGCGCAGCTCTTTCCATCGTGCTACTGGTCATTTTGCTCAGTTTGAGTGTACTTCAGCTCCTACTGTTGCGGGATTCGGAGGATAAATAATGTCAAATATAACCGATTCAAATCGACCGATAATAACAACAACCCAGCACCATCAAGGTAGAATTCGCTATCATCGGTTGGTATTCCATATAACCGCTGTTTTTGTCGCAGGCCTTTTTCTTGCACCACTGGTTTGGGTGATCCTAGCAAGCTTTCGCTCACCAGAAGAATCCAGTCGGCCACCCTTACCACCTTGGCCAACGCAGGGTTTTAGTCTGTCTAGTTATGAACGATTGGAACAGTTCGGGCAGTCGATGCTGCATTGCGCTGGCAATTCTTTGTTTGTCGCCGTTGGCACCACTATGTTGACTATCGTGATTGCGCTTTTGGCTGGCTACGGCTTTTCTCGTTATCGATTTCCATTTAAAAACCTTGTTTTTCTGTTGATTTTATCAACCATGATGGTTCCATTTCAGTCTATTTTAGCGCCACTCTTTCTACTGTTGTCAAAGATGGGGCTGCAAAATACGCTGACCGGATTGGTATTTATCTACACCACACTCCAGCTACCTTTTTCAGTGTTCATGATGCGTAATGCTTTTGACTCGGTACCGAAAGCGATCGAAGAAGCAGCTCGCATGGATGGTATTAAAGGGATCAGAATGCTAGTTCAGGTTATGGGCCCTCTCGTGATGCCTGCCGTGGTAACCGTTGGTTTGTTCGCCTTTCTCAACGCATGGAATGAGTTTCTAGCGGCTTTGGTATTACTGACAGATCAATCAAAATTCACTCTTCCAGTGATGATGACAGCCGTGCGTTCTGGACGATACGGCTCAGTAGATTGGGGCGCTGTGCAGGCAGGGGTCACCCTCATGATGATCCCCTGCATGATCTTGTTTCTCATTCTGCAACGTTCTTATATCCGTGGATTAACAGCCGGAGCGGTGAAATAAACAATCTTTTGGAAAGGATAAAAATAATGAAAAATACCACTATTTTCAAGAGTAACGATGGGTTGAAGCCAAAATCAAAGTTCCGACCACTCGCAATAAATCAGGTTCAAGTGGAAGGTTTTTTTGGCCCTCATATAGATGTGATTGCCACGACTACAGCGAAGCTTTTATTTGATCGTTGTGTTGAAGCGCGAATGATGGAGCAAATTGACCCAGCTCTGCCTAACCCGGGCATTGTCATTGCCTGTCATCCGAATAACTCAGTAACCAGTCAGATGTTTTGGGACTCAGACTTTGGCAAAAGCATCGAAACGGCAGCCTATGCCCTCTATCGACAGCCAGATCCTGAGTTAGAGAAGCGTGTTGATGAAGTGATTGATGCCTATGGCCGATTGCAAGCGGAAGATGGCTATCTCAATTCTTGGTACCAACGCATCGAAGTCGGTAAGCAGTGGACCAACTTACGTGATCGTCATGAACTTTATAATGCGGGTCATCTGATTGAAGGTGCTGTGGCTTATTTTCACGCCACAGGTAAACGTACATTCCTTGATATTATGTGTCGTTATGCAGATTGTATCGAGCAAAACTTTGGACCCAAAGAGGGGCAAAAACGCGGTTATCCCGGTCATCCAGAGCTGGAATTAGCTTTAGTCAAACTGGGTCGTGTAACAGGAGAGCAGCGATATCTGGATCTTGCGAAATTTTTTGTGGATGTGCGCGGCGAAAGCCCCCTTTATTTTGATTTAGAGGCTACGGCTCGAGGTGAAAATCCTGATGATTTTCATTTTGATTCGTTAGAATATTGCCAAGCCCACCAGCCTGTGCGTGAACAACAAAAAGTCGTAGGACATGCCGTTCGAGCCGCTTACCTCTACGCTGGCATGGCTGATGTGGCGACCGAATTTGCTGATGACAGCCTTGATCCTGCATTGCAGGCGATCTGGTCTCATCTGACGGAAAAGAATCTCTATGTGACTGGGGGTTTTGGGCCCTCTAAAGAAAATGAAGGGCTAACGTTTGATTATGACCTCCCCAACCAAACCGCCTATGCGGAAACTTGTGCAGCGGTAGCGTTGATATTTTGGGCAAGCCGCATGTTGGGCCGAGAACCAGATGCACGTTTTGCCGATATTATGGAACAGGCGCTTTATAACGGGGCACTTTCTGGTATCTCTGCGGATGGTACTCATTTTTTCTACGACAACCCACTGGAAAGTTATGGTACGCACCATCGCTGGCGTTGGCATACTTGCCCATGCTGCCCGCCTAACATTTCACGTTTGATTGCTTCAATCGGTACCTATTTTTATGGGATCGCAGAGGATGAGCTGGCATTACATCTTTACTGTGAAAACAGTGCAGACATGGAGATAGCGGGTACTCGACTTAACGTTAAACAAACGACTCGCTATCCAAATGACGGGCAGATCACCGTGACTCTAACGCCGGATACCCCGGTTGAATTTACCCTATCTATGCGTGTACCCGGCTGGGCAAAGGGGTACAAATTGATGATCAATGGACAAAGCCAGGAGTTGGCTCTAGAAAAAGGCTATCTACGTATTCGGCGTCAGTGGGCACAAGGCGATAGGGTGGAACTTGATTTAACTATGGTGGCAGAAATGCTTTATGCCAACAAAATGGTGGCAGCAGATCAAGGTCGTACGGCATTGCAGCGTGGCCCGATGGTTTATTGCGTCGAAGAGACTGATAATCAGGCGCCGCTAAACACCTTCGTTATCAAGGACGGCGCTAAGATTGAAACTACGATGATTGAAGGCTTAGTCGGAACGGTTGGGTTAGAGGTCGATGCAACAGTGGAAACTAGCCATAGCGATGCGCTATATACAAGTCACCCTCCAGAACGTGTAGCAACTAAGCTACGCGCTATTCCCTATTATCTTTGGGACAATCGCGAACCAGGTGCCATGCTCGTTTGGTTACGCAGGGAGGCACAAGCACATGATGAATAAAACAAAACAACTCTATACAGCAGAAAAAGCGGCGGGGCTTTCTCTACAAGGGATCAGTAAATCTTACGGAGCCGTCGAGATTATCCATGAAATGGATCTTGAGATCAAAGGCGGAGAGTTTGTTGTCTTTGTCGGCCCTTCAGGCTGCGGCAAATCAACCTTGTTACGGATGATCGCAGGGCTCGAAGAGATCACCGAAGGTAATCTACTGATTGCAGGTGTCGACGTGACTGAAACAGATCCTTCTGATCGAGGGATTGCGATGGTGTTTCAGACTTATGCGCTCTACCCACATATGAGCGTGGCACAGAATATGGGATTTGGTCTTAAGGTTGCAGGTCGACCGATAACTGAAATCGAGCAAAAAGTACACCACGCGGCAGATATTCTGCAGCTCAACGACTATCTTGACCGCAGACCAAGCCATCTCTCTGGCGGACAACGACAACGTGTTGCTATTGGTCGTGCCATTGTCCGTGACCCGCAGGTATTTTTATTTGATGAACCTCTGTCCAATCTTGATGCTGAGCTACGCGTGGGGATGCGCATCGAGATCGCACGCCTGCATCAGGAACTGGGTAATACGATGATCTACGTGACGCATGATCAAACGGAAGCGATGACCTTAGCAGATAAAATAGTAGTATTGCATGATGGCCAGATTGAACAAGTCGGCTCACCTGCGACTCTCTACGATGATCCTGACAACATGTTTGTTGGCGGTTTCATCGGTTCTCCTAAGATGAATTTTCTACCCGGCATAGTAAGAGGTAACAATATTGACGTGTCAGGGACAATGCTTGCCTGCCCTCAGTTTCAGTCAAAACTTGAGGAAGGTAGTCATGTTACCCTTGGAATACGCCCCGAACATTGGCAAATAGCCGCAGAAGGTGATGAAGACTCAGTACCTTTTAAGGTAAACTTTTCCGAGTTTCTCGGTGGTGCGAGTTATCTCTACGGTACCATTGGCGACACGGCATGCACTGTAAACGTTGCTCGCGAGTCGATTGCACGCCGCGGCTCAGTCATTCGGGTGAAGGCCGATTGTGCACATATATGTTTGTTTGATCAGTACGAACAACGTATTCGTTGATATCTAGAAAAGGTGCGAATGAATCGTCTTAATCTCAGACCGTTAGGAAAATCGTCAATCAAGGCGCAGCGCTGAGCGAATGAGCCAACAGAGTGCTTGGTGGCGTTGCGTCAGACTAACAAAAGTCAGCGTAACGCCGCACCGCTTAACGGTTCCAATCAAGTATTTTGTTTCGCAGATACTAGTTTAGATAGTACGCCGACCCCGAGGGGGCATTTGAAAAACCCCCCCATTTCGCAGATTCATAGTCAGCGTCTTGGTCGTGATGTCGTTAACCCGCTCCCACTTTTTTATTTTTGCTGAATAGAGTCGAGCTCCGCTCCACAAAATAATGTTTCTTTGATCCAAAATCTGTTAACCACTCATTAACATTATCAATTTATATCCACTACACTGATCTCACCTTGGCGGCTGCACGGCACATAAAACTAAGGTCAAGGGAGTTGACTAAATTTTAACATTAGAGGGATAAAATTATGGAAGCAATGAAACTAGGAAACCCTGCGGCAGTAGGTCTGGGTGGCTTCGCCATGACCACATTTATGTTGCAATGCCATAACTTAGGTTGGGTCGATATAGGGCCTGTCTTATGGCTGGGTATATTTTACGGTGGGCTCGCTCAGTTTGTAGCAGGTTATTTTGAGTTCAAAGTAGGAAACAATTTTGGGTTTAGTGCATTTGTATCCTATGGCGCTTTTTGGATAGCATTGGCGCTCTACCTTATCTTCGGAACAAATGCCGAATTAGTCAAAGCCTATCCGGTTCTTAAACTGAGTAGTCAAGGTTTAGGCTTTTTTCTCGTGGCTTGGACAATCTATACGGGGATCATGTTCATCGCATCAATGAAACACAATGGCGCATTGGCTTTTCTATTCTTAACGCTATTTTTAGGGTTTTTTGGACTAGTCATCAAAGAGCTTGCTGGAAGCCAGTTCATCGGCACTTTGGCCGCTTGGGATCTGATCATCTGTGCATTGACCGCTTGGTACCTGATGGCTCACGCGGTCTTAGCTGATTCGGGCATTAGTCTGCCAGTCGGCAAGCCTTGGTTGAAGTAATGAGCTGAAAAGTCCGCCCAAAGCAAGATCCCACTCTCTTTGGGCGGTTGAGTTTGCAGCGCATGACTGACTCCATCCCACCCCTTGCAAAGACACGCATTTTTCGCCTAACCGTGCATTTCACCGCCGCCGCTCTTGCTAAAGCGCTGGAAGCATATCAGTGTGCGCCAGGTTGGGAGTGTGTTCACATGATGCAATGTCACCTCAAGCATCGCATCTACCTCTTTCACTTGTTCATTAGTAATGCGCAACACCTTCATATTCAAAGAACAATAAACACCTCTCGTGCTAAATCATCCTGTGGAGCATGGCCGATGTAGTGATTATTGCCATCAAGTTCAATCACTAATTTTTCTTCTACACAATAAAAATCAATACGATAGTGACCAATAACCATGCCATCGACGAAATTTAATAGCCAGCTGTTTGCTACGGATCCGAGGCTTATAAGCGTCGTTCTGGTTCAGGCATAGTGTAACGTAATTGTTGGCGTCGTGACTTATGTTGTTTATTGTTGAAGATCCTAGTCATTTGCCTCGCCCCAGACCTTTCCTAAATCAACGGAGAGCGTTTTTTGATTCACTGAAATAAAATATAACCACTAATAGCACTCTTTCGCTACACTCCATATGAAGGAACTGTCCACTCATTCTATTGATGAAGGCTGAAAATAATGGCTCCCGCTACCCTATTTTAATGAGGAGATTGAAAGGGTATCCAACAAATTACCATCTCACATAGCGTTAGCAACCGAGTAATCTTTCAACAACTTTATCGGGCTATTTTTGCGTATAAAAAATACGCCAACTAAAAAGCAGGGATAGCTGTGACATTTCCATCTGACCTCATCCAAGACTTGCTATTTATCCCAAAGGTTCTTGGTTGTCTCAACTCGCAGCCTTTGTATAATGCCCATAACAAAATTTAGCCAACATGCCTCGTCGAATAACACCGATGAATCGGAGCACGATGAGTATGCTTATGGAGAACCAGAAGATGAAAATTGCAATCATTGGTGCAGGGGCGATGGGCTGTTTATATGGCGCCTATTTAAGTCGCCATCATGACGTATATATGATTGATGCCTTGGCATCACAAGTTCAGGCGATTCAAGACAATGGGATCACGATTGAAGAAACAGATGGAACCATCGCCAAATTTACACAGGTGCAAGCCTGCCTTTCAGGACAAAGTCAAGAGCCTGTTGATATCGCTATCGTGTTTGTCAAATCAACCTATACTGAGCAAGCTCTGGCGCAAAACCGAAGATTATTTAAAGACTCAACGCTGGTGATGACGTTGCAAAATGGTGCGGGCAATGACCGAAAAATTGCGCAATATGTTAAGCCCAACAACGTCATTATCGGAACCAGTAAACATAATGCCGTCAATCTGGGTAACGGTAAGATAAAACACGCGGGCCGAGGAGCGACCGATATCGGCAGTAACCACGATGCTAATCATATCATCGCTGTTGCAGCGGATTTACTCACAGAAGCAGGCTTTGAAGTGGCGGTTGCAGATGATATTCAACGAATTATCTGGAGCAAGTTATTGGTCAACCTCTCGGTCAATACATTTACAGCCATTACGCAAACGCCCATTGGCTATATGATTAAAAACGATGACGCTTGGGATTTTGCCAAACGCTTGGTTTATGAAGCCATTGAAGTAGCCGAAGCAGATGGGACTTACTTTGATCGCAGAGAGGCTCTTAACATGGTCCGAGAGGTATGCCAAACCGCAGGCGCAGGTTACTCATCAATGTACCAAGATCGAAAAAATCGCGTTAAAATGGAAATTGATGCAATCAATGGTGCAATTGTCGAACAAGCCAAACAATATGGGGTCCCAACGCCTTATAACACGCTGATTGTTGCTCTTATTCATGCCATTGAAGGCGCTTACGACCTATACGACTAAAAGCGCATTCGCTCACCAGCCTTCATCGCTACGCTCACCCATGCACAGTACCAGTCACGAGCCGTACGGATAAAGTGCCCGCTCAAGAGCGACTAGTCGATGGTTCGCCCTTTAGGGATGATGAGGAACATCATTTTGAATGGCTCGATTTTCTTTTATAAAGGTGAATATTTCTATCATAACGATGCTTTCAAAGCTTGCCTGCATACGCTGTGGCCGGCAAGCTCCGTACAGCCAAAAAACGTAACACTGCCACGATTTGATACGGCCATGCCAGCGAGAATACACCCACTAGCGTATCCCTAAGCGCTTTTAGAGTGGAGTGACATCAACACATAAAAACGTTCACGGTTCACTTGTAACATGCATAATGGAGAGGACTACCTTGCAAAACCCTCACCTCACTTATTTATCTCAACATCAGCCCGAATCAAATGATTGGATATGAATTTAAGGCTAACGCTGGCCATAGCTATTTTGATAGAACTAATCAAGACATTACAGCGCACTTGGCAAACCAAGTAAAAATGAAGATATTCATACAATAGATAAATTAGATCACGGCGATGATGGCTAATATGATAATGAATAGAAAAACTGATTTAATGAATGAGTGTTTTAACGAAATTCTGATGGAGTCTTATTGGTGAAGCGCTTGAATTTAGTACTAAAATAATTACTATCTTGGTAGCCTACTTCAAATGCAATATCAGTAATAGATGCGTCCGAATATTTAAGTAAATTAATCGCGTGATTAATGCGAACCCGATGCACATAGTTATTGAAAGAGAGATTCGTCATCTGTTTAATTTTTCGACTTAATGTTCGTGAAGATATTTGGAATCGATCTGAAATATCATTCATACAAATATTTTCTACATAATTAGTTTGGATCCAATCAATGATTTTTAGAATTGCATTATCTACCAAATCATTTGATTTTGCAGTTAATCTCCCACGAGAAATCGCTACAACTAATTGCTGAAATAGTGCTTCAGTCATAATCCTAGAATCAACGCTAGGTTGTTGTGACTCTTGTTCAATTTCACTGAGCAGGATGCTTACTCGTTTCATGGTCTCTGAGCAAATATACCACCCCGCTTGGTCATTACCATCCTTAGGAAGAACATGTTTTAATAAGGGTGAATAGCTTAATATATTCTTTTTATAAAGAATATTTGTTAGATAAAGATGATCAACTTGCTCATAGAGATGGCGATCCCTTGGTGAGATGTAACAGATATAGTTTTGAGTAAGATTGGTTGGCACATCATTGAGAATATGCTGACCGGCCCCTTTTGTGATAATGACCAATTCATGGAAATCATGTGAATGTTCTGGGTAAACTAATTGGGGAGCCCTGACTTCAGCACAGATAGTCATCTCAGTACTCCTAAAAAATTCGTCACAGCTAAGATGGAACATTATTTTATTTCCATTAAATTGATCACCTTAAACTAGTGAAAAACACAATTTATATTTGTGATAGGGATCATACATATTTTTTTATAACCAAGGAATATTAATAAATGTGACATAGTTAAAAATTAATCACAGCACAAAATATTATTTCAATTTAATCAAAAAATAATACGTTAATAACGTGATCATATAAACAACCTGAAAATACAATAAAATAAAAGATTTCTCTAAATGTTAAATGTGACTCATCGCGTTCAATGAATCGCTTGGATCATCTGCTTAAACGATTATAAAATCCATTAGGTATAAAAGTTAATAGTCGATCAGAACATATGATTTTCATAACCCTTGTGATTCACTGCGTTTTTCTTTTATTTCACTCACTTTTAAGAGCAGTCAGATAAACAAGGCATAACGTTTATCAACACCAGATAACAAGTCCGTTGCGCGTTGCAATATATGTATGGAGTATCATGGTATGTTAAGCGCTCTGCCTCGGTTTATCGCTATGCTCAACAAGTTAAAATTGACCGATAAGCATCAATCAAATGTATGCTTATCGAGCCAACAGGCTTACTAAAGGTAGGTCCGCAGATATTCTGACAAACAGAGAATCGCCATTGCTTGTCCATAAGGCATCGAAGTGAGTGGAATCTGATGGTAATACGCTAAATCATCACCCATTGCAGTACCAAAAGAAACATTCGTTAGTTCACCTGATTCATTAATAAAATCACTAATCAGCGCATCCACCGCTTTGTACGCCATAGACGCATATTTTTTATCAATGTAACGTTTGCGTACAGCTTTTAAGATACCGTAGGCGAATCCTGCGGTTGAAGAAGCTTCAAGATAAGAGTTCGGGTCATCCAGTAATGTGCACCATAACCCGCTCGGTTGCTGGTAATGAGCAAGCGCCTCGACTTGACGATTTAATATATGAACAAGGTGGCGCCGATATGCATCGTGCTCGGGAAGATCGAGTAAATCCAGAAAATCCGCAATAACAATAGTGACCCAGCTATTTCCCCTCGCCCAGCGGGCTCTGGCAAAATTGTGATTCCCTTCAAACGTCCAGCCGTGGAACCAAACACCCGTTTGAGTATCCATGAGGTATTGCATATGCGTCAAAAACTGATATTTAGCTTCTTCAATATACTCTGGTCGGTTTAAAACTAATCCAATCTTGGTCAGTGGCATCACACTCATCATTAACGTGTCATCCCACATCTGCTCATTATTTTCGCTGTTATAGACAATGTGCTGGAGCCCACCACTTTGAGTCCTCGGCATTTGATACATGACATAATCAGCCCAGGCTTCCAAATAAGGGATCAACGTTTTATCTTGTGTATCTTCATAGCGATAGGCGAGTGTTAAGAAGGGACAGACTGTGTTGACGTTTTTGGTCGCTTGCGCTTCGACAGAGCGATCTTCAAACCACTCATCAATAATATTTAACGCAGCATGATCATTGGTTAGTTGGTAGTATTTATACATGCCATATAACCCAATACCATGTGTCCATTCCCAACCACTCCAACCTTTCGTATCGATGGTTCTACCATCGTCGAGATAGAGCAAAAATTCGCCAGTTTTATCTTGGATGTTGATCAAGTTATCGATAAGTCGCGTAATTTTATCGATCACCACTTGACGGGGATGGGTTCGCTCTACTCGGCAAAGTAATGGGCTGTGCTTAACTGGAAAGATCTTCATAAGAGCCTCTGCATTCAATTACATAACACCAAGCATTTTGGGTAAAAACAAGGTGACTTCAGGTAAATAGGTAATCATGAGTAAAACAATAACGATAGCGATGTAAAATGGCATCAAAGGCTTAATCAAGTTTTCGACTTTGACCTGACCGACACTCGCCCCAACATACAGGCCACTACCGACGGGGGGCGTAATTGTTCCAATCGCTAAGTTGTAAACCATGAGAATGCCAAAATGAACAGGGTTAACGCCAACTTTCTCAACAATGGGAAGAAGAATTGGCGTAAAAATTAGTATCGCTGGGCCGATATCCATAAAGGCACCCACTACCAGTAAAAAAACCGTGATGATTAACATGATCCAAGCCGGATTATTAGAAATACCTAATATCAAATGCGTTAATGCAGCCGGGATCCCTGTCATTGACATCGCAAAGGACATTGCCGAAGAGGTCGCTAGAAGAAACATAATAACCCCAGTCATGACGAATGTTTGAATCAGGATCCGAGGGACATCTTTGTACCGTAGGGTTTTATACAAAAAGAGGGTGAGATAAGCGGTATATACAACCGCCACAGCAGAAGCCTCAATCGCGGTAAAAATCCCTTCGACAATCCCCCCAACAATGATGACAATCAGCAGTAATGAAGGAATCGCATTTCGCGTCACATGCCATGCCATTCCTTTTTGTACAGCAAAAAAGTTAGTGTAATGATGACGCTTTGCCACTACATAAGTGACGATCATGCACCCCATCCCCCACAAACTGCCTGCGACAAAACCACCTGCAAACAGCGCGGCAATCGAGGTTCCGCCACTGGCCAAAGCATAAAGGATGAATGCGGTGGTTGGTGGAATGAGCATGCCAGTCGGCGCAGAGGCAATGTTGACGGCGGAAGCAAAATTACGGTTATAACCTTCTTTTGCACTCATAGGAATCATCACGCCACCAATAGATGTGGAGGCCGCGATAGCCGAACCAGATACCGCGCCAAACATCATGTTCCCCGCGATATTAGCGTAGGACAAAGAGCCAGGGATGCGCCCCGTGAACAACTTCGCAAAGTGAACGAGACGAGTGGCGATTCCCCCGTTATTCATAATCACGCCAGATAAAATAAAAAAAGGCACGGCCAGTAACGCAAAGCTATCTAAGCTTGAGAACATTTTTTGAGCGGTGGTAAACATCGCAATGTCAAACGGTAACACCAACATAATTGTCGCGCCAGAAGCGATGACAATACACAAACCAATCGGAGTTCCCATCACGAGTAATAAGAGAAAGATACCCACCAGCATGCTGGTGGCTACAAGAGGATCAATCATGACGACCTCCGTTAAGAGGTATGGATTGGATCCCTTCTTTTTGTTTTCTAATACGATTTGTTTTCACCATATCAATAATATTGAGTATACAGTAGATAATGGTGATGACGCCCGCTAGAGGTAACGCGTAATAGACCTTCCCCATCGATAGTTTAAGAACCGGAGAAATTTGCATCATTGCATTAGAAGAGACGTGCCACCCACCAATAATTAAGATATAAGCAGCAAATAGTATGAAAACGACCTGAATTGCCATATTCCAATAGGCAATTAATCGTACCGGACATTTATCGATAAAAAGCGTTAGGCTAATGTGTTCTTGTTTACCGGCCACATAGGCAAGGCCAATAACAGATAACCAGACTAGGGAGAAGCGCAGAAACTCTTCAGAGAAGGTACTGGGTGAATTAAAAATATAACGGCTGATGACCTGCCAGCAGGCCACTAGCACCATAATACTGGTCAGAAA
Source organism: Celerinatantimonas yamalensis (assembly GCF_046054155.1). Classification (NCBI taxonomy): domain Bacteria; kingdom Pseudomonadati; phylum Pseudomonadota; class Gammaproteobacteria; family Celerinatantimonadaceae; genus Celerinatantimonas; species Celerinatantimonas yamalensis. The sequence goes on from NZ_JBEQCT010000002.1 coordinate 649,824, forward strand.
ACAGCAAAATATCTCAATGCTTCTATCTAACCACTGACGAATTGTGTTCATCATTACCTCGCAAATTAGGTACAAAGAAGTGTGACGGCTCGCGATCAATCACTACTGACTAACTTGGCTGATTTTTTGGTATAACTGATAGACGTCAGGTTTAGTTTTTAACTTTTCATAGATCGGCTGGACAGCTGCTTTAAATGGCGCTTGATCAATCGTAAAAAACGTCACGCCAAATTGCTGTTTAGCCAACTGACGAGTTTTTTCTATCTCATCTTTCCAAGCTTTTTTTTCAACATTAATAGACTCTTTAATCGCCTCATTTAGCGCAGTGAGCTGGGTGGGGGTTAAACGATTTTTCGTCAAATTACTCATAATGACAATGTCTGGAATACGCGTATGCATGTCATAGCTGTAGTATTTAGCGACTTCACCATGACGGGCAATCGTTAGAGCAAATTCATTATTTTCCGCACCATCAATGATCCCTTGCTGTAACGAGGTATACACTTCAGATTGACTCATAGCGATGGGGGATGCACCTAATAGTTTCATCGTCGTAATCGCCGTTTCGCTCTGCATCACGCGGATTTTTTTACCTTTGAGATCAGCTAACGATTTGATCGGGCTCTTAGCCATGTAGAAATTTCGGGCCCCCGAATCATACCAGGCTACGCCAGTAAAACCTTGCCCAGCGGTTGACTGATAGACCTGATTCATAATTTCAGGATCATCCATTACATGGTAAAAATTGGCCTGACTTGAAAACAAATACGGCAATGAAAATACACCGTAAAGCGGTGAAAAACTTTCCAATAAACCAGATGACACTTTAGTTAAATCAATAGCACCCACTTGGGTCATTTCAACTAATTCACGTTCTCCTCCTAGCTGACTATCTGGGTAATATTGAATCGTAAGATCCCCATTGGTTTTTTGCGCAACCGCCTGACCTATATATTGCAATGCTTCTTTTACCGGACGGCTATTTTCTGCGTAAGCAAGTTTTAATACAGTTTGTGCATCAACATTCTGAGCAAGCGGCAGTAACAACGTGGCGACAACAAGCCATGCCAATGAATTGCGAGATATAGACATAGATCCTCCAACAAGTAGAGATAATGATTCGTTATTGGGCTATAGCAAGTGACAGTTAACTTGCTAAAGCGGCTATTTATTATTTAACCCTTGTTATATTGACCACATTGAATGCGATTAACCTTTGAATATTCGCCAACTCAGTAAGCAAACTGTCATTTTATTAAACACATCTATTTACCGATCACACTTCTAAGTATGTGGCTAAAAAATTGACTCTTATCACGCCCTGTTTGCCTTCGTCATATGGGCTCTATAAAGCGCCTCATGAAGGACAAAACAAGACAGACAGGACATTGAAAAATAGATCGATGAATCGGTCACTCTAGCGATGGCCGTTGATGGAACGAGGATGTTCTTTAAAGAATTAGAGCTGCACGCCTGATTTCCCAGAAAAGGAGCCGATGCTAACAGCTTATCGTGCCCGCTAAATGGATTGATTGAATTCGAAACATACGTACCTACACCGTCGCAACTCGGCGTTAAGATCGCTCATTGAGTGAGAATTCCCGTTATTAAAGGCGGTTTCGCTGCGGTTTTTTTATTTAACCAAATTCACCCACAAGTAATGCTCGCACAGCTCGAGCACTTAACGGTTCTGACGAACAGAAACGCGCCGCAAATGTAGATTCCGGGAGATTTTGATGCCAGGACGAACGGTAAACAAGATAGAACCAATCAAAAATAGCCAAGTTCCTGCATCTTGCGTGTCAGACCAAAAAAAGAAAATACTACCAATAACAAATAAAACACCAGCTAATGCGTCGTTAATCGCATAAAAAAGGTCATAACGAGCACTCACCTTAATATGATCAGACGTGAGGTGGCGTAAAGCCGGATTAAAAATACTATCTTGCTGTTTATTGTTTGAAAACATTCACGCTCCGATTTCATCAGCGGCTTTGATCATTGAGGCACACAATCCAGCCAAATCAAAACATTAACATGTTTAGAATAAATTAGCATTTTCGCAATGTTAGTAACTACATCCAACTGATAAATAACATAAAACAATTTTCAGTGTAAAACATATGCGAGTGCCATCGTAATCATCAAACCAAACAACGATTAACTTCTCTACAGTGATGGCCAGACGCACTCAATATAAGCGTCCAAAGCATGCCCTAGCCTGTGACCACAATATATTTAGGATACTCCTCCATCGCCTTCATCCGCCCATCAGGGAATGTGATTAAACACTGAGTTAATCGTCAGAGCAACGTTCATTCAAGTGCTCAAGATCAAGCCATCTTTGTTCAAATAGGCTAACAATTCAACTTCCTTATGAATGCGCCGCAACAAATAGGTACTGAACGCAGGCTATGTTGAACCCATAGAGATAGCAATTTTCGCCAAGGGCTCAATTATATGGCCATCATTTATCACTCATGAACGGGGACTTAATATGTTTTTATCCACCACGCTGATTGAAAACCTCATTAGAGAGGATTTACCCTACAGTGATTTAACTACAGAAACGATGGGGATTTCAGAGCATCCTGCGGTCATGGAGTTCAGCGCCAGATATGCCTGCACACTAGCAGGAATGGACGAAGCGAGCACCATACTTCGCCATCTTGGGGCCAACGTTGAGCCACTTGAAAAAAATGGGACCACATTGGCTGCAGGAACACTAGTATTGCGAGCTAAAGGTTCTGCAGGTGTATTACATGCAGGTTGGAAAGTGGCCCAGAACATGATGGAACATGCGGTTGGCATTGCAACCCGAACCCATGAAATGGTCATCAAAGGCCGAAGTATTAACCCTGATCTCATTATAGCCTGTACCCGAAAATGTGTTCCTGGAGCAAAAACAATCAGTCTAAATGCTATTCAGGCTGGTGGAGGGACAGTTCACCGGCTAGGACTTTCTGAAAGTTTCTTGTTATTTGATAACCACACTGCTTTTTTCAATAGCGAGGATCACTTGCTAGCTACGTTAAAAAAAGCCGTTATTGCTCAGCCAGAACGAAAACTAGTCGTCGAATGCGACGATCTGGATTATGCGATGAAAGTTGCAGCATGCGGAATTGACGTGATTCAATTTGATAAAGTCCCGCCGTCATCACTACAAAACTGGGTCATGCAGCTTAAAAAGCGGTTTGCTCACTTGACGATTGCAGCGGCTGGAGGAATCAATATCGAATCAATCCAAGCCTATGCCAAAACTGGCATTGATATCGCTGTAACTTCATTTATCTACACTGGGAAACCACTGGATATTGCAGTGACGATCAAACCACTCTAGCCATAGAGTTTGCTCTATTCGTTACTATTGCAAACCTTATTTACAGTTTAATTCAATGAGTAAATAAACCGATTGAGTAGCTTTCCCATCGCTAAGGCGAGTTAAGGTTTCAAGATTAGATTGTGTTCATTCTGACAAAGAATAGCACCTTGTTAGAGCGAGCGTGATATCACAACCGAGCTATTCAACACGTATTGATGCGATCAGTTGCTCATTTGCAATGGATAGATCTATGGCTTGAGTGACTTGGCTCTTTGTTGACGTTATGGCTAAAAAAACAGCACATCAGTGCACTTGATACCCAGTGATGAAAAACTGTTGAATGAACCGATTACAGCCAATATCTCATTCTAGATTGAATCGTCATCATGAGTATGTCATTAAGTATAATGAAGTTGATGCATAATGAACGAGCCATAACAGATAAAGATCGATTTAAGGGCCTAACGCATCAAAATGAGCTGATTATATTCAACTACGGCGCTTTATCGGCGCCGTGATTGATTGCCCTACTCACGAAAGAACACTATGGCTTGCCTGGATGAGGATGAGGATAATGCTCACTGAGCACGAGGGGTTTCGCGTACTGACTATCCCAAAGCTGTTGGTGTAGCTCACCGATGCGTTTGGCCATCTTCGCATTTTGCATCACAACCTCTAGATTACGAGAGTTATCCATATATCCGCCTTCCCAGTTACTGGTTCCCACCCAAGCAATGTTGCCATCAATATCCATGGTTTTACTATGCATCACTCGCGCATACGGAATAAAACCACTTTTCGCTTCAGGAAGTGTAACAATCTTAATTTGGATGTTGGGTAACACCGCTAAGCTTTTCAGATAATCGATGTCCGGTTCGCCGACATTCCAATTGGAAACAAGCATCTCGATTTTAACACCGCGCTGCGCTGCCGCTCGAATCGCATCATCAATCACGTGGTAATAAGGGCGCGGATGATGACGAGAAAATTCTAATGGCGCATAGGTCATCACCATAATGCGCGCATAATGCTTCGCTTTGGCAAGTAATCGTGGTAACTCACTTTGTGAATCGCCAACGCCTGGCGGATCAAAATTATTGGGACTGGCCACTAGATAATTTGAGTGACTTTCATCGGCTAACACCACATGGTGGCGCACCGCAAGTACTGGTTTACCTTGAGCAATTAACTGCTGGGCATGCCAATCAATATCAAAGATCGCCTGCAGCTGTTTGACGACCGCCAGATCGCTGATCAATAAGCCTGTTTCGTGAATATGTTTGAGTGAGCGCCAATCGAAATTTTGGCTACCGACATAGGCTTTCTGGCCGTCAATAACCATGTATTTAGCATGGATAATCCCACCCCCTACGTGAGAGTAATCGATGAGATTGAACGTTAGGTTAGGGATCGCTTTGAGCGCTTCGAGTGTTTTAGGCGTGGAGATAGACAACCCATGTTGGTCCATCAAAAAACGAATTTTAACCCCTCGCTCACCCGCCGCTTTAAGGTGTGCAATGACTCGCTCTAATGGCTCATCAGCTTTGCCGCTAACATAAAACTGCGCAATATCGATGCGCTGTTTGGCCTGATCAAATAAGTCACACCACACGCTCGTCGGACCACGAAGATCTGGAGCGGTTAGTGTCGTTTCAACGGGTGTGGTATACACCAATTCATAACCTGGAATCATAAATTTAGCCTGTGAGCTGATGCTCAAAAATGCTAACAACAACCAATAAAAACGCATTGGGCTTACTCTTTTTGTGATGAATTAGACAGTAGTAGTTGAGCTTAAATGGCATTTATGACAATTCTAGGGCGTCCTCTCGAATCTTTCATGACCGTGAACGTTATATACGTTATATACGTTATATACGTTATATACGTTATTATCGCCGCAGTACCAACTGGTTATACTCACTTTTGATTATTTGTGAAGGCAAATCATATACCGTTGGACAAACTAGTTGCGAACGCGACATCATCACATCGAAGTGTCTATAATATGTAAAATCTAGCTACAAAGGTTGAGTCTCAACATTCGTTTTTCATTTGTAACAAATTGTAACAAACACCCCGTATTCCATAAAGCCCCCTCATCCAGCCAGTAAATACGCACCATCCGCGTGGACTTATTATTTTTTAACAATTATATCTTCCTGTCAATAACGGCCCGCTATCACATTTTTAGTTGCAAATAATCGCTATTGTGTTGGAGGAAAAAGTAATCTTGTAGCGGTGGGAATGGTCGAGACTTTAATATCTTCTATGTGACCTCGGATCACTTCTACTCATGACCATTAAAGTGAGGGAAAAAGCGTGAGTATAGCGATTATTATCGGCACTCATGGCGCTGCTGCCGAGCCTCTTTTGCGTAATGCAGAAATGCTGATCGGTGATCAAGACAACGTCGCTTTCATCGAATTTAACCCTGGTGAAAATGCAGACACTCTGGTAGAGAAGTATAAGGGCTGTTTAGCCAAGCTCCACTCAGAGGACGGCGTTCTATTCTTGGTCGATACGTGGGGAGGAAGCCCATTTAACGCAGCAACACGTCTAGCCAACGAACAAGAAAACTACGAAGTGATCACAGGGGTTAACGTCCCAATGCTCACTGAAACGTTTATGACGCGTGATGACGATCCATCACTTAAAGAGCTTATTAGCGTCGCTCTAGAAGCTGGAAGTGGCGGCGTAAAAGCATTTAAAACACAGAAGATCGCGGAAAAACCAGCCCCTGTTGCAGCATCGGCCCCTCAAGCAGCCCCTGTCGTTGCAGGCCCAGGCGGACATATGAAGATTGGTCTGGCTCGCATTGACGATCGCTTAATTCATGGTCAGGTGGCTACTCGTTGGACAAAAGAAACTGGCGTTAGCCGCATTATTGTAATCAGTGATGAAGTCGCTCAAGACACTGTGCGTTCTACACTGCTCAAACAGGTTGCACCTCCAGGCGTTACAGCACACGTGGTCGACGTTGCCAAAGCGATTCGTGTCTATGACAACCCTAAATATGCCAAAGACAAAGTTATGATGTTGTTCACTAATCCGACTGATGTTCTAACCATGGTTGAAAGTGGTGTCGAAATTCCGTCAGTCAATATTGGGGGTATGGCCTTTAAACAGGGTAAAACTCAGATCAATAATGCAGTCTCTGTCGATGAACAAGATATTGCATCATTCAAAGCATTGGATGCAAAAGGCATTGAATTGGAAGTACGTAAAGTGGCCACTGACAGTCGATTATTGATGATGGACCTTCTCAAAAAAATCAACTGATCCAAATGACCCACAAAGGGCAAATGGCCTTTATGTCTAAGGAGAGATTTCATGGAAATCACAACCATACAAATTGTTTTAATCTTTATTATTGCCTGCTTAGCGGGTTTTAGCTCGATTCTAGATGAATTCCAATTCCACCAACCCCTCGTTGCTTGTACCTTAATTGGCTTGGTACTGGGTGACATGAAAACCGGGATTATCATCGGCGGTACATTGCAGATGATTGCCTTGGGGTGGATGAATATTGGGGCAGCCGTTGCACCTGATGCAGCATTGGCATCGGTGATTTCGACCATTTTGGTTATCGCAGGTGGGCAAAGTGTTGGTGCTGGGATTGCACTGGCGATCCCTCTAGCTGCCGCGGGTCAAGTACTGACTATTATCGTACGGACCATCACTGTGGGCTTTCAGCATGCAGCTGATAAGGCAGCAGAATCAGGCAACCTCAGCGCGATTAGCTGGATACATTGCTCTGCATTAATTTTGCAAGCCATGCGTATTGCTATTCCTGCAACTATTGTCGCCGTTTCAGTGGGAACTGATAGTGTTCATGCAATGCTCTCAGCCATTCCAGAAGTGGTCACCAATGGTTTAACCATCGCGGGCGGAATGATCGTTGTCGTTGGTTACGGGATGGTCATTAACATGATGCGCGCAGGCTATTTAATGCCTTTCTTCTACCTCGGCTTTGTCACTGCCGCATTTACCAACTTCAACTTAGTCGCTCTCGGTGTATTAGGTGTCATCATGGCCATCGTTTATATCCAGTTACAGCCGAAATATAACCAATCTCAGCAAGTTGCGCAGGCTCAGCCCGGCAGCAATGATCTGGATAACGAATTAGATTAATAGGAGCATTTGATCATGGTTGACTCTACTAAACAGAAAAAAATAACCAAGTCTGATATTTTCAGTGTATTTTTACGCTCGAACCTATTTCAGGGCTCTTGGAACTTTGAACGGATGCAGGCTCTGGGATTTTGCTTCTCAGTTGTACCAATGATTCGTCGGTTATATCCTGAGAATAATGAAGAACGCAAACAAGCAATTCGTCGCCATCTGGAGTTTTTCAACACGCATCCTTACGTGGCCGCACCCATTTTGGGTGTCACGTTAGCAATGGAAGAACAACGTGCTAATGGTGCCAAAGAGATTGATGATGCAGCGATTAACGGGATTAAAGTCGGTTTGATGGGGCCATTTGCTGGTGTTGGGGACCCTGTATTCTGGGGGACCATGCGTCCAGTATTTGGTGCTTTAGGTGCAGGGATTGCCATGAGTGGCAGTTTGCTCGGCCCTATCATGTTCTTCTTCTTGTTTAACTTGTGCCGCTTGTTAGTCCGTTATTATGGCGTGGCTTATGGCTACAAAAAAGGGGTCGACATCGTTAATGATGTAAGCGGTGGCTTCTTGCAAAAACTTACGGAGGGCTCATCAATTCTTGGCCTCTTTGTGATGGGGGCGTTAGTTAACAAATGGACTCATGTCAATATTCCGTTGGTGGTATCAAGAATTACTGACCCGAAAGGCCAGGTCCATATCACCACAGTACAAACTATTCTAGACCAGCTAATGCCAGGCCTTGTCCCATTGCTGCTGACTCTTGGGTGTATGTGGCTGATGCGTAAAAATGTCAATCCACTATGGATTATCCTTGGTTTCTTTGTCATTGGGATCGTCGGTTACGCCATTGGTTTGTTAGGGCTATAACTGCATGAAGCCGAGCGAATCTCGGCTTCATCTTCACTGCTGATTAATACCACTCAAGTGGCTTTCATCGGCAGTTTTTTATCGACTATGAGTACAAAGATGAGGACCTATGTCAGTAACCGATTGGGTATTATTTGGCTTTATTATCCTGCTGTTTGGTTATGCCATTTATGATGAATTCATCATGCCTAGACGACATGGAAAAACGATTTTACACATCCCGTTATTGCGTAAAACACGCTTAGATAGCTTAATCTTTGTCGCACTTATTGCTATTTTACTCTATCGCAATATGACCAACGGCGGTCGTCCTTTCACAACCTATCTATTAGTCATGGTTGCACTACTATCGGTCTATCTGGCTTATATTCGCCAGCCTAAATTACTATTTAAACCAAGTGGTTTTTTCTTTGCCAATGCTTTTATTGATTACCAACGGATCAAATCAATGAACTTAACTGAGGATGGCGTTCTAGTCTTTGGTTTAGACTCAGGAAATCTCCCTATCGAGCTACATCGTATCGATGATTTAGGAAAAATTACCGAACTATTTTCGCGGCAGGAAACTCAACCGATGACCAAATCGTCTTAATCCATGTTGGCTCGATTAACAGCGATAGGGCTATTTAGCTGGTTAATAAATTGCTGTATTTTATCCGCTCTTTCGTTACACTGAAAACGTTGACATTCAAGTCATCGATTTACCACAGGGACGACATGCGCATTATCAACAGTTTAATTAACCTGTCGTTGGCCGCCATGCTAGCAGGGTGTAATGGGTATCCCCCACCACTTAATCGAGCGGCTTTAAATCAGACACAGTGGCGAGCGACATCCCCTTATGACGCTCATCAGTATGTCCAATTTAATTTACGCCAAGTAAACCAAAATCTGGCGTTATATGGACAAGGCGGATGCCATCGCTTTGCGGGGATGATGCGTGTGGAGGGCAACCGGATTAGTCTAGACACACCATTAATGAAGCGCAATATTCAAGGTTGTCAAGTAGGCCGAGAGATGATGATCAACCATTATATTGACGTCATTCAACAAGGGTTGATTTTTGATGCGGGTGCATTTTACAGCAGCGATGGTTCGGTGGTATTCCATCAGCAAATGCCAACGGCTAAAAATAATTAACCCTCAGACAGAACAGCTGATCTCAGCTATTTCATCAAATCATCCAGCGCCTCTAAAATAGAACAATGAGCGGCGCTTTCATCGCCGCCACAGCATACTTCACTTAAATGTAATAATGATGATTCAAATGCGCGTAATTCTTCAATTTGCGCGCGCACAATCGCCAACTTGTTATCAACCACTTTTTTCACATCGCGGCAAGCAACTTGCTCACGGGCATCGCGAATGGTGGCGAGCTCTTGCATATCAGCATTGGCCAGTCCAGCATTTTTACCTCGTAAAATAAATTTTAAACGGCGCAGGTCATGATCGGTGTACACCCGATAACCATTAGCAGCCCGAGGTGGAGCCTTGAGTAAACCTTCCTTTTCATAAAAACGAATCGTCTCTGTAGATACGCCACTTAACTGTGCAATTTCACCAATTCGATACATGTGCAACACCTTATTCTGATGATGTGATAACTTGACTATGGCAGCCATCTAATCACTAGGTCAAGCCTGATAATCGGGTCATCGTATAAAGCCAAAACACCAAAATGCTTTAACTCAATGCCACCGACGATGCTCGATTCAATACATATAAGTGTCAGTATACCCGCTGAAAAGGGCGAAAAAAGTCAATAAGTTATCACTAATAACTGCCTGATATGGCGTAAATAAGCTGATTTTTTCATCCTGACATCGCCTTTCATTGTCATTTTCAGGTAACATATGTGGCAGTTCTATGGCAGTCCCCCCTGCTCTTAAATTTCAACCTAAAGAGGAATGATCCCGCAATGGAAAACGCTCGACCTATTCGACGTGCTCTAATTAGTGTTTCAGATAAAACTGGTATTGTAGAATTTGCCCGCGCATTAAGTGAGCGCGGCGTCGAATTACTCTCGACCGGAGGCACCTGTAAACTACTCGCTGACAACGGTATTTCCGTCATGGAAGTATCTGATTATACAGGTCACCCAGAGATGATGGATGGCCGGGTCAAAACCCTTCATCCAAAAATTCACGGTGGTATTTTAGGTCGCCGAGGCACTGATGAAGAGATTATGGCTGACCATCAGATCCAACCAATTGATATGGTCATCGTCAACCTCTATCCCTTCGCACAAACCGTTGCTAACCCAGATTGTTCGCTTGAAGATGCGATCGAAAATATCGATATTGGTGGCCCAACAATGGTTCGCAGCGCGGCCAAAAATAACAAAGATGTGGCCGTTGTCGTCAACAGTGGTGATTACCAGCGTGTTTTAACCGAAATGATCGCCAATCAAAACTCGCTCACGCAATCGACTCGTTTTGATTTGGCTATCGCGGCCTTTGAGCACACGGCCGCTTATGATGGCATGATTGCCAACTATTTCGGCACCATGGTACCTAGCTATGGCTCGCCTGAAGAAAATAATCCTGATTCAGCCTTTCCTCGCACTATCAACTTCCAATTTAAGAAAAAGCAAGATATGCGTTATGGTGAAAATAGCCATCAACAAGCCGCTTTTTATGTGGAATCTGATGTCCCGCAAGGATCAATCGCCAATGCCAATCAGCTGCAAGGCAAAGCACTTTCTTATAATAACATTGCCGATACGGATTCAGCGTTAGAGTGTGTAAAAGAATTTGATGAGCCCGCCTGCGTCATTGTCAAACATGCTAACCCATGTGGTGTGGCCATTGGCGAGAACATTTTCGATGCCTATCAGCGTGCCTTTGCCACTGATCCAACGTCAGCATTTGGCGGCATTATCGCGTTTAACCGCACACTAGATGCCGATACAGCTGAAGCCATTGTCGCCAAACAATTTGTCGAAGTCATTATTGCCCCACAGATTTCAAGCGAAGCGCGCCAAATTGTGGCGGCTAAGAAAAATGTACGCTTGTTAGAAGCAGGACAATGGCAGCAAAAAGCGCGCGGTTATCAGCTCAAACGAGTCAATGGTGGCTTATTAGTGCAAGATCGCGACAATGGTATGATTCATCAAGGCGATCTCCAAGTCGTCACTGAACGTACCCCAAGCGAGCAAGAATTGAGTGATGCCCTATTTTGCTGGAAAGTAGCCAAATATGTGAAGTCAAACGCGATTGTTTATGCCAAAAATCATATGACTATTGGCGTGGGTGCAGGCCAAATGAGCCGCGTCTATAGTGCCAAAATAGCCAGCCTTAAAGCACAAGATGAAGGGCTTGAAGTCGCGGGCAGTGTCATGGCATCAGATGCATTTTTCCCATTTCGTGATGGGATTGATGCAGCGGCAAAAGCCGGAATAACCTGTGTGATCCAACCGGGTGGTTCTATTCGTGATGATGAAGTCATTGCAGCGGCTAACGAGCATGGCATTGCTATGATCTTTACCGGTATGCGCCATTTCTTCCATTAATTATTGCTATGCGACGCTGGGGATCGCCCCAGCCTCAACAGGAATGTTATGAAAGTTCTTATTATTGGCGGCGGTGGCCGTGAACATGCTTTAGCTTGGAAAGCTGCTCAGTCTATGATGGTTGATCAAGTATTTGTTGCTCCAGGCAATGCAGGATCTGCGTTAGAAGACAAGGTCAGCAACGTTGAGATAGCTGCCGATGCCATTGAGCAATTGCTGCAGTTTGCCCAAGAACAACGTATTGAGCTCACTATTGTCGGGCCAGAAGCCCCCTTGGTTATTGGTGTAGTAGACGCGTTTGAAGCAGCGGGTCTCGTGATTTTTGGTCCAACGCAGGGCGCCGCGCAACTTGAGGGATCAAAAGCTTTTACCAAAGACTTTTTAGCTCGCCACCAAATCCCATCCGGCGCTTACCAAACCTTTAGTGAAGTTAAACCTGCTCTTGAATACATCAAGCAGCAAGGCGCGCCGATCGTCATCAAGGCCGATGGCTTAGCAGCTGGCAAAGGCGTTGTCGTTGCCATGGATGAAGCACAAGCTGAGGCAGCCATTCATGATATGCTCTCTGGCAATCGCTTTGGTGATGCAGGCAGTCGCGTTGTTATCGAAGAGTTTTTAGACGGTGAAGAAGCCAGCTTCATTGTGATGGTTGATGGGGAACATGTGTTACCCATGGCAACCAGCCAAGACCATAAACGTGTCGGTGATGGCGATACCGGTCCGAATACGGGTGGTATGGGAGCCTATTCACCAGCGCCTGTCGTGACCGCAACCATCCATCAGCGAGTCATGGATGAGGTGATCTATCCGACCGTTCGTGGCATGGCAGCAGAAGGTCATCCCTATAAGGGATTTTTATATGCCGGATTAATGATTAGTGCAGACGGAACACCGAAGGTTATTGAATACAATTGCCGCTTTGGCGATCCAGAAACCCAGCCGATCATGATGCGACTACGCTCTGATCTGGTTGCTTTATGTTTGGCGGGCAGTACTGGTAACTTAGATAAAAGTACCGTTGAATTTGACTCACGACCAGCCCTTGGTGTGGTCATAGCTGCTGGTGGCTACCCTGAAGCGTATCAAAAAGGGGATGTCATTAAAGGCCTACCGGATGTAACACCGCTTAGCGAAGCTATCGATCAAAAAATATTTCATGCAGGAACGCGTCTTAATGAACAGGGGCAAACTCTAACAGCGGGTGGTCGAGTGTTGTGTGCAACGGCCCTTGGTGATTCAGTCTTTGACGCGCAGCAAAAAGCCTACGCACTTGCCAAACAGGTCTATTGGCAGGGTAGCTTTTATCGTCATGATATTGGTCATCATGCGATTAGCCGCGAAATGTGTGAGTAAGGCCTCAATTACTGGCCCAGCTTCTGCTAGGCCAGTTTAGTTTTAATCACTCGTAAATTCAATGAGTTAGTCTTTTTTAAAACTTTTTAGTGAAAAAATAAACTTTCTTAGAAAAAAATAGACTAAAAACGCTATTTTTTCCTCTTTACTCCTTTCTCAACTATTGCGACTATCGTCAGGTCACGCGATTTATCGCGCTTTAACTGGCCTGTTTGTCCTCATCCCACGTACAGGCTTAGATTCAAGTTGATTGTTTTGGAGTGCTAGGGAATGAAACGATCTAATCGCCCTCATTTTGATGATGAAGAATGGATGGACGAGGATGAGCTTAAGCATGCTCGTAAAAGTCATCAGGAACATCGCGGCCGTACCAAAGGGCAGGCTCGTCGTGAAATTGAAGATTACCAAGAGCAGAAACAGCTTCGAGGTTTATTGCGTGAGGGATATGACGATTAACTAAACTAATACGTTTAGGCCTGCTTAACTAATGCGTTAAGCGGGCCTTTTTAATGCTCTGTTTAACCATTCTTTTTTACTTTGCTGCATATTTCCTTCTCTATCCCTTAGCCATCATTTCGCTCACAGCCCTCATCTTAGGGTGTGTGTTTATTGCTAATAAGTGCCTATAGCAACGACCAAACTAGCGCATCGTGGGTATGACACCTGGCATATCCGTATCAAATTCACTGACATAACGGTTAACCGAATGACGACGGATCAAAGTTGGTTTATATATCCCAGCACCTTTTGCACCCTGCTCTCCATCGGCAAGCTGAATAGCCAATTGCGCAGCTTTTTGCGCCATCTGGGTCAGTGGATAGCGGATAGTCGTTAAACGCGGGTGGACATAACGGGCAATCAAGCCATCATCAAATCCTACAATGGAAATCTGCTCCGGCACTTTGACATTATTATCATAAAGTATGGTTAATGCACCAGCCGCCATCGAATCGTTATAGCAGATCAGCGCTGAAAACTTCTCATACATACTCATTAATTCAGTCATCGCATGTTCGCCGCCAGTATGATCAGGCGAGCCATAGGTCACCAATTGTTCATCAAACGCGATATCATAATCGTTGAGCGCCGCGCAATATCCTGCCAATCGATCTTGCGCATCTGAGATAACATGATCTGAGCACAAAAAACCGATGCGTCGATGGCCTTGAGATAACAGATGCGACGTTGCCAGCCAGGCACCATAATGGTCATCCAGTGCTAAACATCGATCCGCGTAAGCGGGCACCATACGGTTAATCAACACCATTCCAGGAAGCTGCTGAAAATATTCGCCAAGTTGCTCATCACTCAACTTTTTCGCGTGCACGACCAATGCACGGCAGCGATGTCTGAGCATCTGTTCAATCATTTGCTGTTCACGTTCACCATCATGATAGCCATTGGCCACTAACAAAAACTTTTTATGCGCCATCGCCACATGATCAGTCGCTTTAACCATGGCTCCAAAAAAAGGATCCGAGACATCGGCGACAACTAACCCGAGCATTTCAGAATCTTGATGTGCTAAAGCGCGCGCGCTTGCATTGGGTTGATAACGCAGTTCCAGCATGGCTTTGCGTACCCGCTTAACCGACTGGCTACCTGCTTTAGGTGAACCATTAATCACGCGAGATACGGTTGCAACAGAAACCCCCGCTAACTTTGCTACATCTTTGATGGTTGCCATGTATTCCTCTATGCACAGTTGATTCGTTTTTTTGATATCATTTCGCCAACTTTCAGCTTGTTAAGCTAACCCTATCTGTCACTATGATATCAACTGGGGTTGATAAGTTTAGTCAACCATTTATAGATCGTTCTATTTAATCATCATGGAGTCTTGTCATGCCAACTATTTTGGTTACCGGTGGTGCTGGCTATATAGGTAGCCATACCTATATCCAAATGATAGAGGCGGGATTCACGCCGATCATTTTTGATAACTTTTGTAATAGTAAATTAAGCGTGATCGAGCGCATCAGCGCTATTACCTCACACCCTCCATTGCTCTATCAAGGCGATATTCGCAATCGGGCTCAACTCGATGAAGTGTTTAGCCAACACCATATCGATGGTGTGATTCATTTCGCAGGCCTAAAAGCGGTGGGTGAATCAGTTGCCAAACCCATCGACTATTATCAAAACAATGTTGCAGGCACTTTGACACTTATCCAAGCGATGCAAGCGGCCCATGTCAAAAAACTGATCTTTAGCTCATCGGCGACCGTTTATGGTGATCCAATCTCCGTGCCGATTCGTGAAGATTTTCCAACGCTAAGCGCAACCAACCCTTATGGCCAATCAAAATTGATGATTGAACGCATGCTACAGGATCTAGCTCATTCTGATCCAGAGTGGTCAATTACCTTACTGCGTTACTTTAATCCCATCGGCGCCCACCCTAGTGGCACCATGGGTGAAGATCCACAAGGGATCCCGAATAACTTGACGCCCTATATCACCCAAGTGGCCGTCGGTCGGCGCGATCAAGTATCCATTTTTGGTGATGATTATCCAACCCCTGATGGTACTGGCGTGCGCGATTACATTCACGTTATGGATTTAGCCGATGGCCATGTTGCAGCCTTAACTCATAAGCTCAATGAAGCAGGCGTGCATATCTACAATCTAGGTACTGGCCAAGGTTATAGTGTCATGCAAGTTATCCGTGCATTCGAGCAAGCCTGTGGCCACACGATTGACTATCAAATGTGCGCACGCCGCGAAGGCGATATTGCTCAGTGTTGGTCTGACCCGAAAAAAGCAGCACGAGAACTCCACTGGCAAGCCAGCCGCGATATCAAGCAGATGGCCATTGATGGCTGGCGTTGGCAATCCAATAACCCCGAAGGGTATCCTAACTAGTGTTTCAATGGCGATGGAGCTTAAAGTCCTCCTCGCCATTCTCTTAATCAATTTAGAGATTAGAGCTGACTTAAAGCGTTGGTAAAAATTTGCGCCGCATCATTAATGCCATGCGCGCGCGCATCTTTATAGAGTGCCACAGCGCCTTGATAATCACCTTTGCGCAGCGCTTTTTGAATCGATTTATACAATCGTTTTTCACTCATTTGCACTTCAAAAGGTTTCGTCGACGAATACATATCATTAGCTGATGCCGCCCCAGTTGACTCATCAGATTTAGGCAATAATAACTTATCAGGGCGTAATGCATGATCATTAGCGGCTTGTTTAGGCACATCACTCGTCACTGTATGATTGCTCACTTTCACAGCGGGTGTAGCACTTTGTAGCAGCGCATCTGGCACGCTCGTCTGAGATTGCTGCGCCACTGGCGCACTTAAATCAGAAACCTTTCGAACAGCTAGCACAAATGAACCAAAAGGTTGATAGCTCATCTGTTTATATCGCAGCCCCATTGGCGGCGGCGCATAGGCGTGCTGACGATTAAATACGGTTTGCTCTGTTTCTATTTTGAAATGCTCTGTTAATTGCTCTTTAGGTTGATAGACAACAAGATAGGTGCGATCTGCGCCGCCCATGACGATCTCTCGATCAATCGAACCATTTTGCACATATTCATTAGGGTTTTGAGTAATAAATTTATTATCAAGCACACCCGTCACTTGGAATTGATCATTAAGTACAATGATTTTAGGTAAAAACAGATGTTTATGAATATCAAACGTTAAAGTGACATTGAAATGGCTATAGCGATTCACCGACGCTATTTTAAAAGCAGCAAAATAAGCGGGACTATCTGAAAAATGAAAGAGAGGAGACTGCGGCATAATAGCTTGATTATATTCACCCGAGCGATTAATCACCTTATAGTCGATTGCGGACAAGTTCTGACAACAGCTTGCCTGCTTTGCGAGCCCCTGCTCAAATAGTGCCACATCAACATCTTGCTGTTGCTGATGATGGGATTGTCCAGTCCATGAAGAACACCCCGTTAAAACAGTGATCAACCCCAAAACAACCATCGTTGTTCTCATATACACCCCCTAAAAGAGGTCGGGCAAACGCCCGACCCACTATACTGTTCTAACGAATTAACCTACCACCAAACTTCACCTTGCACACCATAACGCAAGTCATGATTAGAACCGCCATCATCAATTGCGTTAGAGCTACCTTTGTCATCTTTAATATAAGTTGCATAGATGCGAATTTCTGGACGGGCATACAAACCAGGGCCAGCAGACCATGCTTGGGCAATCGTGAATTTATGACCTGCTTGATCACTATTGGTTGTATCTGATTTGTTTAAGTTAAAGTAACCCACTTCAGCCATGGTTTTATTGTAGTCATCCCATTGGTAGATAGGACGCGCCACTGCCGAAAATAGGGTTTGATCTTGACCATCTGCATCAATATTTGACGCATGGCCATAGGTCAACACATAATCAACACTGAATTGATGAGTAATATTCATATTCGTGGTGTTGATTAAGCGGTAGCCGCTGGCATCACTGGTGTCATTCCAAGCATCATACCAACCGCCGCCTTGACTAACCATGTTCTGTGCAAGCCCTTTATTGGCATACTGTGCAACCAACGTGGTGTAATAACTAAAGACTTTCTGGCTCAAAACGGCCGTTGCCATGATGCCGTTTTTCGCATCTTTATAGTAAATACCGCCAGAGCTTTTGGTGACATCTTTCTGACCAGTTGACTTATTCGGCATCGCATAGTCGATCCCTAACTCAACCCAAGAACCAGCCCAAGGCGATAAACCCGCATAACGAACATCAGCATAGTTAATATTTAAATCATCAGTGTAAGCATGGCCATTAGGACCAAACTGTTGGGAGTCAGAACCAGTGGCGTCACCGCGTAACCATGCAACTGATAATTTACCGGGACCTGTTTTAAAATCTTCAACCCCAATACCATAACCTGAAATATCCCAATACTTCGTATCAATAATATGTAAATCATGACGCTGGTAGAAGCGCTTCCCTACCCATAAAATGGTATCAGGATGTGAGTCAAATAACCCTTTTGCTCGAATATTTAACTGTTTAATGCCAAAATTAGCTGAACTATTTGAGGTATTTTCAGTTCCTTGAAACCCGTTACTGTCCATTGAAAACATGGAATCAACATAAAATGACTTGCCATCTTTATTATAAACTTCTTCACCTAAGCCCAGTTCAGCATAGGTATCAAATTCATTACCCAGACGACCTAATACCTGTTTTTGATAATTATTTTTACTTTGTGTCCCACCCGATTTACTTGAAACACCTAACCCACTTCTAAAATAACCACTGAGCTGGGGTTTATACAAATGGTCGGTTGAAAACCAAGGGTTCGTATCTGCTGATGCAGCCAAAGGCACCAAGCAGCTCATCCCTAACGATGAATATATGATTATATTCTTTAACATTATTATCTCCTTATTATGTAGGGCTACCTAATTATCGTAGGGCTACGATTTATTTACTTCTTAAGTACAAATAAATCAGATGAGCATTAATCAACAAGGATTAAAAAGCAGCTCAAGTATGTCTATTTATTTTGCAATTAAACTAACTAACACACAGTCCTTCTGCATTAAAAATTAGGCAGTTTTCTTCTTTAAAATAAACATCAATTGTTTGATATGGTTTAAAATGCTGATCACCCGGCAATAACATTTTAAAATGGTCCACACCACAAACTTGACCAAACACATATGTACTGTTTCCCAATCGCTCAACTACTTCTGTATGAAACGGCACCTTCACCGACTGTGGCTCTTGGGAAATATTTTCTGGTCGAACACCTAGCGTGACTTCATCATCAACTTTAACGGCTAATTTCGAGTGGTGGAGCGAAATTGCAAGTTGGCCATTGAGTAATAAAGAGACTGACTCTGGTGTCACTTGAGTCACTTTTGCCGGAATAAAGTTCATTTTTGGCGAGCCGATAAACCCAGCCACAAATAAATTCTTAGGATGATAATAGAGATCCATTGGCGAGCCGACTTGTTCGACAGAACCGGCCTGCAAGACCACGATCTTATCAGCCAATGTCATCGCTTCCACCTGATCATGAGTCACATAGACCATGGTATTACCGAGCTCTTGATGAAGCTTGGCAATGTACAAACGCATCTCAACACGTAATTCGGCATCCAAATTCGAAAGCGGTTCATCAAAGAGAAAAACTTTAGGGTTGCGAATGATCGCCCGGCCGATTGCAACACGCTGGCGCTGCCCCCCCGAAAGCTGCTTCGGTTTACGATCAAGCAGTTCTGACAACTGGAGTGTTTTTGCCACAACCTCAGCTTGATGACGTCGTTCAGCTTTGCCAACGCCCCCCACCTTTAACCCATAACTAATGTTGTCAGCCACAGTCATATGTGGATATAACGCATAAGATTGAAACACCATCGCAATGCCGCGTTTTGATGGTGCTATATCATTAACGACTCGATCATCGATTGAAATTTGCCCATCAGAGATAGTCTCTAAACCCGCAATCATCCGCAGCAATGTTGATTTACCACATCCTGATGGCCCAACAAAAACAGTAAATTCCCCGTCCTCAATCTCCAAATTTACACCGTGAATAGCTTCCGAATCGGCGAACCGTTTCACAACATTTTTCAATTGAATACTAGCCATTGAAGATGATTCCTTTTTAGCGATACGCAGATCTGAGTCATTCCATTAACAGCTCTCCCATGCAGGGATAGCGTTAACACTTAAAACTGATGACGCAAGTTAACACTGAATTTGAAGACATTAACAGTACCAGTTTTTAAAAATGTAACCGCTTTCACAAAATGCTATAAATTTCGAGAATCTGATCACACAAATAACCATTAACAGTGGTTATTTGGCGCTGAAAACCTTTTACTATTGGAACTTGAATAAACGATTCATAGACTGTCTGCCTATCCCCTACATATTAATGATTTGGTAGATATGGGAAGAACAAAATCAACATATTGCTTCAACTCATTACTTAAGGAAGAATCATGAAAATTAGTAAAATTTCGGCTGCATTGATGTTATCGCTCGCATTTACAGGAGCGATTAGCAAAGCAGCGCTTGCTGATACATCAACTCATAAGTTATTAGTATGGGAAGATATTAAAAAATCAGATGGTATTGCTGATGCAGTCAAAGCGTTTGAAGCCAAATATAACGTGGATGTCAAAGTCTTAGAAATGCCGTTTGCACAGCAGATTGAAAAATTACGGCTAGATGGTCCAGCCGGAATTGGCCCTGATGTGATGGTGATTCCAAATGACCAAATTGGTGGGGCTGTCATTCAAGGTTTACTCGCTAAACTGAATCTACCGACTAGCTATTTAAATGAGTATACACAATCAGCTGTTGACGCTCTTAATTATAAAAACACGCAATATGGTATTCCTAAAGCAGTTGAATCCCTTGTCATGATTTACAATAAAAAAATGGTCAAACAAGCGCCTCAAACGATGGACGAACTTTATCAATTGTCATTAAAAGAACGTAAAGTTGATAAATTCGGTTTACTCGCAAAATTTGATCAAATTTATTACAGTTATGGCGTTATTTCCGGCATGGGTGGTTATATATTTGGTAAAAATAGTAATGGCTCATTTAATTTCAATGATATTGGTTTAAATAACGCAGGTAGTGTCGAAGCGGTTAAGTATATCGAGAAATTCTTTACCAGTGGCGCCTTTCCCAAAGGAATTATCGGTAGTTCGGGTCTCAATGCCATTGACACCATGTTTACCGAACAAAGAGCAGCGGTGGTCTTTAATGGACCATGGGCCTTCGAACCTTATAGAAAAGCAGGGGTCGATTATGGCGTCGCTCCACTGCCGATGTTGCCAAATGGCAAACATATGCGCTCATTTTTGGGTGTGAAAGGCTATGTGGTATCTAGTTATTCGAAAAATAAAGAATTGGCCGTTAAATTCATCAAATTTATCAATCAGGAAAAATATGAAAAAATCCGGTTTGATAAAACGTCTGAAATTCCTGCTTTGAAAGCACTACTCAAAGATCCTGACTTTACCAAAAATCAAGAAGCAACAGCCGTAGCACAGCAAGCAAAATATGCCACAGCAATGCCGAACGTCCCTGAAATGCAAACCATTTGGACACCAACCAACAACGCTTTACAGCTGGTTGCGACAGGCAAATCCAAAGTTGCTCCTGCGCTTAATACCGCAGTAGACAACATCAAAATGCAAATTCAGATGACTCAGTCAGAACAATAATAGTGTTCTTTAATGGGGATAAATTTTATTTATCCCCAACAATGGAGGAGAGATCCCTTGCTTCATTCGCATCAATCCAGCTTTCAGATATTTAGTACTCGAAGAGGGAAAGCTTCGCTTCTATCACTATTTCCTGGGCTAGGTCAAATTTATAACAAAGAGTATCTTAAAGGGCTGATGTTCATGGTCCTGCTTTTTAGCTTAGGAGGGTGCTTTTATGACTTTCTTATAAGGGGATATTGGGGATTAGTGACTTTAGGAACTGAACTCCCTAGGGATAACTCGATATTTTTACTTGCCAAGGGCATTATTGCAGTGATCATTAGCACACTGCTCTGTGGTATCTATTATTGGAGTATCCATGACGCCTATAGTACTGGGCAAAAGATTGATGAGGGTAATTCAACAGGTGGCATTCGGGAACAATACCAGCTTTTAATCAAAGATGGCTTCCCTTACTTTATGACCACGCCAGCCTTTATTCTATTAGTCTTTGTGGTGGTATTCCCGATTGTATTTGGTTTTGCGATTGCCTTTACTAACTATAATCTCTATCACACGCCACCTGCGCGACTAGTTAGCTGGGTGGGGATGATGAACTTTATCAATATCTTTAAATTTAGTTTTTGGCGAGATACTTTTATTGATGTGTTGCAGTGGACAGTTGTTTGGACATTAGTTGCAACCACACTACAATGCGCTGTAGGTATTTTGTTGGCAATTTTGGTCAATCAAAAAGATCTACGCTTTAAACCCATTATGCGCACCATTTTAATTCTGCCTTGGGCGGTTCCTGGATTTGTGACTATCTTGGTGTTCGCTGGCATGTTCAATGAGAGTTTTGGTGTCATCAATAACACCATTTTGCCAATGCTTGGGATTGCACCTAAAGATTGGATGACTGACCCTTTTTGGACTAAATGTGCGCTGATTATGATGCAAACATGGTTAGGCTTTCCTTTTGTATTTGCCATGACTACCGGTGTTTTACAAGCTATCCCAGAAGATCTCTATGAAGCGGCAACCATTGATGGCGCCAATGCATGGCAGAAACTCAAATCAATTACACTGCCTTTGGTGCTTTACTCTATTGCACCGATCATCATCACCCAATACACCTTTAACTTTAATAATTTCAATATCATCTATTTATTTAACAATGGTGGCCCGGCTGTGAGTAACTCCAATGCTGGAGGAACGGATATTTTAGTCTCATGGATCTATAAACTAACCATGTCATCCTCACAATATGCAATTGCAGCAGCGATTACTATTTTGCTGTCTATCTTTGTGGTCGGTATTGCGCTGTGGCAATTTAAAGCAACCAATTCATTTAAAGATGAAGATATGGTGTAGGAGGAGTTAATCTTATGTTTGAAAACACTAAAACTCGAAACTTAGTTCGATTATCACTCTCCTACTTTGTATTGTTAGTTGTAGCTGTGATTATTATTTACCCGTTGATATGGACCGTGGGCGCATCGCTCAATCCAGGGAACAGTCTGTTGAGCACGGAACTGATCCCAAAAAATGTCTCATTCATTCATTATCGCGAGTTATTCAGTGGCAATATTCCATATGTAGCTTGGTATTATAACTCAATGAAGATCAGTATATTAACGATGATCTTAACGTTGATTTGTGTCAGCTTTACCGCCTATTCGTTTTCTCGCTTTCGTTTTAAGGGGCGGCAAAATGGGTTGATGTTATTTTTGCTGTTACAGATGATCCCGCAATTCTCAGCCTTGATTGCCATCTTTGTGCTAGCGCAGATGCTCGGATTAATTAATAGCCATATTGCACTTGTTTTAGTGTATGTCGGTGGAATGATCCCCATGAATACTTATTTGATGAAAGGCTACTTAGATGCCATTCCTCGCGATTTAGATGAATCAGCGCGCATGGATGGCGCAAGTAATCTACGGATTTTCTTCGAGATTATTTTACCGCTATCAAAACCGATTATCGCAGTTATCGCGCTATTTTCGTTCACCGGTCCACTGGGAGATTTTATATTATCCAGTACCATCTTACGCACACCCGATAAATACACGCTACCCATTGGATTGTACAATTTAGTCGCACAAAAAATGGGGGCTAGTTATACCACTTATGCAGCAGGGGCCGTGCTCATTTCAGTGCCTGTTGCACTCATCTTTCTATCGTTGCAAAAATATTTTGTTTCAGGACTTACCGCTGGCGGGAGTAAAGGATAATGGTAAACACAATGAGTACATTAAAGAAAATAACATTGGCATTGGCATCAGCTTTTGTACTGACGGTGAGTCATTCGGCATTAGCTAACGAACCAATTAAAATCGAACCCGTAAAAACGCCCGCTCATTTTATAAAGGGTGCTGATATTTCTATTTTGGCTGATGTCGAAAAACATGGCGGTGTCTTTTATAATCAAAAAGGAATCAAACAAGATCCCTTAGTGATCTTAAAACATAATGGGATCAATTATGTTCGTATTCGCCTTTGGAATGATCCTAAAAGTGCCTCAGGTCAACCCTATGGCGGTGGCAATAATGATTTAACCACCGATCTAGCACTCGCTAAACGCGCTCACGCATTAGGATTAAAGATCTTATTAGATTTTCACTATAGTGATTTTTGGACTGATCCCGGTAAACAATTCAAGCCAAAAGCATGGGCGAACTATGATTTTCCACAGTTAAAACAGATTATTGGGCAATATACCCAAAAAACGGTTGCCGCCTTTGCCAAAGCTGGGGTCACACCCAACATGATCCAAATTGGCAATGAGATCAACGGCGGAATTTTGTGGCCGACAGGCAAAAGCTGGGGAGGCGATGGCCATGAATTTGATCGTCTCGCTGCGCTGCTCAAATCAGCAATCGCAGGGGCAAAAGCCAGCGCGCCACAAGCCAAAATTATGCTCCATCTAGCCAAAGGTGCCGACCAAGGCATGTTTAAATGGTGGTTTGGTGAAATCACCAAACGCGACGTTCCCTTCGATGTAATTGGTGTGTCGTTCTATCCCTATTGGGATGGCTCAATCAAAGCCTTAAAAGCCAACCTTGATCAAGTCGCCAGCACTTACCATAAAGATATTGTAGTGGTTGAAACACAATATGGTTACACCACTAAAAACTGTGACAGCGCTCCAAATAGCTTCGGCGAAAAAGAAGCTAAAAAATCGGGCTACCCAGCTTCCGTTCAAGGACAAGCTGATTTTATTCACGACCTGTTACAAACCGTCGTTTCAGTGAGCGATCATCGCGGCAAAGGCGTTTTCTATTGGGCTCCTTTGTGGCTTCCCGTGAAAGGATCGACTTGGGCAACACCGGCAGGTATGGCTTATATTCATGATAAATGGCAAGAGGGAAATTCTCGCGAGAACCAAGACTTATTTAATTGTAAAGGTCATGTATTACCATCTATCAAAGCGTTTAACTAATATTTGGAGTCGGCTTTATGTCTACAGCAAAACCAACGATGAAGGATTTCCCTGCCCTGTTGCACGGTGCCGATTACAATCCCGAGCAATGGTTAGAAGATCCTAGTATTTTCGACAAAGACATGACGATGATGAAAGAAGCGCATTGTAATGTTATGTCTGTGGGGATTTTTAGTTGGGCCATGTTAGAACCAAGCGAAGGCGAGTTTGATTTTCACTGGCTAGATGACGTGCTCGATGGACTTCACAAAAATGGGATTAACGTGTTACTGGCGACCCCAAGCGGGGCTCGCCCAGCATGGCTGTCGCAAAAATACCCAGAGGTATTACGTGTTAATGCCGAACGGGTACGCGCCCTTCATGGCGGCAGGCATAACCACTGTCTGACGTCTCCTGTTTATCGGGATAAAGTGGGTATCATTAATCGCAAACTGGCCGAGCGTTACGCTCATCACCCTGCCATTATTGGCTGGCATTTGTCTAATGAATATGGCGGGGAGTGTCACTGCGATCTCTGCCAACATGAATTTAGCAACTGGCTCAAAGCTAAATATGACTCGCTCGATGCGCTTAATCAATCGTGGTGGAGCCGCTTTTGGAGTCATACCTACTCAGATTGGAGCCAATTAGAATCACCTTCGCCTCACGGGGAAATGAGTATTCATGGCTTAAATCTTGACTGGAAACGTTTTAATACCGACCAAGTGACCAAGTTCTGCCAGCATGAAATTCAGTCAGTGCGCTCATTTAATCCAGAACTCCCCGTGACCACCAATTTCATGGAGTACTTTTACGATTATGATTATTGGAAATTGGCCAGCATCTTAGATGTGATTTCATGGGATAGCTACCCGCTATGGCATGGTCAGTGGCCCGATCACCAAACCGCGGCTTATATTGGTATGTACCATGATTTAATGCGTACCCTCAAAGGCGGGCAACCATTTTTACTGATGGAGTCCACTCCCAGTGCGACCAACTGGCAACCGATCAGCAAATTGAAAAAGCCGGGGATGCACATACTTTCATCACTGCAAGCCGTTGCCCATGGTTCGAACTCCGTGCAATATTTCCAGTGGCGTAAAAGTCGCGGGTCGGTAGAAAAATTCCATGGTGCCGTGGTTGACCATGTTGGTCATTTAGACACTCGGGTTGGCCGAGAAGTTTGCCAGCTTGGCGATGTATTAAGCCAACTGCCACAACTCACCCAATCGCGTATTAAGGCGAAAGTAGCGATCGTCTTTGATTGGGATAGTCGCTGGGCGATGGATAATGCCCAAGGACCCAGAAACCAAGGCTTGTTCTATGAAAAGACCGTTAATGATCACTATCGGCCATTTTGGGAGATGGGGATTAGTGTCGATGTCATCAATCAAAGCTGTAATTTAGACCAATATCAATTGGTGATTGCACCCATGCTTTACATGGTCAAAGCAGACTTTGCCGCGAAGTTACAAACATTTGTCGACGAAGGCGGCTGTTTAGTCTCGACCTATTGGAGTGGCATCGTCAATGAGCATGACCTATGCTTTTTAGGTGGATTCCCCGGGCCGCTGAAAGATATTTTGGGGATCTGGTCAGAAGAGATTGATAGCCTCTATGACGGCGAAACCAATCATGTGACAGGTAAAGAAGCAAATGCATTAGCCCTGAAAGGCCCTTATACAGCTCAACATTTGTGTGATTTAGTTCATCTAGAAGGCGCGCAAGCATTGGCAAGCTATGATGATGACTTTTACCAAGATTATCCAGCAGTAACTGTCAATCAGTATGGCAAGGGTTCAGCCTATTACATTGCCTCGCGAAATGATGAAGCATTCCATCAAGACTTTGCCACATCGCTCGCTGATACACTGCAGTTACCACGAGCCATCGCCACAGAGCTGCCTCAAGGGGTGAGCGCACAGGCAAGAGAGGATTCGCAGCAACGCTTCATCTTTGTGCAAAACTTTACTAATGCAGCAGTGCAAGTAAGTCTGCCGCATGCTTATAAAAA
This sequence comes from Celerinatantimonas yamalensis, assembly GCF_046054155.1. NCBI lineage: Bacteria > Pseudomonadati > Pseudomonadota > Gammaproteobacteria > Celerinatantimonadaceae > Celerinatantimonas > Celerinatantimonas yamalensis. Next base: position 676,598 of record NZ_JBEQCT010000002.1, read on the forward strand.
TGCACTCAGTCGTGAGACCCACCAAGGTCAGTTATCACTGGATGCGTTCGGCTTTGCTATTTTGACAGAGCCCACCGATAAGGAAAGCTAACATGCAGATCACTGAATTACTCACTGGGCTGAAAAAGGTGTTAAGTCATCAAAACCAGCACCACCTCTCGACACCCATTGACTTAGATGACGACTGCAAGGTGCTCATTAATGCATTTGGCGGCAAAGATAATATTCAAAGTATCGATGCTTGCTTAACGCGATTACGAGTTAAAGTCAGCGATCTATCGTTGATTCATACCGAGCAGATACAATCCATTGGCGCGCGTGGGGTCATCATTATCGATCATGAAGTTCAAGCTATTTTTGGACGTACATCTGATAAGCTAAAAGCAGATCTTACTTTATGGTTAGATGAAAACCGCTAATTGACGCTTACCTTTACAGTTTGTCATCAAGAGCAATGATCATGATTCATTGCTCTTTTACTTTTCTTAGGCTGTATCTACAGATCAAGTATCCCCCCAAGCATCGAGCGCATGAACCACTATCGAGCTTGCATCACCTCTTTACTCAGCCAAAGTGAATGACGCATCTAGCTTTATTCAGGTTTAAGCTTCACCTCATAAGAAAAAAGATTAAAGCATAATGATGATGGGAAGTCTTTGTCCATCAAAACGCAGTCATCATAAGTAACCTGTGACTCACCGATGGAATAAGATATATCACGATTCTCAACGCAACGCGCTAAACTCAGTTATGGCGATCAAGGTAGTTCGAATAACTTTGCTTGTCAGCTCTTCTTCTCTTTGGTTTTAAACATCTGCATGATCGATTACTTTTCATCTCGATATCTTAAATATAGTTTCGAAATCAATCTGTTCATGACCAAACATTACCATTATCTGAGCTAAAAATAGTTCCGCGCTGGCCATTGCATCGACTAGAGCATTATGCGCAGCGTATAGAGGTAAACCATAATGTTGTCGGGAGGTGCTTAAGCGCCAATCTTCTGGGTGTGCGGATCGTCTCACCATCTGATTCCGAGCTTGCTCCATACGCAGCGTATCGAGCCAGGGAATAGGGAGTGCCTTGAGCTGATAGGTCTTGTTGATATACTGATTAAAAAAACGTTCTTCGATGACCGTTCCATGAACCAGAATCAGTTTATTCTCCATGGCTTGAAACAGCCGGCTAAATGCGCAAGATAATGCAATGCCTTTATTGCTGAGTTCTTGAGGCAATAACTGATGTATTTTGGCTGTATTGGCTATCGATGACGAATGGATCACTTCGTTGATCAACATATATCTGGCAGAGCTTAAACGGATAATCTCTTTTTCGATGACGACCCATCCCATACTAAGAATCTGTTCATTCTGGGGATCAACGCCTGTGGTTTCAAAATCAACGACCAAAATATCAATATCTCTGATATTTGTTTTTAATGTTAATTGAGGTGATAGCACCAATGGTTTAAGTTCATCAGGAAGTTGATCTATTGGGTAATTATTCCTTTTTTTTAACCACTTTTCGGCGGGTGAACACAACCAATTAGGACGCATCATTAACACCCAAATTTCATTTTAATCGCGTCCTGAAAGCCACTAATAATTCGAAATGCATCTTTTAAGTGCTGGCGATCAAAACTACCAAATTCATTTGGATCAATATAATTCGACACAGCTTCTGCCCCGCGTAAACAATTAAGATGATGTGCGTAACGCAACTGGTTAATAAACCGGTAAGTGCCGAGCAAATCCAATGCGGAACGTTCATTAATCACCCCTTTTTCATAGGCAAATTGGATACGATCTTCCGTATTTAACTTATCGCCACCTTCATAGAGCGTATAAATTCGAGCCAGATCAACTAAACAACCGATAGCGGCTCGCTTAATATTCAGTTTATTTTCATTTTCGCCGTTTTTTTCTAGCACCACGTTATTAAAAATACCCAGCGGGGGGCGAGTTCTCAAGGTATTGCGAACCAACGCAACCATCAGATGTCGGTTTCCCGTAACCTGTTTCAGACGATATGTATCTAACTGATTAAAAAGCGAAAAAGTACCGTGAACGGGTCGAATATCAAGAAAGACGGTTAAATTGAGTAACATCTCATATTCAGGATTGATGGCCCACTTGCGATAATACTGCTGCCAGATATTCACTTTTTGACACCATTTAGGTACTGCGGCCATAAACCGGCCCGAGCAAAGGCTATAACCACACTGATCCAGTCCTTTGCACACATACATCGCAAAATGATGAAAATAAGCTTTATCAACCTCAGTGGCACTATTATCTAAAACTAAGGCATTATCCTGATCGGATCCTAGGTGCACTTCATTTCGGGCGTGAGAACCTGCCGCTATCCAAACGTATTGACAAGACGGTTGGCCAAACATTTCCTCCGCCATTCTAAGCAGTTGCTGAGTAAATGCATCATAGACCATACTCATAACCTGTCCGACAACGACGCTCGGTAAATCGCTTTCTGCCATCGCCTCAAAAATGGCTTGCCGATCAAGGGCTAAAGCAACTAACTCATCCACCTGATGACAACGACTTATCTTTTCAATCAGAAAAACAGCTTGAATACTGTGTTTATGAATCAGCTGTTGTGGCGTAATCAGTCCAATAACTTTTTTATTATCGTCCAAAACTGGCAGATTCTGAATTTTGTAGCGCATCATAATATTCATGGCTGCCAGAACTAATTCATCATGCCCAATCGTATGTGGATGATGCGTCATTACCTGCGTGATGTGCTGGGACGTATCGACCCCCTGAGCGACGACCCGTTTAGTCATATCCTTGTCGGTCACCATCCCCAACAGTCGCCCATTTTCAACAATAACACAACAGGAACACGCTTTTTCGTGGCGCATTAAATACGCCACCTCCCGGATCGTCATACTGGGAGTAGCCACTGCAATATTATGACTAGCAACCTTTTCTACTCTCTGAAAAAACAATCCTTTTTCTTCTTGAGCATATTTAACGCTCATTGTTGAATCCATGCGTTGGCTCGCATTTAAAGCCAACTGCTCAGAGATATTTGGATAATCGGCGACGCAACGTAATAAAGCGACATAGTCAAAACGGTAAAGTAACGTGCTTTCGAGTGCCTTGACCTGATATTCATCGCCGGGAATCGGACTATGCAGACTAAAGCCGAAAATATCCATCTCCCCTAAACGCGACCGTAAACTGCCATCGGGTAATCGTTGCTCCACCACCCCCGAGCGAAGAATGTAGAGGTAGTGATGCTGATCCTTATCAATTGGCAAACTGTCAGATTTTGCGAGATAGAGAATATCCGCCTCGCTGGCAATCGCATCGAGAACCTCATCAGGCAGTAGATCAAACGGTGAAATTGATTTTAAAAAAGAAACCACATTTGGGAATAGCGTATTATCCATTTTCACTGACTCATTGAGCAAAAAAGCCCCAATAAGGGGCTTCAACATGAGAGTTCTAAGAACTACCAGAACAATGTATAAAGAACTGCAAGCAAAATCATAATGCCATAAGATGCGATATTAAACCCCTTGTCCGTGACAAACATCGTCGAGGTCAAACTAATCCCTTTTGGATCGTCATCATTTTCAGATGTGCTTAAACTGGTCAATGCAATAACCACTATTGTAAATAATAATGTGTATAACATTTGATCCATAAAAGGCATCGATATAGGCATGAATTTCAGGAACAAGGCAAATGGGATGGAGGCAACCACACCGATAATGGCACCTTTACTAGTGGTTTTTTTCCAGAATAGTCCCAACAGGAACACCGCTAAGATACCTGGGCTTACCAAACCGGTATATTCCTGAATATATTGGAAGGCCTGGCCAATATTACCCAGTAGTGGAGCCACACAACATGCAATAATTAATGCCACAATTGCAGAGATACGCCCTACATTCACCAATTTATAATCACCAGATTGCGGTGCAATGTACTCTTTATAGATATCCATGGTGAAAATAGTCGCAGTCGAGTTCAGCATCGATGCCAGTGACGATACGATAGCCGCCGCAAGAGCCGCAAACACCAACCCTTTCACACCCACAGGAAGCAACTGAGTTAACCAAGGATACGCTTTATCCGCATGCGCAATACTCGGCAAGTTAGTCATGGCCACACCGTTTAAATTAGCCATTAGCTGTGGATCCGAGGTAATCACGTAGGCGGCGATCCCTGGAAGCACGACTAAAAATGGCACAATCATTTTCAGATAAGCTGCAAATACAATCCCTTTTTGGGCTTCTGGAACAGATTTTGCCGCTAATGTGCGTTGAATAATATATTGGTTAAATCCCCAGTAATATAAGTTTGCCACCCAAAGACCACCAATGAGAACCGCAATACCCGGCAAATTCATATATTGCGGGTTACTCTGGCTCAGAATCATTTCAAAGTGACCCGGAGCGACCGCTATCATTTTCGATAAACCAGCGAACCAACCGGCGTCCCCACCAATAAAACCAACGGCTAAATAGGTCGTCAGAAAACCGCCTAAAACGAGGAAGAACACCTGAATAACATCGGTCCATACAACCGCGGATAAACCACCATAAATTGAGTACACTAAGGCAAATAGTGCTAGCCCAATAATCGAATACATGAGTGGAATGCCCAGAATAGTCTCAAGTGCCAATCCCCCTAAATACAATACTGAAGTTAAATTGACGAAAATATAGAGCGCGATCCAAAACACGGCTAAAATTGTTTTTAATTTCTTGTTAAAACGCTTCTCAACAAATTCGGGGATGGTGTAGATCCCCTTATCGATGAATATAGGTAAGAAATATTTACCTACGATGATCAGCGTGATAGCTGACATCCATTCGTAGGAAGCGATTGCCAGACCAATGGTATACCCCGAACCTGACATTCCAATAAATTGCTCGGCAGAAATATTAGCGGCAATCAGAGACGCCCCCACCGCCCACCAGGGAAGAGATTTTCCAGCGAGGAAGTAGTCTTCTGTACTTTTTTGTACGCCTTTTTTATCGCGAGAGACCCAAAGCCCTACCCCGATAATAATTAAGACATATATGGCAAAGACCAGCATGTCTATAAAACCTAAGCCATGTTCCGTGCTCAACATTTTTTTCCCCTTGTTATGCGTTGTTATGCGTCCACGGCTGGATTGTAAGCGCTTCCAATAACGAAAAGTGTAATCTACGTCACATCTATGAGAGGCTTATTGATTCATTTATAAAACTATCTCCAACTCTGAGTACCACATTGGTACAGACTAGAAAGGTCTATGAGTGAGTTCAGCGTAGACCCCTTTGCCATTACGTTTTTGATTTGAGACGACGCATCGCAAACTTACTTTTAGTCAGCCACGGTATGAAGCTGTATCGACGCGCCATTTTAATGGGAAATAACGTATCAAACGCTAGTTGGGTTAGCGTGATTTGAGATCGCTGAACATAAAAGCAGACGAAGGATACCTAGAAGCATCAATGCTGACTTAACGAAATGATCGGCGTGAGATCAGACGCAACCAATAAAAGCGGATACCGAACCTATTCGATCAATAACGAAGCGCAAAAAGCATGTGATTGGCATCACGATTCATTAAGTTTTAAATCCCATCCTAGCAGAAAAAATATTAGAGTATAATCACTAGGGTAAACGTTTACACTCCAGACGAAAAGGTAGAGTAACGATGAGTAATATTTTAGTCACAGGTGGCGCCGGATATATAGGCAGTCACACCTGTCTACAGATGATAGCAGCAGGTTTCACCCCCATCATTTTTGATAATTTTTCTAACAGTAAACCCACAGTGGTCAAGCGGATCGCCGCCATTAGCGGACAAACCCCACAGGTGTATCAGGGGGATATTCGTAACCGCCATCACCTTGATGAAGTGTTTGCCCAACATCATATTGATGGCGTGATCCATTTTGCAGGATTAAAAGCTGTAGGTGAATCAATGGCGAAACCTGTCGAATATTATGAAAATAATGTTTCTGGGACATTAACATTACTGCAAGCCATGCAAGCAGCTAACGTCAAACGAATCATCTTTAGCTCATCGGCCACCGTCTATGGCGAACCAGAATCAATGCCGATCCACGAGGATTTTCCAACACTGAGCGCAACGAATCCGTACGGGCAATCAAAGTTAATGATTGAACGTATCTTGCAAGATTTAGCCAAGGCGCAACCCGATTGGTCAATCACACTGCTCCGTTATTTTAACCCAGTCGGAGCACACCCGAGCGGCACCATGGGCGAAGACCCACAAGGGGTACCGAACAATCTGGCCCCATATATTGCTCAAGTGGCTGTGGGTCGACGTGAAAAGTTATCTATTTTTGGTAATGATTACCCAACCGTTGATGGGAGTGGCGTGCGTGATTATATCCATGTGATGGACTTAGCCGATGGTCACGTCGCCGCCCTCACCTATCGTCTCAAACAAGCAGGGGTGCACATCTATAATTTGGGCACAGGCCAAGGGTATAGCGTTCTGCAAGTGTTACACGCATTTGAGCAGGCTTGTGGTCACTCGCTGGCATATCAGATCTGTCCGCGCCGCGCCGGTGACATTGCAGAGTGTTGGGCCGACTCAACTAAAGCAGCAAAAGAACTGCATTGGCAAGCGACTCGCAGCTTAAGCCAGATGGCAGACGATACATGGCGCTGGCAGTCCAATAACCCCAACGGTTATCCAGAATCTTAATTAAGAGGTTAATATGAGTCAGTTTGAACCTACTGAGCACCCTCATCGGCGCTACAATCCGCTCACCGGACAATGGGTCTTAGTCTCACCACATCGCGCCAAACGGCCTTGGCAAGGGCAACAAGATGAACCCGATCGCAGTCAGCGGCTCAGCCATGATCCTAAGTGCTACTTGTGTCCAGACAATACGCGTATTAGTGGCGAAAAGAATCCTGATTACACATCAACCTATGTGTTCAGTAATGACTTTGCGGCGCTGCAAGAAGATACGCCAACAGTCCCTAATAGCGATGATCCATTATTTCAGTCAGCAACTGCGCGCGGGCTAAGTCGTGTGATCTGTTTTTCACCGGATCACAGTAAAACACTACCACAACTGTCGTTATCAGCGATCCGAGAGGTAATCGACACATGGGCCGAACAAACCACCGAATTGGGTCAACGCTTTACTTGGGTCCAAGTATTTGAGAATAAAGGCGCCATGATGGGTTGCTCAAACCCGCATCCCCATGGGCAAATTTGGGCGAATAGCTTCTTACCCAATGAAGCGGCTAATGAAGATAACCATCAACGCGATTATTATCAGCAACAGGAGCAAGCATTGTTGCTTGATTACGCCCAGCGTGAAAGCCAAGCTCAAGAACGCGTCGTTTGTGAGAATAATGACTGGTTAGTCGTGGTCCCTTATTGGGCAAGCTGGCCGTTCGAAACGCTGTTGTTGCCTAAATTTAAAGTCGAACAGTTACCCCAATTAAACGATGCTCAGCGCGATAGCCTAAGTTTGATCCTCAAGCAATTAACCTGTCGCTATGACAATTTATTCCAATGCTCATTCCCCTATTCAATGGGATGGCATGGCGCACCATTTAATGATAGCGATAAAACCCATTGGCAATTACATGCGCATTTTTATCCACCATTGCTGCGCTCAGCGAGCGTTCGCAAATTTATGGTGGGCTATGAAATGCTGGCCGAAAGCCAACGAGATTTGACCGCAGAACAAGCAGCCGAGCGGCTTCGCCAGCTCAGTGATGTCCACTATACCGAACAATTATAAGGGAAATAAGCATGCCTATTCATGACCTCGTTAGTGTCACTCGGCGTACATTTAAGAGCCAATTTGGCCATCCTCCAGAGCTCGATGTACAAGCGCCAGCTCGTGTTAACTTAATTGGCGAACATACCGATTACAATGATGGTTTTGTTTTGCCCTGTGCCATCGATTACAACACCGTTGTCAGCGCGACTAAACGCACTGACAAGCTCATTAAAGTCGTTGCAGTCGATTATAACAATCAATGTGATAGCTTCAGTGCCAGCACTGATTTAACACCACACCCAGATTATCTGTGGGCCAATTATGTCCGTGGTGTCGTAAAATTTTTATGTCAACGCGGCTATTCTTTCGATGGTGCAGAACTGGTGATTAGCGGCAATATTCCACAAGGCGCTGGCTTGAGTTCTTCGGCGTCGCTAGAAGTCGCTATTGGAGAAACGTTCAATCAACTTTATCAGCTCGGTATTGATGGTAAAACTATCGCCCTGATTGGTCAGCAAGCAGAAAACCAATTTGTTGGCTGTAACTGCGGGATTATGGATCAATTCATCTCATCATTAGGTGAAGCGGGTAAAGCGCTGCTGATTGACTGTCGCTCGCTAAACACTCAGGCCGTGACCATGCCTGAAGGTATTGATGTCGTGATTGTCAATTCGAATATCAAACGCGGCTTGGTTGATAGTGAGTACAACACTCGCCGCGCTCAATGCGAACAGGCGGCTGAATTTTTTGCCGTAACCGCACTACGTGATGTCACGCTTGAGGAGTTTGAAGCTCGCCACAAAGAACTGGATGCCGTTGTAGCCAAACGGGCTCGTCACGTCATTAGCGAAAATGCACGGACTCTAGAAGCATGTGTAGCGCTTAGCGCTGCGGACTTACCTCGATTAGGAGAATTAATGGCCCAATCCCATCAATCGATGCGTGACGACTTTGAGATCACAGTTCCAGCGATTGATACATTGGTGACCATCATCAAGCACCAAATTGGTGATCGCGGCGGCGTCCGTATGACGGGAGGAGGGTTTGGGGGTTGTGTGGTGGCGTTGGTGCCGCAAGCACTGACCGAACAGGTCTGTCAAGCCGTGCGCGCTGAGTATCCTAAAGCCAGTGGCTTGGAGGCGACTATCTATGTGTGTGAACCCTCTGATGGCGCAGGACTCATCAAAACGTTATAACCATTAATGCGGCGCCTTTAGGGGCGCCAAAAACTGCGTGAAAATACAATTAAGATAGGAAAAATCTCTAAACGACCAAATAACATCGCCGCTGACATCACCCATTTTGCGCTGTCACTCAGAGTTCCGAACGTTGAAATAGTGACCCCGTAGCCAATACCCATGTTATTCATACAGGCAGCCACAGTGCCAAAAGCACTTTTGAGATCATAACCCAGCGCCAACATGATCCACATGAACAAACCCGCAAATAATAGATAGATAAAGAACAGCCCATAGACTGAGTTCGTCACCCGCTCGGATACGCGGGTATTGCCAAGCTTGAGTAAATAAACCGCACGTGGATTGATCAGCTGCTTTAATTCCAGTTCACTGCGTTTATAAAGAATTAAAAATCGGATAACTTTGATACCACCACATGTCGAACCCACACATCCCCCAAAGAAGCTGCTGGCTAAAAGCAAAATCATCACATAAGTCGGCCACTTATTAATATCATTGGTCATCAAGCCATTGTCCGTCATCATTGAAGCACTTTGGAAAAAACCATGAACAAAGGCTTGAGAAAAATCATACGTTCCAGTGAAATAAAGTGAGCATATGGTAAACAGGGCGACACATAGGGCAACCGAGATATAAAAACGAAATTCTGCATCTTGCAAAATTGCTTTAAGACTGCGCCGATTTACTGCAATAAAATAGAGTGCAAAGTTCACCCCAGCTAACAACGAAAATACTCCGCCAACCAGTTCGATGGCATCACTGTGGTAATAACCTAAACTGGCGCTATGGGTCGAGAACCCACCTAACGCGACAGTCGATAAGCTGTGGCAAATCGCATCAAAGACGTTCATACCAGCGAGATAAAATGACGAGGCACATAAAATAGCAAGCACCACATAGATCAACCATAAGTGTTTTGCGGTATCGGCTAATTTAGGCGTTAATTTATCTTCTTTAAGCGGACCTGGCGTTTCCGATAAATAAACTTTCGAGCCACCAATACCGAGTGAATTAAATACCGCTGTCGCTAATACGATAATTCCCAACCCACCTAAGAAGTTCAATTGAGCACGGTAGTAAAGAATGGCTTTGGCGGTGCCATCGACATGGCTAATCACCGACGCGCCCGTGGTAGTAATGCCCGAGATCCCTTCAAAAATGGCGTCTGCAACACTAAAATGCAAATGCTGATCAAGTAAAAAAGGCATCGCGCTCATCAACGAGAATAACACCCAGAAAATGACCACGACCAAAAAGCCATCGCGTCCGCGCAAGCGAATATCGGCACTGCGTTTACGCAGCTTACCAAACGAACCAATGGAAAATGTAATCGCAAAAGTAATTAAAAATGCAGTAATATCTTTTTCTTGATAAAAGACACACAATGCAATAGGGATCAGTAGCGATAAACTAAATATAAAAACCAAATAGCTGCAGATATAGAAGATAGCCGAAAAGCGCTCTTCATGATACGTCGAGTGATTCATCATGATGATTTTCAATCAGTCCAAGTTAGCGGCCATAAACAGCCGAGGACGGGCCGTATCACTTATTGACTCAAGTCGCGAACCAATAAGTCATCCCCGAACGGGCATACTCTCCTCCCACGATGGGGCAGATCATGCCATTATTAACCCATCTTGCGAAGCTTTTTATAGTATTTACTCAGAGTTTGCAACTGCAATAGTGCCAGATAGAATATCGAGGCTTTTGCAATCGACTGTACAGGGTGTCAAGGCATCGCCCCACATCGACATTCAGGCCAAACCAGTAAGGTCTAAGCGAGGCTGAAACCGCATGAACATTTTTCAATCAATTAAAGCTCATTAGACAAACACGATTGGCATAAGAACTATCACCTTTGGACGATTTGAACCGTTTTTCCTAGTCAACCAACACTTACGTTTAAAAAGTGAATAGACGTGCGTTCACCCTAACGCAGATAGCTTTTTCATTTATTTTATAGCATTAATGAGCCATCTAACAAATAAGGCAATTTTGATAGGATTGATCTAATATTGTTAAAATGCTGTCAAGCTTCAACTTGTTTCACGTTATTTGAAGATGTGCTATTTGGGACGGGCCATATGCAACTTTCTGAGATGAATTCCATTTATCAGTCTAACGCCTATTTATTGATGTCCATTTTTGATGTCACATTGAGAGGCCCCAGCTCCCATAAATACCACACCCAACACCTTAAAAATGCAACTAAACTACAATTAATTGATACGTCTCAAGCCAATCAAACTTTGCTCCAGTATGGTAATTGTGGTCTCCGTTTTCTTAGACAGATAGTGACGTCATCTTATACTGAAGATAAACAGTGCCGGAATCAAAATGCGTGAGCGCTCTATACGTGCATGATACATACAAAGGCACATTTGTTTTGACATTCAAAGGCTGAATAGATGAAAAATGATGAATTTCGCGGGCGAATCGACGACATTACGCAACAGCTGACACGCATTGTTGAGCATGACATCAAATGTCGGATTCACAATGACACGGCCGATACTGAATTAAGTCAACTAAAACAGCTGATCAATGACTTAGTCGCAACCGTTGAGCGCGGTATGCTAGAGCTCAATACTGAACATCGACAGTTGGAGCAGCATCTCAAAGATCGGACCGCACGCTTAGATTTAATTTTGCGCGGCGCTGCTGTTGTCATCTGGGAATGGGATTTGATTTCTAATCAAATTAATATTTCTGGCGAACAGCGGATCCTCAATGACATCATGCTCTCGCCGCAAGAAAGTCAAGATATAGAGTGTTGGCGGCAATTGATCCATTATGATGATCGCCCCAAAGTAGATCAAGCCTTGGAAAACTATTTCAATGGGCTCACCCCTTATCTTGATATTGAATATCGCATCCAAGATCCCTTTGGCGGCTATCGCTATCTACAGTGTCGCGGAATTGGCAACCGCCAGTCGCCCAATGAGCTTCCTACTCGCATGTCTGGAACCATCAATGATTTGACGCAAAATTACTACATTGACGAGTCATCTGGCCTGATGAATTTCAATTACTTTAGCGATATTTTGGCGGATGATATCAAACAAAATCATTCGTTATGTTGCATCGTCATCAACATTTCTAATTTTGATGATCTACTGGGCGTATTAGCGCAAAAGAGCCACCAAAAGCTGATTAGTCATCTAGCCGCCAAAATGCGCCAACATCGTACCCTCCATGATCTGTTGGCTATCACCATGAAGGGGCAATATGTATTACTTGAACGCAACTGTGATCCAACAATATTATTAAAACGATGCAGTCAGATTGACGAAGACTTAAGCCAGTCGTTATTTATAGATAAACAACGATTGTGGCTCAAGCCGCAAATTGTTGGAATTGATGTACGCCGCTATCAACTCACGTCGGCAGAAGATGTGCTCAATGCCGCGCAATCGGTGTTTCGCCAATTAGATACAACGCATCAACATTATGATCTGTATGAACACCACTATCGGCAAACCCAATGGCTGCACATTGAAGTGGAACAGTGGCTTCGTCAGGCCATTTTACACGATTGGCTAAAAGTCTACTTACAGCCTATTGTCAATTTCAGTCAACAATGTATCACTGGCTATGAAGCACTTTCACGCATTCATCACCCTGAGCTGGGCATCATTTCACCGATGCAATTTATTCCGATTGCCGAAGAAACAGGACTGATTATTCCGCTCACCGATATGTTGATTCAAAAATCGATTGTCATAGCTAATTCGCGGACACTCAACGCGCTGCATGAGCAGCCATTTACTTTAGCAATTAATATCTCAGCGAGTCAATTTCATCAAAAATCCCTCCCCAGTATACTGGCAAAACAACTGTCAAAGGCCTACGTCGATCCACATCGGTTTAAAGTGGAATTAACAGAATCAACCGTGATGGAAAACACCAATATTGCTATTGATCTGATGAAACAATTTCAGGAATTAGGGATACGGGTAGCATTAGATGATTTTGGTACAGGTTACTCATCACTCGCTTATCTACGTCAACTGCCGTTGGATATCTTGAAACTAGATCGCAGTATTATTTGTGGCGTTGTTGAAAATACGGACCAATCAGTCATCGTTGATACAGTCATGCAATTAGCGACACGGCTTGGTATTGAAGTCATCGTTGAGGGAATTGAAACCGAGGAAGAATATTATCACCTCCGCCATCTAGGTGCCAAACAAGGCCAGGGGTATTTATTTTCTAAACCCGTCCAAGAACAGGATATTCCAGCTGCCCATCGCCACATTAAACAACTTTTTAGTGGGCTCGATCTTCCGCTTAAAACTCCGAAGAACTGACAGAGAAAACAGAAACAGGGAGTATCTTTCACTTTCTTTGCCAGTTAACTCAGAACCATGCGTGTAGCATCGCAGTACTCTCTGAGCATACTTCGGAGTATCGCTTTAATTTTAGCAGCAATCTGATTATAAAGCATAATTTGTCACAATTATTGAATAATTAGTTTCAAAAAGACAACCCTAACCGCTTCCCATTACATTTTAACAGAGCTATCAATTTCTCAAATCACTAGCCTGGCGAGATACTCAGCGTCTTCCATAGTGGTATCGCGCCGGATTTCGACCAAGCGATTTGTAAAGTGCGATAACACTTATTAGAAATAGCTGATATGAGTGTTTTAAGTACGCAGTATCACAACCGTCTATGTCATACCAAAAGATCGTGACACAAACTGTCTAAGAAGAACTAAAACAACGACTCAACGCGTACAATTTTCACGCTAGACGCTCCGATTCACAGCAAAATCATGTATTATCCGTCCTCATGGTCTCGCACAGCAGACCCACAAATTGAACCTCATTGATGACCGAATCGCTTGCGATAAGCTTATCGTGTCAGTGATGAATATACTCATGGATCTATCGCTTATCGGTTGCGAATCATAAACGTTAACCACAAGCGACTAAACAATGATTGGAAGCTATGTTTTTACAAAATCAAACGGTCAATCTATCTCTTAGAGATTATAAAACGATTGCCCTATCAATCTTAGGTGGCGCACTGGAAGTCTATGACTTCATCATTTTTGTTTTTTTGTCAGTCACGATCGCTGATGTATTTTTCCCGCCATCGGTACCTGAGTGGATCCGCTTGCTTCAAAGTATGGCAATATTTTCAGTTGGGTATTTAGCAAGACCATTCGGGGGAATAGTTATTGCTCACTTCTCAGATAAAATCGGCCGTAAACACATGTTTAACTGCACTGTATTATTTATGGCCATGCCATGTTTGTTAATTGGCTTTTTACCCGGCTATGCGCAAATTGGGATTTGGGCCCCGTTATTGTTATTGGTCGCCCGGCTCATCCAAGGCGCGGCTCTAGGCGGAGAAGTACCAAACGCGTGGGTCTTTGTCAGTGAACACACACCACCAGAACGACGGGGATATGCACTAGGTCTGCTGCAGGCTGGACTCACCTTAGGGTATATGTTTGCAGCGCTCACCACCACTTTGATTACCAGCCACTATAGTGATGGTGAAATTCGTCAATGGGCTTGGCGGATCCCTTTTGTGGTCGGGGGCATTTTCGGGTTTATTTCTGTCTGGCTCAGACGCTGGCTCAGTGAAACACCCGTTTTTTTAGAACTCAAGCAACATCGTCAATTAGCCAAACAAATGCCGTTAAAAACGGTCTTTCAGGAGCATCGCAGTGCAGCCATTCCAGCGGCGATATTAACCGCGATGCTCGCCTCGGCGGTAATTATGGCCATTGTAGTGACCCCAATTGCGCTGCAAAAATACTATGGCTTGAGCCCCAGTGCCACATTTGAAATGAGCTGTATCGCCATTTTATTTTTAAATATAGGCTGCGTTATCGCTGGCAAAGTGACCGATTGGATAGGCCCGTGGCGCTCGGTGATCCTCTATAGCATTTTATTAGCACTAGGCACCACCTTACTCACTTGGTCGTTAAATCACTCCCTCCAAACACTGATGATATGTTACATTATCGCAGGCCTTTGCAGTGGTATTATTAGCGCCGTACCCGCAGTAATCGTCCGTCTGTTCCCATCGGCGATCAAAGTGACCGGGATCTCGCTAATCTACAATATATCTTACTCAATTTGTTCAAGTGTGATGCCTTTGGCGCTGTTGGCCCTATTACATTATCACCGTTGGGGAATGGCAGTGTTTGCTTGGGTGATGATGGCAATAGGTTTAATCACGGTCATGATGTTTCGGCATATTCGTACCTATAACGCCTAATTGTGACAAAGCAGACCGCTGAAAACAGGCTAATATGTATTATTAGCCTGTTTGTTCATAACCGTCATATCGTAAACAGGGCATAGCCATTATGCCAAGTGGCCACTTTCACTATTGATACCCTTTTTTCAGTCAACTTGTCTAGCATGGGTATGTAGATACTCCCATTGCGTCCAAAATTCGTTAGACTCATCCTATTGACTTGCTCAATAGGATGACGCTGAATGGATATGCTGCAATAGAGCTGAATTTTACATGTACTTTTTAATGTCAAAGGCGCTCGGATAATGGTGCAACCAGTAAAACTGACGATGAGGTTTATTGAATATATGTCTATCACATTTTTGCAATACCGACGTGGATGGATGACACTTGTATTACTCAGCTCACTCGCGCAACCGAGTTATGCATTTAATTTAAACGATGTAGACGCACAGGCCAAAGCCTTAGCGATGCATCCTTATCAACAACCTCAAAGTAATCTCTCGGCGACATTTAAGCAGTTACAATTTGCCCAATACCAACAGATCCACTTTAAAATCGACCACGCATATTGGCAAGATCAAGACTTGCCCTTCAAACTGGCTTTTTATCACCAAGGGATGCAGTTCGATACGCCCGTCAAAATCAATGAAATCACAGCAGACGGCGTACAACCAATTCGATATCATGCCGATGACTTCAGTTTTGGCAACATTCGTCATGACACCAAGGCCGTCAAAAATCTTGGATTTGCCGGTTTTAAGATTCTTTATCACCTTGATCCCCAACACAACTGGGACGATGAAGTAGCCAGTTTTTTAGGGGCAAGCTACTTTCGGGTGATTGGACCCCATCAAGTGTACGGGCTCTCTGCTCGAGGTTTAGCCATCAATACGGGAGAGGCGCAGCCCGAGGAATTTCCTCGCTTTAACACCTATTGGATTGAAAAACCCAAAAAAGGCGATACCTCGCTTAAGTTATATGCGTTACTCAACTCACCAAGTGCTTCTGGTGCCTATCAATTCACCATTACACCTAATGCGAACGGTGATGCACGAGTTGACGTAAAAAGCCGCATTTATTTGCGAAAGCCAGTTAAACGACTCGGCATTGCACCGCTGACCAGCATGTATCTCTATGGTGCTAACCAACCTTGGGCTAGCCACAGCTTTCGTCCAGCACTACATGACTCAAATGGATTAGCCATTCATACAGGCACAGGGGAATGGATTTGGCGACCACTGGAAAACCCGCTAAAAGATCCCCAATACATTTCATTTAGTTCATTTGCCATGACCAACCCAAAAGGGTTTGGTCTATTGCAACGAGGCCGTAACTTCAGCCAATATGAAGATCTAAAAGATCGCTATGATCGCCGCCCAAGCGGCTGGATTGTCCCTGATGGTGATTGGGGAAAAGGCCGCGTCGCATTAGTTGAGCTGGCAACCGATAATGAAACAAATGACAACATTGTGGCTTTTTGGGAACCCGATAAACTACCCAAACGAGGTCAGGCTTTACGCTTTGATTATCACATTGATTTTAGTACGCATGAACAGCGTTTACGCTCCAAAACACTCGGTTATGTCAAACAAACCATGCGTACCCCAGGCCAAACCTATCAGGATAATTTAATACGTAAAGCGGATGGAACCATCGAATATTTAATTGATTTTGCAGGCGGTGAGCTGAGTCAATTGCCAAAGGGGGATAGCGGTATAAAAAGCCAAATTAGTGTCGATAACAACGCGACATTAATAAGTCATCAACTACAATATAACCCGGTCACTGGCGGGCGGCGTTTAGCGCTACGTATAAAAGTCAATAATCCCAAAAAACCTGTAGAAATGCGGGCAAACTTGACTAAAGATGGTCATCCAATTACCGAAACATGGAGCTACCTACTCAACCGAACGGATAAGTAGTACCAGAGTGTAGAAATAAAAACGTCACCTGAAAAAAGGTGACGTTTATCACATCACTCGATCTTAGAGCGCATGATGTTTAACTTTAAGAATACTATTAAACTGAATTTCGTTAATCGCACTCCAATGGTTGACATCCGTACCATAAACGTTAAATTTTACATATTTCGCCTTAATGGAAGGAAAGGTAAAAATCTCTCCTTTTTTGGCATCTAAATCTGTTTGCTTTCTAACGTTAGTGAGCGATGTCCAAACTTTATTATCTTGTGAATAGTGTACTTCAAAACCAAGTTTACGTTGGTCGCCTTTAAACGGAATAATAAAGAAGTTATGTAGTTCAGAGGTTTTTTCTAACTCAAATTCAACCCATCCAGATGATGGAATGGCCCATCGTGTTTCTGATTTACCATCTGCAATTTGCGCCACAGTATGACCATTTCCCTGATCATAACCCGATGCACTAATATTCTTGATTTTGGCCGCAAATGCCGATGAAGTGCAAAGTACTAACGCTGCGACACTTATATTCAATAACTTATGCTTCATAACAACTCCCTTGATAAAGATGATTAGTTCACTCTTATTCTCTTCAAAATCTTATTACTGTGACTTCACCAGGTATTTCGCTAAATTGGCAAGTTTTGCATTGGCGGCAATATTAGATGCAACGATGTCTGCAACCATTTGGGCACCACGCTGCTGAAAATGGGTCGAATCTGGTTTATCAATCCGTCCTGTTTTATTCTTGTAGAATGGATAAACATTTGGATCGACAGCTAACCAGTATTTTTTCCAGTTTGCATTTCCGAGTTGGTTCGCTTTTACAATGGTTCCGGTTTCAACATCAAGTAACGCAACACCATTTTTACGCGCCGTATCTTTAATGGTTTGACTATAATTGCCCACAAATGCGTAGCCAGAATTACTGTTATTTTTAGTCAAGTGACCATAAGCAATTGGCGTTTGGGTACGGCCATGTGCATTTTTAAAGCGAGTTGTTGGGGTCAACAACACTGGCGTTACTTGATGGGCTTTAGCATAATCAATATAAAACTCTAAAGACTTCTCAAACGACATGTTGGGCTGATCTTTAGGATACTGCATTTTCCCATTAGCTGTGTTGGGATAGGTGCAAAGATTGGCTACATCAATTGGGCCTCGTGAGGCTTTGGCGCCATTACATTTCTCATCATTATGCCCCATTTGAATAAACAGATAATCACCGGGGCGCATCATGCTTGACAGATAACGAAACCATCCTTCATTACGATACAATCGCGAACTGCGCCCCGATTGTGCACCATCAATGACTTGAACATCACTCGGATTAAATTGCTGTTGAAAAACCTGTCCCCAGCCCATACGAGGATAACGAAAAGCAGGATAAATTGACGCAGTTGAATCGCCAACGATAAAGATACGATACTTAGCATCGTTCACCCGTTGCTGCTTTTTATAGCTCACAGACAAGTCAACAGGCAGCTGCTGACCATCACGATTTTTTACCCCTAACGGGCGAAAATAGTGATCACTCAAGACTGTTTCAGATGGAACACCCTTCGAGCTTTGATAACTGCGATTGACCCACATCATCGAATAAAATTTACTCGCCTGAGGCTGCCATTTTGCTGCAGAATCAATAGGATTAAACTGCTTTGGCAGATTAAATGCTACCAGCGCCTTCCCAAAGACCGCATGGATAGATGCGATCGCCTGTTGATAAGATGTTTTCGACAGCTTAGCCGATGTTTTTGCATCAACCAAAGCCTGCGGGCCAGCAAAGCCTGCAGTTTTTGCCACATGAGATGTAATCGCATCGCTCAGCGGATTCAAATTAACCCTCGCAGACTGGCTCATGTGACCTGATGATGGAAAATACAATGACGCTAAACAGATCCCCATCTGCTGACTTTCATCATGACACTGACGTCCCTGCTCTTTAGCTGAAATCACCAAAGGAGCAGTCATGCCTTGCACGTTAATTTGGTAATTTCCATGTAAATCAGTGCTAGTTGTAGCCATTTTCCCCTGCTTATCGACAACAGTCACAACGGCAGGGAACTGCATCAAGGCGGCAGAGACATTTCCTTCAATCAATAACCCCTGATGATTTTCAATAGCAATTTTGTGTGCAGCGTTAGCTGAACGTTTGGCTTGATTCATACCGCAGCCGCTCAATATTCCTAGCACACATAAGGCAACCGCGCTTTTCATATAAATATTCTTCATAGCGCATCTTCTGTTATAGGTGAAAAACTATCTCAATAAATGCCCACTACCCACTTCTTTGGAAAGAGAACCCAAAGAAGAAACAGCTTTTAACTGGTACTGATAGGGAACTTTCCACCCTACAGAAGAGTTAACATCACATTGAGAAAAATCCACAGGTTGGCCATTGACGACTGAGCCATGATCAATCACTGAGCCCGAATGGTCTTTACTGAACAGCTTTAATATATGGCATGGTGAATTCAAATTAGAAATAGTGAAGCTATTATTTTCAGAAATAATACTTCCCTCTGTACCCAACCCATACGAATACATATATTTATAGGTCTCATTATCACTGCGATCACCTATAAATAAATTGTTGTAGACATGAATTTTCCCAAACCGCACTCGTGGGGTTCGTTGAATAACATTTTTAAATATATTATCCATCAGTGTTATTCGCAGTTTTCCGCGATCTTGAGCACCATTATGGGAACTATGCCCTATAAGCATGGTTTTATTATGATTCTCAAATAAAGAATACGAGACAGTAACAAAATCACTGGCACGCTTAATATCTAATGCACCATCATGTTGGACATAAGGCCAGCCATCTTTTTGTTTATACATGGCATCCGTAAAATGGCCATCGGTGATGGTTACGTGGTCAACCCAAACATGCTCTGAGGTAATAATATTCATGCCATCCCACTCAGCATTCCAACCATCCCCTTTTTCAAAGTGTGGTGCAACATCAACTGGAGTCTCAATATGTAAATTACGAATAATAACGTTATGGACCTCTTTAACCACTAATGATCCATGAATAAATCCCGCATCAGCCGTAATACCAAACAGTGTCGTATTGCTCGGTATTTTAATTTGGGAACGATGTTTCTCATCATTAAAATTTTGATAAGGACGGCCATCGCTAAGATCAATCGTTCCTTTTACTTGAATGATCTTTGCCGCATCGCCTGCATCCTCTAAAGCACTCACCAACTCGAAGCGATTTGACACCGTTATAATATGCGCCGCATCGGCTTTTTGTCCGCCAGTCGTTCCGCCATTCACTCCCGCCCAACTTGCAGCAGGAGCCTGCTGCAAGATGAGTTGAGATGCTAAGTTAGTCGCAGAACATACTGCTGAAGTTAATCCCAAAGCGAGCCCTACAAGAGGTAATACCTTATACTTCAATGAGCGACTGCTATAACATCTGAACATTTGTACCTCTCTATTATTTATACCACTGACCGCCTAAGACATGAGCAATCGTAATCTGTTTTCCTTGATGGTCGGGCAATTTATGACCATCAGACATGTTCTTTGCACCTGGGCCATAGTTATGATAACCAAAGAAACGCGCATCTTTATCGGGATAGAACCATTGCACCTCATGATCCTTTGTCCAACCAGACATTTTGTCCCAACCAAATAAGTGATCACCGAGATAACAGTTCACATAGAGCGTTGCACCAATCGCTTCAGGATCGGCATAACGGCCATCTTTAAACGTGCGAGTTGGATGCCATGGACGACCTAAGCCATAACTATCTTTCGGAACACCGGCTTCTTTTTCTATTCGGCTATTAATAAATACTAATCCATAGGGCGTATGAACATCGGTGCTAGGTGCTGTGATATACCCCATTGGGATATATCCAGCAGCTCGGTTACGGGCAATCACATTGCAGTGATCAAATACCGCAGTCCCACCACCAAAGATAAAGTCAACATTGCCTTTGACGACACAATCTTTGAAATAGGTCGTGCTACCAGCTTTGACAAGCACTGTATCTTGGTAACCGTCCATGACCACCTGTTCCACTTTGACATGGTTAGCATTCTTATTCACTTCTAATGCAACAGCCTGTGAAGAACGTATTTTAGTCGGATCAGATTGCGGCTTCGCATCGTTAGCTGGGTAATTAAAGCTATTGCGAACCGTTAAATTTTTAAGCGTGACATTATCAGCACTGACTCGCAGTACATAACTACCCGAAGTACCCCATTTTTTGCCATCCGGCCGTTTCATACCAGAGGCTGAATTATATTCAATAATAGTCTTATCGCGATCTTGACCAATTAATTGAACACCAGGGACTTTAATCTCAAATTTCTCATTATATACACCATCTTTAACATAAATGGTGTAATGCTCACGACCCGCTGCTTGAGCGGCCGCAATGGCTTGAGTAATTTTAGAGTAATGATGAGCACTTTCGTCCTGACTAGAAAAAGCTGGACTAACTATCGCATCATAATTTTCTGCATAAGCGAACGAGCAGAATAAACTAAGCAAAAGTGCACTAGATATATTCGTTTTCATCTGTATCTCTTCTTAAAAGTAATAGCTAAATCCACCAGTTATTTCAGCTTCTCTAGTTCCTTTCTCTACAGAAGCGGCTTTATCTGCTAATTTTAAGTAAGGTTTCCAATCTCTATTTAATCGATATGAAACCTCTAATAGATGTTCATAGTCGTGTTTTTTGTTATCGGACATAACATAATCACCATTTTTGTAGGTGTACACATATTTAAGCTCAAGTTGATTATTTGGATTATAATCAACACCTACATTAAATACGTGACGATGGCGATCATCACCTCGCGTTTTCCCTTCACGATGGCTGAACTTACGAAGTTCATATTGATACCCTGCTAAAACAGACAAATTCTTAGCAACTTTATAATTAAATGCTAGGCCTGGAATATATCGGGCACCAATGCTGCCAGGGTCACTAACATCACCAGCGCTTTCTGGGTCGCCAGTCGTACTGTTATAGTCAAAATTATAACTACCGCCCACATAGTACTTAAGCCTGAGTGATGGGGTAATAGTCAGTTTGTCATTAAATTGATAGTTATATTTTGATTCGAAAAATTCGCTATAGTCAACAAGGTCGTCAAAAGTATCATTATTTTTATTAACTAAATTAATACCTATGCCAAAGTAAAGCCCACTTGAAAATTGATAATCAAGAAAAACATTATCAGTATTGAATCGATTATGAGTTGAATAGTTATGCTCATAAGATATTGTACTTGTATCAGCAAAACTGCTAGCAGAAAACAGTCCTAAAATGACTGCTGCTGAAATTAATTTATATGTTTTCATATTCATCCCTGCCCCTATTATTAGAAATACCAGTTAAATCCAGCTTCAACAACTGCTTGATGTTTCTTAGATGTCGATGAAGCACTTTTTTGGTCAACTTCAAAATAAGGTATGAATTTTTTATATCCATAATACTGAACTTTTAATTCGTTATATAAATAACCATGTTTATTATCATAGATATAATAGTGTTTTCCTGTACATGTATAGCTACTACATGACTTAGGACTATTTATATATTTGGCATAATCATATAGGAGGATATATGTAAAACGCCAGTTTCTAATCCCACTATAGTCAATCCCTGTCTCAAAACGATGGGTACCAATGTCACCACTAGATAGATAAGTAACAGATTCTACACCCTGGTTAGGGTCACCATTAATATACATATTTCTAGTTGAATATTTGTCAGAACGGCTAATACGTCTGTATTGGTACCGATACCGAACATATCCGCCCCAATTTTTGGTCAGTTTCCGATAAACACTCGCCCCAGCCAAATATTGTACACCATTATTTGTTAAATCGATTTCAAGTGAGGGTGAGAAATATGTTTTTCTATCAAGATATTTTGTATACTGAAGAACAAACCCTGCACTTCCGCCATACTCATTACTAACATATTGATCAGACTTACCTGAGTAGGTGCCAAATTTCGCTTCATAATGCCAATTGTTTTTTGTTTGATGTACAATTTTAATTGAATCAGTATGTCGTCTAGATGTAGTCAAATAATCATGTTCGTACTGCATATATGTACGCCCTTTGACTGTATCATTAAACTGTTCTGAAGCATATGAAGAGCATGAGATTAACAGTAACATCCCTACGGCCCCAAAGCATTCCTTTTTCATATCAACCACCAATTATAAAATTAATAAACGTTAGTTTTTATTTAAAATCCGTTTTAACTCTTGTATTTGTTTACTAGCTTGTTTTTCATTTACAACAACTTCATTAACTACTTTTTCTATTTCACTTTTTACTTTAGCATTTAAATCAACAGTATTTTTACCATTGATATAAAATTCATTACTCGAGCTTATATCACCATGCACGGCATCATCATAGTGTTTACCTTTATCCAAATGCATAGATATATTCTGAGACAAATAATTACGACGTAGAATTTTTCCGTATGGATTATTACGAAGAATATAGTTGAACCGTTGATTATTTATAGCTATGTTATCCATGATTGTCAGCGGGCCAGGGTTGAAATTATCTGTAATCCCATCCATATGGTTATTAAATGATAAACTATGAACAAGTGTATGCGCGACAGGTAAACCTTCTCCACCGAGTTTAAAGCCATTGCCTCGATGTCCCCCTTTCATATTTTTCATATGAAAAGTCTGGCCATTATTAAATGCAATAGAGTTAATAATTTTAACGGCACCATCTGGACCATCTTCAACTTTATTGAATAAGTCAAATCCATCATCAACATTATGGTGTGATACACAATTGACTAATGTGTTGCCATCACCGACACGCATTTTAACGGCAAAACCATCGGCATTGATTTGGGATTTATCCATGTTGTTATAACTTTCACTATTAGTAATGAGGTTATAACTCGCCCAAAGTGCTCGGCCAATACCACGTTTTGATGTCACTTGAATGCCTGTATCAGGCGCTTCATGAACGACCACATGGTCAATCCAGTTATGACTGCCATTAATAATGAGTCGTTCACCAACCACTTCAAAATTCAATAGCTGCCAGTTATCTGCTTTGACATGAACCATTCCGGTAAAGCTCACATCACCTTCACCAACTAGCCGTTTAGGTTGAGTTGGTGTACCTGATAACGACTTATCAAGTGTAATACCTGGATATTTGCCACTGGTAAGATGAATTTCACCACCTTGAGGCAACAATTTGATCGCAGTTTCAATATCTAACGGTGATTTACGACTACCTGCGTTGGTCGCTTTACCATCGGGTGAAACATAAATGTCGTAGGGGTCAGCTAATCCAGACTGGTACGTCACTTGCCACTGACGTTGAGTACTTACTTGAGTTTGCCCAGCTCGAGTAAACATCAATTTAAAATCACTTTTAGCTTCAACTTGAGCAGGAACAGATAATAATTCACCTGCTTTAACAGCTACGGCATTCCCTAGTGGATGACCATCTTGTATGACTTGATATTCACCATCGTAGTTGGCAACAGCTTGAACGACGTAATCATGGACAGTCGTTATAGCTGGTGATGCAACTTCGACCAACATCTGTATCGCGGGTGCTTGGTAAGCAGGCGTTTGCAGCGTGTGCGCCTGAGATGTTAGCAATGTGACGTTTTGAATTTTGACTTTGGCATTACGGGCGGCGAAAAAGCCCACATATTGATGTGTTTTGTCTTGAATGCTAACCAAGTTCGCGGGTGCATTTTTGATGGTATATTTAACTTCAGTTTGACCCGGTTGCTGAATACCCACCACAAAATCTTTATCGGTGCGCTGCAATGTCATGTGATAGGTGTGGTTAGTGTCATGCACTAGCCCTTCGACATAATCATGGCGTTTTAACAGATTATGGGGACTTCCCCAAGGCGCACGGACCCCACGCCGGAATGAAGCATTTGCATTCGCTTGATTATCATTACTACGGCTATGTGAACGGAGTAAGTTCATCACCATATTCGAAGACGATGGGAATTCTTCATGGCCCAATGGCTGAGGATTAGCACGAGCTGGGCCAATAATATCGCGAACAATAAGACCCGCACCTTCTTGACGGTTAGGGGTCGCACCCGTTTCTGGCCCAAGCTGTTCTAAGGTGACATCAGCCGACAGCGTGAAATTCTCAGATGTTGGTAACACAGTATAATAAAACGTTCCCCCTTCGTGAGAATTCGCTAATTTTCCACCTCGACTTTCGATCGTAAAGTGGTCCAACAAAGGGCCTGCTTGCGTCACTTGTTTCCCATCATGAGTAACTTGATTAGTACCAATCTTATTCGGCAGAATCGTTGATCCAAAATTCAAATCGGTCGATTGACCAAAAGTAATCGGAACCCATTCCCTTGATTGCGCGACCGAATTAGCGGAGTACATCAGCAGCAAGGCTGATGCACAAGCATTCAATACTAAACCATAATTTTTTTTCATTATTTCACACCCGAAATGTCACAAAACGTCAAAATAAATTGATCATTCATTCACATAAAAAACAAAATAGAAACATTGTTTCGTTTTTTTATTATTGATGTTTTACTATTAAGGGATTAATGTTTCAAACAAAACAAATGGAGAGTGTGACTAACAGCTATAATTACTTACAAAAACGCTTTATTTTTGTGATTACGTTCACTTTTATATTTATTGTTCTATAGGCATTTAAGTAGGACTAACGTAAGATAACTTATGCTTTAGTTGTGTAGGAGCTCACTTGAATAATACCTTGATCCCAAATATTACTGATTTTCTTGCTCAGATCGATCCGTTTGACAAGCTCCCTTTAGAGCTTCTTGAGGCCATCGCTCATGAGGTGCAAATCCAATATTTACAGCACGGTGATACACTCGAATTTCGGAGTGATGATTCTGAACATTATCTGTATATCATTCGTACTGGGGTGATTGAACAACGCTTAGAAAATGGTGATTTACGAGCTCGTTTAGGGGCAGAGGATCAATTCGGATTTACTTTTTTCCAACATCAGAAAAGCGATGAGCAATATCAAGCTAAAGTACTTGAAGATGCGCTGCTTTATTTAGTCCCTCGCAGTGGTTTGCAGAAAGTTCTTGAAGATTATCCGCTGTATCAAGAAGACTTTGATGCGCATGCTTTGGTTCGCCTTAATTCAGCATTAAAGGTGAATTGGTCCAGCGAAAAAGCGCTATTTATTCGTAAAGTTTTTGAGCTTGCCAGTGATAAAATAGCCATTGTCGACAGTCACATGTCGATCAGTGATGTGGCCCATCAAATGAGTCAAATCACCCGCAGTCCACTAGCCGTAGTCAAACATCAAGAAACCATTGTCGGCATCATTACGGATCGCGATATTACCCGAAAAGTAGTCGCTAAACGTATCGATTACGATACCCCTGTAACACAAATAATGACTCCGAATCCAATTACTATCGATGAAAATGAACTGATTATGCACGCGGCTGCATTGATGATGCAGTATAATGTACGTAGTCTACCCGTTACGCGCCAAGGGCAGGTTTGCGGGCTGTTGACGACGTCTCATTTAATTCAACACCACCGAATGCAAGCGCTCTTTTTGATTGAAAAAATCAAATATGCTGAGACTATTGATGAACTAGCGACACTGTCAACTGAAAAACAGGCCGTATTTGAAGCACTGATCGATGGCAAAGTCAGTGCTAAAGCGACTGGGCATGTTATGACTCTCATTATGGACGCTTATACTCGACGCTTAATCGATCTGGCCATTGAAAACCTCGGTGAAGCGCCATGTACCTTTAGTTGGGTGGTCGCAGGCTCTCATGCCCGCAGTGAAGTACATCTATTATCAGATCAAGATAGCGCCATTATTGTGCCCGGTAATAATTTAGCAGAACCTGATAAAACTTATTTACAACACTTGGCGCTGTATGTGTGTAACGGTTTAGCGCGATGTGGCTATCCATTATGTAGTGGTCGCTATATGGCAGCAAATCCATCGTGGTGTCAGCCTTTAAGCAAATGGGAAAGCTATTATAAAAAATGGGTTGGTAATCCAGAATATGAAAAGCTATTACATGCCACCGTATTTTTAGAAGTGCGTACATTGTATGGCGACCCAACACTTTCAGAACAATTACAACACAGCTTATATGAGCTCATTCAAAAAAATTATCAGTTTTTGAGTTCACTCACCGAGTCAGCCATTTTGAATAGCCCACCGCTAGGTATATTTAAAAGTTTCGTGCTAGAAAAATCAGGTGAAAATTCTAATGAACTTAATGTAAAAAAATATGCCATTAATTTAATTGTAGATTTAGCTCGAATTTATGGATTATCTGTTGGCTGTGAAGCAACCGGAACGGAAGAGAGATTTAAAGCAGCCTATGATGCAGGAAAAATAAAAAAAGACGCGTATCAAAATATTATCGGGGCTTATCAATTTTTAATGAAAATTCGATTAGATCATCAGTTAAAAGCCCTTAAAGCAGGTGAAAAACCAGATAACCATATTTCTCCTGAACAATTCAGTAGTTTTGAGAGAAAACATTTAAAAGAAGCATTTAAAATTATTTCTGATACGCAAAGCTTTGCCAAACTTCACTTTGGAAGGCACTAATGGGGTATTATCTTAATCGACTTTTAGAGCCACTGGCCACCTACAATCGTGCAAAAATAGCCAATCGATTTCCTCAGTTATTAACGGAGCCGGGAATTGGTGAATGGTTACGAGCTCTCGAACCTGATCCAAATATTATTCTGTCACAACAAAATTATCTGGTAGTCGATATTGAAACAAGTGGGTTTAATCCAGCCACTGATGCCATTTTAAGCATCGGTTTTGTACCCATTGATCAAGGCCGAATTAATATTGCCAAAGCAGAACATTATTATATCAGTGACGCGTTAAAGATCTCTGCCGATAGTGCTGTTGTTAATCATATTACACCGCAGTTACTCGCCGAAGGCGAACCTCTTGAACAGGCTTTATCTGCTTTTTTCCGTGCACTCGGCTCTCGGGTCCCTATCGCTCATGGTTGTTGGATGGAACAACAGTTTATCGAGTATCAAACACGTGCCATTTGGGGGTTAAAAAAACTCCCTTTGCACTGGTTAGATACCCTAAAAATTGAAAAAGCCAGAATGGCTAATGGCTGTGTCCCACATCACCACGATGTTCGTTTAGCCAATGTCAGAAAGCGTTATCATCTTCCTAATTATCAAGCTCACAATGCATTGTTCGACGCGATTGCAACCGCCGAATTATTCCTCGCATTAACTCGGGCCATTTATAGTCAAACCCCTCCCACTCTGCAAGAGTTCTATCGCTACCAATTAAAGGCCAAAAGCGCCCTATAGGAATTATTTGGTCGCTGATATAAGTGAAATTTTTCGATATAGCATACTCAAACGTATCAGCAAATCTTCGCTGGAATATCATGTACCCTATGCAGTCATGCTCGATGTATTACACAACATCCCTTGGAGCCCCATATCGTCAACTCTCAAGAAAATATGTGCGCATGCGCGCGGCATAAAAAAGCCACCTCATATGAGATGGCTAAACGAGTCAATAATAAGGATATATAACAGGTAAAATTTTACTTAAACTCTTCTGGCACATCGGCTAGGTAAATCGCAGGAACTCCTTCAAAATCACTGGTGTAAAGAACCCAACGATTATCTGGGCTAAATGATGGATGAGGGTGAGTGATCTGACGATCGCCATCAAGTACTTGCCAAGAACTAGAATGTTTAACCAATGGGTGTGCTTGTTGCGTGCGGCAGTTCAACACATAGAGGAACGGGTCGTTTTTAATCTGGTAATTTTCACTGTCGGCCACATCAACTGGCGCATCACAGCCATCACCCACCATCAACGAGCCATCAGTGTTACTCATCAAGTGAGAACATTGTGGCATTTCCATCACTTGCTCGTTGGTTAATGTCTGAGGATCAGCCTTATGAATAACTCGCTCTGTTTTACCTTTAAAATATGAGACATAAGCCAATGCGCTGCCATCTGGGATCCAGAATTCATGGGTACAAGACTCCCCATCAGCCTGCTCGTGAACTTTACGCATATCAGAACCATCACGATTAATCAGCCACATCCGTTCAACCAGATCATGGGGCCCTTCGTGACAAAATGCGATGGTATTATTATCAAATGGTCGATAAATAGGGTGACCCAACCAGCGGTCTTCTTGTAACACCACATCTCGTTCGCCGGTTTGAATATCAACATTGATTAAACGACAGGTTGGATTTGTAAAATAGTAATCTCGGAAAATCTTCCAATCAGTCAGCGGCTGCCAACATGATTTAGCAATCTCAATCCCAACTAATTGAGTACAATCGCTATTGGCCACCCATGTGCCATAGCCAACCCAATCTTGCGGCACTTGATAAACTAATCGCTCTTCGAGTGATGTTAAGTCCACCTGTAACAGGTCAGCACCATTTTTGACATAAAATAACGATTGTTCATCATGACTTAAAAAACCGCCAAAGGTGTTATCGCCTTGCCCTTCCGTGAGCTGACGCGCCTGTTGAGTGTTTAAGTCCAACAGATAGTAGTTGCGATTACCTTGGTCAAAATCCCCAGCAAACAGGAGTTTACTCGCATCATTGGTAAAGCATTTTTGATAAAAATAGTTGCGATGACAGGTGACATCCGTTGGCGTTAAGCGGGTATAACGAATATTCGTATCATCATCGGTGTACTCTTGAAATGAAAGAGAAACAATAGAACCTTTAGACATACTATACAACTCCGTAATTATTAGAGCAGCGATGGCCGAAGCCAAAGCTGCTTTTCAATTCGCTCACTATGCAATTACGTAACTAGCGGTGCAAATGTGGCGCAACCTCAAGGAGGCTCTCATTCCCTTTAGTGGCGCTTCGCATCAGCATATATCCAACGAACAGTATTGCTAGCGCACAGCACAAGAACAGGAGTCGACCCCACATGGGGTTTGGAATAAGTACCATTAAGACTAATCCACAACCCATGACGCTAACCAACATCCCCAGTTTTTTACGTTGTT
The DNA here is from genome assembly GCF_046054155.1 of Celerinatantimonas yamalensis. NCBI lineage: Bacteria > Pseudomonadati > Pseudomonadota > Gammaproteobacteria > Celerinatantimonadaceae > Celerinatantimonas > Celerinatantimonas yamalensis. The sequence goes on from NZ_JBEQCT010000002.1 coordinate 706,707, forward strand.
GACGGTCAAATTCATCTTGGCCTTCACTTGCAACGACTTCCGTATTTACGTCTTTAAAGAACTCAATGGTATTTTCTTTATATGGGTCTGTTTCAGGGTTGTAAAATAGTGAAGTCAAGCAGAAGAAGCCCAAGGTAAAGATAAGGTGAGCGGCAATGGTGTCAACTAACCGCAGCGCAGAGAACTCACGACCGGTCAGATGATGAACACCAAACCAACTAGCAACCACATTAGGAGTTACAATTTCAAAGATCATGTAACTGACGAACATCCCGAAGATGACAGTCACCCATGGTGCCCATTTAGGTGTTTTGCGAATAAAGATACCGGCGAACAATGGCACCAAAATAGGTGATTGTAGCAGCGTCGCAACAGTCATCATCAAGTCAAACAAACTCATATGTTTGAGAGAGTTAAAGAACTGTGCCATGAAGATAACTAAAATGCCGTTAACAACACAGACGATTTGACCGGCCGCTAAGTTCTCTTTATCGCTCGATTTACCTTTACGCAAAACCGTTGCATAAAAGCTGCGAACAAAGATCCCTGAGTTACGGTTGAGTGCTGAATCCATGGATGACATAGTTGCTGCAAATAGACCTGCCATCAATAACCCAACGGTTCCGGTTGGCATCGCATTATGCGCAAAGACCAGATAAACCGCGTCAGTTGCTTTCGCGCCCAACTCCGGATAAGAGGCCGCAGCATTCGGATACAAAATAGCACTCGCCCATGGGGGAATAAACCAAATAATCGCACCACAAACCATCAACCCCATTGCCAGCAGTGCTGCTTTGGTCGCATTTTTAGAGTCTTTAGCATTCAAGAACCGATATGATTCCTGCATGTTGTTGATACTCTGCAACTGTTTAACAACGAAGAAGAAGAACGTACCGACCATTAGCATTGGGAAATGCATGTCTGGTCCCATGATGAATCCCGATGGAAATTTAGTAATAATTTCCCCAGGTCCACCAACAACCACCAACGCCACAATCGCGCACGCAACCGAAATCACCGCTACCACCAAGGTTTGGATGAAATCTGAAGCAACAACCCCCCAAGCCCCACCGATCAAAGAGATCAATAACACAACGATGCCAGTGACATAAATCGTGGTGGTGATATCGGCTTTAAACACAGCGGAAGCAAACACCGCTAAACCGTTTAGCCAAACCCCAGCATTAATGACACTCAGTGGAATAATCACCCAAGTAAAGAACTGTTCATTCACTGAGCCAAACCGGCGACCCACACCTTCGGTCGGTGTATCAACGCGCATCTGACGAAACCGTCGCGCAAAATAAAAATACGCAGCGACATACGCCAAGATGTTACCAATAAACACACCTAAAATAGTGAAACCATCGCTATACGCTTTCCCAGCAGCTCCAGTAAATGTCCACGCTGAAAACTGTGTCATGAACGCTGTAGCCCCCACCATCCACCAGAGCATTCGTCCGCCCCCTCGAAAGTAGTCACTACTACTATTTGAGGCCATTTTTTTAAAGATCACGCCAATGACGACCATCAGCAAAAAATAGCCCCCAATGACTAGGTAATCGTAGTTCATATTCCATTCCTTGAAACGTTGTTTTGATTTAATCAAATAGTAATTTTGAATTGAGATTGACGCCGTGATGTAAATCGAAACTTCGGTTCATTTTTTTTATTTATGCCAAAAATGTGATGAAGATCTCTTTAATATGAGAGGTGCTATCGTAATACAATGGCTGAAAGGAGATGCTATGAACACAATAGCATCGTTATTGTTGATACTGAATGACTATATGACTTTAGATAATTTTTTATTTTTAACAAATATGTCAATTGATTCAATCTATTATGCTCTATCGACACAACTGCATTTTTTCACGAATCAAAGCAGAGAAATAACTCGCAGTTATATGATGAACTATGCCAAATCGAAAACATTGGATTATGCACAATACCTCCAATGTTGATCGTATATCATGTGCAATGACACATAAGCCCATCAAGACCTATAGCAACCAACATTTTCATATCTGCTTAGATATGACATCACCTACATATAGAGGTACATATGACACAGTCGTGGAATAACATTCTTAGTGATCAACCGTTTACCGGATACCTCAGCTTACCGCCAACAGGACAAGGCCCTGCTTTGGTATTACTCCAAGAAATCTGGGGAGTGAATCAACATATTCGCGATGTCGCTGATAGTTATGCCCAAGCAGGATTTGTAGTACTTGCCCCAGATGTATTTTGGCGACTCACTGCGCGACTTGATTTAAACTATGATGAGGTAGGTAATCAAAAAGCCTTTGAGTGTTATCAAGCACTCGACACCGATCTCGCTGTTCATGATATTGTAACCGCCATTAATTGGCTTAAGCTGCGTCCTGAAGTCACTGGGAAAATAGGTATTATTGGTTATTGCTTAGGTGGTCAATTGGCCTATCGCAGCGCTGTCGCTAGCGAGCATATTGACGCGGCTGTTTGTTATTATGGCGGTGGTATTGTCAATCATCTGGATATCGCCGAGCAGCTTACTCAACCAGTGATATTTCATCACGGCGAACGTGATGAACACATTTCCACCGATGATATTATCAAAGTTAAGGCAGCGTTCGCGGGAAGAGAGAATGCCCAATTCTACGACTATCCGCAGGCTGGGCATGGCTTTAACTGTTGGGGTCGGCCACTTATGTACCATCAACCATCAGCTGCTTTAGCGCAAGGCCGCTCACTGGTGTTCCTAGCCCAACAGTTATGCCATTAAATGAACCCATACTCAGATCAATAGCAGCGCGGCTAACTCGCCACAATCAATGCCGACTGTAAGGTAAAGCTATCCTTGGCATTGATCTCATAAAAATCACGTACTGAATTTGGCGCTTTTTGAATGAGTGAGCGAATCGTGGCCACATGCTCAGCAGGTGGCTGCATTCGCTCAATCCAGCTTTGAAACTCTAGAAATAGCGGAAATTGCTGGCATGATTGTAACTTGAATCCTTGTTGAGTCAGCGCCTGTAACCATTGCGACAACGTAAAGTCGCGCACATGCGATGGATCACGAATCGTCTCAATGGTTTGTAGCCAACTATCAAGCAGTGGCTCGTCGGATGAAATGACATCAATGATCATCACTTGGCCCGATGGTTTTAACACCCGACGCATTTCGCTCAGCGCCGTTGACCACTGCGTCCAATGATGCGCACTATAGCGCGTGATCACCACATCGAAGTGATCATCTGCAAATGGTAAAGAAGCAACATTCCCCTGGCAGGTTTGCAAATTGGTTAGACAGCGTTTTTGTGCTTCTGTGCGAACCACTTGCAACATCGCATTAGATAGATCAAAAGCGACAATCTCTTTCACCTGCTCCGCCAACTGAAAACTAACATGGCCACCACCGCAGCCCATATCTAAGACTCGGGCCTGTGGTTGCTCGCCAACTAATTGTCTAACCAATTGTAAATCATCACCTTTAGCGTGAACTTCGCTATGTAAATAGGCATTGGCTTGGGGCGAAAACTGCGCTTGCAGCAATTGTTCATGGGTGGTTTGATTCAAAATTTACTCCTTAATCGGGATGACATAAACTATCGATTATCGTGAAAGCGAAGTCGTCGACCAACAAGTCCAGTTGATATAGGGGGATAAAAACAACCATGCTAGAAACTGATAATTTATTGGGACAATTTATTCGCGTTCATCGCCAGCAATTAACACCACCCGAGCAAACCCATGGCCGTCGCCGCACACCAGGCTATCGTCGTGAAGAGCTCGCGCAGGCGGCCGGATTAAGCACCACATGGTTAACTCGTCTAGAGCAAGGTCGCAGCCTAAGCGCATCCGTCACGGTGTTAGCGCGCTTGTCACAGGCATTGCAGCTTAATCCAGCCGAAAGAGCGACGTTATTTGAGCTAGCTGGTAAATTTGACCCCTACAGCAATACGCCCGCGCTCGCTCAAAAAAGATTAATCAAGCCACTCCAAGATCTTCCTGATCAATTTCATGGGCCGTGTTACTTGCTGGATTCATCTTGGAATGCTTTATGTTGGAATCATCAGGCCGCCCAGCTATTTATCGGCTGGTTAGATATTCCCAATCATGACCGAAATTTACTTCGTTATACCTTTTTAAATCAGCAAGCCCGACAATTAATTCCAAACTGGGCTGAGCGCGCACAGCGATTGGTTGCCGAATTTCGTCTCGATTACACTCATCAAAGCGAGGACCCTCAAATCATCGAGTTAATCGATGAGTTAACGGCACAAAGCACTGAATTTGCAGCGCTCTGGCAGAACCAACAGGTGCGCTATCGTGATGGAGGGAGCCGCTATTTTGCCCATCCACAGTGGGGAGAGTGCCAATTCCAGCAAGTCACCTTGCAAGTCAGTGCAATCCCTGAGCTCAAGCTGGTTTGCCTACTCGAAAAAGCGATCAAAGATGAATAAAATTCATTATTTTATCGTAAGTCATTCCGCTATTAACGTTGGAAGTGATAAAACAACCAGAGTTAGTTTAAAAACAGGCTCAAAATCTTTGGGTTACTTTTCAATAAAATAATCAATATGAATATTTTTCACCTAGCCATCTAAATGGCCATGTTAGTCTGAATGGGTTCACATAAACATACCCCTCATCTAAGGAGTTCAGACTCATGTTGCAAACACCAATCACCGCACCATTTCGCGCAGATGTCGTCGGCAGTTATCTACGCCCAGAATATTTGCATCAAGCCCGTCGCCAGTTTGAACAAGGTGATATTGATGCAAACGCGTTAAAGGCCATCGAAGATAAAGCCATTAGTGAACTTGTCGAAAAACAAAAAGCGGCAGGGCTGAAGGTCATCACTGATGGAGAGTTTCGGCGCAGTTGGTGGCACCTTGATTTTATGTGGGGCCTCAATGGGGTAGAAAAAACAACCATTGATCGGGGCTACGTTTTTGCTGAGGTTGAAACGCGGGCAGAAAGTGTCCAGCTAACTGGAAAAATCAGCGGTAAAAATCATCCCTTTATTGACCACTTTAAGTTTTTAAATCAATTTTCCGAAGCCGCTATTTTGCCGCGTCTGACTATTCCGGCACCCGCACAATTTCTTGCTGAACTCTTACGTGGCAAAAACAAAGCAGTGACTGAGTCGGTCTATGCCAATATCGACGAGTTGATTGAAGATATTGCCAAGGCTTATCATAGTGTAATGCTTGATCTGAGCGCTGCTGGGTGTCGCAATTTACAGTTAGACGATTGCACTTGGGGGATGTTGACCGATCAACGTCTGACCTCTGGTGCCGTTGAAGCGCAAAAAGAACATGCGGCATGTGATTGTGGTCTGTCCCATGAGCCCATCAGTCACACGCAAAAAATTGCCGATATCGCTGAACGCTATCTCACCGTCAATAACGCCGCTATTGCCAATGCACCGAAAGAACTTACGTTGACCACTCATGTCTGCCGCGGCAATTATCGCTCGACATGGGCTGCAAGCGGAGGTTATGCCCCTATTGCTGACTATCTCTTTAGTCGAGAAAATGTTGATGCCTATTATCTTGAATTCGATACTCACCGTGCCGGCGATTTTTCGCCTTTAGCGAAAGTATCAGGCAACAAAAAAGTTGTATTAGGTTTGATCTCATCAAAAAATCCTGAGCTTGAGGATGCCGAAGCGATTGTCTCGCGCATTCAAGAAGCGGCTCAATATATTCCGTTAGATCGCCTATACCTAAGCACCCAGTGCGGATTTGCCTCAACCGAAGAGGGCAATAACCTCACTGAAGTACAGCAGTGGGAAAAAATAGCACTCGTGCAAAAGGTCGCGCAGCACGTCTGGGGATAAACAAGACGCCAACGCAATATAATCTCAGATGACAAGCCCGTGGGGATGAAACGCTCCAGCTTTATCCCAAACGGGCAAATTCGGTCATGGGTAATTGAATAAAACAACTCCGGTATAGATAAAAAGCGCCAACAGACAACCATGTTGAGGCTAACCGACGCTCATTCGTCGCTTAAACATCATCGAGCCAACCGAGCGACGTTAGTCAGCGCCTTGTTGCGGGGCTCGCGTCACCCACCAACACAATAGCGATCCTAGACTAATCAGCAAACAACCTTGCCAAAATGGCCAACTGAGGGAAACCTGTAGCTGCCAAGCGGCTATCAGCGCCGAAAAAATGGGGATAAAATAAGATAAAATCGCCAGCAACGTGACATTGGCGTTTAAGAGTGCTTTATTCCATGCGGCATATCCCACGCCCATTGCAACTGCAGCACTTGCTAGCACGTATCCTACTTTGGTCGAAAACATCGAGAGATTCAAAGCCGGCTCATCACTCACTGCATACTGTCCCCAAAGAACGAGCGCCACCAACACAAAGAAGAACACAATACCATCTTTGCCTTGCGCCAGAGATCGCGTCAGGATGCAATAGAACGCCCATAAAAATGCGCCACTGGTCGCTAGTAGATAGCTCAAAGGATTACTGGCAAGGTTTGTACTCATTTGCAACAGCGAAACATCACCACGCCCCACCACCAGTAACGCCCCAAATAGACATAAACCGATGCCAATATACAAACCAATATGACCCAGACGACGCTCACTTAAGACCGCAAGCCACACGGTTAATGCGGGCCACAAATAATTGAGCATACTCACTTCGATCGCCTGTTCGTTGCTCTGGGCAAATCCAATCGACAATGACATACAGAGCTCATAACTAACGAATAACCCCGCACCAAGCCATAAATAAGTTCGAGGAAACGTCGAGAGCTTCGGCCATCCGCCTAACAAAAGCTGCAGCAAGGCCCCAAACGAATAGATCAGCGCTAATGCACCAAGCGCGGGAAGTTCGCTACTAAGAATGCGTAGCGTCGCGGTTAATGAAGCCCACAGGCCAATGGCAATGACACCAAGGCCTGTAGCTTTTGCGGGGGTTAACAAGCGCTCATTCCTGAATACATGAAAACGGCCAGTGTCCCGCATGCTCATTTATCTGACAAGTATTAACGCCATTTTTCACTCACAAGTGAATAACGGCCGCCGCCAATAAACAAGATAACTAATGACATAAGAAAATAAGACATCAAGCTTTCAATTCCCCAAGCTCCAACCTGATTAACGGTAAATGTTGCAGGAACATCGACCAATAGCCAAGCAACTAACATCGTCCCGATGATCGCCAGCGCACAAGGGCGACACAATATCCCCAACATAATTAAAATAGGCGCGGCCACCTCGCCAAAATAGACACCATAGGAGACAAATTCAGGGACGCCATGCGCCACCAGCATTGAACCAATTCCGCCAACACCGGCTTCAAGTTTATGGATCCCATGAAAGAGCAGCATCCCGATGCTCAGACGTAAAATAAGTTTTCCCAGATCAGGGTGGTAACATTTTTCATTAAGAGTATTGAGCAGTGCACTAACCATGGCTATTTTCCTATTCCGATACAGGTGAGAATCATTTCGATTCACTCTTGCATAAACTAGCGTAATCGGTATAGGACAGCTTGACGTAAATCAACAAAATTTTAGTTAACAAGTACTCAGAATACATAATAAACATACAAATAGAATAACGGATGAACGCGCTTATACTAACTCATAATATTACAATGAATATTGGCAATACATTTGGGTTCAATTTGAAGATGACTCAAGCGCAGATAAGGGGCTAGATTCAAATAAATGGCTAACCCCATCGCCTAAATAAGTCGATATTAAAGCACCATCGCGGCAATCCAACCCGTCGCCAGTAAAGGCAGATTGTAGTGGATAAAGGTTGGGATCACGCTATCACGAATATGGTCGTGCTGGCCATCCGCATTGAGCCCCGATGTAGGGCCTAACGTCGAATCGGAAGCAGGAGAACCTGCATCCCCCAATGCCGCCGCCGTTCCTACGAGTGCCACGGTCGCCGTATGGTCAAAGCCTAACTGCAGACACAACGGCACATAAATCGTCGCAATAATCGGAATAGTGCTAAACGAAGAACCGATCCCCATGGTCACCACAAGCCCAACCACCAGCATGCTAGCAGCCGCGATCCCCTGGCTGGTGCCAAGCCATCCACTTAAGGTATGAACCAAAGATTCGACATCCCCAGTCGCACGGATCACAGCAGCAAACCCAGCGGCGCTAATCATAATAAAGCCAATCATCGCCATCAATTCCACACCGCCAGAAAATACATGTTGTGATTGCTTCCAGCTTAACTGCCCCGAGATAAAAAACACCGCCAACCCGCAAAGCGCACCGAAAATCATTGAATCGGTATACAGTTGCACGACTAAGGCCGCAACTACAGCCAGCAGCGCAATCGCTATAGCGATAGGCTTAGGCAACTGGATGGGAGGTAACTCCTCCAACATCGGGCAATCCACATAATGACGTGGTTTGCGATAACTAATAAAGACAGCGATCAACAACCCAAACAACATCCCCGTCGCTGGGATCCACATCGCTGGAGCGACTTTGGCCGGATCGATCATAAGACCATTGACGGCTAAATTACCCGCTAACAGTTTGTTTAAAAACACCCCACCAAAGCCAACTGGCAGCACCATATAAGGTGTAATCAAACCAAACGTCAGCACACAAGCGATAAGACGTCGATCAAGGCGAAGATGGTTCATCACATGCAATAAGGGAGGCACTAAGATAGGAATAAAAGCAATATGCACTGGGATCAAGTTTTGACTAAAAATTGCCATCATCAATAGCACTGCACACACCATCGAGCGCATCAGCTTCAAGTGACTCTCTGAGGGCGAACTTCCCAATCGGTTAATAATCTGATGAGCAAGCCAATCGGTTAGCCCCGAACGCGAAATAGCGACAGCAAAGGCGCCAAGCATTACATAACTAAGCGCAATTTCTGCGCCTTGGCCCAACCCTTGCTCAAATACTTGGGTAATTTGGGTGAGTGGCATCCCACCAACGAGTCCGCCGACAATGGCACTGACACACAAAGCAATCACCACATTAAGGCGCAGCACACTTAAAATCAACATCAGGGCGACCCCAATGACTACTGCATTCATACTTGTTCCTATTATAACGTTTGACGTCAAATATAACTGGGGGGCGTTGGTATAGCGTTTTTTGCTTGCGCTGCCAAGTGCAGGGAGCTGAAACTGCGCAATTTATGTAACATATGGCTATCGTTTGATGAATTTTTAATCAATTTAAAGTAACAAAGCGACGGTTAGGTCGCTTTGTTATCAATAACGACTCGTCGTTATTAGGGTGCAATCGAGTCCACTACCCCACCGTCAACACGCAGCGCTGCCCCACTAGTGGCAGAAGCTTGCATCGAGCAGGCATAAACAATCATATTGGCGACCTCCTCGGTGGTTGCCATCCGCTGAATCACGGACGAGGGACGATGAGCTTTAACAAATTCGGTGCCAACCTGTTCGAGACTCAATCCAGATTGCACAGACTGCTCTTGGAGCATCTGGGCGACCCCTTCACTCATCGTCGGCCCTGGCAATACAGAGTTCACCGTTACCCCCGTGCCTGCCATCCGTTTGGCCAAACCGCGGGCAATACTGGTACAAGCGGTTTTTGACATACCATAGTGGATCATATCGGCGGGAATATTAAACGCCGATTCAGAGGATAAAAAGATCACCCGCCCCCACTGCGCTTTGGCCATGGCTGGCAGATAATGCCGCGCAAGGCGAACCCCAGACATGACATTGACATCAAAATACTGCTGCCAAATCGCATCATCCGTTTCAAAAAAATCAAGTGGACCAAAGATCCCAGCATTATTGACTAAAATATCGCAGTGCGCGACAGCTTGAGTCAGCGCTTCGCATCCGCGGGCATCACTTAAATCGGCAACAACGCCTTGTACATCCGCTTGTGGTTGCTGTTTTTTGAGCACGGCAATGGCCGCATCAACCGCTTCAGCCGTGCGACCGTTAATCACAACTGCCGCGCCAGCTTCAAGCAGCCCTTTAGCAGTGGCAAATCCAATCCCTTTGGTTGAGCCGGTGACAACAGCGATCTTACCCGTTAAATTGATCTGCATAGCTTCCTCTGTGTTTCTATCTGATTGAAAAAAGACTGATAAAGCGTCGATTAAAGGTCTCACCGATAACATGACTCCGCTGACTAACCATGACTATAGTAACAACTGTGTGGCATCGCTCAAGTGACAGTCATATCAACTTGTCAACTTGAATCAATCATCGAGCACTAAACTCCGCCCTTTCGGTCAGTTCTCAAGGCTACATTTGCAAGTACCACACTATATAAAGATGTAAATGAAAACTAACGTCCTCGACTGCGGACAATCAGTGCCAACAGTGCACAGCTAATGGCAACAAAGCATACGCCCATCCATCCCCAGCCCGCATAAGCATATCCACCAAGAGCTGAGCCACTCGCCATCCCGATAAACACGCCTGTGAATAATAGCGCATTCAATCGTCCACGAGCCTGCGGCTCTAAACTATAAATAATACTTTGATGTGCAATCAGTGATGACTGCAACCCTAAGTCAAAAACAATCGCCCCAAACGCAAGTACCGCTAATTGCATCGATGCTGGCCATACAAACACTGTCGCAATTAAAACAAAGGCCAGTGTAACTAATGCGGAGCCGCCTTGTGCCACATGCACAGCGCTCAGCCGGTCAGTCAAGCGTCCCGCAATTGGTGCGCCGAGAGCACCCGCGGCCCCAGCTAAACCAAAGGCACCCGCGATACCACTGCCTAAGTGATAGTATTGTTCAAGAAAGATAGATAGCATCGACCAAAAAGCACTGAAGGAGATTGATAATAACCCTTGGCTCAGCGCCGCAGTTCGCAACTGAGGATAAGTCTGCCAAAGCTTCACTAGCGATTTAATCAGTGCGCCATAACCGAGAGTTAAGCTCGCAGGCATCGCAGGGAGTACCCGCCACAGTACGCCAGCCACTATCACCATCAAAATAGCCGCAATCTGAAAGACACTCTGCCAGCCGAAATACTGTGCCATCACACCACTGAATACACGAGAGAGCAAAATACCGAGTAATAGCCCGGTCATCACCGTGCCCACTATTTTACCGCGCTGCTGGGCAGGAGCTAACGTAGCCGTGGCAGGAATAATATCTTGCGCCACCGAAGCCATCACCCCGACCAGCAAGCTGATGAGTAACAAACTATAAAAACCACTGGCAAAACTGCACAATAAGAGTGCGATGGCTAACAATAAACTTTTCACTAAAATCAACACGCGCCGATCGAACATATCGCCCAAAGGAACCAGCAATAATATCCCCAATGCATAACCAACCTGTGTTCCCGTTGCCACCCAACCGATATGCACAACTTGTATATGCAACTGTGTGCCCAATAGACTTAAGATCGGTTGGTTATAATAAATCGATGCGACACTCAACCCAGCGCCAACTGCCAAACTAAAAATCAGATAATACGGCAGGTTAAGCACGGCTTGTGGGCGGCTTTTTTGCAAGACTGACATAACAAATTCCAATGATGGTGAACAATGAATAGGAGTATTTTGGCGATGACGAGCGTTTTTGGGTAGACAGTTAAATCGAAAAACTGTTATACATAATACGTATGAACAAGAATCTTATAAATCAAGCTGACCGAATCGCATTGTTACAGACATGGGTTCGTATTGTCGAAGCAGGCAGTCTATCCGCAGCGGCCCGCCAGATGGACACATCTCAACCAACGATCAGTCGCCGACTCAAGGCGCTGGAACAGCGCCTCAACTGCAAATTATTACTCAGAACCACCCATCAGATAAAACTGACCGAGGATGGCGAGAACTGCTATCAGCAAGCCAAAATCTTACTCGAGCAATGGCAATCTATTGAGGATCGTCTTAATCAAACTGATACCCAACTAACCGGACATTTGCGTGTACGTGCTCCGCATGCCTTTGGCAAAGAACAGCTTTTAGAGCCACTGCTAAGTTATCTTGCACACCATCCGAATATGCGAATTGATTGGCAATTACACGATAAAACACCCAACTTTATCGCTGATAATATCGATTGTGCTATTCACCTCGGGCCGGTAACCGAACCTAATGTCGTCGCCGAATTAGTCGCCCACGTCCCCCGCATTATTGTGGCCGCGCCAACGCTGGTGAAAACCCCTCCGATACAGATTGAATCCCTACAAGATTATCCTTGGATTGCCTTTAGCAATTTTTATCGCCATGAGCTGACCTTAACCGAACAAACAACGCATACGCGCTGCTCATTAACGCTCAATCCCACACTGGCAACTGACAATATTGATGTTGCCGCACGCGCAGCCATCGCAGGTGTTGGTCTGGCAATGCTTTCAGCATGGCTGGTTGAACCGATGCTGGCCCGCGGAGAACTGATCCAATTGATGCCGCAATGGCAAGCCACATCGCTGCCGCTGTATCTCGTTTACCCTTACGCGAACTATTACCCGGCGAGGTTACGACAATTTCTTGAGGCGATGCGCCATGGGATCAAACATATGTCAGGGATTGAACCCAAAACTAGACGGAGTGACCGATGACAACCGTGCTTGTTTAAGCTTCAACTAACACAGCAAATTTCGCTTGCACGAGCGCGGCCAACTGGCGGCGGTCGATTAGCATCGCCCGGCCAATCTCCCCGGCAGACACACAGATTGTCGTTTGTGTTTGTGCCTGTGCATCAATAAAAATAGGAAATTGCTTCGCACGCCAGATCCCGATCGGATTATTCGCCCCATGCACATAGCCTGTTGTAGCAACTAGTCGCTCCTCTGGCACCATTCCTACACTGCGGTTTCCCGTCAGTTGCGCAAGCTTTTTATATGATAAACGAGCGTGTACTGGCACAACGGCGATGACAGGCCCCGTACGTTTTCCCGTCAACGCGAGCGTTTTATAGATACACGACCAAGCCACCATAGGCTTAGGATATGGCGTTAATGCATCACCATCGCGAATAAAATTAACCGCTTGATAAGCGATACTCTGTTCATCAAGATAAACTTGAATCGCTGTTTTTTCCATTGTCATATAGACCTTCATCTAACGGCATTATTAGATTTCAACTGCATGACCATCTATATATGTTTGGCGACTAGCAGTTGCATACGCGCTCAAGTGGATACGCGGCGGCTTGTTCCAATAAACCAAACGACCTTGTGATCGCGGCTTGCATAGCCCTGGCAATCCATTTGAACAGGCAAAAATGTCGTTGATTACTGACGACGACACCACTTTAGGTAACAATCTTTGTTCAACGGCCCGTAGGCTAGCTATACTGGTAGGTAACAGTACTCTGGCGAGGAGCACGTGGATGAATATACTGTTAATCGACGATGACGCAGTAGATCGGTTACTCATCGTGCGTTCTTTGTCTCATCAACCTGAACACCAGATTACAGAAGTAGCTGATAGTACACAGGCTTTTGCGATCATCAAACAGTTTCACTTTGATGCCATTTTGCTTGATTACCAGATGCCAAGCATGAATGGTCTCAAAATGTTAGCCCAGCTGAAAAACCTCCCAGAAGTTAAACACACTGCGCTTATCATGCTCAGCCATAACCATGATGAACAATTATTACTGGAATCAATCACCGCTGGTGCTCAAGATTTTTTGATCAAAAGTGATATCACTCCGAGGCAGCTTTCTCGCACATTACTCCAAGCCAAAAAACGCTTCGAGCTAGAATCTAAACTCAATGAAAGTTATGAGCAACTCAAACAACTTGCCGAATCTGATCCACTCACTGGTATTGCGAACCGCTATCGCTTTGATAAGGCCCTTGAGCAAACGATTCAACAGAATCAACGAAGTAATCAATATGTTGCGTTGTTTATTCTCGATCTCGATCGCTTTAAGCATATTAACGATAACTTTGGTCATCAAGTTGGCGATAAGCTGATTCAAGGTGTTGCACAACGTCTGCAGGAAAAACTGCGCAGTAGTGAATTAATCGCTCGCCTTGGCGGCGATGAATTTGCCTTGATCTTTAATCGTCTTTCCAGCATCAACCAGGTCAATGCCATTGCCAGACGTGTCAGCCAGCTGTTTAACGAACCATTTTACATCGATCAACACGTCATCCACTGTCAATGTAGCATTGGCATTGCGCTTCATCCGTTAAACAGCGTTTATAGCGAAGAATTGAAAAAGTTTGCTGACATCGCCATGTATCGGGCTAAGCACTCTGAAAACAGCCACTCTTATCTATTTGAAGATAATATGCAAAAGGAGTTTTCCCGGTGTTATCAAGTAGAAACAGAGCTACGCCAAGCTCTCAGCGATCAGGATTTTGCGCTCGCTTTTCAGCCTATTATTACGACTCACACCCGTCAAATCATCGGTTTTGAAGCACTGATTCGCTGGCCCCACGCCAAAACTTGCAATCAGCCAAATGAGTTTATTCCAATAGCCGAAGAAGCTCACTTAATTGCAGCACTCGGTCAATGGGTCGTCGAGCAAGCGATTAGCCAATTTCAAACTATTCGCCCCAAATACTCTTTCGAGCTTTGTCTTGCCATTAACCTCTCATTACACCAACTGCATGACAATATATTATTCGAGCGGCTCCAATCAGCCTTCCAACATAACGAGCTGACTCCTCAGCAACTGGTCTTTGAGATATCAGGCAGTACACTTGACAATGCTGACATACTCCCAGCTTTAAACAAACTGCGTCAATTAGGTTGTCGTATCGCTTTGGACAATTTTGGACGTAACAGCACAGCCATCCAACATATAATGAAATATCCCATCGATATTATTAAGTTAGATCAAGAATTGATCGCAGGCGCCGTCACCAACAAAAGATATGCCGCGATTATGGCGAACCTATGTACGATGTTCAAACAAATCGATATTTTAATCATTGCTGAAGGTGTCGAAACGCAAGCGCAATACCAATTGTGTCAGCGCTATGATGTCGATGCCATCCAAGGGTTTTTATTGGCTCGGCCACAACCTATCAGCACATTATCTAAGGAGTTGACCTCCGAGTAAGTTCTGTAAGTGGCATAAACCGCTATAGGCCTCATTCCCGTTAAACCGATCGATGTACCGATTCCCTTGAACTATTTGATGCACTGAAACGCATTAATAACATACCCAGTAATGTGCTCAATATGCATCTCAATATCGATGCCATACCATGCAAACCTAAGCAAAACGGGCATGCTCTATCACAACCAGCGACACCAGTCGCAATGCAGCCGAGCGAGATTATTGATAGTCCCACCTAAATGGGCCTATCAATATAAGTTTAGCGTGGTAACGGCTCATCACTAGCAACAGGGCGACACCAGCTAAAGCGATCACGCCCTAATAAACCAGTAAAAAATTACAACACTAGGCTATTTTTTGGTACTCACCAGCTGATTATCGTAAAGCCACAAGCGATTATAATTTAGATCATTTAAGTCACGCCCAGCGCTGGCATTACCGCGAAACGGACGATTCGTCGTGGCAGCCGATCCCCAAGGCTGTTGCAAATCGTAGCAACGGTCAATGTGGCTTCGCATAATCAGCAATTGACCATTGGCTGTGTGCCCAGGTCTGTAGCCAGTATGACTAGCGCCTTGATCCCATGCTCGACCTAGTTTAGGTTGAAAACCTTTGGTAGCTTGATTACAACTAAAGTGGCTATTGATGACCAAAAATCCATAACGCCAATGCGACATTGTATTTGGTGCAAACACATACGCAGATGATGCGCCGCGACTGGAAACAGACTGAAATTCCACTTGATCAAATACTGCGTGCGCTCGGCCAAAAACATAATCCACATCACCTGCAATAAAACTGTCTTTGATATAAACGCGGCTCTGGCGCTGAGTATTATAGCGATTATCAACGTCTGCATTATTAACAAAAAACGTATCTTGACGACCGATCAAACGCACCTGATTAAGCCGTACTTTATCCCCATCGGTGCGCAGAGCAACACCTTGATGGGTGCCAGGGCCAGTGCTATCAAGCAGTGAATTTTCAACTGTTAAATTGGCTAACGCAAAGCGATCACTTTGACTCCAAAGCACCGCCGAGCAGGTTGTCGCAATATTTTTATGCGTTAAAGAGGCGCAGACATGATACATGCCCCAAGCAGGATCGCCGGCCTGATAACGCCCCGATTGATTAACCAACTGACGGTACTGAGCGGGGCTTATCATCGAGTCAATCGCTAGTGATAACACTACGTCCTGAGGTTTGTTACCGGCGCCATAAATAGTCAGCGGCGGTGCACTCTGGGGGATATAAATTGTCCCAACATAACGACCGGGGAGTACTTTAATCGCAATTGGCTGTTGGGTATCAGCAGCAAGGGCTGCATTCACCGCGCTTTGCACACTCTGATATGGCGCATTTGAAGCGCCTACTACATAAGGTGTTGCTGCCCGCATAATAGGTTGTGGTTGCCAGCTATCACGCCCTGCAATCGTAAAATAATTGGCTACATCAAAGCGCTGGCTCTCTGAATGAGTTAACACGGGGTGTTTGGGGCTATTGGAGATAACATCAGCCGAATTTGGCAAACTGCTACATCCTGTCATTATTAGCGCAGGTAGAAATAGCGCACTCATCACCTTGAGCATAAACAAAGTCCTTATCTATTTATTTTCATCCAACCATTAGCCTACCGTTCATATTGGGATAAAACTGACGACTGCATCAAATATTTTCAAACCCGCGTTTCATTTTTAAACAATAGATAAATTTAGACCCCCCTACTCATCCATAATCGTTTCATGAATGGGTATCTTGCCAGCCATATATTGACAATATGAAGAAGGGTTAAGTACGCTGAACCATACACACCATAGACAAAACCTGATAATCATTGTCGAGCCGTACGTAAACCGTCATATTTTTGCATGAAGCAAAAAATGCCACCAGAGCCTCACACAACTGATTCAACGCATTGAAAGGAGCTAAGCTCACTATAATTGCTCATCAATACTCTTTAAATAGAGTCACAAGAGTTCCGCTTTGATGTAGCATAGATGTTACAATGGTTCATTTATGTCCGTACAGATTACTAATATCTTTACTATATTGAACTAAAACAGATCGCGAGGAGCTTCACATGTACAAAGTTGGAATTATTGGCCTAGGTTCAATGGGAACGGGTTTTGCCAAAACTTTGGCCAAAATAGGCTATCAAGTGATCGCATGGAATCGCAGTGAGCCGGAAACAGCGCTGTTGTCGGCTGCTGGAATCAAACTCGTATCCACCCCACATGCCGTTTTTGCCGCAGATGTCGTGTTATCGATGCTCTCTGATGACCAAGCCTATCAAGAACTATTTATTAATAGCGGCCTGTTAGATCATATCTCCTATGGGAAAGTACATGTGGTGATGGCAACCCTGTCACCCGCGTTTGTCGAGCGCTTTGCTAAATTACACAATGACAGAGAACTACACTACGTATCTGCCCCAGTGCTTGGCAATAGCAAAGTCGCAGAAGCAGGACAGGTTCATGTCATTAGCAGTGGTGAAGCAGAAGCGGTCAATAATGCCGAGCCCATGCTTAGAGCCCTTGGAGGGTCATTTCGTTACCTAGGTGAGTTGCCTCAAACCGCCAATATCTTCAAGCTTGCGGTAAATTTATTGCTTAATAACGCCGTTCAATCTTTGGCTGAATCACTCGCTTTTATCAATCAAGCTGGGCTTGAAAGTGAACCCTTTATTGACTTAATCACCAACACCATGTTTTCATCGTCTGTATACAAAAACTATGGTGATGCCATGCTCAATCAACGTTATTCACCTGCCTCTTTTGCATTGGCATTGGGTGCAAAAGATGTGAATTTAGCATTGGACATGGCACATTCGCAGCAACTGCAGTTGCCGTTAACCGAAAAGGTACAAGAGTGTCTGAATGCGGCGATACAAAAAGGCTTAGGCAATGACGACTTAAGCGCGCTATACCAACCATTTCATTCTCAAAAAAGCTAACATAATGTTAAATCTGTAGGTCGACCATCGCCTGTCGGCCTACAGAACAGACAGCCTTCAACCCGATCCACATTCCCCCTGCGCCAAACACATCTTGCCAAGTGTCATGAAGCTATCATATAAAGTCTGAAAAATAGCTGTAAAGCAGCTTAAAACGAGTCCAACGTATACCTACTATTTTTTCACCTACACTTAAATGAACTCATTGCTCTAATAATGAACATTGAGCGCCTTCATTTGAGTTTTTAAGATCGGCTTCATTATTAAGGAATTTTTAATCCACATGAAATCTGACATGTCGACTTTTGCATTAAAACAGCCTAATGATCAACCAAATAAATGGTTGATCGCCTTATTAGTTGCCCTGTTTATTTGCCGACTCTGGACGCTTGGTCCTCTGCATTTAGCGCTGTTTTATGATGAAGCCTATTATCACTTTTGGGCGACCCATCTTGACTTTGGCTATTATTCTAAACCGCCATTAGTGGCTTGGTTGATCGCCTTAAGCACAGGGATCTTTGGTCATAGTCACGAGTGGGCGGTTCGGCTAACCTCGCCATTATTGTATGCGGGTGCAGCTTTTTTTGTCTATCGTTTAGGCAAAACGCTTTATAACTCGCAGGTTGGGCTATGGGCAGCACTGATTTTTTATAGTTCACCATTAGTGACATTTAACAGCATTTTTATCACTACTGATGCGCCACTATTATTTTTTTGGGCATTAACGAGTTGGTTATTTGTCTGTGCACTGCGCACGCAAAAACTATCTTGGTGGACACTCTGCGGGTTATCTGCGGGGTTGGGGTTACTGTCAAAATACACCATGGCAGTATTAATCTTGGGATTAGCCGTCTATTTTATTTTGCAAAAAGCCTATCCACGCGCAGGCAAAGGCCCTTGGATTGCCTTACTGCTTGCTCTCGCGGTGTTTTCGCCCAATCTTTGGTGGAACGCCCAATATGGGTTTATTAGTTTTGTCCATACCGCTCAGATCTCTAAGCTTGAAGAGCAATTATTCCATTTCAATAAATTTTTCGAGTTTCTAGGGAGTCAGTTTTTAGTCTTTGGACCAATCGCAATGGCTCTACTATTTGCCTATAGCCTGCGACTGAAACGTGAAAAAGATGGCTTACTATTGTTTGCCATCAGTTGGCCACTGTTACTGGTCATGTTTGTGCAAGCGTTCTTGTCACATGCTAATGCCAACTGGGCCGCGCCCGTTTATCTGGGAGCAAGTTTAATTGTTGCTGCCGGTTTAGTCCGCCATCAGGCCAATAAACTGATAGGTACTTTAGTTGGGATTAATATCGCACTGGCAGTGTTGTTGTTTAGCTATCCAAGTATTCAAAGGGCATTGTCAATCCAACCTAGCTCGCACAATACACCCTATCGGCGCGTATTAGGTTGGCGAGAATTAATGACCAACATTAAAGAAAAATACCCACAAGCCAGTCAGATGAACTGGATCAGCGGCTCACGGATGTTGCTATCTTATGCCAATTATTACCTGAGCGACTGGCCACATCATCAAGCCGTTAAAGTATTTAGTTTTAACCCGAGCCGGCAAATCGACGATCAATTTGAGCTGCGCTATGACGTCGCCAATTCACATCAAACTAATTTTGTATTTATTACCCAAATACCCCGTCAACTACAAGGGTGTTTTAAAACAAGTAAATTGCTAGGCAAGGTTGGACAAACAACTTATCCATTACTGAAACGAACGGTCTATTTGTACCAAGTTACAGGATTCCAAGGCTATGAACACTGCCACTAAAATTTACCTGAAAAAGCTGACTCGACGACGTGATATATGGCTATCTGTGCTCACGACACTCCCTTTTGTGCTCTTTCCACAATTGGATATATGGACAAGCCAACAGTTTTTCCATAATGAGCATTTCTTCTTAGCCAATGACTTTTGGGTAGAAGTGATGTACAAAATTTTTGCCAACATTCAGTTTGTACTGATACCGCTGCTGCTGCTGCCCTTAATTTGGATCAGCGTAAAAAAGTCAAATAGCGCCACACTTTTGTGCTGGCGCAAAAAACTACTGTTTCTGGCACTTTGCCTTGCCTTAGGGCCAGGCATTTTAGTCAATGTGGTACTAAAAGATAACTCGGTCGGTCGACCTCGACCCATTCAGGTACATCAATTTGGTGGGCAGTCAGATTTTGCTCCTGTACTCAGATACTCAGGAGAGTGTCGCCGTAACTGTTCATTTGTCAGTGGCCATGCCGCTATTGCTTTTTATTTCATTGTCTTAGCTTGGGCTTTTCGTAACCGCAATCTGTTTATAGTGGGGGTATTGCTGGGATGTTTGGTTGGATTTGTTCGGATTGTGCAAGGCGGTCACTTTTTAAGTGATGTGATCTTTGCCTTCTGGGCCGATTATTGGACATTTGTCTCAATTGCACTGTTATTTCGCTACCCTTTACCAAAAAAGTGCCCTAGCCAATGCCCTCATCAGTTTAACTGATAATGAGCATTGGCAACAAAGGCCATATCACGCAAGAAAATAACCAATATTGACATGATAAGTTCATGAGCGGAAATATTGTCACGTTCAGCCAATAATACGAGACATTGCCTCAATACCACACTAATAGCCTTGACGCTTTATACCAAGGCTTATTGCGTTCGGTTAAGGCTTATTGAAACTTAAGCCTTTAAAGCGGCTCAGCGCCACACTTTTCGATGGTGTGAGTTTATTTTTATCGGCTTGAATAAAGAATACTTTTAGACCTTCTTGCTGCGCGACCGACTGTCCAACCTTTGGTCCTAAACACAGCATAGCCGTCGCCCAAGCGTCACTGACACGCGGATCAGTGCCAAATACCGAAGCCGATACCAAATCGTGTGTCACAGGAGCTCCACTTCGCGGATCAAGAATGTGTGAATATTCTTTGCCATTTTTATCAAATGAATGATGATAAGTTCCAGAGGTATCAAGCGTGACACCACTTTCATCATTAATAGTCACAATCCGATAAGGGACTAATCCATCTTTGGCGGGGATGGGCCGCTCAATCGCAATGCGCCATTTTTCACCTTCAGGTTTATGCCCCTTGATCTTCATATCTCCGCCAAATTCCACCAGATAGTTATGCACCCCATCGGTCTCAAGAATGTGGCTTAACTTACCGATGGTATATCCTTCTCCCATCGATGAAAAATCAAGCTGCACACCGGGCAGTGTTTTACGAATACGCCCCCCAGCAGCATCGACCTCAACATTAGCGATACCAATATCCGCTTTAACCGCCGCGATTTGCTGCGCGCTAGGGACATGTAAAACATCGCTCTGGAACCCCCATAAGTCAAACAGCGGACCAATAGTTGGGTCATAGCACCCATCGGTCTGTTGATTGATCTGCTTGGCGATTTGAATCAATGCAATAAAATCTTTCGACGCTTTTTGCCAGGCAGTTGATGGATTGTGATTAAACTCAGAGATATATGAATCTTTGCGATAGGTCGACAACTCTTTATCGATACTCGCAAGTTCCTGATTAAACTGTTGACGAACCTTATCCACCGATAGCGAATTTTTTGACCACCAGCTAATATGATAAGTCGTGCCTTCAGCATAGCCGGAGACTTTCTCAATTTTGGGCGGCTGACCACACCCCGATAAAACCGCTGCAGTACCCAGCGTAATGAGGCTTAAGCGACATAGGTGAAATATATTTTTAGGCTTTAGCATGAACAGATCCTGCCCATCATAACAGTGTAGGCAAAGTCTAACAGCCCCTTTTCAGGGATGCTATAGAGAGACTATTTTTCTTACGCAGCACTTCAAACCTATTACTAATCATAGTGACTCGATTGCAATAATAAGCATCAAAAATGGCGGTTTAAATCACCGCCATTGACCTGCTGATAAACGAACAGTTTCTAAATAGGTGAAGCGGCAAGTTCTAATCTTGGGCGAAAACGAATCACCGCGAAGCTTGCCAATACCCCAACCACACACACCGCGGATACATAATAACTGGGTGCCAACACATCTTCGCGGATCAAGGCACTGACCAGCATCGGGGTGGTACCACCAAAGATGGCATACGCAACATTATACGAAAATGACAGCCCAGAGAAACGAATCGCTGCGGGAAAACTCTTCACCGCAATAGCCGGGACCACCCCAGATACACCGACAAAGAACCCCACGACCGCATACATCGGGAATAATAACGAGGTATCATGTAACATCGTGCGATAAAAGATCGAGTAGCTCACCGCCAGTCCAATGCTAAAAATGGCCATAATGGGTCCATTACCAAATTTGTCGGCCAGCGCCCCCGCCACCACACAGCCCACTAACAGACAAATAATCGCGACGCTATTCGCTTCTAATGATGTTTGTGGGTCTAAATGAGCAACTTTTTGCAACAAAGATGGCGTCATCAAAATGGTCACCACAATCGCCGCAGTGAGTACCCACGTAACGGCCATAGATACCAATACCGACGGTGTATACTCTTTAAGTACGGTTTTAATTGGCAACTCTTCACTTAATTCTTGGCTCTGTTGCATGGCTTTAAAAATCGGCGTTTCATGCAGCCAGCGACGCAAATACATCGTAATGAAGCCAAACACACCGCCCAGCAAAAATGGCAAGCGCCAGCCGTATTGGTGGATCTGTTCAGCACTTAGAACCGAATGCACGCCCGTTGCCACCAGTGAACCGATCAAGATCCCAGCCACAAGACCTGCTGACAAAGTCCCACACGCTAAACCAGTATGACGTTTTGAAACATGTTCTGTGACAAAAACCCAAGCACCAGGTGCTTCGCCACCGATTGCGGCCCCTTGCAACACTCGGCACATTAACAATAACAGTGGAGCCCAAATACCAATTGACGCATATGTTGGCATTAATCCAATTAAGGTTGTGGGAACCGCCATTAAAAAGATACTCAACATGAACATCCGCTTACGGCCTAACAGATCGCCAAAATGCGCCATGATAATACCGCCTAGAGGACGAGCAAGGTAACCGGCGGCAAAAATCCCGTATGTTTGTACTTGGCGCAACCATTCTGGCATATCCGTTGGGAAAAACAGGCTTCCCACCACATTGGCAAAGTAGACAAAAATAACAAAATCATAAAATTCTAACGCACCACCTAAAGCAGACAAGCTTAGTGTTTTACCGTCACTCCAACTAAGCCGATGAGAATGCAGGACCTCTTCAGTTGATGCCATCGTGTGTTTGTCACTTGCTTCCATTTTTCAATCATCCATTAATTGCTAAAATTATGATTTTATTAAAAATAAATACCAAAAAATAAGCCATTAACTTAATAAGTATTTTAAATAAACAGCTTAAATGGAAATTTATTACCACATTCAATTATAATACGTTCAACTGTTGCCAAAATAAAGTAAATCATAGTTAATTCTTATGCCAAATTGGCATGTAGCGTCAAATATCACCCCAATTGTGTTTATTTTCGGTCATATTTATCAGCTTCCAAAAACAAGTGCTCACCAAACAGACACAGCCACT
Source organism: Celerinatantimonas yamalensis (assembly GCF_046054155.1). NCBI lineage: Bacteria > Pseudomonadati > Pseudomonadota > Gammaproteobacteria > Celerinatantimonadaceae > Celerinatantimonas > Celerinatantimonas yamalensis. The sequence continues at coordinate 730,159 of NZ_JBEQCT010000002.1, forward strand.
CGTAAACATACATCTTCTCGCAACTGTTAAACTAACGATCTAGCCACACTCAAAAACTAACCATCAATTGATTACTGGCAGAGTTTGGCATCGATCTACTGCTTTAAAGGCTGCTTTTCGGTTCTGTAAAATCGAACAGACCCACGCCACAACATACTACAACCGTGCGCAAAGACACTTTCATAAGTGAAAAATGCAACCGAATCAACGCGCAAAATCATTTCGAATGACAGCAACGAGTATGCGTTATTCACCAATATGTCAGCCAATTTTGCGCAATGCGCAGGCGTTTGAATCATCGGAATCGATGACTAACAAGCGCCAAACAAAAGCGGCGCTATCCCTAATATTAAGCTCTGCAAATGACATCGATGAGCTAACTGAAGTGAACGGCGATACCACATTACAGATAAACGCCCCTCTGACAAAAGGATGTAGATGTATACGGGGATGAAGACAATGCCAAAGCGCAAAGCCATTGACGATGTACGCGAGTCTTTCGCGAGAATAGATGAAATAAGGCGATTTAATTTATATGAAAAGCAACGAACAATCATCAGCCTTGCCCATAATGGCAGCAGCCCAAAAGCTAACGAATGCTGCGGCCAAATTAGCCACTATGCTACAATCACAATCGTCTCTCGTTTTAACAAGGTTGAAGGTTGAATGATGAATCAAACCATTGAGTTACTCTGTCGCCACACATCCATTCGAAAATTCACAGACAAGCCAATTGAAACGGAGCAGCTCAACGCTATTTTAGTGGCTGCTCAAGCCGCCTCGACATCAAGCTTTCTGCAAGCCAGTAGCATCATTCGCATAACCGACTCAAACAAGCGGGCCGAATTAGTCAAGCTGAGTGGCAACCAACCGTGGGTCGGAGAAGCCGCTGAATTTTTTGTCTGGTGTGCTGATTTTCACCGCCATCAGCAAATTGCGCCTGATGCTAAATTAGGGTTTACCGAGCAGCTGTTGATTGGTGCAGTCGACACCGCATTGATGGCACAAAATGCGCTGACTGCCGCGGAATCACTGGGATTAGGTGGTGTATTTATTGGCGGCCTACGTAATAGCCCAAATGAAGTGGTCGAGTTGTTGAATCTTCCCCAACAGGTGCTCCCACTATTTGGCATGTGTTTAGGCCATCCAGCGCAGCAACCTAGCATTCGTCCGCGCTTACCACAATCGCTAGTCGTTCATGAAAATAGTTACGCAGAAGAGCTCGATGGCGATCAATTGGCTCAATATGATGCCAAAGTCCGTGATTATTACACCCATCGCGCTGGCGCTGATAAGATCATGAGCTGGAGTGATCAGATCACCGCTATTTTAGCTAAAGAGTCACGCCCATATATGCAATCCTTCGTTCAATCACAAGGTTTTGCCACTAAATAAGATGACACCCAGCCACGCTGAAGTCACTGTAGCTGGGTAAACATCAACACACCCAAGAGGATAGCTAGGCGACAGCCCTATTAATAATGCACCATCTCTTATAAAGAATTCATCAATAGGGGCGGTCTCATATTATCAAAACCGATTCATATTGACTCTGTGACTAAGTAAAGCGAATCACGATCACTCCTTCTCATCAAACCATTGTAATAGAACCGCTAATTTTTTGGCCTGATGATTAAGCTCTTGCTGTTGATTCGATTTAAATACAGCGGGTAATCGCTGTAATATATACAACCATCGAAGTGGATAGTAGCAATAAACAAAAGGTGAATGGCGGCTCACGGGAAACTGAAGGCTAATATTGGTTTTGCTTGGAAAGATCTTGCGCGTTAGTATCCAGATCTTGTGCCACCAGCCATCACGCATCAAGTTGCTGAGCAGGATCTGATCGCCTCTAGCGTGGTAGTCTTGTAAAGTCAGCTCATAAAAGTACTTGGCATCTTGGGCTAATGCTTGACCACCACGACCAACGGTTTGTAACCCTTGAATATCGACACGCTCATCATAAAGCTTGAGCATATACAAAACCAGTGAGCAGCCATCACATCCCCCGCCCTCCTCAGCCTTTTGCCAAAACAGTGCCCAGTCGATCGGTTCTTTTTGAATTAAAAAAGCAATGTCTGATAGGATTAATGGGCCATTATTGAACTTATGATCATAGCTGGCATGGATAATTAAATGCAGCAGTAAATCAGTCGCCGACATAAAGTGAATGGTACGACCTGCCATATCAACGTCCCGACAGCGCGCCCAAAAATGGGGATCAGTGGTTAAATCTTCTCCAGGCCAATCATCAGGGTTTAATACTTTATTATGCAGTTCCACCACCACTTGACTAGGGGATTGCAGCGGCATGAGGTGCTTAAGCATTGCTTGAGCGCTTTGGACGTCCCCTTGATATTTAGGTGGATGCACATACCCTTGCGCCAATAAAAGTTGATAAGCCGCCATGAGCTGCTCATCAGGGATCAATAAATCAATATCTCGCATCGGTCTTAACGCGGGATTAGGATAGACAAAGTAAGACAAATAACTGCCCTTTAATGCGATATGAGCAATCCCCGCTTGCTCTAACAGTTGGTGTAACTTCAACAGCTCTGCTTGCATCGTTAAGCCGCGTATCACGGCGCGTTGATAGTATTCTTTGAGTGTTTGCCAAAGTACCGCCGGCAACTGTAATTTCTTTTCTTTCAATCGCCAATAAAGAAGCGGTGCAATCCGATGCTCTCGGGCCATATGAATCAGCTGTTGCCAATGTGCATCAGTTAAAACCGCCAGTTGACTCGCCGTTATGCTGTCCTTCGGCGAAATCAATTCAAGTAAAATGGCTTTCATATCACTCATTCGCAGCTACTCTGTGGTTGTCTTAAGCTCTGCCAGCTGCCTTGAGCAATTACTTGCCCGTTAGCCAACTTGATCACTTGGTCGGCATGTTCAAGAGTGGGAAGTCGATGGCCAATCACCACCAGAGTTAAATGACCATGAAGATTCTCAATCGCTTCTCTGATCCGAGATTCATTTTCCATATCAAGTGCACTGGTCGCTTCATCCAGAATTAATAACGCCGGACGTTTCAATAATGCTCTTGCTAAAACAATACGTTGTCGTTCACCACCGGAAAGCCTGACACCCCCATCCCCAACTTGAGTATCCAACTGAGCGGGTAGCTGAACGACAAATTCTGCGGCGGCTAACTTTAACGCATCCAATAAATCGTCTTCGCTGGCAGATGGATTGCCCCACAACAAATTATTACGAATGGTATCATTAAATAGAAAAATATCCTGAGGGACATAGGCCACCGAGCGGCGCCAGCTATGACGAAAATTTCCTGTAAGTTCAGTATCATCAACACGAATCAGACCGTTACTACTTTCCAGTAATCCCATCAACAAGTCTGCTAAGGTGCTTTTACCCGCACCTGAGTGACCGATAATCGCAGTGGTAGTGCGCGCACGCAGTGTGATCGAAATATGTTTAAGCGCATCTTGATTTTCTTCATCATAACGAAATGAGACATTCTCAAAGGTAATCGCGCGGTGCAAAGACACCATCGCACTATCTCGTGGGGCTGTTGGTTCACCGTAGCGTTGATAAAGTGCTTGTAAGTGCTGCGCTTGAGTAAATGCTGGCAGTGCATGTAAACAATGATGGAGCTGCTGCTGCGCGGACATAAACAGGGGGATCATCCGACTAAAAATAATCACCAGAGTCAATAATTGCGCAATATGCAAATGCCATAGTTCTAACCCAACAAACAGATAAATAATCAGCAACATCGCCCCGCCAATCTGAAATAAACCCTTGGCAAGACTCGTATCGATTTGAAAATTTAATTGCTGCTGACGTAATGTGCCCATAATGGTTTTAAATCGCTCAACAAACGCATGTTCTCGACCAAGAATTTTAGCCAATTTAATACCAGCTAGACTTTGTTGAACATTACTTTGCATCGCTTGATTGGCTTCACCAAGCTGATGCCCGAGCGATAACGCGCGTTTACGTTGGCCACTTAACACCCATAACATCGCGCCACCGCTGATGAAAGCCAATAATGTGATAGGCCAAGATAGGCTAAAAGCGACCACCAAATAAGCGACCATTGTCACCATTGAAGCAAGTAGTCCAAGGGTGAAATGAAAGCCCATTCCCACTCGGTTAATATCGGTTAATAGGCTATTCGCTTGTTCTGCTTGGCTTTGCATAGCAAGCCATTTCCACTCAGTGTTTAGCAATAATGAAAAATTCTTTAAACGCATCGTATCAACAAGTTGATACTGCATTGTTGCACTCATTTGTTCTCGAAAATATTGCAGTATCACTCGAACCACTATCAAAAATAAGACCGTTCCCATTAATGTGGTTAATGAAAAATGTAAGCCAAAATTTGCTAATTTTTCAATTAGTTGAGGCTGTTCACTCACTTCATTGGTTTGTAGTGATTGTAATAATGGGACTAACAACAAGACCCCGAATCCTTCCGTGATACCGGTCAGTACCATTAGCATTAATAGTAAGCCAACACGCCGATATGACACCATTTGCAGTAATGCCCGTATTACCTTCAACAATTGCATCAAATTAAGTCCTTGATTGACGCTCAAATAAAAAGGCATTCATGACAGTAAACTGATTAAAGCTATAACCCCCGCTGACACGAATTTGCCCTGCAACGACCCATGCGTGGGCACTCAATTCATGCTGATGATCTTTAGCTAAGCCAAAAAAAAGTGTGCCGGGGATACCATAAAGCCCGAGTAATACTCGAGCGGTAATCGCTTGCGGAAAACAGTTGGAATTCCAAGGCGTATATACAGCCATACCTTGCACCACGCGACTAATTTGCTGGGCTCGTCTTTGCTGCGTATCGCTCAACAGCGGCACCCAATACTGATTGCCCTGTGGCGTACCTAATCGACTAGCCAATAGCCGAAAAGGCAGAGTAAAGATCATCAACTTCGTCAGACCGAGTAGCACCCAGACTGGCGCAGCCCAAAGCTTCACAAAGTAAGTTTGCCGAGCAAATTTATGAAACGCTTGGATCAGCACTTTTTATTACCAAGTTGTTGTTAATAAGCGATTGGCAAAACGCAATGACATCATGTTGGCACTGTGCATGTGCAATCTCGTATTCATCACAAAGCTTGACTACAAGCCCTCTTATGCGGATAGGTTCTGCTAATAATTGCCAAATTTGGTTACCCGCACCACCGATACCATAGTAGTTGCCACTTTCAAGATCCATCATCACGGTTTCACCATCCATCTTGGTAAAAATCTGTTCAGGATTACGCTGTAAGCAAGTATCAAGGGTTAAATCTGTCATCGCCATGCTCATTCCTATTGATTGTCGCTTATCCAAAAGACTACACATGAAATTAAACTCTATGAACTTTTAACATCTATTGACAAAAAAATCATCATTCAAACTTAAAAAAGTACTTATTTAAGGTATTCATCCGGTTCAATTCAAATTAACCTCATTCTACATATAGCTTGTATATGAGCATCTAACAAATGGAGAATATGAGTAACACAGCATTCGTGATATACATGCCCCATACAATTAATATTCGTAAGTGTTTATATCAATACAGATAATGGGTATATCTGTCTATGAGCCAAAAGGTAAAAGGTAAAAGTGTATCCAGTTCGACCGAAACGGCATTAACAGGGTTATTGGTTACATCAACCTATTAAATTTATTATATATTTTTATTTACAGTCTTTTATATGATTTCGGATACTTACAAGATCAATGATAAATCGGTGATCATCCACACGTTTAAGGGTGAATGTGCATCCATGGTTATGGCGACGTTCACACCCATGCGGTATTAGATTACGGTTAACCTCGTTTATTTCTATATGTGTCCACATAAGTCCTGTTCCATATTGGATGAGCCATGTTGGACTGACGATGACATGAACAAACTTAACGCCGAGGACTCGATGAATACAGTGCTCTCGATAACTAATCATTTTTTAGCAATGAACTCGGGCACGATACAATGATTGGAATATCCATTGAGCGCAAATTTTTGATCAGTGACTCGACCCATTGACGGATAGAGCATCTAAAACTGCAATTAAATTTCCACCATTCAGATTGTTAAATAATTTCATTACCACTTATGATTAAACTATTATCTAATATCAAAGGTATTTCATTTAATGTTTGCTGGCGTTTTTTCTCAAAAATCGATACTTGCGCAGATGGAAGCCACGGTTATTTACCATGCTTTGTCCCCTTATAAAAAACCAGATCGTTTTGGTTTTAGATCAAGTCAGAAAAGCTGGCTCTATGAACAGCGCCACTATTGTGGTTTCTTTGATAGGGATGCGCAACTACCGCTTATCTGCTCAAAAACAGGTGTCGCTTTGGCATTTTGGGGACGGTTAGATAATCGTAGCGCACTAGCTCAAACATTGGCCCTTGATGAAAAAAATCCAAATCTTACTGATGCTCAATTGGTATTGGCTGCGTGGCATTATTATCAACAACAACTGCCGGAACATTTACTCGGTGACTTTGCCTTGGCGGTGATCGATGAATCGCGCCAGCGGGTTTTCTTAGCACGCGATCCACTGGGCGTTAAGCCACTTTATTACCATTTTGATCAAGGGCAATTAACTTTCGCTTCATCAGTCGCTGGGTTAAAGTGTACTAATTTGCCGCTTAGCCGTAATACGCAATGGATGATAAACTATCTTTGGGGAATATCAGGTCATAAACAGACAACGGCCTATGATGATGTATATAAGCTTTTGCCAGGTCATTGCTTAACCCTTGACCAAGACGGTTTACAGCTACGCAAATGGCACTTCTGGCACGATAATGCCCCAATGGCTACGCGGCGAGAGCCGCGTTGGGTCGAGGTATACAGAGAAGTATTAGAAGAGGCCATTCGGGCTCGCATGGGCAGCCCCTATCCATACGGTTGTGAAAATAGTGGCGGTATTGATTCAGCAACAATTGCCGCTTATTTAGCCAAATTTCTAGGCACCCCAGGGGAGCAACTTCACAGTTTTGGATTTGCGTTGTGTGAATTGGAACCCGAATATATTCTAGCAACCAGCCAAGCTTGCCATATTACCCATAATTACCTGATTAGTACTCATATCGATAATGAAATGGAGCGCATTGAACGGGGCATCAAAGTTCTAGGATTCCCGGAAGAGCATGGCAATGCCTCGTTGCATCTCCCCTTTTATCAGCAATGTGAACAGCGTAACATCAAAGTGCTCTATTCTGGTTTTGGTGGCGATGAGGTCGTCAGCAACCCCGGCTATATGTTGCGTTATGAACTATTGGATCAAGGCAAATACGCGAATCTCTATGATATATTGCCAGGCAACCTACTGACGCGGAATCTACGGCTACTTAAGAGTGCTGTAAAACGACATTCTCCTGAATACAACCCTGCGTTTTTAAATGCATGGCAGCAGCGTTGGCCCTATTGTCCGCTCAGCAAAGAAGTTATCCAACTTTATGATATTTATAATCATTATATGGAGACAGCTCGTTATGACGCCCCTTTTCGGCGTATCAACGATTTTATCCTCAATTACCATCTAAACAAACTACAAGTGAGTGCTAGACTGGATAATTGCACCCTAATGGCGGCTTCTTATGGTATTGATTATCGCTGGCCATTGTGGGACGTACGACTGGTGCAACAATACCTCTCTACCCCATCCATCGAAAAATTTGGCCCCAAAGGAATCGGACGCTATCTGCACCGCCGCGCAATTACTGGCATCGTTCCGCAGAAAGTAGCATGGAAACCCAGCAAAGATATGGGCTACAACGCATTGAACCAGACGCATGTAACGCGATCACTGCAAATCCCAGAAGATCATAATTTAGCCCCTGAACTCGCAGCTCTGCTTGATACCCAGAAATTAGAACAATGGCGCCGACATGGCAATTCACTCACGGATCAGAATGCCCGATTCGTGATTCATCGTAACATCGATCGCATCAAGTGGCTGAATGCATGGCTCAAAGACAATTAAACGGATGTGCAAGTCAATCTTATGATGGGGACTTTAATAACGGTCCATTGATCATTTGTGGCGTTAAGGTCCCCCAACCACTGTTGCCTTCCAGCATAATTGGGCCGGTTGGAGTGAGCACCCAATCCCAGGCAATAGCTTTGATATCGGAGAACTGTTGATGAGCAAGATGGCTTTGAGAAACCAGTAACGACCAAAATGGTAATTGAGGATTTTTCGCCGCCTGTTGCCATAACTTATCGGCTCTTTCTCGGCGGCTATACAAATATTCGTTCGGAAAGGGAAATAACACGCCTGAGGGCGAGATCCCCAGCAGCGCATATTCAATCAAATTGTCACCTTGAAATGGCACCTCCAGAGAGGCGCTCAAACAATGTACTGCGCCATCGCGCCACTGACTGATATAGCGCAAGGTTATCACCTCTTGAGCACGACACAGATGGGCAAGCGAGGGATGATTTTGTAACAACGGCTGAATTAGTACATCATCGTTTTGTAAAAGCTGTTGCCACGCCAATTCAACCTCGGCGGTGGTTGTAAGCACTTTTCCAGTGAAGGTTTTACCAGTGAGCTGATCCGCTTGAGGAAAAACAGCAAAAGCGCCTCGCCCCTGATTTCCCGATCGACTTTTGATAAAACAAGGCGTTGTTTGGCAGAGCAGAGCAGCCAGCGATTGTTGGCTATATCGAGGGAGCAGTGCCTGAGTCGCTACCACATGAAAACCCTGCGCTGACAACATGTCGGCAAGCGCTTGTTTATCCTGCAGTTGGACTAAAGACGCGGGACGCAGCCCCAATGGCATACTTTGTCGATTATGATAGCTCGGTAACTCGTGGTCAAACACATAATCGAGTAACTGTTGGGGATGAAGATGCAAGCCAAAGCAATACACAGTATTCGGCGGCACACACCAGCAGAGCGCTAAATGCTGCACGCGCCAATATTGCTCCCATAGCGATAACCCCGTACATTGTTTAACCGAAGCGCCATGACGTTTAAGACTCCGATAGCTAGCACGCCAACTCCCCCAACAGAGCCACCGTAACCAGAGCCACATTTGCAACAAACACCACAAAGGTCGTGGCCAAGCACCTCGATTGTGCCACCAAAAATCGCGGTGTAGCTTGAGTCTCCTATCATTTGTCGTAAACAGATAACGCCAGCTCATCAACCCGTGGGGCAGCGAACGTCTTACCCAATCGCGGATAAGCGCATGGACCACTTTATTGATGAGTCGGCTCATCAGCACATCATTTCCGGTGCTGCCAGTTTTGGCGATGTAAGATGTAGTGGTTCAGCCTCATTGGCTCACCAGTAGATATATTTTTACCCTCGTTTTGCCTGTACTCAAGCTCAAAACCCAATCGAGTCATCATGGCATTTAAGCGGTGATGGGTAGCGATAACCTGCCCATAAAAGCGCTCTATATTGCCATCGGCAAAAAAATGATCAAAGAGTACGGGTAACACATCATCAGGAACCCCCTTACCCCACAGACTTTTATCGCCAATAACGAGGGTGAATTCGGCGCTTGCAGTCGATAAACGTTGAACAGTGACAAAACCGACTAAGATGCCAGATTTGCGAAAAATTCCCAGATGAAATGAGTCTTTATAATTAAATTGGCGTAAATGACGCAAAGTCTGCTCGCGTTGCCAGCCTCGAGGGACATGATTGAGACCTTGCTGAATTGCGGCATCATTAAACCAACTGATGTAATCATCATTCACATCTACATCGCATATTGGACGCAATAAAAAGTGCTGGGTTTCAAGCAAAATAGAGCGTTTGTCATCATTGTTCAGCAACAATGACTCTGCAACCGGCTGCGGAGTAACCAACGCATGCCCATGCTCATCCAAATATCCGAGGCGGCGCATCATGGGGCCATGATCGGCAATAATTTGTACAATCTGCTCAGCACTGAGTTTATTTTGCCAATCACCGCTTTGTCCTTGGCGAAAAAATAGCGATGCTTTTGCTGGTCGCTCTTTAAAGCCTTTTTCCTGTTCTTGACGAGACAGCTCTTTAAAATCACTAAATGCGATCGCCTGTTTAATCCGCACCGGATCAGTCGGTAGTTCTAAGAATTGACAAGCTTGAGTAAAGGTTGCCAGCGGATTAGCATGCATATCTTCATAGCGGATCACGAGGCGTTTTAAGTTGGCCGCATCCAGCCAACTGGCGACATGATCTGACCAGCTCAGTAGGTGTTGACGCACTTGAAGCTTCAGTCGATTAGGATGATTCAATAACGAAAACTTAGAATCCCCCATGTAGGCAATTGCTTGGTCAAGACTACACTGAAAATGATTCGCACATGAGGGCGCCACATCCAACGGATTACGCACAATATAAAGCGCCCCCTTAGTGCCGTGTACACCCACTAGCGGTTCGCCAGCTACGGGAAAAGTATAAGCATCGTGGATCTTATGATATCCCAGTTCGACGGTATCTTTGTCCCAGTCATACACCGCCGGACGTAAGCGATCAATTTCATCTGCGCTTAAATCGGCACTATCAAATCCTAAACAGTCATCTAACCAGCTACGAGCACTCGCAATACTGCCAGTCTTCAGGGCGTTGATATCAACAGGTTTATCGCCATTTTCTAACAAATTTTGCAAAAAACTGCGAAACCACGTATTACCAGATTTAGGATACGAGGCCAACCAATAGAGACTGCTCATGCACGGGCCTCAATATCGAGTAAGATCGTATCAATCAGCTTATCAAGCTTAAAACCTTGGTTTGGACGCGTCAAACGGGCCAGATGGATCTGCCCAGCCAATTGGCCGCACAATTGAAAATGTTGTGGCTTAAGATCCATCGCCGCTAAAAACTTAGGCCGATAGGTGTTGGTTTTCAGTGCCTGAAATTTTTCCATCCCAGTCATAGGCTCAACCGTTATCTCATTGATGTTTTCATTATTGAGAATATATACCCAGCGCACTGGCAGTTTTTGTTGCAGCCCCAGATCATTGACTGGAAGATTGAATTTTTCCATATCAGGTCGAATCCGGCGCAATTCACTCGTCTTGATGTTGAATTGATCGGCCACGTCTTGCCACAACTTGATACGAGGGAAACCGGGCAAAGCATCCCCAGAGGACGTAATCGGGACAACATCGTCAGCCAGCACTTGATAACCACGGCGCATAAACCCGGCAGCAAGTGTTGATTTACCCGCCCCAGAAGGCCCCACACAGATCAAACAGTGATCGCCGATACGGATTGCATTGCCGTGGAGCACAAGCAGCTCACGCTGAAACAATAACGCACCAAATATCGAACCCAGCAAAAAGACTCGAATACTATCCTCATCAATATCAGGAGCAGGATCGATCAGAATTTCTTGCCCGTTTATCACCAAAAATCGCGCGACACCTGGGATCTTTAGCCAAAGCTTATCCTTAGCCACCCATAGAAAAGGACCCATTTTCTGACCATCATCAAGCCCATGATCAGGGACGTTCTCATACCGGATCTGCACATCGATAGATTGACTCTGATCAGCGAGGTTAAACAGTTCGGGCAATTCAATCTCACTGGCAATAGTGAGATGGTAGGCTGAATACATCAAAGTCATCGCGATGTCCTGAAACTTGAGGCGTTTATATATAAAAATAGCATTTAATATAACTAATTATAAAAAATTATAACATGCTCTAATTAGCTCAATGACCTCGCTATGTTGCCCTGAACGTAAGCACATAAGCAAGGATATCAAAAAAAACCAAGCCCTTCGAATCCATATAGCCACACCTAGGAATCCACTGATTAGAACGGTTTCTCTAGGCCATATTGCGTTTTAAGGAGGATTGTTGCCATGGAGATCGACCTTATATGTCAATGGGATAAATCCATGCATAACTAATATATGATTGAATATAACGATCTTAAGATGAATCGGCTATAATGTGAAGTGTAGACTAAGTCTATTTTTATCATTGAACCTTGTTGATCAATAACAAGAATATGACCCAAAATTAGACTAATGAGCGTTAAAGAAGTGTATTCAGAAAACGATCCGGGTTATTGATAAAACACTTCATAATGACAAAATTATCTGTCTCGGAATAATTCACCTGGTTAATCCCATCAGCAGAAAACTCTAATATGATAGCATTGGGAAAAGTGATAAGTATGGGTGAGTGCGTCGCAATAATAAATTGACACCCCAAACTAACAAGTTCAGCCATTTTACTCAAAAAGGCGAGCTGGTGCTGTGCAGACAGTGACGATTCGGGTTCATCAAAAATATAAAGACCATTTTTACCAAACCGGTGAACGATAAGATCGAGGAGTGATTCGCCATGTGAGCGGGTATGTAAATCCCTTCCACCATAGGAATCTTTGATAAGTGGCCTCAAGCATGGCTCTTCATCTAGCTGATTCATATTCGTAATGACATTATAAAAACTTTCAGAGCGGTAGAAATAACCATTTTTTGGCCGTAAAGCTGACCGAGAAAGCCGAAGGGCCTTCGCAAGAACCGGTGTATTCTCACCCGTTGAGAAATTAAAATTTCGACTCCCACCCTCGTGATTAAAACCCGCCGCTACAGCAATCGACTCGATTAATGTTGATTTACCTGAGCCATTTTCACCGACAAAAAACGTAACGGCAGGATGCAGTTCAAGCAAATCTAAATGCTTTAGTGATGGTAAGTTAAAGGGAAAGGCATCTACCTTTTTGTCCTTTTTTATTTCTATATGCTTTATATACGGCATTTCACTTCCCCTTATCCACACGACTAAATGAATATATTAAATAAAATAAATAAATTCATTCATTAGCATTAAATTTTTATGAAAAGCCAATAATAGAACCTACAATAGTTCACTTATTATCTAAATTCACGAATATCTTTGCACTTTCTTATCACTATTTTCCTTGATTACATAATCACACAATTAACCTGGGAAGCGATTGTTATGTAACATTAATTTTGTATTCCATTTCTAACTGATTGATTGTGTTTTTGAATCCAATGTCTAATATTAGTTTTTCCATAATACTATTTTCTTCAACATTCAGATATTTCAGCACATTGCTTTGAGTGTTTACATATAGTTCATCTACTATTCTTTCAATATTTTCAATCGTACGCCAACCTGGATCCATTCCTAATTGTAAGATAGAACCATTAGCTCGATGTACAATACCATACCCAATCAATCTATTATCTTCTATTATTCTAGCAACATAATAGTTATTTTTGGCATTTAAATATGAAACCATGGAGTTTTGCCATGACGGCACGAATGTACAATATTCACTGACAGGTAAATTATTTAATTGAATATCAATGCTAGCAATCTTTGCCTTGCTTATATTGTCACTCTTTCTATTTTCGCTAATATATTCATAACATTTAAATTTTCTACTTATTCTAAATCCATATTTCATATATAAATTTTGAGCTGGAACATTATGTTCAAGAACTTCAAGTACGAATTTATCTATTTCATTTTCAACCATTAAATCTTTTATTTCACAGATTAGTTTATCTGCAATTTTCCGTCCTTGATATTTTTTCCGTACACCTGTTGCTAAGTCATAAAAAACTGATAGATTTCCAATCTTTCGATATCCAATAAGAAGAAATCCAATCAAGTTTTCTTCTTCGAAATATCCAATAGATTTTCCTTTGCTAAGACTTCTCGCAGAAAACATTTCCATCAATTTATCTTTTGGCATATCCATCTTTACTTCATATTCCGAAAATGCGTCAACGAAAGCGTCATGAATCATATCGAATGATGTATTTTTAAGAGATGCTATCATAGCTTTATTCTCCATGCGCCGAAGGCGTTTACAATCGAGGTAGAGCGCCCATTACTGAGACAACTCCGCACGAGCGGAATGACCGCATCCGGCTCTTCAGTTATAGAGTCACTCGTATCAATACACGTGCCGGATACCAGTCGACATGAATAAATCGTTGACTCACTTGGGGTCGCTCCAATCCATAATACGTTAACATCTTCTTGAAATTATTCCAGAGATAGCTCTTTCTGCCACTTCGACAATTCAGCCATTTAAATAGACTGTGGATCACTTGATGGTAGACGTTCGCACATGCTCAACAGTTGTCGGGCAAGCCGAAGTCATTGTGCTTTTGCATCTGAGTTCTAGCTAATCAGTGGCGATTCATATGCAGACAATTAACACGACCAAATAGAGTCTGAACAGATGACTTTTCTTCAAAATTTTCATCCCAGCTTAGGAACATAACGAGCCTGTAGAATTACTCGTCTTTTAATTTATTTTTATTGATGGAATCATCGTTTGCAACATTATGTGGCGTTAATCCAATTCCAGCTTCATCGGGTAAAACTACCCGTCATAGATTGAATCGTGGAGGCTGTCGCAGTGCGAACAACGCTCTCTGGACCGTAGCTATGGTAAGAATGCGAAGTGACCCCAGAACAAAAGACTATGTCGCTCGAAGAACAGCGAAAGGGTTATCAACTAAGGAAATAACTCGCACCCTAAAGCGTTATATAGCGAGAGAGCTATTCCCGCTAATACTGAAAGATCTAGCGAACCTGGCTTGACATAGGCGCGTAAATGCTTGTGTTGAGAGCTTATTCTATTCAATGAACGTTGAAGCGATCCAATATGAGCCGATCATGACAAGAGATGAGATGCGCCAAACGCTCTTCGAGTACATAGAGGTTGATTATAATCGGACGAGAAGGCACAGTGCTCATGGGTATCTAAGCCCAATTAACTTTGAAAAGCAAAATGTCGCTTAGTGAAGTGTCCAGTCTGACTGGAGCAGATCATAACTTATACCATTGAATTTAAGTTCCCATGTAATAGCAGCATCTTTAGCTTCGTAATTTCTAATTTTAATCATAACTTCCAGTGATTAGCTAACGCTGCCTAGACCTCCCAGACTGAGCATCCACTTCAAGGCCGGATCAACGACGACGTAGATCTTTAAGAAACGGGTGGCACAGAACGATGAACACCCTCAATATCTTTCTTGAAACGTTGTAATAAGAACTCAATACAAGCAACAAAATCGTTTACACCTTAAATGAGCCTGAAACTAACTGTGCATACAGCACCTGAACTTGAGTAGTGCCATCTTAGGGTTAACCGATAAATGTCTAGTGCCCCTGTTATTTCAATGGAATAAAAAACGACAGGCTGCGGTAAGACCGCAATAAGAGAGCCTCTATATATGTTTGCTGTAAACGATGATTAACAGCCATATGACAGACGAAGTAAATGCATGTGTTGATTGATTTGAATCTGACTAAAAAAGCCAGATTAGTTAAATTCGTCTATTGACAGGCCGAAGGCTCATATGTGTTATGTTTTTGAATTATGTAGACCATAAATGGCATGATTCAGAATACGCTCTCCGATTTTTTCCCTATTTGTGATTACCCCCTCAAGAGTCATGCCCAGTCTTTCGCACACTGATCGACTAGATATGTTTTCTTCGGCGGCTGAAATTTGTATTTTATGCATACCTAACTGAGTAAAGGCGTAATCAATAAGGTACTGACAAGCACGAGTTATTATTCCATGCCCCTGATATTGTTCACCAAGCCAATAACCTATTTCTACGACCTTCAAATCATGGTTAATTGTATTAAAACCACAATTACCTACAATGTCGCCTCTATATTCAATAGAGCAATTCATGCTTTTACCATCTGCATACTTGTGCAATGACCCTTTTACGAATTTTTTAAAGTCATCTTCTGTCTTACAGAATAATGGCCATGCCATCCACTGAGAAATGTACTCATGACTCTCTTTGGTTAATTCCACATATTTTGACACAAATGCTTCGTGGACTAAATGAAGAGTGATTTCGTTATCAACGACTACTTTAAACATTAAACCTTCCTTTTAATTTTAGTAAATGATGCATGCATAGATAGAAACAATCGTGGTAGCGCGATCTGTTACCAGACCGACCCCGCACAGATCCGGACGTGCGGAATGACCGCATCCGGCTCTTCAGTTATATAGTCACTCGTGTTAAACACGTGCCTGATATCAGTCGACATGAATAAATCGCTTACTCACTCGGGGTCGCTCTAATCCATAATACGTTAACATCTTCTTGAAATCACTCCAATTATAACTCTTTCTGCCACTTCGACAATTCAGCCATTTAAATAGACTGTGGATCACTTGATGGTAGACGTTCGCACATGCTCGACTGTTGTCGGGCAATACGTCACTTTAGCCCCTTGGTATTGGTCAATAATGGCTTGAAAGTGTTCTTTGAAGTGGTCAATGTGCATAGTAGTCTCCCGAAAAAGGGGTATATGATCACAGCTAAATGTGATCGTCAAATTGATCGTGATTTTAGCTAAAAAACGTTCACGATCTCACCCTGACAACTTTATGGATAAATTTTCAATATTTACTAATAGTAGTCATGGAACACAAAAACCAAAGCATAATTAGGATAAATTATTTAATTTAATTTTTTATAAAAAACATTAAATAAGATCTAGATCAAATTTTTAGCTTTAATCCTGTCCATTAAAAATGGACAGATTATGTTATTCATTATATGTGATTTATATTGCTATTATAGAAACATTGCAGGAAGGGGGTAATATGATTTTATCTAGAAGACAAAAAAATATTCTTGATCATCTAGTTCAAGAGGATAACTTCATTACTGCTAAAGAACTCTCTACAAAATTAAATGTATCTGAGAAAACGATATATCGTGAAATAAAAAATATTAAAGAAAGTCAATCTAAGTACATGGACATCATCATTAACCATATAGGTAAAGGATTTAAAATAAATTATGAAGAATATATTAACAAATTCTCTAATTCAAATAATAGTGCCTATAAAAAGCATGCAATATCTACGAGTGAGCGAAGAGAAAAAATCCTTATTTACTTATTGTTGAGTTCTCCAGAAAAAACATCAATTTCCAGGCTATCAGAATTATATATGATCAGTGCATCTTCTATTGCTCATGATCTTGATCACATAAAAGAAATATTAAACGATACCAACGTTAAACTCATAAAAACAAGTCAGGGCACTTTTATTAATGGTGACGAGGAAAAAATAAGAGAATTACTAAAGAATTTCATTATTAACATAATCACCAATAATGACTACAGTTATGATCTTATTTTACTTCAAGATTATTTTTTATATGAAGAAATTGTTTTTACTAAAAATATTTTAAAATATATTATGTCGAAAAATATATCATTAGAAGAACCCTACTATATAAATATATTAATTTACATAACTGTAACTATAAAAAGAATTAAAACAGGACAATATTTAGGTAGAATAGTTTATCCTAACAAAGAAAAAACAAAAAACTTAGCAATCAAAAAAATAGCAAGTGAACTCACAAAAAAAATATCATCATATACCATGAGAATATTAAATGATTATGAAAAAGAAAATTTATATTACCTTATTTATTCATCAAGATTTTCTGAAAGCTGTGACAGAAATAAATTTGACAGTTCCAATGAAGAAGTTGAGTGTGTGAATTTTACTAATTTTCTTATCGTCAATATGGTTGATGAATGTTCGGCTAAATTTTTTGATAACAATGAACTACGCAGAAACCTTATGCCGCATGTAAGATTGTTAATCTTGAGGTTAAAACATCACATCAATATCCATAATCCACTGTTGGATGAGATTAGAAGCGAGTGTGATCTTTTATTTAATTCTTTAACAAAAATAATTAAAAATTCAACAATATTTAATAAATATAAAAACATCAGTTATGATGAAATAGGTTACCTCACCTTGTATTTTCAATATTACTATGAGCAACACCTGCAATCTTTGAACATTGTCATAGTTTGTTCCACAGGCATTGGGACATCACATCTTTTAAAGGGACGGGTGTTAAAATCTTTCCCAAAATGGAAAGTTGTCGACATTATTCCGTTTTCAAAGATAAAAAAAATACAGGATATAGAAAGTGTGGACTTAATATTAACGACCATTAATATAGATAGCTTTGACTATAAGGTGCCTTACGTTCACGTCAGTGCTTTTATTAATGAAAAAGATATTGATAATATATTAAAAATAACTAAAACACTAGAAGTGGACGAGCGCCATAGATTATAAGTGGATTTTTAATCAATTAGAATGGTAAGCCAAGATGAATATCAGAAATGTATTAAATGAAAAACTAATCAATTTAAACCTTCAGGCAAAAACAAAAGATGAAGTCTTAAGTGAATTGTGTCAAATGCTTTACGACAATGGTTGTATTTCAGATATAAATACCTTTTTAAAAGATGTTTATTTAAGAGAGGATGAAGGTGAAACTGGATTGGGATCTTATATTGCGATTCCACATGGAAAATCAAATTCAGTGATTAAAACATCGATTGCTATTGGGAAAACACATCACGATGTCGCATGGGAATCTTTAGATGTTCTTCCCGTTCGCTTCATTATTTTATTTGCCGTCAGAATGATAGATAAGTCTACAGTACACATAAAATTATTGGCTCATGTATCTGAGCTGTTAGCAGATGATGATCTACTAGATCAGCTTTTAAATGTAAATTCAAAAAAAGAACTATTTAATTTGTTTGAAAACATAGAAGAGGATTAAAACGATGAACATAGTTGCTATTACAGCCTGTACCTCTGGAATCGCCCACACTTATATCGCTAAAGAGAAGCTGATAAAAGCTGCAAAATCTTTAGGGCATAGTGTTTACGTTGAAACTCAGGGAACCATCGGTGTAGAAAATGAATTAACGAAAGAAAACATTGCTAAAGCAGATATCGTTATTATTGCCGCCGATATAAAAGTTTCAGGAAAAGAAAGATTTGCGGGGAAACGTATCGTTGAAGTACCAACGCAATTATTGATTAAATCACCTAAGGCGTTAATAACTAAATTACAGGAAGACATGATTCCTAAAGTATAACTTTATTATAGCGAGTTAA
Source organism: Celerinatantimonas yamalensis (assembly GCF_046054155.1). NCBI lineage: Bacteria > Pseudomonadati > Pseudomonadota > Gammaproteobacteria > Celerinatantimonadaceae > Celerinatantimonas > Celerinatantimonas yamalensis. Next base: position 749,083 of record NZ_JBEQCT010000002.1, read on the forward strand.
ACAATGAGACTTGAACTAAAAAAACATGCATTAACTGCCATATCCTACATGTTGCCTTTGGTTGTCACTGCCGGTTTATTGATTGCAATAGGCAATTTAACCGGAGGTAACGTCATTCATGACTATAAAGCTGCCTATAATATTCCAGATGCACTGGTCTCTCTGGGGGTCCTAGGTATGGGATTACTGGCCCCTGTGATCTCTGCGGCGATTGCCTATTCGATTGCTGATCGGCCGGGGATTGCGCCCGGATTGATGATGGGGCTGATTGCCAATTCAATTGGCGCCGGATTCCTCGGCGGGATGTTGGGCGGCTATGTGGTTGGGTTCTTTATCTTATTCTTAAAAGACAGAATCAAAGTCCCGATCTGGGCTCAAGGCTTGATGCCGATGATGATCATCCCGTTGGTATCAACCGTTTGTATCGGCATCCTGATGTATTTTGTCATCGGTGTTCCCATTGTCTGGGCAACTAATGTGTTGACCACTTTCCTGATGAGCATGCAGGGCGGAACTCGGTTTGTCTTTGGTATGATTATGGGTGGAATGGCGGCCTTTGATTTTGGCGGGCCAGTCAATAAAGTGGCTTCTCTGTTTGCCGACGGATTATTACTAGAGGGGATTAAAGAGCCGGAAGCGATCAAAATATTAGCGTCGATGGTGCCGCCTTTCGGGGTCACAATCTCTTTATTCATATCCAAAATCATCGGTAAAAAAATATACTCTACCTCTGAAAAAAACAATATCAAAATCGCATTCCCGATGGGGGTTTGTATGATCACCGAAGGCGTCATCCCCATTGCGGCTGTCGACCCAATCCGGGTGATTATCTCATGTACCGTTGGTGCTGCGATTGGCGGTGGAATATCTATGTATCTAGGAGTCGGCTCTCCGGTGCCGTCCGGTGGTATGTTTATCGTACCAGCCATGAACCACCCTATCTCATTTTGTATCGCTTTGCTGACCGGTTCAGTCATCACTGCATTACTGCTTGTGATCCTGAAGAAAAAACCTCAGGAAGAAGACTCAGCGACAAAAGATGAAGATGAAGAAGAACTCGATCTCTCGTCAATCAAAATTTCTTAATTAATAGAGGAGTTAATCACATGTATGTCTCTATGAAAAAGATGTTATCTCAAGCGAATCAGCAAAATTACGCTGTAATGGCGATTAACTGTTTCAACCTGGAAACGGTCAGGAGTGTGATTTCAGCTGCGCAGGAACTCCGAGCTCCGATTATTATCGATATTGTTCAGGAGCACCTATGTCATCACTGTGACAGTAAATTGATCACACCTTTGGTGATTGAACTGGCGAGTCGGTCCAATGTCGATGTCGCTTTAAATTTGGATCACGGAGAAGATATTGGCTTAATCAAAAAATGCATGGTTGATGGTTTTTCTAGTGTCATGGTCGACACATCAAAGTATTCATTTGATGAAAATATCCGCTACACAAAAGAAATTGTGGACTTTGCCAGAATATATGATGCCAGTGTCGAAGGTGAGCTGGGTAATATAGGCCTAACAATGTCGGGTGATTACACCAATGAAGCCATGTTTACCAATCCTGACCAAGCGAGAAAATTTATTGATGAAACTGGGATTGACGCCTTGGCGGTCTCATATGGTTCTTCACATGGCCACTATCCGCAAGGAGTGGTACCGGAATTAAATTTCGACATTCTGGCAAGAATTAAACAAGCAACACATTCTCCTTTGGTTTTACATGGGGGCTCCGGAGTGGGAGCTGAAAATATTAAACAATCAGTAGCATTGGGAATTAATAAAATTAACGTTGGTAGCGATTTTATGAAAGCCAATGTGAATAGCATTCAAGACCAACTCCATGAGGACCCAAATAAAAACTATTGGGAAGTTATTCGACAAGCTGAAGAACAGAGTAAAGAAATAATTAAGCATTATATTTCTATTTCTGGCTCCGAAGGGAAATCCTTTCTGAGTAACTATTTACATCATTAAAGTTAAATTTATAAGGAATTTATCTATGTTAGTTTCAATGAATTATTTATTATCAGTTGCCAAGAAGAATAAATTCGCCATCGGTGCTTTTAATGTGGCAGACAGTTGTTTTGTGCGTGCAGTGGTTGAAGAAGCGGAAGCTTGTCAGGCCCCGGCAATTATTTCTATCCATCCTACGGAATTATCATTTTTAACCGATGATTTTTTTGCATACGTGGTGAAGAGAACGTCAAATAGTCCGGTTCCCTTTGTCATTCACTTAGATCATGGTGGTTCGTTTGATGATGTCATGCGGGCGATCAGTTGTGGGTTTACTTCAGTGATGATCGACGGTTCGCTGCTCCCTTATGAAGATAACGTGTCGTTAACCAAAAAGGTGGTTGAAGCAGCGCATCCTATCGGGATTTCTGTTGAGGCGGAGCTAGGCACCATAGGCTCTACCGGAACCTCAGTGGAAGGAGGTGTGAGCAAAGTAATATATACCGATCCGGCCGAGGCAGAAGACTTCGTAACCCGAACTGGTGTCGATACGCTGGCCGTTGCTATCGGAACCGCACATGGTATTTATCCGAAAGATATGGAACCCAAACTGAGACTGGATATTTTGGCGGATATTGCAAACCGAGTTGATATTCCTCTCGTATTACACGGCGGTTCGGCAAATCCCGATGAAGAAATTATCAATGCGATTGAAATTGGTATTCAGAAAGTGAATATTTCAAGTGATATGAAAGCGGCTTATTTTAATAAATGCAGAGAAATTCTTTCAGAAAACAATTGGTGGGATCCGAATGTTATTTATCCTGATTGTATCGATGCGGCAAAAGAAGTCATTCGAACAAAAATGAAATTATTTAATTCGATAAAAAAAGTTGAGCTTTATCTTCAATAATTACTGAGTTTAACGCGACTTCTAACTTTTATTTAAAATTAATCACGGCTTAATATGCTAATTCATATGTTATATCACGAATGATATTGCACTGGTGTATTATTGCCGTGTTTTATTGATAATTAAATGAGGCTTTTATGTTAGATACATTAATGTTAGGTGCAATAGAAGCTGGTGGAACGAAATTTATTGCAGCAGTTTCTGATCAGGATCTGAATCTGATTGATAAAATCAGCGTACCAACCACAGATCCAAACCAGACACTGGGGAAAATAGCTGATTTTTTCTCGCCATATTCGATTGCTTCTATGGGGGTCGGATGTTTTGGTCCCATCGATCTGAATTTGTCATCCTCGACTTACGGATATATTGAATCCACGCCTAAGCTAGCATGGAAAGATTTTAATATCCTCGGTGCACTACAAGCACAATATCGCATCCCGATCGCCCTGAATACTGATGTAAATGTCGCGGCTTTGGGAGAGTTAAAACGCGGTGCTGCGGCTGGCGAACAAAGCTGTATTTATATCACAGTAGGCACCGGAATCGGCGGGGGAGTGGTTGTGGATCGGCAGATATTCAATGGGTATCATCATCCGGAGCTGGGGCATATCGCCGTCAAACGTTTTCCGTCGGATACGTTCACCGGAATATGCCCTTATCACACAGATTGTTTAGAAGGTCTGGCATCCGGTCCGGCTCTGGCTGAACGAGCCCATCAGGCGCCGAATAAAATTGCCAAAGATGATCCACTCTGGAAGGTTGAAGCTTATTACTTGGCGCAAGCTATTGTCACATATAGTCTGATTTTATCTCCGGCAAAAATCATACTGGGAGGCGGGGTAATGCAGCAGGAACATGTATTGGCGATGGTCAAAGCTTCGGTTAATCAACAGTTAAATCACTATATTAAGATCCCCGAAATTGATAATTATATCATCAGACCTCAGCTGAAAAATGAGGCAGCAATTATCGGTGGATTTATCCTAGCAAAGGATGCGCTAAGATTGGAATAAAATGATCATCACCCGTTAAGATAGACACCCTTATTTCTTCAGCCCATCATTCGTTCGTACTCATGTGGGCTGTGATATCCAAGACTTAAGTTCAGTCCAGTCCAAGAATGTGTCCACTTAGTCGCAAGCGGTGACTGTCCCGATGGAGCTTTTTGTTATAGCTTGCCAACGTTGACCATTACAGTTTTGTTTTAGCTCCCGATACACCGTTGTACTGTGACACTTTACTTGTTGGGCGATTTCAGAGATTGAAATTCCCCGCTCCAAAAGAGCAGAAATGGAGTATCGTCTGCCCTCGGTCAACTGCTGATAACTCATGGTCGTACGGCTTGTTTCTTTGGCGAGAAGAGCGTACCACTTTCAGCAGTTGGCTTCCTCTTCTACACCTTGCCATGAGTGTCGCACTTATTATCTGAAATCGGGTCTATAGAAATTGCTGATTTATTCCCAGTCATTCCAAACATCATGCATTGCTTCGATATTATTGCCATCAGGGTCAATTACAAAACACGCATAATAATGGTCAGTGTAGTGAGGCCTTGGGCCAGGTTTCCCATTGTCAAGTGCTCCCGCTTCAATAGCTGCATTATAAAAATCATGTATCATCTGATAGGAACTTGCTCTGAAAGCAACATGAAATGGAGTTAGTTTTGCGTTATTTTTAGACTGATATATTTCAAATAATCCTCTTCCAATGTCAAAAGCCCAAAAAGAATTTTGTGTACCGAACGCAACTTTGTATCCGAGAGTTTCAAAAACTTTAAGATAAAATACTTTACTTAATTCTACATCTCTGACAGCCATGGTAATATGATCGATCATAAAATATTCCGCAGTTTGGTTCTGAGTAAGCAAAATTTAGTATGCCACTACACCCAGACTTTAGCTGCAACTAAAGCCCTCTATGTCGTAGTTCGATTGAGCGCTGGCTCCTCTATTGAGAGACCGATAACAAACATGAACGCGACATAGAACTCCAAGCATCAAACTCGAATACTCGACTGGGTCTCGAACCCGCATTACGCAAGCATGAGTTAGCTTATTATGAATACAAACGCACTTCAAAACATTAATGTCGGTGTTGATACTGGCAAAGCAAATCTTGATATCTACATTCGACCGCTAGATATTTTTTCACTGTACACAATGATGAAAAAGGCATTAAAGAAGCAATCAAAATCATCAAGAAACACCAGCCTGAACGCATTGTGATAGAGGCAACTGGCCGCCTTGAAATGCCCTTTATTATTGCTTGTTCAAAAGCCAATTTACCTTTTGTCATGGCCAATCCTATCCACATTAAACGCTTTGCAGGGGCTATTGGACGTAGAGCGAAAAACGGACAAACTCGACGCACAATTGATTGCTCATTATAGTGAGGTTATTCAGCTTAAACTATCTCGACTGAAGCCTGAAATTATGCGTTTAATGAGTGAGTAGTCGCAAGAAGACATCAAATATTAACGATGCAAACCATGGAGAAAAATCGTTTACAACAACTTCCTAAGACGCTTCACTCTACAATCAATCCCATCATTACCGCTTTCAAAAAGCAGATCGAAAAATTGAAACTCTCATCATTACTCTTATCGAGCAAACACCAGATTATCAGAGCAAAAATGTCATATTACAAAGCGTGCCAGGCATCGGGAAAGTGAGTGCTGCTGCCATTATTAGTAATGTTCCTGAGCTTGGTTATATCAACAATAAACAAGCCGCATCTTTGATTGGCCTCGCTCCCATCAATAGAGAAAGTGGTCGCTACAAAGGTAAACGAATAATTCAAGGTGGACGCGCTCAAGTCCGAACCGTTTTGTATATGGCGATGATGTCTACTATGCAATCTAACCCTGTTTTTAAATCCACATATCAACGATTACTTGAGGCAGGGAAACCAAAGAAAGTAGCGATAATTGCCTGCGTTAGAAAGATGGTTGTTATCCTAAATTCAATGCTCAGGGATGGTACTATGTGGGATGAAAGCATGGCGAAAAATTAACTATTGACGCCATACTCGTTTGTTATGTGCGTACTAAAGTTGTGCGTACAATCTCAGCATGTCTTTGTGTTGAATACCATTTTCATAGATTGGCTCTGGATAATTCAGCAAAAAGTGATCTTTAACGATTGAGTCAACCCGAAAGCCAAGACGCTGATAATAAGTCAGTTGATAGCCAAAGGTGCCTGTACCCAGTTCAACACGAGAGATTCCCTTACTTGATAACTGAGACAGAACTGACTTAAGCAATTCAGAACCAACACCTTGACCTTGTAACTTTGGATATACAGAGACATTGAATATCTCCGCAAGGCCATTGGTTTGTGGCTTCACTATGCAAGCTGCTAAAACACGCCCATTATCTAGTGCAGCGAAGCACCATGAATCGGATAAATATGAAGAAATACTCGCTTTAGAAGGATCGGCTTCAAGCAGCAAATCTAGCGGAATCTGGCTACTTTTGACTTCGATATATTGCAATTTTCCTCCAAGCACATAACTCCGCCATCACGCGTTTGTCGCGTGCATGGCTTTGTTAGGCATATATGGTCCAATATTTCTCATTGCCCTTGAAACGTACTCGTCTTTTTCACCAACAGGGGCAACATAATGCAGTGCATCCTTAGCGGCTTTTTCACCCTCTGTACGGGCTATAATCCATGCAGCGAGATATTGGGATGCAAAACACCCACCAGCCGTGGCGATGTTACCCGATCCGTAGAAAGGTTGATTCAGTACTTCAACGCCAGCTTCTTGTACCCAGGGCTTAGTTGTGAGATCGGTACACGCAGGGACATTCGCAAGAAGGCCAAGCTTGGCAAGAATAAGTGCACCGGAGCATTGCGCGCCTATGAGTTGGCGTGAGGGATCCAAGCGCAGAGCAGACATGATCTCGGAGTCGTTTACAATCTCGCGTGTCTTGATGCCACTGCCGACAATAACAGCATCTGCAGTAGGTATTTCCTCGAGGGTCGATTGCCTATGCACGGTGACACCATTCATTGAAGTAACAGTACTCTCTGGACAGCAGAGCGTAACGCGCCAATCCTGTTTCTTGATTCGATTGAGCAAACCAAGGGCGACAAGAGAGTCGAGCTCGTTGAAACCTTGGAAAGTGAGTATAGCAATGTGCATTTTGGATACCTCTTTAATTCAAGATGCGATGTCTAACGTTTGGTTAAGAGGTGGGCTTTAGCCCGTCCCAGTTGAGCGCAGCGAACGATTTGAACCATTTGTTATACAGCATGGTTCAACTCTTTAGTCATGGGCTGAACCAAAAGTGGTGAGTCAGCTCTCAACTCTTCAAGCTGTCCTGCAGCGACAAAACCAAATGATCTATACAAATTAACTGCCACTTCGTTGCTTGTTGTGACGCCAAGTACCATAAGACTGCACCTTCTGCCTAAAGCCCATCCTTCAATTTTAAGCAGAAGGGATTTAGCTATGCCTTTACCCCTGAGCTCTGGCGAAACCCACATTTGATAGATGTGTGCGACTTTCAAGTTCGGCTTATGTATACAGCCCCAAGCAATACCTACTGGCTGGCCCTTAAACTCTGCGATTAATGGCAAAGCATCAATTTCACGAAATTTAAGATCTAAGCGTGACCTCCATTCCGTATCTAACAATGCGGCTTCCTGATTATAAGTCGAACCAAAAGAATCAGGCGATTCCTTTAAAGAATTCAGTCTGGCTGTTTTGTATAACTCCCAGTCTTCAGGAGTTAGTATTTTGATGTCAAGTTCACTCATGTTTAGGCCGTATTGTATAACGCAAAGCTAAGCGGCGAGTGGACGCGAGTCCACAGCCCGCCGCGAGCGGTGTATTTAAGGCTGAACTGCTTCAGCGTCTTGTTATTGCTTGCCATATGCCTCGAAATTCTGAGAATGAAGAAAGCTTATAGTCGACGAATTCTGGTTTTAAGTCGCTCTTATTATTAACCCAAATAGTCCTCATTCCTAGTTTCTTAGAGGGTTCCATGTCAGCCTTTAAATTGTCACCTATAAAGACAGAATTATCCGAACTTGCACCTAATGTTTCTAGCGCGGCGTTAAAAATAATAGGATCAGGCTTTTTAATGGAAAGCTCACCTGAAGTAACAATAACGTCGAAAAAACATTCAAGACCAAGAGCTTTTATTTTATTTCTTTGAAAGAAACCCCGCCCGTTTGTGACACAAGCTATTTTTACACCTTCACCCTTGAGGTAATTCATGCACTCAAGGACGCCATCGAATCGTTTAGAGTAGTTATGAAAGGACTCATCAAAATACTTGAGCATATTAGCTTCAATATCCGGCTCAATATTAAATTTACTCGCTAAGTTCTCAAAAACTTTTGCTTTTGGCTGGATGATGCAATTTTCCTTCACAAACTCGTCAATGAATTGATTGGCGTCACCACCACTATCAAGGAACTTGTTGTGCATTGACTCTGCACATGCTTTTAAGCTCTGCGTTTTATCATGAACTGTACCGTCTAAGTCGAAAAGTGCGTACATCCGTTTTCCTTGCAATAACGTGTAGTTCAATTGCCGAATGCTGGCGCTAATTTTGGGAACCAAAATTCGTGACAGTAGGAGGTCAATTGGAACGTGTTGTTAAATGGCTATGGCTGTTGCTGCTTACCTAGAACATTTTTCGCAATATAGTAGCCAACTAGCAATTCAATAAATGCAGCAAAAGCCCATGCCCCCCATACTAATGCCCAAACGACTGATATAGCAACAATAGCTATAATCGCACTACGTGTGTCCTTAATAAATGCACCAATAGCGAACCCGATAATTACGAAAACTATGGTATAAAAAAGCATTATTTTATTTCCTCATAAAAACAACAGATGCGATGTACACAAAAGCCATTTAACGCTTGCAGCAGTTACGCGGTCTTTTTCGCGTCGACTGCCTGTGATTGTTAAGAGGCAAATGGCCCCAAGTGTTCAGTTATTATTTTCCACTGATTGTTTTCACGAACAAGTACTGAAGTGCCTCTACCACCACCGGAACACATTTCTCCTTCGATTATGCCTTTCCAATTGAAGTCATATAAACATACAGCTTCGGTATCGGATATGTACGCCCAGTGAAGGTTCGAAATTTTGTACTCTTCATCTTGAATTGAGGCAAAATTGCTTATAAAAACGCCCTCAACCTCCTTTAAACCTTTAAAGGTGCCATTTGAGAACGTAACGCAGACATTTTCATGCATTAAAGGTTCAACAGATTTCCAATCCTGGCTTGCCAAAGCTAACTCGTACTTCTTAAGGATTTCCTGGGGTGTCATTTCCAAAGCCTCTTAACGCTGAGCACAGTTTCAAAAATACCTGGCGCTATATTTTGGGTACCAAAATTCGTGACAGGTATTTTTGTCAATTGCTGCGATTTGTTATGCTGCGATTGAAGGTACTGAAGCCTAACCTAATAGTTTTTAATTCAAACTTGCTCGTCCAATGACTTTGCCACTAGATAATTCTGTAATTGACCCTTCCCAAGCTTTATATTCACCAGATTTGGTAAGAAAAGCTCCGTAGCATTGTGTTGTACCATTAGTCGTTTGTAGCTTGTTCTCATGAATTGCAACTATTTTCCCTTTACCACTTTTAGCCTTGTCTAACCAATATTGAAAATCTGATTCTTGAGCCTTGCAACTTGGTCCAATATGAGCGTACTGGTTATAGATTGAATACCCAGCAATATACATTGAAATCAACGCTATGATAACAATGGATTTTATAACCATAGTTAACAATAAATTAATTTTTTTAAAATCAAGATTACGAAATTTTTCCAAATTAAGGTTATGAGATTTTTTTATATTAACATCATCAGTATTAACTGTACTTTCTTGATTATTTTCCATTAATTATTCCTCTTATTTACTCACTTCTTAAGCTGCATAACGTGTAGTTCAATTGCCGACTGCTGGCGCTAATTTTGGGAACCAAAATTCGTGACAGTAGGAGGTCAATTGGAACGTTTTGTTATACGATGCCTCACAGTAGGCGCTGAAACTGACTATTTTTAGCTTTGAAACCTAGCTTGTAAAACAAAGCTTGAGACCTAAAGTTACCCTCATCAATATCTGCATACAATTTTTCAATGCCCAAAGATTTAGCATGGGAAAATAATAAACTAAGAGCTTCCGACATATACCCTTGTCGCCAGTACGATGAATTTAGTAAGCATCCAACCTCACATGAATCACTGTTATAACTAAAGCTATGTAAACCGCAGGTTCCAATAACTTTGTTTGTCGCTTGATCCATAACCGCCCATTCCAACGATTCACCTGATTTCTCTAGTCGGACGACGCTTTCTAGCATCTGAACTATCAGATCTTTCGATGTAAAAACTGGGTCAGAGGCAAATTCCATTGTTTGAATATAATATTTTTAATTTAAATTAAATCCTTTTTTTGTTAAATGTTTTATTTATTGTTGAACAAATTCTATCTAATTTATCTTCTAATATAAAAGGAAAATGACCAGAATCCCTCAACTCCAATTCAATTATATTTGGATTAAATTTTTTAAAAGATCTTGCAATCTCTACTGGAAAACGATGATCCTTTTCTCCAAAAACATTCAAAATTGGAAAAGAAATTACTGATAATTCATTAATTAGATCAAAGTTTGATAAAAAGTGTTTAAATATTGAATTAAATGTATCCTCAGATAATGTTTTAGACATATTTTTAAAAAAAGTTAATCCTTTTAATTTTTCTTTTTCTGTCATAAAGATATCTTCAGGTTCAGCATCTTCTAACTTTAATAATTTTAGCGTTTCTCTATATTTTAACCATTGTTCAGTATTCAATCCTGTATTCATCAGGATTAATCCACAAATTTTATTTTTAAATAAAGATATATATTTTAATGCGAGAACTCCACCCCATGAGTGTCCTAATATTATTGGTTTATGCTCGCATTTATTTACTAATAAATCTATTTCTTCTATTAATTCATCTATAATTATATTAGGTCCCTTTTTTTGACTATAAAAGATACAAGTAAATGTATCATTTAAAATTGAAAAATATGATTCTAGATAATCATCGAAGCCTGGTCCACCATGTAGAAAAATAATTATTTCTTTATTCTTTCTAATTTTAATTTCTTTATGTTTCATATATTATTTAAATTATTACATTGTTTTTATTAAAAATACAGACTTTTACGATATTCACCTTATAAATCTGTATAACGCTTACAGCAAGTGCGCCTTTGGCGTCGCTTGCCTGTTCTTGTTATTCGCATTTTTCCACAATGAACTTCAGAGTTTCCTGAGTATTCGAATGCAGTAGACTTTCAATACCCAAAGACCTCGCTGCCTCCACATTCTTAGGAGTATCATCAATAAATATGCAATCATCTTCGCTTACACCGAGTTTGTTTAGGGCAATGTGAAAATAATTCAATGCTGGCTTTGCAACGCCTATTTCAGATGAATTAATGACTTCGTCAAACTCACCTTCCAAACCAACGGAGTGAAGATCCTTATTTAGTCTACTTGTAGCGTTAGTCACTAAAACAAGTTGCCCGAAAGAAAGTTGATTACGAATTTTGGTTAGAAACTCGTAGTCAATTTCAGCTTCCAAGGAGTACCACTTTTTTACTAACTCTTCCGCAACATCTTGTCCGTATTCTTTTGATAGATCGAAACGGACATTATCACACCATTCTTCGTGCGAAATCCCCCCCGTAATAGCCGGTAGCAAGTGCCTTTCAGAAAAGGCGCACGCATTTAACGGATTGCGCTCTAGGCCTAATGAAGCTACGTACTTATCAAGCTCAGTACTCGACCAGTGACGTATTACACCGTCAAAATCAATTAAAACTGTATTTTTCACTGAGGTCTCCCTGCGCATAACGCCGTGCTTTGCGGCTGATTTGGAGCGCAGCGGAAAACCAGTCCGCCAACAGCACCTTGTTATGTGCATTGCATATCACTTCATAACGGTTTGAATAAACGGCCTGTTTTAATGGCATTTATTTTTTGTTATAGGCTTTATTTATACGATTCATGTCTTTCGGGTAGAAGCTCTCTATTAGTAGAGAGGTGTTTAGCTCTTTTACTCACTTCCTCAACAACTTCATTTCTATTACGTTTTTTGTCTTTGAAATTTGGTTCAATTTTCATCTTCGGATTCGCCTCAAAAGCCTTATTCATCAATCTTCCATCTTCGGATAAGGAATCAATATCGATTGGTACTGAAGGGACAGTTCTAGTAAGTTTTTTTACTCCATCAGTATTTAATAGACCAATTAGTTCTGCGTCAGCAATAAGTGGTGAAAGAAATTCATCTGCAACAGCTTCACCTTTCATCGCAATAGGCTGACCAAGAACTTGCTTTTCTGGAAAAAGCCCCTGAATTATACCTAAAGCACTTCTTAGCGATGTGCCAGAACTTACATAGTCAAGAACAACAATAGTAGAGGCTGTCGAACCCTTGTTTTTAATAAATTGATTAAAATAATTTGAAACACGATCGAGATAAGTATTCTCTTCCAAATCCATGTCAAGAGCGGTTTCTTTAAGAGTTTCTATCGATGGCAATGAAGTAGCTGGAATAATAACTGGGGTCGGTGTAACACCAATTTCTTTCATACTCCTTATTAGTAATTCTGGACTTCCTCCTATTCCAACATATAAAGTGTTATTGTCAAATTTTCGGCGTAATATTCCAATCATATCAATGTGGCTATTAATAATTTTATTATAAACATCTGGATTTGAATCAACAGTGTCTGTTTCAGGGTCTAACTCTCTCTGAACAATGTGGTTTTCGTTTCTAGGAAAACTTCTGAAATTCGATGTTTTCTGGCTATTATTAGCTATCTCTTGCATCTTTCTCTGAGCAATCGCTTCCGGTCGGTTATCCACAAACTGAAAATATCCCTTTCCAGTGCTGCGATTTTGAGAAAAGTCATTCGCAACCGATTGCCTTTTGCTTTCTTGCATTTTGTCTGCGTGAGTATTCATGCTCTATCCTAATTTAGCTGATAGCCGACTTTTTCACAATCGCGGTAGAGCGCCCCATTACTGAGGCGACCCCGCACAGATCCGGACGTGCGGAACTACCGCATCCGGCTCTTCAGTTATATAGTCACTCGTGTAAAACACGACCCTAGTACCAGTCAACAAGCACATTTCGCTCGCTAACTTTCGGTACCTCAATTTTAAAATACGTTAACATCTTCTTGAAATGACTCCAGTTATAACTTTGCCGGCCACTTCGCCTGTTCAGCCATTTGTACAGTGTATGCAAAACATAATTGTATAAATGCGATAAGCTGCGACTGTTATCGGGCAGTCCAAAGTAATTCCTAAATCCTAGCAGTTTTCGTTTCAATTACGGCAACCACTCTCTCAATTTGAGTGATCGTTTTGCCTTTATCCATTGGTAATATTCGCTTAGTGTGGCTTTCTGCTTCTTAACCGCAGTTCTTCGCCTTAACCTCGCTTTACCATTGGTATCTGTTCCCCAATAAAATTCAAATCCTAGAAATACAAAGTGACGTTTTCGCCCGACATGAAATCGGCTGAAGCGTATTAATGATGTCTTATCTTCTGCTACGTCCAAATTGCTTATTTTTAAGGTAACGTCTTTAATCGTTTCGGTAGTACCTTGTAAAAGCGCTCGGCATCCCTTACAAATTGAAATGCACAGACAAAATCATCTGCATAGCGGATCATCATGCATCGTCCGCGCATTGCCGGTTTTACTTTCTTTTCAAACCATACATCAAGAGCATAGTGGAGATAGATATTCGCCAGCACTGGGCTGATAATTCCACCTTGTGGCGAACCACTCTGCGGTTTCTCGAATACCCCTTCGGGCGTTTTGATCCGCGCTTTCAGCCATTGACTAATGAGGCTTAATATCGCTTTATCATCAATGCGTTCACTCAACATCC